>NZ_BMGY01000033.1 GCF_014640435.1 Hymenobacter frigidus | reverse complement strand
ACGCATCGAACACGTCTTAATGGAGGTCGGCCAAAAGTACACCGTTACTTTTGCGTGACTACTTAAACAGCTTCAATTTAAATTATAGATTCTGGCTAACTGCTTCAGCTGTAATTTATAATTCAAATTTATCAGTATCGACTATCCCCACACCTTCGTACCCTCCGAGCAGTTGCGGCACATCTCAATCTGGTCGCGGCCTTTGAGCAGGCTGTTGCGGAAATTCTGGTACTTGGGGCCGCGCCAGAGTTGGGCGAATGTCTCGGTTTTGAGGTCACCCTGGCGGTATTCGGCATCTTTATCGAAGCAGCAGGGCACCACCAGGCCATCCCAGGTGATGACGCAGGAGTGCCACATTTTCCAGCAGTGGTCCACCAGCTTGTTTTTCAGGCTCCAGGTGCCGTCGGTGTTGTTCTGGTAGCGCGAGTAGTAGTCGATGGTCGGGATGAGCGGGGAGCCCTGCGCGTGGTCGTAAATCTGCGCGGTTTTGAACCACACATCGTCCACGCCCAACGCTACGGCCAGTTGCCTGGCATCGTCAATCTGGTGTTCATTGGGCCGCACCACCAGGAATTGGAAAATAATGCGCGGCGTGCTGGACTTCAGCTCTTTGCGCCACTTCACCACATTGCGGGTACCTTCGAGGACTTTCTCCAGCTTGCCCCCCACGCGGTACTGCTGGTACACGTCCTGCGTGGTGCCATCGAGGGAGATAATGAGGCGGTCGAGGCCGCTTTCCACGGTGCGGCGGGCATTGTCGTCGCCCAGGTAATGGGCGTTGGTGCTGGTGGCAGTGTATATGCCCTTGTCGGCCGCGTACTTTACCAACTCCAGAAACTGCGGGTGCAAATACGGCTCGCCCTGGAAGTAGAAAATGAGGTACCACAGCCGACTGGCCACTTCGTCAATCGTCTTCCTGAACAAATCGGCGGGCAGCATGCCCGTGGGCCGCGTAAACGAGCGCAGGCCGCTGGGGCACTCCGGGCAGCGCAAGTTGCAGCTGGTAGTGGGCTCAAAGCTGAGGGCCAGCGGCATGCCCCAGTGCCGGGCCTTGCCGGTGAGCTTGCTCAGGATGTAAGAGCCTATTATCTGCCCCGCGTTCCAGAGCCGCAACGGCGTGGCTTTGGCGAGGATATTGAGGCTATCGGTGAACACAGACATGGGCAAAACGAGCAGCAAAGAACTAAAAATACGTCATCCTGAACGCCGCGAAGGACCTTATGACGAAGGAACAGCTGGCGTTAGAGTTGTTCTAACAAGCTTTCTGACGTGATAAGGTCCTTCGCTCCGCTCAGGATGACAAACGATTGGCTGTTGCCTATTTTTTGGTGGGCGCGAATTCGATGGCGCTGGTGTACGTGCTGGCCTTGCCAAACGACTGGTTGATTTCGTCAACAGCGGCGCGGCTGCTCAGGCGCTTGGGCTTGGTATTGAGAAAGGTACCGTCTTCACCCACCAGAAAATACGTGGGCACTTCCTGCAAGGCGTATTCCTTGGCTATTGCAGAGCGCAGCCCGCCACCAGACGCGCGCACCTGTACGCCGGGCAGCTTTTTGATGGTTACGAGCGAGCGCCAGGCCTGCTCGTTCTCGTCAAGCGCAATGTTGACGAAGGTGATGTTCTTGCCTTCAAACTTGCGCATCAACTCCTGGGCATAAGCCAGGTCGCGCAGGCAGAGGCCGTTGGTAGTTTTCCAGAAGTTGATGTACACCAGCTTGCCCACGAAATCGTGCAGGTGCACGGTATCGCCGGTGGCCGAAGCCAGCTTGAAATCCGGCGCGGGCGCGCCGATAGCGAAGCTTTTGTGCCGGTTAAAGTCGGTTTGTAGGGTAGGATAATACTGGTTTTTGGGGTCGTAATTGCGGAAATCGGTCAGCATAGCCGCCGACTGCTTCACGTGCCCAAACCGGAAGGCCTCCTGCAGCACGCGGCCCAGAATAATGGTCCGAATGGAGCCGTTGAGCTTCTTGCTGGCCAGGGCGTACGAAGCGGGATAGAAGTCGGGGTCCGAACGCTGGTGCTTGTCCTGGGCCACGGCAAAGTGGATATAGTTGATTAAAAATTCGTGATAAAGCTCACTCTGCACGGCCGTGGGCTCGTTGAGCAGGCCGGGCTCACGCAGAAAATTGTAGTAGTCTGGAGCCATTTTCAGGCGGCCTTCAGTATTCACCACCTGCTCGCGGAGGTCCTGGTAGGTCAGCTTATCGTTGGCGTAAGCGTACACTACTTCGGCGTGGGCGTAGTTGTAGAAATCCTGCGTGAACGACTGCCTTGCCGCGTGGTCTTCCAGAAACTCGAATTGGTGCTTGCGGCGATACTCCAGAAAAGACAGGAACGGGGCCTCGTAGAGCTGAATATTATCGGGCAATACCTGAAAACCATCGTTTTCCACAAACTGGGCATCGGCCTCTACCAGGTAGTTGTTGGCATTGGCGGCTTGCTGGCGGTGGCGCTGCTCGTCAGTCAGGTTGGCGCGGTTACGGAGTTTGGTAGCAAAGCCCGAGGGCACATCGTTGGGCTTGAACTTGAGCGTACCCGACATATCGCTGCCCTTAAAGCGCACATCGATGTCGGTGCCGGGGTCCAGAAAGAGCGGAGCTACATCGTCGCCGTACACCAGGTCGGCCTTGGTTGGGCCAACCACGGACACCAACAATTTAAACTCGCCTTTGTCGTTGAGGGGTACCCGGAACAGTTTTTCCTTAGGGTCCAGCGGGTTTTCACGCACCGACACAGCCACAGAGTCCGTGGTTGGGCCGCTCACGCGGCCGCTCAGCACAGCCGTTCCAGTGGCAACAACGGCTGCCTTACCAGAGGTAGCTGCGGCTCTGCTCGGAACGGCTCCTGCGGCGGCCGGGCGCGTCTGCCCATGACCCAGTATTGGAGCCACCAGCAGTACCGTGCTTAGTAAGCGGCGCAAACGAATAATGAAGTATGTTCTCATAAAATCAGTGCACTAGCGCCCAACGATTCCCGGCAATTGCCAATCACCGACCAGGTATATGGTAGAGCCAAGCTGCTTCCACCGTCGATTCACGGGAAAAGTCTATTGGCACCTCGAAGATAAGGACTTTTGATTTATAAAATCCAATCCTTGGCTAATCATTTTTAGCACCTTCCTTTGGGTGCGCTTACACGCAAACAAATTACCGAGAAGCCACAAACTGATAATCTGCACGGTCTTGTATCAGCCAAATAGGCCGTCCAGTACTTCATCGAGGCGGCTCACGGCGTGTACTTTCAATCCGAAACGAGCCAGGTCGAGGCCTTTGCCGTTGAACTGCGAAACATACATTTCTCGGAAGCCCAGCTTTTCGGCCTCGGCCAGACGCTGGTCGAGCCGGCTCACGGCCCGAATCTCACCGCTCAGACCCACTTCAGCGGCCAGGCATACATTACCGGGAATGGGCACGTCGTTGAGCGAGGAAACCACGGCGGCGCACACGGCCATATCCAGCGCGGGGTCGTCGAGGCGCAGGCCGCCGGCGATGTTCAGAAATACGTCGTGCTGGCCCAGGCGCAGGCCGGCGCGCTTTTCCAGCACGGCCAGCAGCATTTGCAGGCGCTTGGCATCGAAGCCGGTGCTGCTGCGCTGCGGCGTGCCGTAGGTAGCGGGCGTCACCAGGGCCTGCACTTCAACCAGCAGCGGGCGGTTGCCTTCCAGCGTAGCCCCAATAGCCATGCCGCTCAGGCTCTCGCCGCGTTGCGAAAGCAGGATTTCGGAGGGGTTGCTCACCTGGCGCAGGCCGTCGCCCTGCATCTCGTAAATACCTAGTTCAGAGGTGCTGCCGAAGCGGTTTTTGGTGGTGCGCAGAATGCGGTAGCTCATGTGCCGGTCGCCTTCGAACTGCAGAACGGTATCCACCATGTGCTCCAGGATTTTGGGGCCGGCAATGCTGCCATCCTTCGTGATGTGGCCGATGAGCATGACCGGCGTACTGGTTTCCTTGGCAAATTTCAGGAACTCGGCGGTGCATTCGCGCACCTGGCTCACGCTGCCCGCGCCGCTTTCCACCAGCGTGGAGTGCATGGTTTGGATGGAGTCGATGACGAGGAGGTTGGGCTGCACCTGGTCAATCTGCCGGAAGATGTTCTGGGTGTTGGTTTCGGTGAGAATGTAGCAGCCAGGGTGCTGGCCGTCGGCCAGACGCTCGGCCCGCATTTTTATCTGGGCCTCGCTTTCTTCACCGCTCACGTAGAGCACCTTCATCTGGCGTAGGCTGAGGGCAATTTGCAGCATGAGCGTACTTTTGCCGATGCCGGGCTCACCACCAATCAGGATGATGGAACCGGGTACGATGCCACCGCCGAGCACCCGGTTCAGCTCGCCGTCGGGAGTGAGAATGCGGGGCTCGTCTTCGGCCAGAATATCGCCGAGCGGCACCGACTTGGCGGCTTTCTTGGTGTTGCCGCCGGGCACGGTGCTGGCGGGCTTCCACTGGCCGGTGGTGGTGGCCACGGTTTCTTTTTGAATAACTTCCTCGACGTAGGTGTTCCACTCGCCGCACACCGGGCAATGGCCTATCCACTTGGCCGACTGCGCGCCGCAGCTCTGGCAGAAAAATACGGTTCTTGCTTTGGCCATAAAAGGCAGATTTCGGGGACTAAAAGGTATTACTACAAAGCGTATTCTTTCGGAAAAGTTGCTTCGTTCCCACGTTTGCGGGGACTATTTGGCGGGGGCAAAATGCGCCTTGTATTCCTGCACCAATGCCGGCATGTTCTTATAGCCGGCATCCGGGGCCTGCTGCCGGACGCGGGCGGCCAGCTCGGGGTAATCAGCAAAAGCGGTGGCCATCAGGGCCGCAAACGCTTTGCCGGAGCGCGGCACTTCCCGAATGAGCCCACCAGCGGGCTGCACGTACCAGAAATACTTGTCGTGCGAGCCCACTGGAATAAGCATAACCATCGGCATCAGTGGAATGGGAATGTACATGTCGGCTTTGGTGATGAAGTAGCCGTAGGTTTTGGTGCCGGCGACCGGCGTCATATTCTCAGCCAGCATCCCCAAAGTCTTGCCGTTTTTGGTGAGGGCATCCAAGGTGTGGCCGTCCACCGTCATGGTTTGGATGCGCTCAATAGCCAGGGCTTTCATGGGCGGGTGCGGCAGCTGGTCGGGCGGCGTTTCGTAGCACTCCACCTGCTTGTGCATGAACAGGGCGTAGCCCGTGACGTAGCCCCGCACCTGCTTGCCGCTCACCAACGTAAACTGGGCCGGGAAATACTCGATTTTGGCGTTGCGGGCGGCCCGCACCGAGTCGGCGTGAGTAGCTACGCGGGGCGGGCGCTGGGCTTGGGCCGAGGAGAGTGCGCCAACTAAAATCGCACCGACCCAAAGTAGTCGGCCACCGGGGTTGAGGAAAGACATCGGAATAAATAAGGGCTAGGTAGCAACCGGTGGGCAGGGTAGCAAGCTGCGACTTCATGACCGGCCCGCATTACCCGAAAGCCAGGCATGACGCGCGGCAACCCGTCCTTTCGATGCGACCAGCCCGGTAATGTGACCTGGCTTTTTAAATGTGAAAAGCCAGGTCACTGTGCGGTACCGAGGCTGCCTACACATCTTGAGCGGTTATTCACTGAGAACCCGACGGATTGCTGCGCGACGCTCGCAATGACAAATCCTAGCCTTCCATCAGCAGCTGTTCGGGCAGGTTCATCAGGTAGTCGCCGTAGCCGCTTTTGCGCAGCGGCGCGGCAATAGCCCGGAGCTGGTCGGCATTGATGAAGCCCTGGCGGTAAGCGGCTTCCTCAATCGAGCCTACTTTCAGGCCCTGGCGCTGCTCGATTACTTTCACGAACTCGCCGGCCTGCATCAAGCTTTCGAACGTGCCCGTATCGAGCCAGGCGGTGCCCCGGCCAAGGATGCCCACTTTCAGGGTGCCACGCTTCAGGTACTCGCGGTTCACGTCCGTGATTTCGTATTCGCCGCGGGGGCTCATTTCTAAGTTCCTGGCAATTTCTACCACGTCGTTGTCGTAGAAATACAGGCCGGGCACGGCGTAATTACTCTTCGGCTTGGCTGGCTTTTCCTCAATGCTGAGGGCTTTTTTATCGGCATCGAACTCCACCACGCCGTAGCGCTCGGGGTCGTGCACGTGGTAGGCGAACACCACGCCACCGCTGGGGTCGTTGTTCGATTTGAGCAATTCTTCCAAGCCCGCACCGTAGAAAATGTTGTCACCGAGCACCAGCGCCACTTTGTCTTTACCAATAAAATCAGCTCCCAACACAAATGCCTGCGCCAGGCCATTGGGTACTTCCTGCACCACATATTGAAAATCGCAGCCCAGGTTCGTACCGTCTCCAAGCAGCTTTTTGAACTGCTCCTGGTCGTGGGGCGTAGTGATAATCAACACTTCCCGAATACCCGCCGATAGCAGAATCGACAGCGGGTAGTAAATCATCGGCTTATCGTACACCGGCATAAGCTGCTTCGATACGGCCAGAGTGAGCGGGTGCAACCGGGTGCCGGAGCCGCCGGCGAGGATGATACCTTTCATGGGGTGGGTGTTGGTACTGGTTATGACAGAACAGTCATGTTGAGCGCGGCCGAAGCATCTCGCTCAGGACAGCAACTCAATTGTTCATCGAAGCGGGCGAGATACCTCGGCCGCGCTCAGCATGACGCTTTATTAATTTCTTGCCTGAATGAACTCCTGGTTGGCTTTGAACCAAGCCAGCGTCTGGCGCAGGCCTTCACGGATGCGCACTTGCGGCTGGTAGCCCAGCAGGCGATTTGCTTTGGAAATATCAGCCAGTGAGTCGCGGATATCACCGGCGCGGTCGGGGCCGAAAACCGGGGCTAGGTCCGAGCCAGCTTCTTCGCGCAGGATGTCGTACATCTGCACCAGCGAGGTGCGGTCACCCACCGCGATGTTGTACACCTGGTTCAGGGCCTCCGGGTTTTGCACCAGCGCGGCGCGGATGTTGGCTTCCACGCAGTTTTCCACAAAGGTGAAGTCGCGGGTCTGGCCGCCGTCGCCGTTGAGCGTGGGGGCCTGGTTTTGCAGAATGGCGTCGATGAACAACGGAATCACGGCCGCGTAGGCTCCGCCCGGGTCCTGGCGCGGGCCGAAGATATTGAAGTAGCGCAGGCCGATGATTTCCATGCCGTAAGTGCGGCCGAATACGTCGGCGTACAGCTCGTTGGCGTACTTCGTCACGGCATACGGCGAGAGCGGCTTGCCAATACGGTCCTCCACCTTGGGCAGACCGGGATGGTCGCCGTAAGTCGAGGACGACGCCGCGTACACAAAACGCTTGACGCCCGCGTCTTTGGCGGCGGTGAGCATTTGCACGAAGCCACCCACGTTCACGTCATTCGTCAGCACCGGGTCTTTGATGGAGCGGGGCACCGAGCCGAGTGCCGCTTCGTGCAGCACCACGTCCACGCCTTCGCAGGCAGCGGCGCAAGTAGCGGCGTCACGAATGTCGCCGTCCATGATTTCCAGGCGGGCATCGCCAGCAAACAGTGCCAGGTTCTTGCGGAAGCCGTTGGAGTAGTTGTCCAGCGTGCGCACCTTTTTCACGCCGTATTTCAGCAAATACTCCACGATGTTGGAGCCGATGAAGCCCGCGCCGCCGGTAACGAGAAAAGTCAGATTATCGAGCGGCTGCTCGTGGAAAGGGTTTTCGTACACGTTGGTTTTGAATTAAAAATTATGGATTAAAAATTAAAAATTGGCCATTAAATTCCGCTGTGTTTACCACTGGCGTCATTTTTAATTCTCAACTTTTAATTTTTAATTTCCTTATCGTCCCGCGTACTGCTTCTGGTTGTAATCCTGGTAGGCACCACTGGTCACGCTGTTCAGCCACTCTTCGTTGGCGAGGTACCAATCCACGGTTTGAGCCAGGCCCTGCTCGAAGGTCACGCTCGGCTTCCAGCCCAGTTCGTTCATTATTTTGCTCGAGTCGATGGCGTAGCGCATGTCGTGGCCCGCGCGGTCGGTCACGAATTTGATGAGCTTGCGGGAAGTGCCCTGCTCCTGGCTCGTTTTCTGGTCCACCACGTCGCAGAGCAGCTCAATGAGCTTGAGGTTCTGCCACTCGTTCACGCCGCCGATGTTGTAGGTATCGCCGTTTTTACCCTTGTGGAACACCGCGTCGATGGCCGTAGCGTGGTCTTTCACGAAGAGCCAGTCGCGCACGTTCTCACCTTTGCCGTACACGGGTACCGGCTGGCCGGTGCGCAGGCGATGAATGGCCAGCGGAATCAGCTTCTCGGGGAAGTGGTTGGGGCCGTAGTTATTCGAGCAGTTGCTCAGTTTGATGGGCAGGCCGTAGGTGTGGTGCCAAGCGCGCACAAAGTGGTCGGAGCTGGCTTTGGAAGCCGAGTAGGGCGAGCGCGGGTCGTAGGAAGTTTCCTCGGTGAACATTTCGGGGCCGAAATCCAGCGAGCCATACACTTCATCGGTGCTCACGTGGTAGAAAACGTGGCCGTCGTAGCCGCCGGGGTGCCACAGGTTGCGGGCCGCATTCAGCAGGTTCACCGTGCCGATGACGTTGGTTTTCACGAACGACATCGGGTCGGTGATGCTGCGGTCAACGTGCGATTCGGCCGCGAGGTGAATCACGGCATCGGGCTCTTCGTGAGCAAACAACTGGTCGATGAACGACTGGTCCGCAATATCGCCTTTGATAAAGCGGTAATTCGGCGCGTTCTCAACGTCGCGCAGATTCTCCAGATTACCGGCGTAAGTCAGCGCGTCGAGGTTCAGAATCTGATAGTCGGGGTATTTCGAAACGAACAACCGAACTACGTGGGAGCCGATGAAACCGGCACCACCGGTGATGAGAATTTTCATTTTTATAAATGTGAAAATGTGTGGAATGTGAAAATGTGAAAATAATGGCGACGGTCATTCAGCACACCTCCGCATTTTCTCATTTCTCACATTTATTTTAACGTTTGCTGCCACTTCCAGGAGCTGGCCAGCGAGTCGAGCAGAGATGTTTCCGTTTTGAACCCCAGCACTTGCTCCGCCTTCGTGGCATCGGCATAGATGGCCGGCACATCGCCCGGGCGGCGCAAACCAATGCTGTAGTTTAGCTTCTGACCGCTGGCTTGTTCGAAGGCTTGTACTACCTCGAGCACCGTGTTACCATGGCCTGTTCCAACATTAAAAGTTTCAACCGTTTCGCTGGCTTTGTGGTCAAGCAGGCGCTGCACCGCTACAACGTGCGCCTTCGCCAAATCTACTACGTGGATGTAGTCGCGGATATTAGTGCCATCCGGCGTGTCGTAGTCATTGCCATAGATGGTTAGCTTCTCGCGAATGCCCGCCGCCGTTTGCGTGATGAAGGGCACCAGGTTATTGGGTACACCCAAGGGCAACTCGCCGATTTTGGCTGATTCGTGCGCTCCAATTGGGTTGAAGTAACGCAGCAGAATGGTGCGGAGCTTGTTGGTCGATGCGGCCGATACATCGTGCATGATGTCCTCGCACATTTGCTTGGTACGACCGTAGGGCGACGAAGCCGGTTTGGTCGGCGTGGCCTCAGTCACGGGCAGCGCATCGGGAATGCCATACACGGTACAGGATGATGAAAAAACCAGGTTTTCAACCCCAAATTCGGGCATCACGGCCAGCAGCGTCAGTAAGGAGCCTACATTGTTCCGGAAGTATGCCAGTGGCTTCTCCACCGACTCTCCCACGGCCTTGAAGGCGGCAAAGTGAATGACACCCGCAATGCCGGGCTCAGCCTGAAACACCCCGCGCAAAGCAGCCTCATCGGCGCAGTCGATGCGATAAATGGGCACCGAAGTCCCCAGAATCGACTCGATACCCGCCAACGCCGACTCCTGCGAATTACTGAAGTTATCAACAATAATGGGCTGATAGCCGGCTTGCTGCAATTCAACAACGGCGTGGGAACCGATATAGCCGGCGCCGCCGGTGACAAGAATTTTGCTCATTTCTAGCTGGTCAATTATTACAAACTCCAGTACTGCAAATCCTTCATTTTGCCCCGGTACAGGCCTTTGATGTCGACCAGCACCGCGTTGTCGGCGGTGATGGACTGGAAGTAGGCCTCGTCTTTATCGGCGTAGGGCAGGTGGCTCACGGCCACAATCACGGCGTCGTAGTCCGTGCGCACATCGTCGTTGTGGGTCAGGCGGAAGCCGTACTCGTGATGCAGCTCGTTGGAATCGGCGTGCGGGTCAACGATATCCACGTTTACTGAGAAGTTTTTCAGCTCCTGAATCACGTCGGCCACTTTCGAGTTGCGGATGTCCTCCACGTTTTCCTTGAACGTAGCACCCATCACCAGCACGCGGCTTTTGGCCACGTCCTTGCCCTTTTTAATCATCATCTGCACCGTTTTGCGGGCGATATAGGCTCCCATGTTGTCATTGGTGGTGCGGCCCGAGAGAATAACTTTGGCATCGTAGCCCAGTTCTTTCGCCTTGTAAGTCAGGTAGTAGGGGTCGACGCCGATGCAATGGCCGCCCACCAGACCGGGCGAGAATTTCAGGAAATTCCACTTGGTGCCCGCCGCTTCCAGCACTTCGTAGGTGTTGATGTTCATGCGGTCGAAAATCATCGACAGCTCGTTCATCAACGCAATATTGACGTCGCGCTGGGTATTTTCGATAATTTTGGCGGCCTCGGCCACGCGGATGCTGCTGGCGCGGTGCACGCCGGCATCCACCACCAGCTCATATACTTTAGCCACGGTGTCGAGGGCTTCCTCGTCGTTGCCGCTCACCACTTTGACGATGCGGCGCAGGGTGTGCTCCTTATCGCCGGGGTTGATGCGCTCGGGCGAGTAGCCCACCTTGAAATCGGTCGGGAATTTCAGGCCCGAGAGGCGCTCCATTACCGGAATGCAGTCCTCCTCGGTGCAGCCGGGGTATACGGTGCTTTCGAACACCACGTAGTCGCCCTTTTTCAGCACCTTGCCCACCGAGCCCGAGGCCCCGAGTAGCGGTTTGAGGTCGGGCTGGGCGTGCTCGTCGATGGGCGTAGGCACGGCCACGATGTAGAATTGCGCCTGGCGCAACACCTCCAGCGAATCGGTGAACGTGATGTCGCAGCCTTCAAAATCCTTTTTTTCCAGCTCTCCGCTCGGGTCGATGCCCTGTTTCATCTGGGCCACGCGGCCGGCGTTGATATCGAAGCCAATCACCTTGAGCTGCTTCGCGAATTCGAGGGCAATGGGCAAGCCCACGTAGCCGAGGCCGATGACGGCCAGGGTGGCCTCTTTGCGCAATAGTTGGTCGTACACGTAGTTAGTTTTTCGAGGTTCGTTTGTCGTTTTTGGGGAGCGGGCGCACGGTTTGAGTCGTTTCGCTCAGCTCGTATTGCTCACCGCTTTCGGGGCAGGTGGCCCGGTGCTGGTCGTCGAAGGTCAGGCGGTGACCGTAGGCGCTCATCCAGCCCTGCGGGCGGGCGGGCGTGCCGTATACGAGGGCATAGGCCGGAACGTCGTGCGTGACCACGCTGCCGGCCCCCACAAAGGCGTAGCGGCCCAGCCGGACTCCGCACACGATGGTGGCATTGGCTCCTATTGTCACGCCCTGCTCGAGGTAGGTAGACTGGTACTGACCGGCACCTTTGCGCGGCACGGCGCTGCGCGGATTTTTCACGTTGGTAAAAACCACGGAAGGCCCCAGAAATACGTCATCTTCGCAGATTACGCCGCCGTAGAGGCTCACGTTGTTCTGCACCTTCACGTTGCGGCCCAGGGTCACGCCGTCGGCCACAAACACGTTCTGCCCCAAGTTGCAGTGCTCACCAATAGCGGCCCCGGCGCAGATATGGCAAAAGTGCCAGATGCGGCTGCCTTCGCCTATCTGGCAGCCCTCGTCGAGGATGGCCGTGGAATGGGCGTAGTAGTCGGGGGTGGAATGGGGCATGCAGGCAGAAGGGCGGTTCGGCTCGCAAAGGTAAGGACAAGGCCGGGCTTGGCTTCGTACTTTTGAGTAAACACCTTATTCTGATAACGTCATGGGCCAAGCTGCTTTTGAAATCACCGCCACCGCTCACGTTTCGCCCGACGAGTATTTGCGCCTTGAATGCGAAGCCTTGGAGAAGCACGAGTATTTCTATGGTGAGATTCGAGCGATGGCCGGGGCCAGCTACGTACACAACCGCATTTGCATGAATGTTGGTAGCGCGTTGAATGTGCAGTTGCGCGGCAAAAGCTGCGCCGTAGTGGGCAGCGACCAACGCCTGCAAATTTTAAATGTAAGCGCCTACGTGTACCCCGATGTAACGGTTGTCTGCGGCAAGCCGGAATTCAACGAAAGTCGCAAGCCGGAAACGCTGCTCAATCCCACTCTATTAGTAGAAGTGCTGTCCGCCTCGACCGCCGACAAGGACCGGAGCGAAAAATTCATGCTTTACCGCCAGATTTCCAGCCTACAACAATACCTGATGCTGGATTCCAGAATCTGTCTGGCCGAACTGTACACACGCCAACCCAACGGCAATTGGCTGTTTGCGGAAACCCGCGACTTAGCTGCGGTACTCGATTTAGCCAGCATCGGCTGCCAGGTGCCACTGGCTGAGGCCTACGCCGGCGTGACTTTTTAGAGCTTCACGCACACATTTTGCGCCTCGGTGAAAAACCGCAGCGCCTCCAACCCGCCCTCGCGGCCGACCCCGGAGTTCTTCATGCCACCGAAGGGCGTGCGCAGGTCGCGGTGCAGCCAGGTGTTTATCCAGACGATGCCGCTGTGCAGCTGGTGCGCCACGCGGTGGGCCCGCTGCAGGTCGCGCGTCCAGATAGTGGCCGACAGGCCGTAGTCGGTGCTGTTGGCCATGTGCAAGGCTTCCTCGTCGGTATCGAAAGGCGTGAGCGTGACGACGGGGCCGAATATTTCCTCCTGGTTGGTGCGGCAATCGAAAGGCAGGCTTTCAAACACGGTGGGCTCCAGGAAATAGCCGCCCTCACAGCGGCCGGACACAATGGCGCGGTGGCCGCCGGTTAGTAGCGTGCCGCCTTCTTCGTGAGCCAGCCTGATGTAATCGAGCACTTTAGTTAAATGAGCCTCACTCACCAAAGCTCCCTGCTTCGTATCCATTTCGAGTGGGTCGCCGATTTTCTGGTCCTTGAGCTGCCGGAGAAACTCGGTTTTGAACGCTTCATAAATCGGGCGCTCGATGAAAATACGTGAGCCGCAGAGGCAAATCTGGCCCTGGTTGGCAAAGCTGCTGCGGATGCTGGTAGTCACGGCGGCAGCTAAGTCGCAATCGGCAAAAATCAGGTTGGGGTTTTTGCCGCCCAACTCCAGGCTCAGCTTTTTGAACAGCGGCGCAGCGGTGCGGGCCAGATGCCGCCCGGTAGCCGTGCCGCCCGTAAAGCTGATGGCCTTAATACCCGGATGCTCCACGATGGCCTGCCCGCAGCTCGGGCCATTGCCGTGAATAATATTGAGCACGCCCGCTGGCAACCCGGCTTCCATGCACAGCTCGCTCAGCAAAAAGGCGGTGGCGGGCGTGATTTCCGAGGGCTTGGCTACCACGCAGCAGCCCACGGCCAAAGCGGGTGCAATTTTCCAGGTAAAGAGGTAAAGCGGCAGATTCCAGGGCGAAATGCACCCCACCACGCCCACCGGGTGGCGTACGGTGTAGTTCACGGCCACGCCTTCCTGCACGTGGGCTTCGGTAGCGAAGTGGCCGGCGGCGGTACCGAAAAAGTGGAAGTTGGAGGCCGCCCGGGGGATGTCCATGGCGCGGGCCAGGCTGAGGGGCTTGCCATTGTCCTGGCTTTCGGCGCGGGCCAGGCGCTCAAGGTTGGCGTCAATCAGGTCGGCGATGCGGACGAGGATGCGGCCGCGGTCCTCGGCGGGCAACTTGCGCCAGGCGGGCAGGGCCGCTTCGGCGGCGGCTACGGCGGTAGCCACATCGGTGGCATCGGAGTCCGGAATCTGGCCGTAGACCTGGCCGGTGGCGGGGTCCACATTGTCGAGGTAGCGGCCGGAATGGGGCGGCACCAACTGGCCGTTGAGGTAATTATGAATGCGCATAAGAGAGAAAGCTGCGAATGCTACTCTGCCAGTACCAATGCCCCAACAACCTGCCAGGCGGACGGGTACTAATGAGCGGGCGGGCTGGGCAAGGGTGCCGTATTGGTATTGGATATCAGGTACAGGGGCCGTTGACGAACATTGGCCGACAGCCGCGCTATATACTCGCCAATGATGCCCACCGAAATCAGTTGTACCCCACCCAGGAACAGAATACTCACCATGAGCGAAGGCCAGCCCGGCTCATAATCGTGGGTCACAAAGCGGGAATATAAGGTATAGAGCCCCACCAGAAAAGCCACTCCCGACACTGCAAAGCCCGTGATAGTGGCCGCTTTAAGGGGCAAGTCGGAGAATGCCGTGATACCATCCAGCGCAAAGCGCAGCATTTTACGGTAGGTGTAGCCGGTTTCGCCGCCCCCGCGCCCGGCCCGGTCGTACTCAATAAATGTCTGCCGGTAACCAATCCACGAAATCTGCCCTCGGATAAACTTGTTCTGCTCGGGCATCAGCCGCAGGCCATCTACCACTTTGCGCGAGATAATGCGGAAGTCCCCGGTATCGACGGGGATGGAAACACTGGTAATACGGGCCAACAAGCGGTAAAATACCCGGGCGGTGAGCTTTTTAGCCGCGCTGTCGCCCTGCCGCGAGCGCCGCTTGGCGTACACCACCTCAAAACCTTCGTGCATTTTCTGGTAGAGCAGCGGTATCAGCTCGGGCGGGTCCTGCAGGTCGGCATCGATGATGACTACGGCCTCGCCCCTCGACCGGTCAAGACCGGCGGTGACGGCCACCTGATGCCCAAAATTGCGGCTGAAGTCGATGTAGCGCACCCGGGCGTCGCGCGCAGCCAGGTTTAGCAGCAAGGGCAGCGAGTGGTCGCGGGAGCCATCGTTGACAAATACCAGCTCAAAGCCTCCGGGCAGGGCCATGGGCTCCAACACCCCCAGCAGGCGTTGATAAAGCTCATCGATGTTAGCTTCCTCGTTGTAGATGGGAATAATGACGGACAGTTCCACGCGGGCTTACGAATACTTCGGAAAGGGGAAAATCAGGCCGGCTTTTGAGCCAGGGCAAATACACTCACGCCTAATGGCAGGTTTAGGTGCCGCAACAGGCGATTTTCGAATTTCACCCATTGCAGCAGTAACGTATTAGCCGGTCCGGCGAAATGATGCAGGTCGCCGGTGGCGCCTGCCTTTTTCACTGGCGACACCGGCCCGGACACCAGCCGCCGGCCTAGGCGCAGCGCGGCCGTAGGAAAGTACATGGCCGTATTCCAAAACGAGCTGCGCTCGACGGATAAGCCGGCCCGCTGGATAGCAGCGGTCAGGTCCTGCCGCGAATAGCGCCGGAAGTGGTGATTCACCACATCGTGCTCGCTCCAGAGGTAGGCGTGGGCGGGCACAAACACCAGCAGCTGCCCGCCCGGCTTGAGCACGCGGGTCCATTCGCGCAATGCACGAACCTCATCCTCAATATGTTCCAACACATCGGAAGCAATTACCAGGTCGAATCGAGCGTCGCCGAATGTCAAAGCTGCCCCATCCATTACCGACACATTAGGCACCCCGCGGGCCTGGGCCAACTCAATGGCCGGTACGCTCACATCAATGCCCGTCAGGTCGGTGTAGCCGGCGGCGCGCAGGCGCTGCATCAGCGGCCCGCCCGAGCAGCCAATCTCCAGAATAGCCGCTGAGATGGGCAGTTTCAGTTGTTTAATCAGGTCGTATACCGCATCGCGGCGGCTGGCAAACCACCAGTGCTCTTCTTCGAGCTGGTGGTATTTGGCTTCGTAGGTTAAATCCATGTCTGACAAAAGTACACGATTGAAATACAGCACCCGCGTGTCATGTCCTACCTTTGCTCATCCTTTCTTTGCTCTACAACTGCTGACGCTCAAGTTATATGTTTTTTTCCGTTGCTTCGGTGCGGTCGTTCCGGCCGCGCCCCTATCATGTAGCGGCGGCGCTATTCTTCATTATCCTCGGGGCTTTTTTCTACGGGCCGTATCTCAACGACCTGCCCAACGGCATCCACACTTGGGCGCAAACCGACCGGCTTTCGCTGGCGCTTAATTTCTACGATTACGGGTTCGATTTCTTTACGCCGCGCACATCTTCGCTGGAATCCATCGGGGGCGTCACAGGCGTCGAGTTTCCGCTACAAGCTTACCTGGCGGCTTTGGGCGGCCTGGTATTCGGGCGGGGCAGCATCGTCACGCTGTTCCGGCTGCTGGATGTGGCCGTTACGCTGCTCGGCTTCTACTACTTGTTCCGGCTGGTGTTTGAACGCACGGGGCACTTTGTGGCCGGGCTGGTACCGGGCGTGTTTTTGCTGGCTTCGCCGTTTTTCGCGTTTTACGCGGGTGGCTTCTTACCCGACCCTTTTAGTCTGAGTCTGAGCTTTGTAGGGTATTACTATTGGGCGCGTTTCTTCGAAAGCCGGCACTTTCCCGACCTGCGCGTGGCGGTGCTGGTGCTGGGCCTAGCGGCGCTCATCAAAACCACCACCGTGTTGCACCTGAGCGCGGTAGCGGGCATCACGGTGCTGTGGGCATTCATGCAGCCCGACCGGCTGACGCTGCGGCAGCGGCTCGAATTTCTGGGGCTTGTGGCCTTGGTACTCGCAACAGTGGTGGGCTTTTTTCTGCACAACCAGCACCTGAATGAAACATACCAATCCGGGCAGTTCCTGGCGGCGGCCCGGCCCATTCCCGACCCGGAAACCTTGCACGATGTGCTGCGGGACGTGCGCCGCGGCTGGTTACTTGAGTATGCCACCATCACGCAGTACCGCACGCTGGCCGTGTGCGGGGTACTGCTGATTATTTTTCTGCGGCGCAACTTGGGGCGGTACCTGCCGCTCACGCTGTTACTGTTGGCCGCGGTGGCCATCGGGCTGCTGTTCGCGCAGCTGATGGGTGCGCAGTTTGGCGTACACGACTATTACATCATCTGCGCGGGCTTGCCCCCCGCGGTGCTGCTGCTGGTGCTGGCCCTGCTCAATCTAAGCCAATACACGGGTCCGGTGCGCTACGGCACCACGGTAGGCCTGGCCGTGCTGGTGTTCTTTTTGGCGGCCAACGGCTACAAGCGCCTGCAGCGCCGCTCCAGCGACGATTACCTGCCCTTCTCGCCGTGGGCACACGTCTGGATGCGCGGTGGGGCCGCCGAAATGGCGCAAGCCGGCGTGCCGGCTGCGACCAATGTGCTCTATTTCAACGAGCGGGCCCCCAACATCTCGCAGGTGTACTTCGACCGCCGGGGCCTGACGTGGATTCCACCAAGCGTGGCCACTACCAAAGCCGACGATTTTCTGGGGCGCATGGCCTTCGATAGCCTCGACTACGTGGCCATAAACCCCGCCTTGTTTGCCCAGTTGCCGGCCGACCAACGCGAAGCCATGGCCGCCAGCTTCGAGATGGTGGGTCGGGCACCGGCCATTATCCTGCGCCGCCGCAACCGCCTGCGCCCCTGGTAAGGCTTCTCATTCCCGACTGCTGCTCGTTTCGCCGCCCCATGAAAATCTGCTCTTTTCTTCAAATTGGTTGTTTAGCCGGTGTGGTGGTGGCTCTGTTGGCCGGCTGCCACCCGCGCGACGGCCGCCCCACGCCCCGCCAGCGCGAGCTCGCGCGCACCGATTTTGAAGGCTTCCGGGGCTGGGCCCCCGCCATGCTGCCCCAACTGGCAACCGACAAAGCCCACTCGGGCAAATTTTCGCTCCGCGTAGACCCGCAGCATCCGTATTCGCCCACGTTTCGCGCCGAGCTGGGGCAACTGTTTTCGCACCGGCCGCGCCGTATCACGCTCGGGGCTTGGGTGTGGGTGCCCGGTTTTCGGGACGATGCCGTGTTGGTGATGGCCATCACCAACCCCGACAACCCGGACAACCCCGTCTTTCGCAAGGAGGTCTACCTGAACGACAGCAGCCCGTTTGGGGCCTGGAAATGGGTGAGCCGCGACCTAGACATTCCGCTGAATACCAATTTTTCGTCGCGAAGCCAGCTCGTAGTCTACCTTTTTGCCAAGGATGTGACGAGCCCCGTGTACGCCGACGACCTACTGCTGACCGAGCTGTGGTAGCACCGCCGGTTTTTAACTGCTTTATTTCTCCGAAACTCTCCGTTTTCTCTTTCTTCATGAAAAAACTTCTCCGTTCGATGGGCGCACTGGCTGCGCTGAACCTGGCCGGCTGTGGCGGCAGCACCGAGTCGGTCATCGACCCCAACGTACTGGTCGATGCCAACTTCGATACCCTGGCCGGGTGGATACCCGATGCCATGAATGGCACGCTCACCCGCGAAAAAGCGCACTCCGGCAATTACGCCCTCAAAGTAGATGGCACCCACGAATACAGCCTGGGCTACACCGCGCCACTGGGCAACCTGAGTGGCACCCGCATCAAAAAAATAAAGGTTTCGGCTTGGGCATTCCTCGTTACCGGTGCCAGCGCCTCGCTGGTCGTGACGGTGGGCAACCCCGCCACGCCCGCCGAGAAACCCCTGATGTGGGAAGGCCTGCCACTTGAAAAATCAGCTTCCCCCGGCAAATGGGTTGAAATAAGCAAGGTTATCACCCTACCCGAAAATATCCTGCCGACCTACACGCTCGGCCTATACCTTTGGCGCACGGCTGGCACCCAGCCCGTTTACCTCGATGATTTGCGCGTGACCATCGAACCATAGCCACGCTCGGCCTGCTCCGGTGCGCCGCTCAGTGCCAGCACGCTGGAGCAGGCATTGGCTGCTTGGTATTAGCGGTACTGCCAAGCTATTGTGTTTCTCTTCTCGGGTTTCGCCATCCGGGCAGCAAAAGCTGTGGCAAGCCAGTACGCAGCAGTCGGCTACGGACCAAGCGGGTAGGTGTTTTTGATTACCTGCCGGCGACTTCCCTGACCGCTGTAGTAGTACACGTCGGCGTTGGCAGGACGGATGAGCAGGTCGTCGGCCAGCAGGCCTCGGGTATCGTAGAGTACCTCGATGCGAACGGCTTGGGCGGTGCGCCGAAACGGCACTACTACGCGCACCCAACCATTCAGCACTTCGGTGGCGTGGCGGGCATCCACCGTCTGATGGTCCAGCATCTGCCCGGCGGCATCGTAGAGCTTGACCTGCATGTTGCCGTAGCCGTAGTCCATTTTGCCGTATATCCACACGCCGGCCTCGTAGCGGCCCGTATCAGCGGGCATGGGCAGTTGCCCATCGTAAAGAATGGAGAAGCCTTCCTTCGGGTCGTAGAATGCACCGGTGCCAAGGCGCCCGCGGCGGTCAGGAGATTTGTCGAAGGACTGTAGCATAACCCCCGCCGGAGTGGTGACCCGCAGGCCACCGGGCCGCGGGGCCAGCCGTGGCAACAGCGAATTGGCCAGGGCGCGCTCACGGACCAAGCTGGTGGCAGCCAACGCCGCGAGGGGCAGTTCGTAGAGGGCACCCTCGGGAGCCTGCAGCAGCAGCTTGCCCAAGCGTACGATGCGCTGCTCGGCTTCGGTCAGCGCATCGGGAGTTACGAGCAGCAGCAGGGGCTTATTGTTGGGAAAATGCGTCAGCAGCTCCTTGGGCACCAGTTCGCTACTCAGCAGCTGCACATGCTGCATAGCCTGCCCTACCGACGCGCGCGACACGTAGCAGGCCAGCAGCGGCAGCCCCGTAGTAGCCGACGCTTTATCGGCCTGGTAAATGGAGTTGCCGCTGCCGCTCAGGTCAAATTTGTCAGTTCCGATATTGTAATACGGCAGGGGAAGAATGGCTTGAAAATCTGACACCTTGCGGTTCGTCCACGTCAGCCGGGATATCAAGTCTTTGGCTGGATTTAAGAAGGCACTGGCTCCGGTACTTTGCGTTACCTGCAGGGCTTTGGCTGATACCTGCCACCAGGCCTCGCTGCCCCAAAGCAACAGCAACGGCAAGCCGACCCACGCCCACTTCCTGAGCTGTCGGCGGCGCAGGTAGCGCCACAGCCGGTACAGCACGTAGGCCGTGTACGTAGAAGCCACGTAATAAAAAGGCCACGCAAACCGGCCCAGGGAGCGGAACTGCTTCACGGGGCCCGAATGGTCGGTCAGCCAATCAAACATCCGCCACTTAAAGGGCAAGCCGAAGGCCAGCAGCAACAGGAGGGTGGCCGCCCACAGGCCGGTACGCAGATGCAGCGGCAGCGCCAGCCGCCCCAGCCGGTTCCATTGGCGGCGGCGCACGATGGCCCACCCGCCAACCACCAGGGTAACCAGCAACGTGAGCGTACCGACTACTCCGATGTAGGACAGCCCTTCCATGCCATCGGCCTGCGGGAAGCCGTGTTCCTGCCCCCAATCATGCAGCGGGCCCAGCACCGGCAAAAACACCGATACCGGGGAGGCCACATAAACCAGCAAGCCGTAGGGATTAGGGGGGCGGTCGGTCACATGGTCGGTGGCCCAGAGGTAGCCCCGAAACAGCAGCAGCGGCAAGAGCGCCGCCAGCACCATCCGCCCCAGCCACGGCCGCAGCCGGGGCTGCTGCCAGGCCAGCACCAGCACATGCGCCATCAGGAAGAAACAGCCGCAGGCCAGAAAATACAGCATCACGGCCCCCATCAGCAGGCTGCCCACGGCGAAAAGCACGTACCAGCGCCACTGCCGCGGGTTTTCCTGCATGCGGATGATGCAGTACCACAGCAGGGGCACAAAGCAGCCGTAGCTCAGGGATAAGTGGGCATCGAGGCGCAGCACCTGCGGCGACATGAACCCGATGATAATCGCCAGTACGGCCGCGTACAGCACCGGCAGGCGGGTGCGGCGCAGAATGGCATACAGCACCACCGGCGTAACGACCAGCGAGGCCAATGCCAACAGGTTGGTAATGCCCACAGTGTATTGCCCGGCTGGCAAGCCATGGCGTTGCAAAAAATTGAGCACCAGCGCAATGAGCGGCTGCAGGTTGGGGTAGTTAAAGTGCTCACCGTACGGGTAGTTCATCCCCGTGAACCGGTCGCCCACGTCGTGCAGGGCGTAGAATGCCGTGGCGTAATAACTTTGAAGCGCATCGCCCCCGGCGGTAAAAAAATGGTCGTTGGGGTCAAGGAGCACCGGCCAGAACAACATTGCCGTCAGTATAGCCGCCATCAACGCGACGCCACCCATACCCAGCCAATGCGCTTTGCGAAAAGTTGAACTCATGTAAAGAAGTGGTTGAAATAAACCCGGCCGGCTACAAACCAAGGTCATGGCCATCAAAACTACGGCCCAATCGGCGAGTATACCGCCCCAAAATCGTGAATAGCCCAGGGTTTTACTGCTCCCTCCTTACGCGCTACGGTACCTCCATATGCTTTTTTTCATTGCCTCCCCTTCGCTTCCTGTCCTGTAGTCACGCACCGAGTGGCGGGCTTCTATCTTACCACCTGGCTGGCCCGGCGAAAAGCCTCGGCTTTTCTATTTCACGCTCCATGAAGCATTTTCATTTACTTCACAGCATCGGATTGACACTCCTGGTCTGGCTCATTTGCCCGAATACCTACGCCCAGGGTCGCATAAATTATGGCGATTGGCGATTGGAGTGGGCCGAAGAATTCAACACTCCCCTCGACACCGTTGTGTTGGCCGAGCGATGGCAGTTTTTCTATCCGTGGGGCCGCGCCCTGGTATCACCCGTTGAGGTGGGTTATTACACAAGCCAGGCACTGCACTCGGCCAATGGGGTGCTGAACATGACGCTGAACCGCCTGGCCCAGCCGTTGCCCTACCGGGGCCGGAACTTATCCTACACGGCCCCCATGCTGTTCAGCCGGCACCTCAACGATTCTTTGCGGCCTTACAATTGCCATCTGGAAGAAGGTTTCAGCTACGGGCTTTTCGAAGTCCGAGCCCGACAGCCATCTTCGTCCACTTCAGCGCCCGCCTTTTGGCTCTTTGGCGGGGTGCCCGATGAGCTGGACGTCTTCGAAAGCAGTGCGGAGGCCTTTTCCAACAACTTCCATCTTGCGCCGGGCGGCTATTGGCGGCCTTCCCGCCTGAAGGACCAGGATTGCCAATGCCTCTACTACAATACTGACCCCACCGGCAATCTGCACGAGCAATTTCACACCTACGGCGTGAGCTGGCTGCCCGATGGCGTGATTTTTTATTACGACGGCGTGCCCATTCGCCACGAAACGCGGCTGGCCCCGGCGGGATGCGCCATGTCGGTCATCGTGAACATGACGGCACTCGCCTGGGCTACCCAGGCCACTGATACGTTGGCCATCGACTACATCCGAATATACCGGCCGCGCCGTCTGCCAGCCGTTGTGCCGGTCCAGCGTTCCGGCGGCGATTTTCCTCAAACGGAGCTGGCGTGGCTGCCCGCCGAAATCCAGCCGGGCCGCCTCGACCAATCCACCTTCCAGCAGTGGCAGTTGGCCCCCGCTCCCCGGGCCGCGAGCCAGTTAAATTTATTGCTCACCGACAACTACAATCCGGCCTGCGACCTTTTTTTGCCCTTACCCATCGCCAGCCGCTGGGCCCCGTCCTGGACCCAAAACGCGGGCGTGCCGGAGCTGCGCATTCACGTGGCTAGTCCCGATTCTGTGAACTGGGCCGTCCGCGACTTGCGCGGCCACTTGGTAAGCAGTGGTACGGCAGCGGGCGGCGGGGTCTGGAAACCCCGGTGGGCACCTTTGCCCCCCGGGGCCTACGCCCTCCACTTGCGGCAAGGCGTAGGCTCCCTGGTGCATCCGCTTTTTGTGATGGGCCGGCCCGTAGGCTCTGAGCCAAGTGCTGCCTGGCAACAAGTGGCACCCGCAGATACTCTCGCCGATTAGCGTAAAAAGAAACGCCCATACCGCCTGCTCTTTTTAGCAAAAAGTAGAACAGCTGTTCCCCCAGCATTGCTGGCATGAATGCGCTAGTTTTGTGCCCATATAATTCGCTCCATTTTCATGTCACTGATACGCTTCAACCTGTTGCCCTGGTCTTTGCTAGTTGGAATTACCCTACTTGCCTCGTGCGCCAAAAAAGACGAAGCCGTCATCAAGGGAACATTGGTGACTCAGAACGATTTTGAGAGCGTGATAGGCTGGAATGGCAATTCCGACGCTAGCGTGACCGCCGAACGGGCGCATTCGGGCAAGCACGCGTTGGTGGTTGGTCCCCAAAACGAATTCAGCTACACGTATATCCGCACGCTTGGCAAGATGAGCACCGCCAAAATCCGGACGCTTACCGTTTCGGCGTGGGTGTGGGCTCCCAACGACCAAGTACCGGGCAGCTTGGTGCTCTCCATTACGCACTCGCCAGAACGCGACACTCCGGTATTCTACGGCAGCGTTGCTCTCGCCAAGGAGGTTAAGAAGTTTAAGGAGTGGCAGCAGGTGTCACACACCTTTGCCCTCCCCGATTCGGTGCAGGACATCAACCAGCTCAAATGCTACTTGTGGCGGGAGGGCAGCAATGAGAACGTGTACGCGGACGACGTTGCCCTCAGCGTCGAGAATTAAGCGCCGCGCTACTGCCCCAGCAAGCCATATTTGACAATGCAGTAAATGGCCCGGAACCCATCGCGCCAACCGATTTTCTTGCCTTCGGCATACGTGCGGCCGTAGTAGCTGATGCCCACTTCGTAGATGCGTACATCTTTGACGCGCGCTACTTTGGCGGTTACTTCGGGCTCGAAGCCGAAGCGGTTTTCTTCCAGCTTCAGGCCCTGAATGATGTCGCGCCGGAACAGCTTGTAGCACGTTTCCATGTCGGTCAGGTTCAGGTCGGTCACCATGTTCGAGAAAAAGGTGAGCATCTGATTGCCGATGCTGTGCCAGAAGAACAGGATGCGGTGCGGGTTGCCGCCCAGGAAGCGCGAGCCAAACACCACATCGGCGAAGCCTTTCAGGATGGGCTTCAGCAGCACATTATATTCCTCGGGGTCGTATTCCAGGTCGGCATCCTGGATGATGACGTAGTCGCCGGTGGCTTCGCGGATGCCGGTATGCAGCGCGGTGCCCTTGCCCTGGTTCACGGCGTGCTCCAGCAGGCGCAGGCCCATTTCGGGGTAGCGCGCGGCGTAGGCCCGGATGGTATCGGCCGAGGCATCGGTCGAGCAGTCGTTCACGAGGATAATCTCCTTGCCGATGTTGTTCACCAGCTGCAGCTCGCGCAGCAAGTCCAGAATCTGGTGGATGGTGCGGGCTTCGTTATAAACCGGGATGACGATGGAAAGCGTGTCGAATTTTACCACAGGAAAGGCATTGGGCGCAACAGGAAGCAACAAAGGTAAACGCTCCACTCATGTTAAGGAGCCGCCGAAGTACGACGCGCTGTTGACGCTACATTCCCCGTCTCAAAACGCGCCGGTGCGGCCGCCATCCACGGGCACGCTGGTGCCGTTGATGTAGCCGGCCGTCGGCGAGGCCAGGAAAACCACCGCCGCCGCTACTTCTTCGGCCAAGCCAAAGCGACGGGCCGGAATGGTTTTCAGCATCTCCGCTTCGATGGCCTCGGCCGACTGGCCGGTTTGCGCGGTTTTCTTCTCGATGAGCGAGGTGTGGCGCTGGGTGAGCGTGGCCCCCGGCAGCACGTTATTCACCGTGATGCCGAGCGGGCCCAACTCATTGGCCAGGGTTTTGGCCCAGCTGGCCACGGCCCCGCGAATGGTGTTGCTCACGCCCAGGCCCGGCAGCGGCACCTTCACGGACGTGCTGATAATGTTGATGATACGGCCAAAACCTGCGGCCTGCATGCCCGGTACCACGGCTTGCGCCAGCAGGTGATTGGCCACCAGGTGCTGCTCGAAGGCGGCCCGAAAATCATCGGGCGTAGCTTGGAGCAGCGGGCCGCCGGCGGGGCCGCCGGTGTTGTTCACCAGGATGTGAACGGTGCGGCCGGTGGCGCTCAGGTAGTCGCGCACGGTAGCGGCCAGCGCTTCGGGGTCGGAGAAATCGGCTACCAGGAAATCGTGGGTTTGGTCGGCGGGCGTGGGCAGGGCAGCGGCTACTTCGCGCAACCTGGCCGCGTCGCGGGCCAGCAGCGTGACGGTGGCACCCTGGGCGGCGAGGGCTTCGGCCACGGCGCGGCCAATGCCTTGCGTGGAGCCGCCCACCAGGGCGCGGCGGGAGATAAAGGGAAGGCTCATGCGGGGCGGGAGTGGTGGGGCAAAGGGAATTGAGGTGTTGCTTTGTGGAGGCAACGCGGGCAAAATTACCACGGCGGCCCGGTTCTGCTGGTCACCGCTACAATGCTTTCTGATGGAAAAACATACTATGTCACATCCGGCTCGGCGGGGTAGCCTCTTTGTTGTGACGCTGAGTTACGCGGCCGTATTCCTGGCCTGGACCTGGCCGCTGGGCACGCAGCTGGCTACCGCGTTTCCGGCCGTGCCCGACCACGATGGCTACATGCAAATCTGGAGCGTGTGGCACTTCCGCGAAATGCTGCTCAGCGGGCACAACCCATTTTACTCCGATTGGCTGCTTTACCCGGAGGGCGCGTCTCTGCTTATGACGACGTACACGCCAATCATTGGCCTGCTTAATACCCTAATAGGCAATGAGATGCTGGCCCTCAACCTGATGCTGATTGGGCAATACGCGTTGTCGGGCACGGGCGCGTGGCTGCTGGCGCGCCGCTGGGTACGGCACCCGCTGCTGCAATGGCTGGCAGGCTTTGTTTTTGCCTTCTCGCCCTACAAAATGCTGCGCCTACCCGAGCACTACAACTTGGTACTGACGGCCACCGTGCCTTTTTTCGTGCTGGCTTTCCTGCGGGCCTTCGAGTTTCGAGCGGGGTGGCGGTGGCCGCTGGTACGCAGTTGGGGGGCGGTAGCTGCCTGCTTCGGCCTGGGGCTGCTTACGTTGCTTAGCGACTACTACATCACGTTCGCGCTTCTCTATTTTTCATTGGGGTATGCGCTATGGTTCTGGCTGCGCCTGGGAAGCGTAAACTGGGGACAGTGGCGGCCCTGGCTGGTACTGGCCGGGGTGCTGGTGGCTTGCCACATCGCACTCCGCCTGCTGCGCCTGGCGGGCGTGCCCGACAACGGCGGCTTCTGGTGGGGCGGCGACTTGGTCAGCTACTTCCTGCCGCCGCCCAATAGCCGCTGGCTGAACTTCGCCTGGGCACAGCAGCTTTTCGGCAGCGCCCGGCTATACACCATGCCCGGCTCCATCGAAAACGTCATGTTTTTGGGGTATGCCCTGCCCCTGCTAGGCCTGGCGGTCTGGGGCTGGCCGGGCCGCCAGCCGGCATCGGTTCGCCACCAAGACCCGCAGGGGCAGCCCCTGGCCTGGCTGCTGTTGTTCAGCGTGCTACTGACGCTGCCCGCGCTACGCGTTTTCGGCAAGTCGCTGCTGAACCTACCCACCGGCTTTTTGCATCTGGTGCCTTTTTTCAACAACATCCGCTGCCCTACGCGTTGGGTACTGCTGGTGAGCCTGTTTTTGCCCCTAGTGGTGTTCGCAGCGCTCGAAGTGCGCTGGACAAGCTGGCGGCCCCGCTGGCAGTGGGCGTTAAGCGCAATACTGCTACTTGCCGTGGGCCTGGAGTACTGGCCGGTGGCCCCTCCCCTGGCTTCGTCGGCCGCGCTACCACCCGTTTTCCAGGCAGTGGCCGTGCTACCGGGCGAGGCCTTACTCACCATACCAGTGGGACTCGTTGACGGAAAAAAACAGGTGGGCAAAGTCGAGCTAGTCAATTTCCTCCACCAGCCCTATCACCGCAAAAAGTTACTTTCCGCCTATCTATCCCGCGTTCCGGATGCCCGCTTCGCGGCCTTCGAGCGCGGCGATTCGGTGCTAAGCATGCTGCTGCGTCTGCAACGCGCACCAGCCGATACCGTGGTTCGGCCACCGTCGGCGGCGGCGGCCCGAGCCTTCCGCCTCCATTTCAAGCCGGCGGCCGTGCTCGTGAGCCCGGCCTGGCGGGATGGGGCAGCGCACCGCTACATTAAGGCGGCTTTCCCTGATTTTAGGGAAGAGAATTTTGCCGATGGCTACAGCTTACTCAGGCCGGCAAGCCGGCAACCCGTTCCTTGATTATTCTCCAATAACAGCCGGTAATTCCTACAGGCTGCGAACTATTGCTTGGCTATTTTTGAGAAATCTTCACTCACCCCCGCCCCTCCCATGCTAGCCCGCCCCTTCAACATTCAACAGTGGATTGATGAGCACCGCCATTTGCTGAAGCCCCCGGTGGGCAACCAGCAGGTATTCAAAGACAACCAGGATTTTATTGTGATGGTAGTAGGCGGCCCCAACGCCCGCAAAGACTACCACGTGGATGCCGGCGAGGAGCTATTCTGGCAGATTGAGGGCACGATGACCGTGAAAATCATGGAGAACGGCCAGCCGGTGGATATCAATATTGGCCCCGGCGAGATGTTCCTGCTGCCGCCTTATGTGCCCCACTCGCCGCGCCGCCCGGCCGGCACCGTGGGCATGGTGCTGGAGCGCTACCGCACCACTGAGGAACCCGACGGCTTCCAGTGGTACTGCGAAAACTGCGGCCACAAGCTGCACGAGGAGTTCGCCCTCATCACCGACATCGTGGCCCAGCTGCCGCCCATCATGAACAAGTTCTGGGCTTCGGAAGCCCTGCGTACCTGCCAGAACTGCGGCACCTACATGGACGCGCCCGCAGCAGTCCCAGCGGCCGAATAATGACCACAGCGTCCTGCTGAACACCGTCGAAGCCTGACGGTATGATTCCCCACCCCTCGCCTGCCCCACCCCTTGTTAAGCATCGATATTCACACCCACATTCTGCCCGAGCGCTGGCCCGATTTGGCCCAGCGGTACGGCTATGGGGGTTTCATCCGGCTCGACCACCACAAGCCCTGCTGCGCCCGCATGATGCAGGACGACAAGTTCTTCCGCGAAGTGCAGGACAACTGCTGGGACCCCGAAGTACGGATGCGTGAGTACGACCAGTTTGGGGTGCAGGTGCAGGTGCTGAGCACGGTGCCCGTCATGTTCAGCTACTGGGCCCAGCCGCTGGACTGCCTGGATTTGAGCCAGCTGCTGAATGACCACATTGCCGATGTGGTGCGCCGCTACCCCACCCGCTACGTGGGCCTAGGCACCATTCCGATGCAAGCCCCCAAGCTGGCCATCAAGGAGTTGGAGCGCTGCCTGAGAATCGGCCTGGCCGGCGTGCAGATTGGCTCGCACGTGAATGACTGGAATCTCGACGCGCCCGAGCTGTTCGAAATCTTCGCCGCCGCCGAGGAATTAGGCGCCTGCGTATTCGTGCATCCCTGGGACATGATGGCCCAGCAGAAAATGCCCAAGTACTGGCTGCCCTGGCTGGTGGGCATGCCCGCCGAAAGCACGCTGGCCCTGTGCTCGCTGATATTCGGCGGCGTGCTGGAGCGCCTGCCCAACCTACGCGTGGCCGTGGCCCACGGCGGGGGCTCGTTTGCCAGCACCATCGGGCGCATCGAGCACGGCTGGCAGGTGCGCCCCGACCTCTGCGCCGTGGATAACCCCCACAACCCGCGCAAGTACCTGGGCAAGTTCTGGGTCGACTCGCTGGTGCACGACCCGCTGATGCTGGATTACTTAATTAAGACGCTGGGAGCCGATAAAATCACGCTCGGCTCCGACTATCCCTTCCCATTGGGCGAATTGGAACCCGGCCAGCTCATCAGCTCCATGCCGGTTTCAGCCGATATCAAAGCCCAAATGCTGGGCCAGAACGCGCTGGACTGGCTCGGGCTTTCGGCGGAGCGGTTTGGCCACGGCCTAGGTACGGCGGCTCGCGCCCACTAGTGGCGCTCGCCCGCAAGGCCATAACCTTATGTTAGCACCGGCGCGGGCTTTGCGCCGACCTTTGCCCTTATGACTGCTGCCCTTGCTTCCACACCCGCCGCCCACCTCGACGCGACCGACCCACTGGCCGCCTTCCGCCAGGAGTTTCACCTGCCGGCCGGCCCTAATGGGCAGCCTTGCGCCTACTTCTGCGGCAATTCGTTGGGTCTGATGCCCAAAGCGGCCCGCGCCGCCGCCGAGCAGGAGTTTGACTCTTGGGAACGACTGGGCGTGGAAGGTCATTTCCAGGCGCCCTCGTTCTGGATGCACTACCACGACACCCTCACCGAAGCCAGCGCCCGCCTGGTGGGGGCGCTGCCGCTGGAGGTGGTGGTGATGAACAACCTGACCGTGAATCTGCACCTGTTGCTGGTGTCGTTTTACCGTCCCACCGCCACACGCTACAAGATTCTGATGGAAGGAGGGGCTTTTCCTTCCGACCAGTACGCTATTGAAAGCCAGGCCCGAATGCACGGCCTCGACCCCGCCGAGGCCATTGTGGAGCTGGTGCCGCGCCCCGGCGAATACACCCTGCGCACCGAGGACATCGAAGCCAAAATCGCGGAGCTTGGCAACTCGTTGGCTACCGTCCTCATCGGGGGCGTGAATTACTACACCGGGCAGGCCTTCGACATGGCCACCATCTCGCGGGCGGGCCACGCGGTGGGCGCCTACGTGGGCTTCGACCTGGCCCACGCGGCCGGCAACCTGGCGCTGCACCTGCACGACTGGGACGTGGATTTCGCCTGCTGGTGCACGTACAAATACCTGAATTCGGGCCCCGGCGGCACCTCGGGCGTGTTCGTGCACGAGCGGTTTGCCCATCGGCCCGACCTGGTGCGCCTGGCCGGCTGGTGGGGTCACGACGCCTCGGTGCGGTTTCAAATGAAGAAGGGCTTTCAGCCTATGGCCGGCGCGGCGGGCTGGCAGCTGTCCAACGCCCAGATTTTTCCGATGGCCATTCACCGCGCCAGCCTCGCCCTGGTGGAGCGGGCCGGCGGCATGGCCGCCCTGCGGCGCAAGAGCGAGCAGCTCACCGGCCGCCTCGAAAGCCATATTCTGAACCTGGGGCTGCCCACGTCGCAGCTCGAAATCATCACGCCGGCCGACCCGGCCCAGCGCGGCTGCCAGCTCTCTGTGCTGGTGCATCGGCGCGGGCGCGAGCTGTTCGATTTTCTGGCCGCGCAAGGCATCATCGCCGACTGGCGCGAGCCCAACGTCATCCGCCTGGCACCCGTACCGCTCTATAATTCGTTTGAGGACGTGGACCGGGTGGGCGGAGCGCTGGCGCGCTTTTTCAGTGAACAGTCAGCCGTGAACAGTTAGCAGTTATTTCTGTCCTCACGTTTATTATGTCTCACTGTTCACCGCCAACTGTTAATTGTTAACTGACTCAAATGGAAGATTACGCCGCTAAGATGCTGCCCAAGACCGACGCGGCCCTGCGCGAATACGTGACCGGCCATGTGCAGTACCGAGAGGCCGCCGTGCTGGCTGCCTTCGATGAGCTGCGCCGCCGGGGCCAGCCCGCGCCCGAAGAAGAAGCCCTGCGACCCGGCCTGGAAGTGGCCGCCGCCCACCAGCGCACCCTCGACGAAGCCGCCGAAGTGGAACGCCGCCAGGCCCTGCCCCCCGCTGCCGCCGAGGCTACCACGAGCGAAACCGACGAAACTGCCCCGGCCCTGTACTCGCCGGTAGCCGTCGTGCTGTTTTCCATTCTCCCGGTATCCACCATGATAACGGGCGGGGTGCTGATGTGCATGAACCTCTACCGGCTGGGAAAGAAACGGGCCACGCTGGGCCTGGCGATTTTCGTTGTGGCTTATTTTTTCGCGGGTTCGGCCTTGGTCAACTGGGCGGTGTTTCAGCAGGGACTGAGCCCTATTTGGGGAGTTTTACTGTTCAATTTGCCGGCGGCGCTGATATATGTGCTGTGGGTGTGGCCGCGCTACATTGGCAGCACCAATTTTCGGAGCCGTAGCATTCTCGCGCCCATTTTGGTGTGCATGCTCATTGTCTGGGGTGCCCAGCGCATCATGCCCTACCTCATCAAGCAACAGCCTAAGGAAGTCCGCGAACGGCTGGAGCGAATGCAGAAGCAGCCCTAACCCGACCCAACCACCCGGGCGCGCCAGCCATGCGCCCCGTTCTTACTGCTTGCTCATGGCGCTCTCGCCGCTGTCGTTGCCGCAGGCCGATTTACTCTTCGACCCGGCTTTTTTAGCGCAAACGGAAGCTGCTGCGCTACTGGCCGAGCTTACGGCTGATGCGGCGTGGGAGCAGCGGGCCATTCGCATGTTTGGGCAGCAAATCCCGCAGCCCCGCCTCACGGCCTGGTACGGCGACCCCGATGCCCGCTACACGTATTCGGGCCTGCGCTGGGAGCCGCGCCCCTGGCTACCGGCCCTGCACGCCCTGCGCCAGCGCCTGGAAACCGCTACCGGCACCCGCTTCAACAGCGTGTTGCTGAACCTGTACCGCGACGGGCGCGACAGCATGGGCTGGCACGCCGACGACGAGCCCGAGCTGGGCCCCGCCCCCGCCATTGCCTCGCTCAGCCTGGGGGCTACGCGCCGCTTCCGGCTGCGCCCGCGCGCCGGGCTGGCGCATGCCCCCCTGGCCCTCGACCTGCCGGCGGGCAGCCTGCTGCTCATGCGCGGGCCCACCCAGCAGTGCTGGCAGCACGCACTCCCCAAAACGGCCCGCCCCGTGGGACCGCGCCTCAACCTTACGTTTCGGTGGGTGGCCGGGGCCGCACCGCCGGCAGGCTAGTAGCGGATGCCCGAGTGGCCCCACAGGCGCGGGCAAAACCCCTGTCCCACTTCGTAGTCTCCCACCCGAAAGGCTGCTACCAGCTCCCTTGGCAGCATTTGGGCTGGGGGCGCGGTGGTCACTGCCTGGGGCGAGGGAGGCCCATCGAACCGAGTAGCAGCAGACTTGTGCCGCTGGGCAATAGTTGATTTGGGCATAGGGCACGGAGGAATTAAAGCAGCTTAGAGCGGTTTAATTGTGCAGCAAAAGGGCCCCGTTCTATCCGAACGGGGCCCTATGCTGGAATGTACCGCCGTGACCGGCCCAGGCAGTATTTATTTTATGTCGAACAACAGGCCGACATATACGAGGCGGCCGTAGTTGGGCGCGCCATACACCTGCAGGTTGGGCGCATCGAGCAGGTTGGTGCCGCCGGCCTGCACGGTGGTGTGCAGGGGTTTGAGGGTGTAGCCAACCTGCGCGTCCAGGGTTTGAGCGGTGGGCACGGTGCCGGTGGCAAAGGTTGACTCGTAGAGAAAGCTGTCGACCCAGCGGTAGTTCAGGTTGTAGCTCAGGGCGCGGTCCAGCAGCAGACCGTCGACGCCGAGGTTGAACTTGTTACGCGGCGTATTGAAGAATGACTGGGTGCCGACCTTGAAATCCTTCGTGATGAGGTCGTTGTAGCTGTAGTTGCCGCTCACCGTGAGGGCTGGGGCAAAAGCATAACTTAACGTGAGGCCCGCGCCCTGGCTCTTCACCTGCTGGTTCACGTTAGTGGCAATCTGGATAACGCGGGTAGACAGGGCGCTGTTCTGGAAGCGGCCGGGCGCGGCAGCCCCGATTTGGGCGGCGGTAGGCCGGCTACCGTCGATGTTGCCGATGAAGTTTTGGGTAGCGATGAAGTTATTGTACGTGTTGTAGAAGTAGTCCACATCGATGTACAGTTTCTTCACGAGTTGAGCACGGTAGCCTACCTCATAGCTGTTCACTTCCTCTAGCTTGAGCGCGGCGCTGCTGTACTCATAGCCGGCCAGCTCGGCCGTGCGGGTGGGGGCCAGGATGCCGGGCAGCTGGCTGGCCAGCGGGGTGGTGTAGCCCTGGAAGCCGCCGCGCACGTTGCCCAGCAGAATGGCCCGGCCCACGTCGAGCTTGATGTACTGGTCGTTCTGGGTAGGCGCGCGGAAGGCGCGGCTGAAGCTGGCGCGGAAGTTCTGGAGCTTATCGGGGCCAAGCGAATAGACCACCGAGGCGCGGGGCGAAAACGCCGTACCGAAGTTCTGGAAGCGGTCGACACGGCCGGCGGCGGCCAGCTTCAGGTGGTCATCAAGCAAGGTTTTGCTGACCTGGGCATAAGCACCGTATTCGTAGTTCTTGATGCGCTCCCCGTCCCGGGTATCCTCAAACAAGCTGCCATCGGAACCCAGCAAAAACTGACGGTAGGCCGCGCCCACCGTTACATCGGCAAAGCTGTTGTTGAAAGTATACTGGCCGCTACCCTCGTTCAGAATGGAGCGCAGAATCAGGCGGGCCCCCTGGCCCGGTGTTGGGTTATGGATAATTTGGTTGCGGGCGACATCAAACTCCTTCGTGCCGGGCTGGAGCAGCGGAGCATTGGTGTTAGCGAAGTCTCGAGCCGTTTTGGCAGCGGCATCGGTATTGTTGCCGTTAGTGGCATATGCCTGGTTGTACCTGATGGCATAGGTATTGAAGTACCGCTCGGCATAGCTTACGGCTCTACCAGTAGCATCCACCACCGGAATGGTGAGGTTGCCATTAGCATCCTTGGCCAGGGCCTGTTGCGCCTGCAAAAATCCCCCCAGGAACCCCAGGTTGTAGGAGCCATCCGTCTGCGGGTCGCGCCCGCCCGAGTAGTCACGCGTGGTGAAGCCCCGCACGAACCAGTTGTTACCTTCGAGCTGCACGCGGGCTTGGTGGGCACCACTGTTCACAAAACGGTAACGGCTAGCGCTTTGATAAGTAGTGTTGGCGTTGGTGTACCTGTAGTCGATGGTGGCTTTCAGGTTGCTGGTCAGCAGCACGGCCAAGCTAGGGGCAATTTTGTAGGAGTGGGTTTTGTTGTCGTCAGCCACCAGTTCGGCTTCCGAATAACCGGGCAGAAACACCGTTTTGCCCGCTAACGCACCGCCAGTAGCCGTGAACGTGTTGCCAACGTCACCGTAGCGGCTCACCGCGTCGTAGCCCAGGTTAGAGCCGGCGGCGTTGTTGCCGGGCTCAATCAAAGTTGAGGTGGCACTTTGGTTGTCGGCCAGGAAATCGTTGGCCGTCGTAGCCCCGCCCGAAATCTTGAACGCTACCCGCTCCCCGATTTTGGTGGCGTAGCGCAGCTGGCCGTCCAGCATACTGCGGTTGCCGCCGCGCAGGCGCACCGTCAGGCCGGGGTCGCGGAACGGGTCTTTCGAGTTGGTGAGCAGTACGCCGTTAAAAGCGTTGGCACCGTAGAGGGCCGAGGCCGGGCCGTGCACAATTTCCACGCTGGCCACGTCGAGCACCGGAGTGCCCAGCAGGTTGCCAAAGTAGCTGCTCAGACTCGGAACTTGGGTGTCCATGTAGTCGGCCAGCTGAATAACCCGCTCCGAGCGCGAGGAGTTGAAACCCCGCGTGCTGAAGCTGGTCGTGAGCATACTGGAGCTGCTCACGTCGATGCCCTTAAAGCGGCCGAGGCCGGCCACCAGGTCGGGCGTGGTGATTTGCTCCACCTGGCGCTGGCTGAGTTTTTCCACCGTTACTGGTACCTGGCCAATGCTTTCCTCCACGCGGGAGGCCGCTACCACCACCTGGTCGAGCACGGCGCTGGGCCGCAGCGTTAGGCTGATGGCATTGTCGGCTGCGCTCAGCGGCAGCTCCTGCGTTTCGTAGCCAATAAACGAGACCGTGAGGGTGACTGGGCCCTTGGAAAAATCCGCTTTCATCTGAAACTGGCCTTCCTAGTTGGTACTGCTGCCCGTGTAAGTTCCTTTGACAATGACCGTGGCTCCCGGCAGGGGTGTGCCAGCTTCCGTTTACACAGTACCGCTGATGGCCTGAGGACCCTGAACCCAGCTACACAGCGGCAACAACAGAGATAAAAGAATAAGTAAGTACCGATTTTGAATAAGGTTAATTTTGAAGAATCTAGCTGCAAAAATACCGCTAATTCTTCGCATTATTCCCTATTTCAACCCGTTAGTTCCCAAGCAATATTATCATTTTGATTATTCAAATAACAGTTGGTTAATATCTAATATCTGGATGGCCCGACAGTTGGGGGTCGCCCTGCTGCCCCACTACGTATGCGCCCACGCGCAGCACCGCCTGAATCTGAGTAGGCAGCGGCACCTGGACTGGGACTAGGCGTCGCCCCGCGGCTTGGCTGGGCAAGTGGCTAAGTGTGGGTGCGGGGTACAAAAGCCACAGGGCCGTGCGGCGGTGGGCAGCCCGGCAGCGGCAGCGCTCAAAACCAACACGTTTATATCGAGCGTGAGTCAAAGTGAATAAGAGTTTAGGTCTAATTCGTCAAAGGTCTGGCAAGTGTTGCCCGACAATGTATTTTTCCGATTAAGTATATCAATTAGCCGGTGAATAACCCTCCTCACCCGATGACGCGAATGCGCCCGCCGGGGCCAAGCGCCGGAGCGGCAGTAATTTCGTTGCCCCACCCACCCCGTTCACCTCGTCCTTATGTCAACTACTGCTTCTCATTCGCCTGCTACCGAGCCCATCACCGTGATGGGGGCCGGCCTGGTGGGTTCACTGTTATCGCTTTACCTGGCCCGGCGCGGCCACCCGGTGCAGGTATTTGAGCGCCGCGGCGACCCGCGCCGGGCCGGATTTCAGGAGGGGCGCTCCATCAACCTGGCGCTGTCGGACCGCGGCTGGCGCGCCCTTGGCGGCGTGGGCGTAGCCAATGATATTCGCCAGGTAGGCATTCCGATGACCGGCCGCGTGATGCACGACGTGCAGGGCAACCTCACCCGCCAGCCCTACGGGCACGAGGGGCAAGCCATCTACTCGGTGAACCGTGGGCACCTCAACCGCCGCCTCCTCGACCTGGCCGAGGCGCAGACCGGCGTGCAGCTGCACTTTGGCCAGCAGTGCTTGGGCATCGACCTGAAGCAGCAACAGCTGAGCCTGCTGGATACAGCTACCAAGGAGGCCCACACCGTGCCTTACACCCGGCTTTTTGGTACCGATGGCGCGTTCTCGGCAGTGCGTAGTGCTATGCAAAGAACTGACCGCTACGACTATTCGCAGGACTACCTGGAGTATGGCTACAAAGAGTTGACCATTGCGGCGGGTCCTAACGGTACGTGGCTGCTGGAGAAAAACGCCCTGCACATCTGGCCGCGCGGGCAGTACCTCATGATTGCGCTGCCCAACCTCGACGGCTCCTTCAACTGCACGCTGTTCTTTCCCTACGAAGGCCCCGAAAGCTTTGCCGCCCTGCAAACGCCGACCGATGTCACGGCCTTTTTCACCCGCGTATTCCCCGATGCCGAACCGCTGATGCCCGCGCTGGAGGAGGAGTTTTTCAAGCATCCCACGGGCTCGCTCGTCACCATCAAATGCTTCCCCTGGAAGCACGACGACAACGTGATGCTGCTCGGCGATGCCTCGCACGCCATTGTGCCGTTCTACGGCCAGGGCATGAACTCCGGGTTTGAGGATTGCAGCGTGCTCAATGAGCTGCTCGACCAGCACGGCGACGCCGCCTGGCCCACCATTTTTGCCGAATTTCAGCGGCAGCGCAAGCCCAACACGGACGCCATGGCCGACCTGGCCCTCTACAACTTCACCGAAATGCGCGACCGCGTGGCCGACCCCCGCTTTCTGCTCCAGAAGAAAATTGAGGCCAAAATTTCAGCCCAGTTTCCTGGCCGCTGGACGCCGCTGTATTCGCAGGTCACGTTTTCGCACACGCCCTATGCCGAGGCGTGGGCCGCCGGCCAGCGCCAGGATGCCATTATGAGCCGCCTCATGCCCCACATTCAAACCGAGGCTGATTTTGACCAATCCGCCGTACAGGCATTGGTGCACCAGGAAATGGCGGCGCAGGCGTAGGTACCGAACAGCAGCTTGATTTAACTAAAACGAGCCCCCCGAATTCGAGATTCGGGGGGCTTGCTTACTATGCGGCGAACTACAACTAATGTACTGCCAGTTCGGTACCGTCAAGCGGCAGAGTGGTGCCGGCTAGCCGCTGGCACAGCGCTGCGTAAGCGTTCAGCTGACTAAGCGCCAAAACTTTATGCAATGCACTGAGATACTGCGCCTGGGCCCGTGCAAAGTCGGCATCGGTGACGGCCAGTACCAAGGCGCGGCGCTCGGCCGCGGTGTGCCGCTCCACGGTGTGCCGCTGCGCCGTAGAGAGTAGCAGGGCATCGTCGAGAAAACAGGTAATGCGTTGCGCATCACGCATGTGCCGCGACAGGCTGGGAGCCGCCGTTTCGTTGCGGGCTTCGGTGACAGCCGTTTTGAGTGGCCTGGGCCGGCCGGTTGCCGGCGCTCCCAAACCACCCATCAGCAAAAATATTCCTATCAGGCACATATGTTTCATTAGCATCGGGCAAGTGACTAATAGTGGTGAGTTGCGACCAACGTATAACTGTCATTCTTAGTACACCACAAAACTATATAAAAATCACCACATAACTATCAGAATAAAATATATTCATTTTCTGGATGAGCGCGCACTTTTGGCCGGTGAGTGGTTACTTTATGACTGCGAACGGAAAAATTCATTATCTATACCGTAGCACCACTCATTCCTTCCGACTTTTGCTATGCTGACTTGTGCCATCATTGACGACGACGAGATTAACCGTCTGACCCTCGAACACTACGTTGAGCTTACTCCCAACCTGAAGCTGGTGGCCTCGCTGGCTGATGGCATTGCCGGACTCACTTTTTTCCAGGAAGGCAACCACGTGGATATGTTATTCCTGGATATCGAGATGCCCCACCTTAGCGGCCTGGAGCTGTTGCGCGTGCTTACGGACCCGCCCGAAGTCATTATCACTACCGCCCGGCAGGATTTTGCGGTAGATGCGTTCGAGCTGAGCGTGACCGACTATCTGGTGAAGCCCTTCGACTTTGCCCGGTTTACCCAAGCGGTGCAGCGCGTGCAGCAGCGCCGCCCGGTGGCCGCCCCCACCGCCGCGCCCGCTGCGGATATTCCCACATCGGCCGACCTGTTTGTGAAAGTGAACAGCCGCATGGTGCGCGTCAATTTCGACGAGGTTCTTTACGTGGAAGCGCTATCTGACTACGTCAACATTGTGACGCTCAAGCATAAATACATCGTTTACACCACGCTCAAGGCGCTGGAAAACCGGCTTTCCCCTTTTCCCAACTACGCGCGGGTGCACCGCAGCTATTTACTTAACACCCAGCACATTGAGTCCATCGAGGACAACACGGCCAACTTGCACGGCGGACACTTCGTGCCCATCGGCAAGTCGTATCAGGATAGTTTTTACAAGAGTTTGCAGCGCATCTAGGAGCTGCTGCTTGGCGCAGACAAGCGCGACCACGCCCGCCCTAACTGCTGGGTTACGTTGGTGCCAAAGACGAAGCTGGCACCGTAACCTACGGTAGAGCCATTAGCTCTTAGGGCAGCAGCGCGGCTTGGAGCCGAGGCACATCGGCCCGCGGCTGGGGCATCAGCTGGCCGAACCCCTGCCGGACGCACTGCAGGTACAGCACCCGGTCGGGCTGGGCGTGATTCGTCGAGCTGTAGAAGCCGCCGGCAGGCCCGGGCCTGCCCCTGCCCCCGGTAGGTGCCCACCAGCTCACGGCGCAGGTTGCGCACCTCCAGCTGCACGTCGACCACGTATTGGTACTTGGCCCACGGAAAGCCGAATAAATTGAGCCCGCCCATCGTCAGGCCCGAAACCAAGGCGTAGCCCAGGCCCGCCCGCGCCGTTACGCGCCGCGTTTGGAGCACCAAAAAGCCCGGTGGCTTGCCATAGGGTTCGGTCAGCACCTCGCGGGTTTCGCGCTCAAACAGCGCACGTACGTCGGTCGGCACCGCTTGCGGGTCGAGGGAGGGGCAATGCGTCGGCTTTGGATTTCGGGCGTGAGGGTGGGCAGCCGAATGGGCAAGATTTCGGTGGTCGGGTTGAGCAGGGCGGGGTCAAAAGACCGGCATCCGGCGACGAATAATAGCCCGCGAGCAAAGAGCACGATTTTCATAGCATCACTGGCCAGGAATCCGACTTTAATGTTCTATGGTTCAGAATATATGCTGCAAGTCCAGCTGAGAACAGGCCTTATTCCTGCCACTGCCGGACGGCTACTTGCAAGTGCGAATATGCTCAGGCCCGAGCACGAAGGATAAGCCAGCCGTTGTTTCCTTCTCCATTGCCGCACGTACCTTCGCCGTATGCCCGAACCCACCGCCGCTCCCGCCAAAAAACTCTTCCTGCTCGACGCTTTTGCCCTCATCTACCGCTCGCATTTCGCGTTCAGCAAGAATCCGCGCATCAACTCCAAGGGCATGAACACGGGGGCCGTGCTGGGCTTCACCAATACGCTGGTGGAGGTGCTGCAGAAGGAAAAGCCCACGCACATCGGCGTGTGCTTCGATGGGCCTAAAAAGACCTTCCGGCACGAGCAGTTTGCCGAGTACAAGGCCCAACGCCAGGCCATGCCCGAGGACATCGGCATTGCCCTGCCCTACATTAAGAAAATCATCCAGGGCTTCCACATTCCCATCCTGATGATGGACGGCTTTGAGGCCGACGACGTGATTGGCACGCTGGCCCAGAAGGCGGAAAAGGAAGGCTTCGAGGTGTTTATGATGACGCCCGACAAGGACTATTGCCAATTGGTGACGGAGAACATCAAAATCTACCGCCCCGCTTTCATGGGCAACGCGGCCGAGATTCTGGACGTGGCCCACGTGCTGGCCCGCTTCGAGATTGAGCGCGTGGAGCAGGTGATTGACATTCTGGGCCTGCAGGGCGATGCCTCCGACAACATCCCCGGCATTCCCGGCATCGGTGAAAAGACGGCCAAGACGCTGATTCAGAAGTACGGCTCGGTGGAAAACCTGCTGGCTCACGTAGACGAGCTCAAGGGCAAGCAGCAGGAAAACGTGCGCAACTTCGCCGAGCAGGGCCTGATGAGCAAGGAGCTGGCCACCATCCACGTGAACGTGCCGCTCGATTTCGAAGCCGACAAGCTGGTGCTCGATGCGCCCGACGAGGCCACGTTGCGCGAGCTGTTTGAGGAGCTGGAGTTTCGGCAGCTGGCGGCCCGCATTCTGGGCGGCGGCCCCGAGCGTACCCCGGCCAGCGTGGCCAAGCCCGGCAGCACGCCGGTGCGCCGGCCCAAGCTGGTGCCCGGCGGCCAGGCCTCGCTGTTTGGCAGCAGCGAAGATGCGGCCGTGGCCATTGGGGCCGAGGAGGGCGAAACCGACCGTTTCGGTGCGCCCGCCGGGCCGCGCAAGCGGCTCGAAGACGTGCCCTACCAGTACCATTTGATGGACACGCCGGAGCTGCGTAAGTCGCTGCTCAGCTTTCTATTGCAGCAGGCCGAGGTCAGCTTCGATACCGAAACTACCGGGCTCGACACCATGACGGCGCGGCTGGTGGGCATGAGTTTCTGCTGGCTGCCGGGCGAGGCCTACTACGTGCCCGTGCCCACCGACGACCAGGCCGCCACCCAAGCCGTTGTGGACGAGTTCTGCCCGTTTTTTGAGTCGAAAAACATTGTGAAAATCGGCCAGAACATCAAGTACGACCTCACCATTCTCAAGCACTACGGGGTCAACATTTCGGGGCCGCTGTTCGATACGATGCTGGCCCACTACCTCATCGAGCCCGACATGCGTCACAACATGGATGTGCTGGCCGAAACCTATCTGCACTACTCGCCGGTGCCCATCACGGACCTCATCGGGCCCAAAGGCAAGAAACAGATTACCATGGCCGACCTCAGTCCGGCCGCCGTGAAAGACTACGCCTGCGAAGACGCCGACGTGACCCTGCAGCTCAAGCACGTCTTCGAGCCCATGCTGCAGGAGCTGGGACTGCTGGGCCTGCTGAACGACGTGGAAAACCCGCTGGTGCCCGTACTGGCCGACATCGAGTACGAGGGCATTCGGATTGATTCCGGGGCCATGAACGAGTATTCGGCCGAGCTGCAGGGATACATTCGGGAGCTGGAGAAGCAGATTTTTCAGCAAGCCGGGCAGGAGTTCAACATCGGCTCGCCGAAGCAGCTGGGCGAGGTGCTGTTCGATAAAATGGACATCGGCAAGGGCAAAATCAAGAAAACTAAGACTGGCCAGTACGCTACCGGCGAGGAAATCCTGAGCCAACTCGCCGCCGAAAACCCCATCGCCGCCCTCATCCTCGAATACCGCCAGCTCACCAAGCTGCGCAGTACCTACGTGGAGGCCCTGCCCCAACTGGTGAGCGTGGTGGACGGCCGCGTGCACACCAGCTTCAACCAGGCCGTGGCGGCTACCGGCCGGCTCAGCAGCACCAACCCCAACCTGCAGAACATCCCCATCCGCACGGAGCGGGGCCGCGAAATCCGCAAAGCCTTCGTGCCGCGCGATGAGCACCACGTGCTGCTCGCGGCCGACTACTCGCAGGTGGAGCTGCGCATCATGGCCGACTTCTCGGGCGATAAAACCATGATTGAAGCCTTCCGCCGGGGCATTGACGTGCACGCCAGCACCGCCAGCAAGGTGTTTCACGTTCCCATTGAGCAAGTGGACAGCGAGATGCGCCGCAAGGCTAAAACGGTCAATTTTGGCATCATCTACGGCATTTCAGCCTTTGGGCTGGCCCAGCGCATCGGCATCAGCCGCAAGGAAGCGACCGAAATCATTGACACGTACTTCCAGGAATTCCCGTCGGTGAAGGCCTTTATGGACGATAGCATCAACCGGGCCCGGGAGCTGGAATACGCCGAAACGCTGCTCAAACGCCGCCGCTACCTGCGCGACATCAACTCGCGCAACGCCACGCTGCGCGGCTACACCGAGCGCAACGCCATCAACGCCCCCATCCAAGGCACGGCCGCCGACATCATCAAGATGGCCATGATTAATATCCACTCCTGGCTGCGCGAGGAGAAGCTGGGCACCAAGATGATACTGCAGGTGCACGATGAACTGGTGTTCGACGCCGTGGCCGAGGAAGTGACCTACATCACCCCCAAAATCAAGGAGTTGATGACCACGGCGCTGCTGCTGCCCCGCGGCGTACCGCTGGAAGTGGAAGTAGGCTCGGGGAAGAACTGGCTGCAGGCGCATTAAGCAGTTGGCCACGAGTAACCATAGGAACGGCGCGTCTGGTGTAACCTCACCCCCGGCCCTTCTCCCGTGGAGAGGGGAGCCAGCCGCTCGAATTGTTTAACGTACCCCTCTCCGCGGGAGAGGGGCCGGGGGTGAGGTTACCGGGACCGTGCAAAAGGCCCGGTTACTTGTGGCTGAGTACTTATCCCTTATTCGCAAACGCAAAAGAGCCCAGAACGTCAGACGCTCCGGGCTCTTTTATATCTTCTGGAAAACTACTTCTTCTGGGTCACTTTGGTCTTGCCGGAAACCTTGTCTTGCACTTCGGTTTCGTTTTCCTGCTCGTTGTTTTTGGTGGTATTGGCCCAAATTCATGCTAGCCGCCAGCGTTTTCCGGCCGGTGGGCCGCTGCCCGGCCAGGTAAGCCAAAAAAATGAGGAGCCGAAGCTCCTCATATTGTGCTGATGGCGCGGGGTTGGTCCGTTACTAGAGCTTCACCAACCGCTGCGTAACACTCAGGGCCGCACCCTGAATACGCACCAGGTATACCCCAACGGGGAGGCTCGCTATCCCTAATTCTACTTCCTGCCCACCCTGGGCCTCACTTGCCAGCAGTTGCTGCCCCGTGAGGCTAAGCACCGTTACGGTGTAGGAGCCCGCGGGCAGCAGGGCGAGGCTGCAAACCACTGAGGCCGAGGCTGGGTTGGGGTAGAGCAGCACCCGCGCCTCTGGCTTGGCCTGGCCGAAAGTAACCACGCGCACCGGCGAGTAGGCCGCCGTGCCGTCGTGGTCTACCTGGCGCAGGCGGTAGTATACCGTGGTGCCGAAGCGGGCAGCAGCAGCGTCGCGGAACGTGTAGGCGTGGGGCTGACTGGAATTGCCCTGGCCGGCCACTTCTCCCACCCGCATGAATCCGAGCCCCGTTGCCGAGCGCTCCACTTCAAACCGGGCATTGTTCTTCTCCAAAGCGGTACGCCACGTCAGCACCGCGTCGGCGTCGACGGCGCTCACTACGAACTCGGTCAGTTCCACCGGCAGCGGACCGGAGTAGGTAATGGTCTGGGTACCGACCGTCTGGATGCAGTTCGTGGTGCTATTGGTACCCCGCACGGCATAGGAGGTGCTCGTGGCGGTGGTATTCACCGGGCCGGTGGGCAGGTTCAAGTCGGCACCGGTGCCGTTCTGGGGGGCACCCACAGTGGTATTGGGCGAGTTGCTGGTGTTAATGAGCTGGTACGAGATGCCGGTTTCCGAGCTTTGCACGATGATGTTGGTGCCTGTGCGGGCGGCCTGGTTGGTGCTCAGGGTGGCATTTTGGGCCGAAACCGTGCGCGTGAGCGGCAGTGGGTTCACCGTCAGGTTCGCCGCTGGGGAGCTCTGCTGGCAGTTCACCGCCCCGATGGAGAACGTGTTTAGCGTGAGCGGGTAGGTGCCGGCCGTGGTGTACACGGGCGTGGTAATGGTGATGCTGGTACCGGTGCCCACCTTTGAGGTACCCACGGCCGTGCTGCCGGCGTCCTGCAAGGTGTATATAATGCCCTGCTCGGCGTTGGCCACTGTGAATGTAGCGCTGTTGTTCTGGCACACGGCCGCTGGCGCGAGCGCATTGCTGGCCAGCGTAGCGCAGCCCACCGTCACGGCGTTCGAAAATGCGCTTTCGGCCTGGCCCGCAGCCGTGGCCGTGGCCGTGAGCACGCCACCGGCGTAAAGCGCGGGCGCGGTTGGGGAGGCGCTTAGTCCACTCAGCGTCCACCCGCCGTCGCTTTGCACGGTGGTAGTGAGAATGGCCCCGGTGATGGGGTCGATGAGCGGGTAGCCGTCTTCGTACACGGTGATGATGCTGCCCACCGGGGCGGCCGAAGTGCCGGAGACGGAGGTACCCCGCTCCGTATAGGTGCCCGTAATGACGGGCACGCTGCTGGTGCGCGTGAGCACAGCCACCACGTTGGAGAAGCTGCTGGTCTGGTAGTCGGTGGGTGTCACGGTGGCCTTCACGCTGCTGTTGGCGGCCAGGGCCGGCACCGTCACGCTCCAGCTACCATTAGGCTGCACAGTGGCGGTGTAGGTGCCGGTGGGGGTACCCGTGCCATTACTGGCCGCGTACGTGGTCAGCGTGATGGTGGAGCCGGGGGCTTCTACCGACGTGCCACTCACGGTGGTACCGCCCGTGTAGAGGGGGCTGCTCACCACTGGCGGCACCACCGTACGGGGAGCCACCACGTTTCGCGTCACCGTGGCTGAAATACAGCTGCCACCGTTTACATTGGCGTAGATGGTGAGTATGCGCCCGCTGGTTAGGATGGGCAGGCTAGCCCCCGTGAAGATAAAATTACCGCCCGTGGCCGTCACGCTGCTATAGCGGCTGCCATCTACAAAGAGCGTAACGGCCGACCCGCTTACGGCCGTACCAGCTATGCTGGTGGTGCTGGGCGTAATCGGGTTAGGCGTGGTCACCACCGGGGTAGCGGTGGGGGGGGTGGTGATAAGATTGATGCAAACGGAAGCAGCCGGTGATTCGCAGCTAGTGTTGATAGCCATCTGAGAAACGAAGAAGGTGCCCAATAAATCACCCTGTTGCCCGTTGGTGCAACTGCTTGTATTGCCGCCTTTGGTGGTAAAAAAGAATTGGCCGGCAGTATTGGCAATCACCGGGTTTAGCTCAAGACTTTTGTTTGTATTCGGGGACGCCGGAACCAGCGTGCCATCCGGGTAGCGTAGATACACCGTGGCTCCGGGAGTGGCCGTGCCAAAAACTCCGCTGTTGCTGGCGCAGCTAATGCTGGGCGCAGCCGTAGCACAGGCTGGCGTGGGGCCCACCTGAACTTCGTTGGAAAAATCCGACATCGACTTGCCGGTGGCCGTGGCTGTGGCCTTCACCAACGCACCGGTGACCAGGGGCGTGATGCCCGTCAGGGTCCAGGTGCCGTTGGCTTGCACCGTGGTCGTAGTGCCCAGGGCCGAGCCGTCCACGTACACCGTGATGACGGTGCCTGCGACTTCAACCGATGTGCCGCTCACCGAGGTGGCCTCGCTCAGGATGGGCGAGTTCACGACTGGTGGCATCGAGCGGGACGGAATGTTGTTGCCCGTGGTGGTGGGCACGGTGCCGCCGCTGGTGGGCGTGGCGTTGGTAATAAGGTCGATGAAAGCGTTGTCCGGGTCGGAGTAGGCGGCGTCGTTCACTCCGGCCACGTCGGAAATATTCTGGTAGTGCGTCACGCTGTGCGGCGCGATAATGGTGTTGGCCACCAGGCGCAGGGGCGTGTTCAGCGTGAAAGCAGGGAAATACGTTTGAATGGTGGCCAGGGGTATGTAGAAGTCATAGAACACGTCCAAGCTGCCATCATTGGCAGTGGCGGCCACGGCTTTTTGTGCGTAGCTGGCGTAGGGCAGCTCGATGAGGCTGCCGTCGGGGGCAGAGCCGCTGGGCGATATTGTGCCGTCGATGTTGTAGAGGCGGACACCAAAGTTGGTGGCCAGCAGGATTTCCATCTCAAAGCCGGGGTTGTGCGCCACCGCGTTGGGGTCAGCGTTCGGGCCGCTGAAGCCAAACTTATTGTCGGTGTCGATGGCAATGCTGTAACCCTTGGAGTTGGGCGCCGAGCCACCGAGGCGGAAGCGGAACATGTAGTTCTGGCTGCCATCCACGTAAAAGCCCACTGAGTTACCCCCGCCGGGCACGTCGGCGAAGTCGGTGAACTTGTTGTTTGGGCCCACGCGCAAGTCGGCGTTGGGCTCCACCGTCACACGTTGGGGCAGGTACTTGTACGGGATTTCGCTTTGGGTGCCCAGGTCACCGGCCGCGGCGGTGAAGCCGGCCGGGGTGGCCGAGACGTAGCCGTCGCCGTTGGGGTCAAGTATATCACCACCGGGCTTGCCCGCCGTGGCCGGCTTGAAGATGATACCGGGCGTCGGGGTCTGTCCCCAAGCCGAAAGCCCGCCGAGGCTGCCCGCTAGAAGCAGGACGACAAGCATGTGAAGCAAGCGGACAAAACCTGAATGGGAAGTAATATTCGTCATGAGCGCAGACTGAAGTGATATAAGCAATCCAATTATAGATTGACAAATGTAATATCACTTGGCACGTCTGCACAAAAAAACTAGCTTAATGTACTATAATTGATGCCGAAAGGAAAAGTAGACCGGGCGAAGGCAATTGCTGGGTCGGGCCGACCGCAGGATGGCGGGCGGCACCACCTCTTCTCTGCACGCTCACGCCCGCACAGCAGCTTTAAAAGCGTACCAGACCGATTTACGGGTAAATCGATGCCGTCCTTGGCTCCTTCCCGAAAAGTATACCAACACGCTCTGGGACCATACACGCAACTCCTATTCGCAAACGCAAAAGAGCCCGGAACGTCAGACGCTCCGGGCTCTTTTGTGTCTTCTGGAAAACTACTTTTTCTGAGTCACTTTAGTCTTGCCGGAAACCTTGTCTTTTACTTCGGTTTCGTTCTTCTTCTCGTCGCGCTTGGTAGCGGGGTCGGTGTGCTTGGGGGTGGTGACGGGCGTAGCCATGAGTTGAGCGATAATTAGTGAAATGATACCCACTTGTACGCCCCGCCTAAATTGATGGCTATGCAGCTGGCCTAAAAAGCCATAAATATACTGCTGCCCCCTCCCCGGCCATCATGGCGCCTCCACGCCCACCGTGCGCCGGATGCCCAGCTTTTTCATGCGCGCTTCCAAGGTTTTGGGGTTGATATCGAGCAGCAGCGCCGCGCCCTGCGCCCCACTCACGCGGCCACCCGTGCGGGTGAGGGCGGCCATAATATGGTCGCGCGCCTGCTCTTTCAGGGTCTTGAGCGGGACATTGCCAAGGACCGAAATTGCGGCCGTACCACCCGCTGCCAGCGGGGCCGCCGCAAAGCCCCCGAACTCCAGGAACGGCCCCTGGCTCACGATGATGGCCTGCTCCAGCACATGCTCCAGCTCCCGGATATTGCCAGGCCAGGCATAGGCCTGCAGGGCCGCCAAATCGGCGGGACGCACCTGGCGCGGGGGCTTGCCAAGGCGCTTGCTCAAGCGCTGAACGAAGTGGCGCAGCAGCGGCTCAATGTCTTCGCGGCGCTCGCGCAGGGGCGCCAGCTCGATGGGGAAGACGTTGAGGCGGTAGTACAAATCGGCCCGGAAGCGGCCGGCGGCCACTTCATCGGCCAGCACGCGGTTGGTGGCGGCTATCACGCGGGCGTCGGAGTGCAGCACTTTGGTGCCGCCCACGCGCTCAAATTCCCGCTCCTGCAGCACGCGCAGCAGCTTGGCTTGCAAGTCGAGCGGCAATTCCCCGATTTCGTCGAGGAAAATGCTGCCGCCATTGGCCAGCTCGAACTTGCCCACGCGGCGCTCCACGGCGCCGGTGAAGGCCCCTTTTTCGTGGCCAAACAGCTCGCTTTCGATGAGTTGGGCCGGCAGCGCGGCGCAATTGGGCTTGATGAGGGCGCGGGCGTGGCGCGGCGAAACGTTGTGCAGCTCACGGGCCACCAGCTCCTTGCCGGTGCCGGTTTCGCCCGAAATCAGCACGGTGGTGTCGGTGGGAGCTACCTGGCTGATGCGCAGCTGCACCTGCTGCAGGGCCGGCCCACTGCCGACGAACGTACCCGAATCGGCTCCGAACCGAACGGAGGTGTTGATTTCGTCCACCAGGTAAGTCCGTTCCTGCTCCACCAGGGCTTTCAACTCCTCAATCTGCTCGAAGGCAAAGAGGTTTTCCAGGGCCAGCGCAATCTGAGGCGTGAGGCCCTGCACAGTGGCCAGGTCTTCGGGCCGAAAAGCATCGGGGTGGGCGGCTGAAAGCGTGAGCACGGCCGCACCATCGGGACGCTGCCAAATGGGGGCCACCAGTAAGGCGCGGGTATGGTAGTGCTCATACACGTAGCGCAGGCGGGGGTAGCGCACGGCCAGGGCCCTGAATTCGGGACCGGAGTAAATGGCGGCGACTTGCAGCAGCTCGGTACTCTGCTGGTAGATGCCGGCTTCGTTGCGCAGGCTTTCGTCCTGGTCACGGTCGGGCCCCAGGGCTTCGAGCGGGGCTTCGGCACCGGTGCGCCAAAATTCGGCAAAAGCCTGAAAAGCCTGCCCCTGTCCCGCCCGCTGCACCCGAATTCCGAAGTACTCGAAGGGCACCACCTGGCTCAGCGCCTCGGCCACGGCCCGCAGCAGCGGCTCGCGCTGCTTGATGCTGAGCAGCGCGTTGGTGATGTGGAGCTGCAGCGTCCGCTCCTGCTCGCGGCGGGCTACTTCCTCGAAAGCCAAGGTGTTAGCCACGGCTACGGCGATGAGGGAGCCGATTTTTTCCAGCAGCCTTTCGTCGTTGCTTGATAGGTTGGGATTGCGGCGCGATGCCAAGATGAGAAAGCCCGTGAGGCGGCCGCCGGTACTCAGCGGCACGGCCGTAACGTGCATGATATCGAGGCGCTTCATGCGGGTAAAAGGCTCGTAATCGGGGTAGTCGCCCATGTATTCGAGCAGCGTGATTTGGTGCACGTGCGGGGCCGCCACCAGCTGCTCGATGGGCGAGCCGGCGATGGGCGAAAAAGCATTGGGGTGGCCTGGCAGGGCGGGCAGCAAGTCTTCTTCGCCGTAATAGTCGCGCAGAAAAAGTCGCTTGTTCTTCAACTCGGCATCAAAAACGTTGATGCCGATAAGGTCGAAAGGAAAGATGAGCCGCAGCTTCGTAGTCACGATTTTGAAGAGCAAATCCTTGTCACGAATCGTGGCGATGGCTTCGTTGATGTGCAGCAGCAGCAACGTTTCGTCCTGATTGGGCATGGTCGTCCTCGTTATCTCGTCACGGCATCCTACTCCATATTTTCCTGAAATATCAGGACCTAATTATGAGCAATTCCTATTATTTGAGGAAAACAGGGGCCACGTATTTTTGTTCGCTCCAAGGTTTTTTGGTTGAAATACGCCTTATCAGCCTTACAAATGGCTTTTCGGAAATCAACAACGCCACATAAAGCCCTTGGCACAGCTTTCGGTAGGCCGATGCTTGATTCAACTCTGCTTTCCCTATGTTTTCACGCTTTTCTTCCCCGGCTGTTGCGGCATTTGCGCTGGCGCTATTGGGTGCCGGTGCGGCCCGGGCGCAATCCGCGCCGGGCATCGATGTCATCTCGGATTCGCTGACGCTAGACGGCACCGTGCGCTCGGTGCTGGATGCCAACCCGGCCATTACCACGCTCGATGAGCTGGCCAATGCGGCTACCGGCCGGCTGGCCCAAACGCGCACCGGATTTTTGCCGCAGGTAACGGGCACGGCTACTTATTCCCGCATCGACCCCGTGGTGCAAATACCGTTGAGCGGCGAGTCGTTTCAGATTGCGCCCAACAACAACTACGATGCCCACATCACGGCGCAGTACCTGCTGCTCGATTTCGGCAAGAGCAGCGCAACCGTGAAGCTGGCCGAAGCGCAGGTGCAAACGGCGAAGGATAACGTGACCGTGACCCGCCGTGACCTGGCGTTCAACGCCGCGCAGGTGTACTACAACATCCTGTTTATGCGCGAAAGCATTCGGGTGCAGGACGCCCAGATTGTGTCCCTGCAGGCCCACCGCAACGAAATGCAGAAGCGCGTGGATGGCGGCGTGAGCACCAGGTTTGACGTGACAACCACCGATGTGCGCATCACCCAGGCGCAGAATACGCGCATCGACCTGCAAAACCAGCTTCGCAACCAGCAGGTGCAGCTGGCCCGGCTGCTGCACAAGCCCGCGCAGGCCGACTTGCCGGTGAAGGGCCGGCTGGCCTTCCAGCCCCAGGCCGAGGATGTGGATGCCGAGTTGAAAAAGGCCTACGAAAACCGTCCCGAAATCAAGCTGGCCCGCGATGCCGAGACGTCGGCCACGCTGCAGCAGCGGCTGATTGAGCGCAGCAACATGCCCAGCCTGGGCGTGGGCGCGCAGGTGGGAGCCAAAAACGGCTACCTGCCCAACCTCAACCAAATCCGCCCCAACTCGGTGGGCGTGGTGCAGCTCTCGGTGCCGATTTTCGATGGCAACAAGAACAAGAACCAGCGCGTGGAAGCCCTGGCCAACTCGCGCAGCGCCGTGGCCCGCACCCAGGACACGCAGGAGCAAATCCGCGCCGACGTGCGCCAGGCCGCGAACAACCTGGAATTCAGCCAAGCCCGCTACGAAAACTCGCAGCAGCAAATCGCCCAGGCTACCGATGCCCTCATCCGCGCCCAGGGCCGCTACCGCTACGGCGTGGGCCAGAACCTCGACGTGCTCGACGCCGAAACCCAGCTCGCCCAGGCCCGCCTGGCCCGTGCCCAGGCCATGTACAATTACACTCTCGGCCAGTACCAGCTCAAGCGCGCCACCGGCGAGGTGATTTGGAAGTAAAAACGAAGAAACAGATGTCATGCGCATCTGGCGTCAGCGCAGCCGAATCATTCCTACTTCATTGGTAATTAATACTTTCTTAAATGAAGCGGTAGAGATGCTTCGACTCCGCTGCGCTCAACGTAACGTTCTTTTTTTCACCTGATAGATTTTTTTCCTGCTCCAAAAATGACCCTCTCCTCCATCCTTTGTCCGCTTGACTTCTCGGCTGAATCGGCGGGGCTGGTGGCCTATGCGGCGGCGCTGGCCGTGGCTACCGGGGCCGAGCTGCGCCTGCTCCATGTGTGCGAGCCGCAGGAAGACCCCACTGGCCAACAACCGGATGCCCAGGTATTTGCATCCTGCACCGAGCGGATGCTGACCTTGCGGGTCTCGGCCGAGCGGGCCGGTGTGGCGCGTGTGCACACCGGCATGGTGCGCGGCGAAGCCGCCCCGGAAATCGTGGCTGAAGCCAGCCGCCAGCAAGCCGACCTGATTGTTATCGGCGCACACGGCCAAACGGGCCTCACCCGCTTTCTGATGGGCAACACTGCTGAAATCGTGCTGCGCACGGCTCAATGCGCCACCCTGCTGGTGCGCGCGCCACTACCGCCGCAAACGGGCCCGGCCGCTGATTAACGCCTGCCACGCCTTTCTTCTCAACCCTGATACCCGAAATACTTACCAAGATGGCCCAGAGCGAAACTTCTCCCAACGTGCAAAACACCCCGGCGCCTTACCCCAATGCAGCTACTACTGAAGGCGAGCCCATGGAGGCCCCCAAGCGTCGCAATCCGCTCGTGCTCATTATTGTGGCCGTGGTGCTGTTGGCCGGGGGCTACTATGGCTGGACGCGCTATCAGTTTGCCAAAGCTCACGAAAGCACCGACGACGCCCAGGTCGAGGGCGATGTTTTTCCCATCCTGCCCCGCGTGGGCGGCCCGGTGCTCGCAGTGAAAGTAGTGGTCTGACAGTTTAGTTTTGAGTTTTTTCTTTGGTCAGGTCGGCGTACCTGTTTTTTAAGGTGTCGCGGGCCTTCTCGGTGGTGAAGGACCAGTTCACTTTGGTCGCAGCGGCATTTCGATGGGCTTGCCAAATCAGGGCCTCTTCTTCGAGTTGGTGCGCGCTGCCAATGCGTCGGTCCAGGCAC
>NZ_BMGY01000032.1 GCF_014640435.1 Hymenobacter frigidus | reverse complement strand
GAAGCGGGCAATGAACTTCTTGCAGGCCAGGTTCCGCACCAGCGGTGCCGAATGCAAAAGGGTCGTAATTTTGGCAACGAGGCATTGCTTCACTGGGAGGGGGCGCTTTTGGCAGTTGAGGAACTACAAAGGTCGAACCTTCCCGTTTTTATGCCCGATTTTTAGTAGGGTAGAGTAGCGGCCAGCAATAAGAAGTATGTGTAGAGGGTGCAAAAAAGAACGTCATGCTTCGACTGCGCTCAGCATGACGTTTTGAAAGCGAAGAACAAAAATTCGCTTACAATATTCCCTTTTCGGTCATCTTCCGGATGGACTCCCGGTAATTCACGCCAATGGGCAGCTCCGCGTTGTTGATGGTCTCGATGACGTTGCCGGTGATGGCCTTGATGGCAGCTTTCTGAACGATGTAGGAGCGGTTGACGCGCAGGAAAGTGGCCTTGTCCAGCATGGTTTCCATCTTGGTCATGGTCATGTGGGTGATGATGACCTTGGTTTTGGTGTGGATTTTCAAGTAGTCCTTCATGCCCTCCACAAAAAGCACATCGTCGAGCGCGACGCGGATGAACCGCTTGTTTTCCTTGATGAGCAGCATGCGCTGAGGCTCGGCCAGCACCGCGGCGCCCGCGCCAATTTTTTCGCGGGCTTTATTAATGGCCTTCACAAACCGCTCGAACACAATGGGCTTGAGGATGAAGTCGGCCACGTTGTGCTCAAAACCTTCTAGGGCATATTCGGAATAGGCCGTGGTAAGAATGACGGCTGGCTGGAAGTTAGAGAAGGTTTTTAGAAATTCGATGCCACTCATCTCTGGCATATTCACGTCCAGCAGGATGATGTCGGGGCGCAGAGTTTCCATCTGGCTCAAGGCCTCCACCGCATTGTCGAAAATGGTGGTCAGTTCCAAGAAGCTTAGGCGGTTGGTGTACTTCTTCAGAAGGTCCTGAGCCAGGGGCTCATCATCGATGATGATGCAGGAAAGCCGCTTTTCTATTGCCATATGCGTAGTAGAATTTCGTACTGCGTCTCAGTGTGGCTGATTTGCAGGGAGTGGGCGTTGGGATACAAAATGTTGAGTCGTCGTCGGGTATTTTTGATGCCAATGCCTTCGATGGGCCCTTCTTCGGGCTGGTGCGGCTTGGAATTGGCCACCACAAAGCAGAATGCCCCATTATCATCACGATAGGCCTGAATGCGAATCCAGGCCTTGCGCAGGAGCTTATCAACGCCGTGTTTGATGGCGTTTTCGATGAAGTTGATGAGCAGCAGCGGCGGAATGCGCTGCGACCCGAGCTGGTGCGAAATGTCGAGGTCGACATCGAGCCGACGTCGGTGCCGGATGCTCTGAATCTCGATGTAGTTCTGAATGAAAGCCAGTTCCTTATCTACCTCTACCTCGGTGGTGGCCGAATCGTAGAGGGCGTAGCGCATCATGTGCGAGAGCGACAGCACGATGGACGCTGCCGTTTTGTCCTTGTCCTCAATCAGCGAATAGACGCTGTTGAGGGTATTGAACAGGAAATGGGGGTTTATTTGAGACCGCAGGAAGTCGAGCTCCAGCTTCAGGTTGTCCTTTTCGAGGGCAATGCTCTTGACGCGCGCCTGGAAAATGGAGCGAAACGTCTTGACAATAAACGGAATGAAGAAGGCAATGATGAGCTGAATTCCGTGGAAGTACATCACCTCCGAATCGAATAGAAACGTCCAGGGTCCTTGCTTGGAGATGCTGGCTACCAGGTTCTTGAAGAATGGTGGCATATCGGGATATGCCACGTTGATGTAATTGTAGAGGTAGTAGGCCACTAGGCAGTAGGCCACGACGGCGGCCAGCAGCAGCAGCAGCACCAGCAGCCACGTAAGCTGCGTGTAGCGGCGCGCGCTGATGCAATAAGAAACCAGGTAAAAGGCGATGATAACGACCAAGTTGCGGCTCAGGGCCATGAGGGTGGTCACCTCGGGGTGCTGGTTGCCGCTCAGCCAGCGGCTCTGAAACACGAACCAGCTGTACGCCACCATCCAGAACAGGACGTGCAGAACGATGGTCAGGCGCTTGTCGGTATTGGTGCCGGAAAGTAGCGCCGAAATCCCTTTAGACTTATCCAACATAGCAGGAAAGGAAGAGCAGAAGCGGAGGCAGACCGCTGGGCTGCTAAATGTACAAGAAGGCGGGAATATATAGCAGACTTCAGGCGCTAATTGCCAAGGTTGAGTTGGTTACGCACGAGCTGATAGTAGGGTCCTTCCTGCCGCACCAGCTCATCGTGGGTACCGCGCTCGGTAACCCTGCCTCTTTGAAGCACAATGATTTGGTCGGCATTTTTGACCGTGCTCAGTCGGTGAGCCACCACCACCACGGTGCGGCCTTTAAAAAACAGGTTCAGGTTTTCCATGATGGCTTTTTCGTTGTTGGCGTCCAGGGCGTTGGTGGCTTCGTCGAGAAAGAGGTAGCTGGGGTTTTTATAAATGGCTCGGGCAATGAGAATGCGCTGCTTCTGCCCCTGACTCAGGCCGTTGCCGTCGACCCCGATTTTGGTGTTCAGGCCCAGGGCCGAGTCCTTCACAAACTGTTCGATGTTGGCCATGCGCAAAGCATGCAGCAGGCGCTGCGGACTCTTTTCCTCACTGCTCACCATGATGTTGTTGGCAATGGTGTCGGAGAAGATGTAGCCGTCCTGCATCACCACGCCACAGTCTCTGCGCAAGGCCGCGTGCGAGAGGGTGTTGTAGTCGGTGTCCTCGATGGCGATGCGGCCGCTTTCGGGCTGCTGAATCTTAAGCAACAGCTTGAGAATAGTGGTTTTGCCGCTACCACTGTCGCCCACAATGGCCGTAATCTTGCCCTGCGGAATGTCGATATCCAGCCCCGACAGCACGGCCTTGTTGCCGGCCCCGGGGTAGGTGAAGCTCACGTCGCGCAGCGAGATGGATTTGTCGTCGGGCAGGCTGCTGATGAGCAGCTTGTCGTCGGGCTCCTCGTCGGTCACCCGGTGTACGTCGTTGAGGCGGTCCACGCTGATTTTCGCATCCTGGGCGCTCTGGGTGAACTGGATGAGTTGCTCGACCGGCAGGTTGAGCTGCCCCACAATAAACTGAATGGCTAGCATCTCGCCCAGCGAAAGCGTGCCCTGCAACACAGCCTGCGCCGCGTAAAAGATGATGAGAATGTTCTTGGTGTGGTTGATGAAGAACGCGCCTACCTGCTGGTACTGGCTTAGCGATAGCGACTGGGTATTGTAGTTAAACAGCTTGGCCTGAATCCGCTCCCACTCCCAGAGTTTGTTGCTGCCACAGTCATTGAGCTTTATCTCGTGAATGCCGCCGATGAGCTGCGTGATGTTGTTGTACGAGCTGCTGGCTACATCGAAGCGTTTGTAATCGAGCTGCTTGCGAAACCGCAGGAAAAACATGACCCAGCCCATGTATAGCAGGCTGCCCACCAGAAAGATGCTGAAAATAGGCCGGCTGAAATTGAACAGCACGCTGCCAAACACCACTAGGCTGACCAGCGAAAACAGCGTGTTGAGCAGCGTACTGGTGAGAAACAGCTCGATGCGCCGCTGGTCGTTGATGCGCTGAATAATGTCGCCGGTAATGCTGGCATCGAAGAAGGAGAGCGGCAGTCGCAGCAGCTTCATCAGAAAATCGGACAGAATCGCAATACTGATGCGCGTGCTGATATGCAACAGTATCCAGCCCCTTATAAATTCTACCGCCGTTTGGCCTACCGATAGCAGCAGCTGCCCGGCTAGCACCGTGTAAATAAATTTCACGTCGTGCGTGCTGATGCCGATATCGACAATGGCCCGCGTGAAAAACGGCATCAGGCCCTGAATTAGGGCTCCTACCAGCAGGCCCAGTACCAGCTGCGCAAACAGGCGGCGGTGGCTGCGCAGGTAATCCACAATCTTAGTGATGCCGATAGAGGAATTGATTTCCTCCTCGGCCGTGTAGAATGACGGTGTGGGCTCTATAAATAGGACGATGCCCTCGTCGGCGGTGGTGTTTTGGCCGATGCGCCACTTCTCCAGAAACTCTTTTTTCTGGTAGGAGAGGAGCGAGCGGCCGGGGTCGGCCACGTACACCCGCCCGCGCTTGATTTTGTAAATCACCACGAAATGGTCCTGATTCCAGTGTGCGATGCAGGGCAGGTTGGTAGTGCTCTGCAAGGCCTCATAGCTGACCTTGGCCCCCACCGTGCGGAAGCCAATCTGCTCGGCGGCCTTGCTGATGCCCAGCAGCGATACGCCGCTACGGCTGCGGCGGGTTTTGTGGCGCAGCGTTTCCAGACTGAAATTCTTGCCGTAAAAGCGCGCAATCATGCGCAGGCAAGTGGGGCCACAATCCATGGTCTCCAATTGGCGATAGTAAGGAAAGGCGGACATAAGGCGGCGGTTAAAAATCGAAAGCTCAGCAAGTGGGTAGCGTAGTATTTTTGGTGGTCAGGCCGTCATGCTTCGACTACGCGGACGCCAGATAAGCATGAACGTTCTTTTTAGTGACGTTCTTTTTAACTCATCGGCACCGCGCTAGGCCATGGTATTAGCCGTGGGCACGGCGGTGCTGTGCTTCAGGTCAAACACGTCGCTCCACAGGTCCAGGGCCAAGGCGCGGTCTTTGGGCTTGAGGGCCACATTCTGAATGATGATTTCGTCGAAGCCGTAGTCGTGCTGGTATTGCAGCAGGGTTTCGTGAAACTGCGTGGGCGTACCCACAATGTTGTAGTCGTAGCCGGTTTCGATGGGTGCGGCGGCGGCGTAAGCTTTGGCCGTGGAACGATGCACGGCGCCCGCAATCACGAGCGTCGTTTGGGGGTAACGCTGGTGGCGGGCATAAAACTCCTCCTTAAAATCCAGCAGGGTATCCTTGTGAAATTCCCGGTCGGCCCCCTTGTGGAAAATGGAGCGCGCCAGGTTCATGTTGTGGTCGAGGGCGCGGTGCAGGCTCTTGCCCATGTTGGTGCTCAGGGCCCAGGTGGGCGGCACCGAGCCTTTGTAGGGCGGCAGCACCGTGCCCAGCTTCAGTAGTTCCTCCTCTTCGTTGAGGCAGAAAAAGAGCTTAGCCAGGTTTTGCGCAAACGACTCCGGCATGTTGAGCCCGGCAATGCCGGTGGCCAGCTCGGCCACGGTGGGCATCACGCCGCCGTTGGCCAGGCCCAGGTCGATGCGGTTGGGGAAGAGGTTGTTGAGCATCTTGTACTCGCCCGCCACGTGGTAGGGCTGATGAATGCCCAGTAGAATCCCGGCCACGCCCACCCGAATGCGGCTGGTCATGCCGGCCAGCAGCGGCAGCAGAATAGTGGGGCTGCTCCAGGCCTGCACCGCCGAGGGAATGTGGTGCTCGCTGAGCCACAAGCGCGAAAAGCCCAGCCGGTCGGCCTGACTGGCGTAGTCGAGCAGGTCGTTGATGCGCAGCAGGCTGTTTACCGACTGATGTCGGATACCAAAATCGAGCAACCCAATGGCTAGCTTTTTCATCAGAAAGAGAGGTTAGGAAGAGGAGAAGAACTATAGCAAAAACAACTCGGGCCAAGCCAGCGGCTCGTCCAGGGCTTCAGAAATGAGCACCAGCAGTACGCCGGGCAAGCCCATGAGCAGGCTGGTGCCTTTGAAGGCCGTGGGCGCTTGCTCGAACGTGGTGGGGAGTTGGTCCAGGGTTTGGTCGAGCCAGTACTGCCGGGCTTCGCGGTAGCAGGGCAGCGGGCGCAGCTGGTAGAGGCGGCGGTAATAGAGCACCAGGCTCACCGAGCCGTGGCAGAGGTGGGCACTGTCAATACCCGAGGCGTGCAGGCTGCGGCGGCCACAGGCGTGCGCCCCCACGCGGTCGGCAATGGCCGTTAGCTCCGGCCGGTGCAGCACGCGCTGGGCTTGGTAGAGCACCTGCACCACGTTCAGGTCGCCGTAGCACCAGCCCATGCGGTTGTTGTAGGCCTGCCGGTTTTGGGCATTGTGCAGCGGCAGGGCATCCTGATGCCGGGCTGGGAAGTAGGACACCCGGTCCAACTCCGGTTCCGGCGGCAGCTCCAGGCCCAGCAGGTAGTCGACCATGGAGCTGGTCAGGGCGGATATTTCGGCTTGCAGCACGCCGGCATCGTGCAGCTGCAGCAGCACCAGCAGCAGGCCGCAGTGCCCGTGGGCCAGCCCCATGTTCACATCGGTGTTGCCATTGAGGAAGTTGATGTGAGAGTTGAAGAAGCGAATGCCGCGCTCGTCCTCGATTTTCGTGAGCATCAGCTCATCGAACAATTTCTGCAGGTAGGTCACTACCTGGGGCCGGGCCGCCCGCGTGCTTAGGTAGTGCAGGGCCCCGGTGGCCCCGTACAGCATGTCGATATTCCGGACGCGCAGGTAGCCCAGCGTCTGATTATAGATGATGTCGTCGAACTGGGCCAGCGTTTCCTCGCCCAGGTCTACTTCCACAATGTCATCGCGTTGGAGGATTTGCAGTAGCAGGCCTAAGTTGGGCAGCAGCCCCGGCCGGGTGAGGAACTGGGCCAGCTCCGGGCTTTGCAGCCGGGCCAGGGTGGCATCCAGGGTCTTCATCAGGGCATCCCAATGGCTGTCCTCGCCCGTGAGTCGGTGGGCGTAGGCATACAGCAGCGCGTAGCCCATATCGCCGGTATGGAAGGTAATATCCTCCTCCGGGGCCTGCAATTGCTTCATCGAGTGCAGGCCGCTCAGAATAGCATCGGTGATAGAAGGAGAAATAGTGAGGACGGGGGCTGCGTTCATAAGCAGGAAGGGTAGCCTAGCAAGGGCATGGAATGAATGGTGTCGACCTCAAATTCGAGCAGCACCAGCCCAAACCCCGCCAGGCCCTCGAACAGGGAGTAGCGGGCGCTGGCATCGTGCTGGTTGTAGTGGTTTTGGTAACCGGCCACCAGCTCTGGGTGCTGGCTTAGCTGTTGAGCCTGCTCATACCAATAGGTGGCCGCTTCGCCAAAGGTGGGCTGCGCCGGGTATTCCCGCTGGAGGTGCTTAAAAAACAAAGCGTTGCCACTGGCGCCGTAGATAAGCGAAGCATCGTGTACGTTGCAGTGGGCGGGATGGCGGCGGGCGGCGGCCAGCGTGAGGGTGCGTAGGGCGTGCTGCCGCAGGCCGTTGTTGGCTAGGGAGTGAGCGGCCTGCAATAGCGCAAAGCCAATGCCCAAGTCGCCGTAGCACAGGTTGAGGGTATCCGACGGGCCGGGCTGGCCCACAATGTCGGGGTGCTGATTGCGGCCGGTGTGCTCGTGAGGCAGTATAAGGTAGTGGGCCACTCCGGCCAGCATATGCCGCAGTTCGGCTCGGCGGTGGTCAAAATCGGTAGCCAGCAGCTGCGTCAGAAATAGCATGATAGCCGCCTGTCCGTGGCTCCAGCCCAGGTATACCTGCCGCTTGCCAAAGAGCCCCGAATACCAAAAGCCCGCTGCGCCATCGTCCACGGGCTGATAGTCGCGCAACAGCGTATCGGCTACCAAGTGCAATGCGGGGATACTGGCCGGGGCGGTGGCACCGCGCCGCAGAAAGTACCAGGCCATCGGCAGATAGCCCACAAAAGGGTCGTACTGCTGCTGTTGGGCCAGTATTTGTAGGCCATGGGTGGCGCGCAGGTCCACTTGTTGCAGCAGTGGCTCAAAGCTGTCGTCGATGTATTCCTGCTCGCGCAAATACAGTAACATAGTGCCAAACTCGACCAGCTCGCGGTAGTAGGTAAGGCTCGGAGCCAGGGTCGTGAACTGTCGCACGGCGGCGTGCAGCAGCCCTTGGGCGGCGATTGCCGCCGCCTCGCTCCCCGTGTGAGTGGCGTAGGCGTACAGGAATAGAAAAGGCCCAAGCTGGCCGCCCGAAAAGCCGGGGCGCTTGGCCAGCGGCAGGGGTTGCTGCAGGCAAGCGGCAATCTGCTGAAGTTTGGCCTGAGGCGTGGTCAAGGCTGGTGCCGCTTGGAGCAGGCTAGCGGATGCGTCCTTCTTCATCCTGCGTCACGTTGCGGTTTTTGTTGGCGGCCTTTACTTTCTGGTTGCCTAGCTGGTAGCTGAGCGTGACCAGGAAGAAATTGGAGTCCCAGCGGTAGGTGTCGCGGCTGCGCAGGTTGTCGAGTTCCAGAATGGATACCGCGCGGGCCGTGCGCAACACGTCGTTGTACACGGCGCGCAGGGCCAGCCGGTCCTGCATAAATTTCTTCTGAACGCCCACATTGGCCGAATACTGGCCCTGCACCCGGCTGGCCCCGCTGGGCATGGCGCTTTGGAAGTAGCCCGACAGGCTCAGGTGCCAGCCGCTTTTGTGGGCAAAATCATTGGAGATGCTGTATACGCCCGCCACACCCTGCACCGTGCGCGGTGCATTGGGCACTGAGCGCAGGAAGTACGTAGTGTAGCTGGTATTGAGTGAGTTATTGATGGTCCACCATTTCCAGGGCGTGAACGGTGCCGTCACGCTCAGCGTCCAGCGCTGCTGGCGGTCCAGATTCTGGGCCCGCGTTTGCGTCACCAGCGAGCCCGGGCTTTCCCGCTGGGTTACCCAGGAGATGACGTCCGCGGTCTGCGAATAGCCCCCCACGAACACAAACGCGCTTTTCAGGGTGTAGGTTAGGTCCAGCGCGTGAGTGTATTCGGGCCGCAGAAAGGGGTTGCCCTGCGAATAGGTGTAGACGTCCTGAAAATAAATAAACGGGTTCAGCGACTGGTAGCCGGGCCGTTGAATGCGCCGGGCGTAAGCCAGGCTGAGGTAGTTGTTTTTGCCCACGGCTTGGCTCAGTAGCACCGACGGAAAAAGGCTGGTGTAGTCGCGCACGTTCTCCTTATCCGTGGTTAGCAGGTAGCCCGTCGACGCCGTGTGCTCGGCCCGTAGGCCCAAACGGTACTCCAGGTGGCGGAGCTTGCCGGCGTAAGTGGCGTACGCCGCCGTGATATTTTCCTGGTAAGTGAAAAAATTGGTGCGAGTGGCATCGTTCTGCCAGGTGCTTTCGCGCAGCAGCTCGTAGCGCGCATCGTTGGCCGAGTTCACGTAGCTGTGCTTAGCCCCCAGGGCCATGGTGCCGCTGGGTAGCCGCCGCTCGTAGTCCATCTGCCCGGCCAGGATGTTGATGGTGGTAGGTAGGTGGTTGCGCAGCTGCACGCCCAGGCTGGGTACGTTGCCTTGGGATGTGAGAAACGTATTGCTGATGCGGTTGTCGCCCGCCGACTGATAGTTGGAGTAGTCCAAATCAGCGGTTAGCGTGCTTATCGAATCCAACTGCTGCCGCAGGCCCAGGTTGCCGGCGTACTGCGTGGAGTAGTAGTCGGCGGTGGTGAAGCTGGCCAGGGTGGAGTCGGGCGCGGCGGCGCGCAACAGCCGCGTCGAGGCGTCGGTGGTGCTGCTGCGGTCAGTGCGCAGGCCGCGCAGGTACAGGTTCAGGGCGGTTTTGGGCGTCAGCTGCCAGTCCAGGCCCGCCTTGAGGTTGTGCGACAGTTGTTCGGTGGGCGACCCGGCAGTGGTCAGGTGGGTGGCCACAATGCGGCCCTCGCCTCCGGCCAGGTAGTCGGTTTGCGACACGTCAGACACGGAAGTCTGGCGGCCCGACAGCGTGTAGCCGCTGTAAAGCGCCACGGCCCCGTGCTTGTGGTTGAGCGAGATACCGACCGTCTGGCGGCTGTTAGTGGTGCCGCCCGCGCCCAGCGTCAGGCTGCCTTTGGTACCGTTCAGCAGGTTTTTCTTGGTGATAATGTTCACAATGCCACCCGAGCCCTCCGCGTCGTACTTCGCGCCGGGGCTGGTGATGAGCTCCACCTTTTGCAGCTCCTGGCTGGCCAGCCCCTTGAGAAACACCGCCAAATCGGTGCCCGACATGTACGTGCGCTTGCCATCCACGATAATAATGGCCCCTTTGCCGTTCAGCGAAATGCTTTCCGAGCGTGGGTCGATGTAGATGCCAGGGGCTTTTTCCAACACTTCCAGCGCCGTGTAGCCCGCCGCCAGGGGGCCGCTGGCCACGTCCATCACCAGGCGGTCGGGCAGTTGGGTGATGCGGGGCCGGTTGGCGGTTACCTGCACTTCGCCCAGCTGCTGTGGGGCCGCCAGCAGCTGCAGCTCAATGGGTGCCGGGGCTTCGCCCGCCCGTACTTCCAGCAGCAGCGTTTTGGGCACCAAGCCAATAAACATGGCGCGCACGCGGTAGGCCCCTGGAGCTACGCCGGGCAGGAAAAAGGCCCCGTTGGCATCAGCTACCGTGGTCTGGACGCTGGTAGAATCCTGCGCCCGCAACAGCAGCACGGTAGCAAACTCAACGGGCTGCCGGCTGGTCGTCGTGACCGTGCCGCGCAGCTCAACGACCTGGGCCTGGACGGTGGGAAGCGTTTTCCACAGGAGGAAAAACAGGCAAATAGCGGTTCTCGTCCACATCACTTTCTCGGTTTAGTTGCTTTGAATGCACCGAAGTAAAAGGAAGGCCCGAGCTACAGGAAATTTTTTCGACCAGTTTCAGTATGCCGTAGACGTAGTTCGCCCAAGTCGGCTTTCCTGAGTGCCGACTTATTGCCCAAGCCCTAAAACTCCACGATAAACCCAATGGTGGGCACCACCAGCGCGTCGCTGTCCGGCAACAGGACGGGCACGGCGTTGCGGCCATCGGGGCGCAGGGCCTGGCCGTCGGTGGTGGCGTAGCCGGAGTTGTCGGCCAGGCGCTCGAAGGTGTAGGTGGGCACCGACACGGGCTTGGTCAGCAGCGCATTCTGCACGTCGATGTAGAAATCGAAGCTGAGGCGGCGCAGGCTGATTTTCTTGTCGAGGCGCAGGTCGAGCTGTTGGAAGGAGCCCAGGCGCTGCGTGTTGAGCCGGCTGTAGTCGAGAATGCCTTGGCCGATGGCCTGGTAGCTGGCGCGGCTGGCCGCTTCGTCGTAGGGCGTGTAGGGGCCGCCGCCGCCCACGCGAAACTTAGCGCCCAGCTCCCAGCCCCGGCCCAGCTTGTAGCCCAGCAGCGCCGAGCCCAGAAACCGCGTGTCCCAGGCTGTGGGCTTGTACAGGCCGTCGCGACCCGTAAATTCGGACCGGAAAGCCGTGAGCGACACAATGGCGAAGAGCTTGCCGCTGAGCTTCTGCTGAAAAAACGTCTCGGCCCCGTAGGCGCGGCCCCGGCCGGTGCTGGTCACGGCCTCGTTGCCGATGGCGTTGAAGTCGCCGCCCAGGTTGGCCAGGCTGATGCCGTCGCGCACGCTCACCGGGTAGTAGGCGTACTTCTTATAAAAGCCCTCCAGCGTGAAGCGGGTGGCCGCGCCGGGCAGCCACTCCAGCCCCGCCACATAATGGTCGGACCGGATGTAGCGGTTGCCTTCGTTCAGGCGAATGCCGACCGGGTCGCGGTAGCCCAGCAGCGTGCTGGGCGGGATTTTGTAGTAGCGCCCAATGCTGGCGTTCAAATTCAGCGTGGGCCGCAGCGCGTAGCTCAATGATGCCCGCGGCGAGAGCGTCCGGTCGAGGCGGTAGCCCTGGAGCAGGGCGCTGGTGCCGTCGGCCCGCAGGCCGGCCGAGACGGTGAGGCGGTTATCGGCTCCGTAGGTGCGCGTGGCCTGGGCAAACGCGCCGTAGCGCACAAAGTCCAAATCGGTGACGAAGCGCACCGTCACGGCTGGGCTCACGAGCGCGCCGCCGGCGTCGCGCACTTCGGCCCGAATGCGGTTGCTCAGGTTGTTATCGTAGTGCACCAGCTGGCCCACCACGCCGTAGCTGTACTGCCAGCGGCCCACGCGCTTGTTCACGTCGGCGCGCAGCTTGTTTTCGATTTCGGTGGTGCGGGCGCGCAGCTTGCGGAAGGCTTCCTGGCCCGCGTAGCCGAATTGGAACTGGTCGGCGGCGGCGGCTTGCTGGGTGCGGCTCAGGGCCAGGTTCAGGTAGCCGTTGTCCACGAGGTGGCGCAGGTTCAGGCCCACGGTATAGTTCCATTGGTCGATAACGGGGTTGTTGCGCAGGATGAATTCCTTGCTGGGCGAGCTTTTCTTCGGCGGCACTACTTCAAAGTGGTCGATGGCCCCCAGCCCCAGCGTGGTCAGCGTGGTTTTGGGCGAAATCTTGGTCGTGGTCTTGAACTGAAAGTCGTAGAAATCGGGCCGGATGGGCAGGTCAATCAGCTTAAATAGCACCTGCAAATACGAGCGCCGGGCCGAGGCCAGAAACGTGGTGTTCCTGGTTAGCGGCCCTTCCAATGTGGCTGCTACTTCCGTGCCCGAGGTACGCAGGTTGCCCTGAATGCGCTCGGCATTGCCATCGCGCTGCCGGAACTGCAGCACCGAGCTCAGCGCGTTGTCGTAGCGCGCATGAAAGGCCGAGCTGCTCAGCGTCACGTCCTCAATAAAGCTCACGTTGAGGATGCCGGCCGGGCCGCCCGCGCTGCCCTGCGTAGCAAAATGATTGATGACCGGCACCTCGATGCCGTCGAGGTAATACACGTTTTCGTTCGGTGCGCCGCCCCGGATAATGATGTCGTTGCGGAAGCCGGCCGTGCCGCCGCTGCCCCCGCCGCCCACGCCGGGCAGGCTCTGCACCACCCTGGAAATGTCGAAGTTGCCGCCCGGGTTGCTCTTGATTTCTTCGGTGGTGAGGCGCTGCACGCTCAGCGGCGTTTCGGCTGTGGCCACGCGAATGGCGCGGTTGGCCGTCACGGTTACTTCGCCCAGCGCCTGGGCTCCCTTGTTGATTTCCAGGTTGATAGTATTCACGTTGCCGCTGCTCACGGCAATGTCGGCGCGCAGCAGCGGGTCGTAGCCCACAAATGCCGCCCGCAGGTTGTAGGCCCCGGCCGGTACGCCGGTGAGGCGGTAGCGCCCCTCGGCATCGGTAGCGGTGCCGAAACTGGTGCCGTCCAGCGTAACGCTCACGCCGGGCAGGACCTCCTGGGTGGCGCGGTCGCGCACGGTGCCGGCCACCGTGCCGGGGTTCTGGGCGCGGGCCGATACGGTGAGAAGCAGAAAAAGGAGCAGGGTAAATATTCGCATGAAACAGGAAGTACCGGGTCGGAGAAATGTTTGAGTTGAGCAGGAAGGGAGCACTCCTGCTCAGGCGCAGCAGGAGGCTCTTGCAAGCCTATGGCACGATGGATATACACAGGTCATTCAAAAAATCTTACTGTTTAGGCAATCCACTCACGGAAGGAGTGGCGTAGGTGGGTCATCATTCAAAACATCAAATCATTTAGCTATACCGATGAAAAAGACCTTGTTCTCCCTCGCCCTCGTTGCCATGTTCAGCGTTGGTGCTACCACTACTGTTTCTGCTCAAACCAAGACTAAGGCCAAAGTGGTGATGGTAGGGGGCGCCGCCATGTACCCCACGAAAAATATCGTAGAAAACGCAGTTAACTCGAAAGACCACACCACGCTGGTAGCCGCTGTGAAAGCCGCCGGCCTGGTCGAAACGCTGCAAAGCGCTGGTCCTTTCACCGTATTTGCACCTACCAATGATGCCTTCGGCAAGCTGCCTGCTGGCACGGTCGAAACCCTGGTGAAGCCCGAGAACAAGGCCACCCTCACCAAAATCCTGACCTACCACGTGGTAGCTGGTCGCATGACCTCAAAGGACCTCATGAAGGCCATCAAAGGCGGCAAAGGCACGGCTACTCTCAAAACTGTGAGCGGCGGCACCCTGACGGCTATGATGAAAGGCTCCAAAACCATTGAGCTGAAAGACGAGAAAGGCGGCGTTTCGACCGTCACCATCGCCGACGTAATGCAGAGCAATGGTGTCATCCACGTCATCAACACTGTGCTGATGCCTCAGTAGAGCTTTCTGAGCTACTGAATTTAACAACGGCAACCGCCGCCGGCCTCGTGCCAGCGGCGGTTGTTTGCGTTTCGGCCAATCCTATTTGCAGGCTTCCTGCGCCGGGCGGGCATACTCGTAGCCCAGCGCCACGGCACGGCGGTAAAACTCACAGGCCGCTACCGAGTCGCGGGTGTGGGCGGCCAGCCGGCCGAGCAGGAAGTGCGTGCGGCCATCGCGCGGGTGGGCTTGCAAAACCTGAAAGTACGCGGCCCGGGCCGCCTCATAGTCACCCAGCGAGGTGAGGGCCACGCCTCGCACCTGCAGGTAGTGCCAGGGCGTAGGGAAGTGGGCCCGCTGGCGCTGCGCAATTCCCTGATTCAGGTCGGCCAGGGCCAGGGCGGGCTGGCGCAGGTCGAGCAGGCGGGCTTTGCCACGGGCCAGGTAGGCGGCGCTAAGGGCAGTGTCCAGCTGCAGGGCGTTGGTGTAGCGCAGCTCGGCGGCGGTGGGGCGGCCCAGGGCGGTTTCGCAGCGGCCGAGGTGGTAGAGCGTAGTGGCCGCCACGCGCCGGGGCAGGGGCTGCCGCAGGGCCGCCTGGAAATCGGCGTGGGCGGCACGGCTGTCTTTTAAGATGAACAGCTCCAGCTCGCCCCGGCGCTGCAGGGCGGGCGCGTAGTCGGGCCGGAAATGCAGCGTTTCGTCCATAAACGTGTAGGCCGCCGAAAAGTCGCCGCGAGCATAGGCCCGCAGGCCGTCGTCGTAGTTGCTACTGGCCGATACCCGGTCCATGGTCACCTTCACGGCCAGCGCGGCCAGCACTATGCCCGCAATGAAGAGCAGCGTGAGCAGCCAGTCGCGGGCGTTGAAGCGGGGGCGCTGCTGCGGAATGCGCTGGTAGTGGCGCTCGTGGGCTCCGGCGGGCGGGCGGGTGCGCAGGGGTGTGGGCGGCGGCATGGGCACGCCGTACACGTGCTGCGAGGCGGGGCGGTATTGCTGCTGACGCTGGGTTTCCTGGGCGCGGCGGCTGGCCTGGGCCAGCTGGTGGTCGTAGGCGGCGCGGCGGCCAGCGTCGCCCAGCACGCCATAAGCCACGGCCACAGCTTTGAACTGGTCCTCATAGCGGACATCGCCGCCGTGCTTGTCGGGGTGGAACCGCACCACCAGCTGCCGGTAGGCCCGCTTGATGTCGGCGGCCGCGGCAGTGGGGGCTACGCCAAGGACTTGGTAATGATTTTGACTCACGCTGGGCAGCAAACACGAAGGACCCCACAAAAGTCAGCCACGCGCCGGAATTTTCCGTAGAACCGGCTCAGTCCGCTGTTGCCGCTGCTGGTATTCGGACCGTTCGAGAGCCAGCGCTTTTACTTTTCGCCACTCCTTTCTCGCGCCGTATGTTATCCGACGACGACTCCTCTAAAACACCCCGCAACGACAGCCTGATTGGCAACCTGACCGGCTACCTCGATACCCGCATCGACCTGGTGCGCCTTGAGCTGCAGCAAAAAATGTCCTCCGCGCTCGTCGGCACCATTCACGGGGTGACGCTGGCCCTGCTGGGGTTGCTGTTTGTTGTTTTTGTCAGCATCTTCGCCGGTCTGGCCCTTAATTCTGCCATGGACAGCGCGTACTGGGGCTTCGGCATCGTGGCAGGTTTCTACCTGCTGCTGCTGATACTGGTGCTGGTTGGGGTCGACAAAGCCACCTTCCAGGGCGTGGCCAACAAAGTTCTCAAGGACACTATCTATAAATCTGACAAACGCCAAGCCTAGTCTGCCATGAGTGAGTTGCAAAATCCGTTGTTCGGCGAAGAAAAAGAATTTCTCGAACGCAAAAAACTCGAATACGAGCGGGCCCTGCGCGGCGACGTGGACCACATCAAGGAGCAGTCCGTGATAGTGGGCAAGGTAGCTTTGATGGGCGCAGGCGTGGCCGGCGGCATCTGGCTGATTATTAAAGCTTTTGGTAGCAAAAAGCGCAAGAAGAAGCTTGCCGGGCAAGCTGCCGCCGACCACGCAGGCGAGTACTACCCGGCTGCCAACGGCAAGCCCAACAAGAGCTCTGAGCCACGTAAGTCGGCCGCTGCGTCAGCGCAAGTATTTAATGAATACCACGAGAATCAGCACGAGTCTGACGACCTGGGCTTTGGTTCGGTTGCCTATAAGAATGTCCATGCGGAGCCGGCTGACTACACGGCAACTTCCAACGCCGGTGCCTTCGCTGACCCCGATTTTGAGGCCGACCCTTTCGAGGACCTGCCCTACGATGACAGCCGCCGTCTGGCTACCTCACACGCTTTCGATGATGACAAGGAAGCCCGCGCCGAAATCCGGGCTACGGCGGCGCGCAACTCCCGCTCGCGCATGCTGGGTACGGTGCTGCAGGCATTTTTGCAATCTGATACCGGTAAGGTATTGGTGGCGCAGGCCGGGGCCGTAGTATTGGCCCTCGTGACAAAAAAGGTGGGCGAGTTTTTCCCGGCGACCAAAAATTCCGACCTTGCGGCTTCCCCCGGTAGCGCCGCTGCCGCCAATGGGGATTCTCCCGTCGCCTCGTCTGCTCCTTCTGTCTCCTCGGATGCGTCCAATCCCCCCCAGTCTATATGACGCGTTGCACACCCGGCAGCAGCACGGCCGCAAGGCGCTGGCCGTATTGCTCGACCCGGACAACCTAGACGAAACCAGCCTGTTGCACCTGCTCCACCTGAGCCAGGTGCACCCGGTCGACTACTTTTTCGTGGGGGGCAGCTTGGTGCTTAGTTCGCACCAGGCTGCCCTCATCACGTTAATTAAAGCCCATTCGGAGGTGCCGGTGCTGCTTTTTCCCAGCCACAGCATGCACCTCGACGGCCCCGCCGATGGCTTGCTGCTGCTCTCACTCATCTCGGGCCGCAACCCCGATTTCCTGATTGGCCAGCACGTAGTGGCCGCGCCGCGCCTCAAAGCCAGCGGGCTGCAGCTGCTGCCCACCGGCTACATGCTCGTCGATTCGGGCCAGCCGACCACGGCTTCTTACATGAGCGGCACCACGCCCATGCCGCACAATAAGCCCGGCATTGCGGCCTGCACCGCTATGGCCGGTGAGCAATTGGGCCTGAAACTGATGTACCTCGACGGTGGCAGCGGGGCCCAAAACCCCGTGTCGGCGGCCATGATTGCGGCCGTGCGCGAGGCCGTGAGCACGCCCATCATCGTGGGCGGCGGCTTAAACTCGGGTGAGAAAGTGTACGCTGCCCTGGCCGCTGGGGCAGATGTGGTGGTGGTAGGCAACCATATTGAAGCCGAGCCGGAATTTCTGGCCGAAGTGGCGGGGGTGGTGGCCTCGTTCAATCAGTGGGTGCCCGTGCGGGAAGAGGTACAGTAGCCATCCAGCCACCCAGCTACCAGGCTAATAGGGCTGGCTGGTGCGCCGCCGCAGCCGCCGTAGCGCGGCCACTTTTTGGTCCCACACCCGGTTTAGCCTTATCAGGAGCCAGCCGGTGCCCGAGGCAGCTAGTAGTTCGCCCAGCATGCGTAGGGTAAGGCTTGCGGCCCAGGACAAAGGCTGGGCAAGCGTCTCAAAAGTTAACAGCGCGAGGCCCATGCCAAATAGCCCCAATGGAGCCAGTACGGGCAAATCCAGCCGGCGCACCAGCCGCTGCAGTGCCAGGGCGCAAAACACCACCACCAAACCGGTGCCGATGATGATGTAAGCATCGGCACCCGCCTGCCCACCCAACTTTAGGAACCAGCCCACGGTGGCTACGGGCAAGCTGAGCAAGATAAAAAGCCAGGATGAATGCGCCAGTTGTTTCATGAGTAAGGACGAAAATCAGCGGTCGGTTTCACCGGATACCTGTCCGTTGGCCCCCAGGCCAGGATCGGAGGATTAAAGCCGCAGAAAAGCAAGAATAGTCTAATTGAGAGACCGAACGAATTGAAACAGGAAGGCGAGGAGCACAAATCTTGTCCTTTTACTCCGTAGGCGCAATACCCACTTTCGGGTATTTTTCTATATTTTCTCAGATTTGGTTAATTCAATACTTTTTATTCGCAGTCTTAGTCTTGGCTTACAAAGCCGGAAAGGGGCCGGGGGTGAGGCGAAAGGCCAAGAGTATAACTCACGCTGACTTGGAAACGGTGGTAACTACGAGTAGCTTGCGGGACTTATATCCAACTATGTTTATATGGCTGCAATTGATACCATCAATTCGTCCCTGACACTGGTTCCTTCCGTTCAGCAGGCGCAGGCTAACGCCAGGCAGCAAGACTTAATCGACCAAGCCGTGGCCGAGATTATGGCTACCGCTGACCTGCACCCGGGGGTTACCATTATCCACAATATGCTCACCGATTCGGTCGAGCACATGTCGCGCCGGGGGTTGGCGCTGCTGCAAACCACCATGCCGGCGCTGCGGGCCCTTGGGGCCGGCTACCACGCGTTCTACTTCAATCCGGCTGATGCCGCCGACTACCTGCCGAAAGTCTACGAGATGGTGCAGTCGATGGACTCAAACGAGGTGGCGAGTTTTTTCCAGCAGGTGCGCACCACTGAAAACCCGGAATACTCCTGGTATTTCTCATCTCTTCGAGTTCTGCTGCGCGCCGATGATGGCACGGCGCTGCTCATTATCACCACGGCCTGTCCCGTCGACCCGCTGCACCACGTCACCCACAAGGTGAACCGGCTGCTGCAGGAAAACAACTTCCTGCGTCAGCACGCGGTCCGTTTCGGCCAGCTCACTGTCCGCGAGCGCGAAGTGCTGCGTCGCCTGGCCCTGGGCGAAAGTGCACCCGACACCGCGGTGGCGCTGTTTCTATCGGTGCAAACCGTGGAAACCCACCGGCGCAACCTGCGGCGCAAGCTCGGCACCCAAACCAGCTACGAGCTGGTGGAGTACGCCCAAGCGTTCGACCTGATTTAATCTCGGGCGAATGGCTAACGCGAATTGAACACTGCTGCCCCGTTGGTGGATAGTCGTGTCCCAACCCGCTCTGCCCCACCCAGGTTATGTGTTCCAGATAATCAAAACCCGGAAAAATTATTTTTTTAAAATCAAAAATCTGTCTGATTTAGGGTGCTGACTGTGCCTAGTTTATAGATATTAAGCTATTTTTAGTAATAAAAATAGCTAAAATTAGGTATTGCAAATACGAAGTCAAAGCAGAAGCTTTGTGATGGTTAATCACGAAGCTCTGTCAGGGATTTCAGGACCGTACTCACGCGCTTCCAGAAAGGATTGAACGGGCTTTTTTCGGCTATGGGAATGCGACGTGGCCCCAAGCACGAGTGTATCAATCACCAGTGCCTGATAACCAGTTATATCTGGGCATTCCAGCGGTGATTATCGCGGTTCTGTTTTACCCGCTTGGGTTCTTCGGCTAGTTCCTGCCAATCCGTTAGCTTTTCGTTCACTTTTTTACCTGGATTATTATGATGCACATTAACTCTAGTGGGGGCTCCGCGTTGCTTCGTCGCTCAGCCATTTTTGGGGGCTTGCTGTTGGCCCTGCTGGGCGTGGCCCACACGGGGGCCGGCCAGGGCTGGACAGGGCTGGCCCAAAGCAACTACGGCGGCACCAACAACTTATATATTAACCCAGCCAACCTTGCCGACGCCCGCCACAAGTTTTACCTGAACGTGGCCGGGGCCAACATCAATTTTTATAACACCTATCTGCAACTGGATTTGCCGGGGCCGGTGGGCGATTTCATCAATGGTACCCGGACATTCAAGAAAGAATACCTGAACGAGCAGATTTCGGGCGGCACTACCTTTGCCAGCATCACGGGCGAGGGGCGGCTACCTTCCCTGGTGTTGTCGTTGGGCCCGAAATCGGGGTTGGCCCTTACCAACCGGATGCGGGCTTTTGTGCAGGCCAGCAACGTGAGCGAAAACCTGTCGCGCCTGGCCCGCTACGGCCTCGGCCAAGCCGATGAGTTGGGCTTGGCCAACCGGTTGCTGAACGATAACCAATTCAATGTCAGCGTAGGAGCGTACCACGAGTTTGCCCTGAGCTACGCCCGCACATTCACTCCCAACCAGGAGCATTTTTGGAAAGCCGGGGCCACTGTGAAATACCTCGTGGGCATGGGCGGCGGCTACTTGCTCAACAACGGTACCGAGTACCAGGTGTACGACCGCGACAGTATTCAGCTCCGGAGCCGCGACCTGAGCTACGGCTTCGTCAGCCCCACGTTCTATGACCAGACTGGTTTTAACCAGAGCACTTTTTACGGTGGGGAGCAATTGGGCCGGGGCTTTGGCACCGACCTGGGTGTGACCTACGAATGGCGGCCCGAATACGAGAAGTACAAATACCACATGGATGGCAAGGACTGGGACGATGCTTCCCGCAACAAATACCGCCTGCGCCTGGGGCTGGCCCTGACTGACATTGGGGCCATCAGCTACGGCAACGAGCGATATGTGCGGCAGGCCAAGCTGGCCAACGGACGGACCCTGCAGCTGGGCCAGCTCGATACCATTAGTATCGGCACCGCCGATGATATTGGGCCGCAAATCAAACGCCTGATAGGCTTGGAAAGCCAGAGCCGCCAATTCACCAGCTACCTGCCCACCACCCTGCGCCTCAGCGCCGACTACCGGTTGGTGAAACACCTTTTTGCCGGCCTGCTGTGGACGCAGAATCTATTGCCCGTCGGTACCATTGGCCAGCGCAGCATTAGCAGTCTGGCCTTCACGCCGCGCATCGAATTTAGCCATCTGGAGATGGCGATGCCGATTATACTGGCCAACAACTACCGCAAGCTTCAACTGGGGGCAATGGCTCGGCTGGGGCCGCTGGTAGTGGGCTCCGATAACCTGGGTGGCCTTTTTGGGCTCACCACCACCACTGGGGCCGACGTGTATGTGAGCCTGGGCCTGGCGCTGCACAAGCATCGGCACCACGACAAAGACGGTGACCAAGTGAGCAATAGCCTCGATAAATGCCCCAAGGTGAAAGGCTCCTGGGCACTAAAAGGCTGCCCGGACCAGGACGGCGACTTAGTGCCCGATGCCGCTGACGAATGCCCCGCCGTGGCCGGTCTGGCCAAGTTCAAGGGCTGTCCCGATACCGACTCCGACGGTATTCCCGACAAGCTCGATAATTGCCCCGACGTGGCCGGCCCGGCCGAAAAGCAGGGCTGCCCCTGATAAAGTTACCAACTCGTTGAAACGTAAAAAAGCCCGAAAAACAACTTCTGCCAGATGCAGCGAAGTTTTTCGGGCTTTTCGATTAAATGAGGGAGCCTCTTATTGGACTCGAACCAACGACCTGCTCATTACGAATGAGCTGCTCTACCAACTGAGCTAAAGAGGCTTATTGCCCACCAACGGTTTTGGAAGGGGCTGCAAAGATAAGCACCGCGCCGGAAGCCGCGCAACCAGTCCGTCATAAAAGTTTAGCTGGTGAGGAAACCAATAAAAGGGTGTTTTTCATTGTTCGGGAATGGGCTATGCACCGCGTCGGGCTTCTCGGTTGGCAACCGGACTGCGGCGCGGCTGTGTAGTAGTGGGTAAGCCGGCCCGTCAGCAGGCCGTGGTCGTACCTTGTGGCGGCATTTACGTTTGAGGATTTATGCGTTTCTGGCTCATTGCTATTCTGATATTTTTTGCGGTTCGTTACCTGCTGCCCATCGTGTTGCGGCTGGTATTGAGCAGTTTCGTGCGCAAGCAAATGCGCAATGGCGGATTTGTGGTGCCGCCCCCGGCCCGGCCCGATGGCAGCGACCCCGCCACCCGACCCGGCGAAATCCGCGTCGACTACGTGCCGCCCACCGCTCCGGAGCGGGACAAGCCGGCCGGCTTTAAGGGCGGGGAATACGTTGATTTTGAGGAAGTGAAGTAAGCGGTAGGAGAAGCTGAACGGTCATGCTTCGGCTGCGCGGACGCCAGTTGCGCATGACCGTTCTGATAACTGCTGGTGGCACCTTCACACGGTTCTACTGTACCTTCGGGCACGTTTTCATTTTCCCCAAAATTGCCCTGATGGCTGCTGTTGCTTCTGTTGCCCCTGTTTCGTCCGCGCCCCTGTGGCAGCGAGTTTTGCCGCACGTGCTGGCGGTGCTGTTTTTCGTGGTGCTGGCCTGCGTGTACTTCTCGCCCATCATGTTCGAGGGCAAAACGCTGGCGCAGCACGACATCACCCAGTTTCAGGGCGGCGCGCACGAAGCCCAGGAATACGCCAAGGCGATGGGCAAAGAGGCACTGTGGACGAACTCCATGTTCTCGGGCATGCCTACTTACCTCATCAGCCTGCACTTTCCGGGCGACTGGTCGACCTACTTGCAAAAGGCCCTGACGCTGGGCCTGCCCGCCGTGGTGGCCAACCTGTTTCTGGCCCTGCTCTGTGGCTACATTCTGCTGGTGGCGCTGGGCGTGCGGCCGCTGGTGGCGGTAGCAGGGGCCGTAGCGCTGGGCTTTTCAAGCTACAACCTGGCTATTTTGGCTGCCGGCCACAACACCAAGAGTCTGGCTCTGGCCTACGCCCCGCTGGTGCTGGGCGGCCTGCTCGTCACCTACCGCCGCGATAAGTGGCTGGGCGCGGCCCTCTTCGCCGTGGGCCTCACGCTGAACGTGCACGTCAATCACCTCCAAATCACTTATTACTTGCTGCTGTTGGTGGCCATTTTTGGTGTCATCGAGCTGGTTTCGGCCGCCCGGACCGGCCGGCTGCCGGAGTTCCTCAAGCGTACGGCGCTGTTGGGACTGGGCGCGGCGCTGGCCGTGGGCGTGAGCTTTGGCCGCCTCTACACCACGGCCGAATACAGCAAATACAGCAACCGGGGACCCAGCGAGCTGAAAATTGCCGCCCCAACCGCCCCCGGCCAGGCCCCGGCCGCCAACCCTGCGGAGGCGGGTTCGGGCGTCGACCGCGACTACGCGTTTCAGTACAGCTACGGCGTGGGCGAAACCATTACCCTGCTGATTCCTAACTTCTACGGCGGGGCCAGCCAGATGCCGCTCAGCACTGATTCGAACCTGGCCAAAGCCGGTTTGCCCACTGAATACCTGGCGGGCATGCCCACCTACTGGGGGCAGCAGAGCTTCACGGCCGGCCCGGTGTACATGGGCGCGGTGGTGTGCTTTCTGTTTATTCTGGGCCTGTTTGTGGTGGATAAGCGCACGCGCTACTGGCTGCTGGCGGGCACTATTCTGTCGATTCTGCTGGCTTGGGGCAAGAACTTTGAAACCTTCAACTACCTGATTTTCGACCTGCTGCCCGGCTACAACAAATTCCGGGCGGTGAGCATGGCGCTGGTTATCGCGCAGCTGGCCATGCCCATTCTGGGCGCGCTGGCCCTGAGCCGAGTGCTGCGGCCCCGGCTGGCTCCAGCTCCGACATTGCCGGGCACGAAGGCTCCGCTTTCGGCCGAGGCTTTGGCGCTGTTGCCCAAGGTGCTGTACGCCGGTGCCATCGCGGCGGGCTTGTGCGTGCTGGCTTATCTGGCCAGCTTCAGCTTCGATTTTTCGGCTCCGATTGATGGGGAATTGACTAAGCAAGGCTTCACGCCGGAACTGCTAGGGGCCTTGCGCGCCGACCGCGCCGACCTGCTCCGCAACGACGTGTGGCGCGGGCTGCTGTTCATTGGAGGCGCGCTGGGCGTGCTCTACTTCCACCTCCGGGGCCAGCTGAAAATGGTGCCAGCGGCGGCCCTGATGGTGGCGCTGGTGCTAGTCGACCTGTGGGGCGTGGACAAGCGCTACCTCGGCGAAAACAAATTCCAGCGCGAAACCATCGCCGAAGAGTTTCAGCCCAGCCCGGCCGACCAGCTGATTTTGCAGGATAAAGACCTGAGCTACCGTGTGCTCAACCTGCAAAACCCCTTCAACGAAGCTCAGACGTCGTACTACCACAAAAGCATTGGCGGCTACCACGGAGCCAAGCTGCGCCGCTACCAGGACCTCATCGAGCGTCAGATTTCGACCAATAACCAGCAGGTGCTCAACATGCTGAATATGCGCTACCTCATCACCGGCGACGCCAAGCAGCCGGTGCAGCGCAACCCCGGCGCGCTGGGCAATGCCTGGTTTGTGAGCGAAGTGCAGCCCGTGGCCAGCCCCGACGCCGAGATGGCGGCCCTGAGTACCATCAGCCCGGCCACCGTGGCGGTGGTGGATGCCAGCAAGTTTCCGCAGCAAAAAGCCGCGACCTACAACATCGCCGGCTCAAGCATCGCCCTCACCGCCTACAGCCCCGACGAGCTGAAATACCGCTACAATGCCACCCAAGCGGGTTTGGTGGTGTTCTCCGAAATCTATTATGCCGACGGCTGGCAGGCGTTTATCGATGGCAAGCCGGTGCCCCACATCCGGGCCGACTACGTGCTGCGGGCCCTGCAAGTGCCGGCCGGCCCCCACACCATTGACTTCAAATTCGAGCCCAAATCCTACGCCGTAGGCAACGGGGTTTCGCTGGCGGCCAGCATCGCGCTGCTGCTGGTGCTGCTGGGCGTGGCCGTGTACGTGGCCCGCCGCCGGGAGCGCACCGCGGAAGAACTGGCAGTAGCGGTGTAATTCATTTTATGGCTGCTGCTTCACCGTTGCTGCAGGAACTGCCCGAACCTGTGGCGGCGGCCCACGGCGTGCGGCTATTGCTGTGGCGCGATGACCTGGCCAACCCCGACCTGCCCGGCAATAAGGCGCGGAAGCTGAAGTACAACCTGGCCGCCGCCCGGCAGCAGGGCCATCATACGCTGCTCACCTTTGGCGGGGCGTATTCCAACCACATTGCGGCCGTGGCCACGGCGGGCCGGTTGTTTGGCTTCAAAACCATCGGCTTGATTCGGGGCGATGAACCTGTAATTGGCACTCCGCTCAACCCCACGCTAACCCAGACCGTGGCCGATGGCATGGCGCTGCACTACCTTGACCGCCAGGCCTACCGCCGCCGGGCCGAGCCGGCGTTCATTGCTGAGCAGCTAGCCCAATTTGGCCCGGCCTACGTGCTGCCCGAAGGTGGCACCAATCAGTTGGCTTTGCCCGGCTGCGCCGAGCTGGTAGCTGAAATCCGGCAGCACGTGACGTTCGATGTGCTGGCCGTGGCGGTGGGCAGCGGTGGCACGCTGGCGGGCCTGCTCACGGGTCTCGCCGGCGAGTCCCACGCCGTGGGTGTGGCGGCCCTAAAAAACGGCGGTTTCCTGCGCGACGAAGTGGACGCGCTGACGCAGCGAACCACGAGCGAAAAATTCACCAATTACGCTGTACAGACCGATTACCACTGCGGCGGCTACGCCAAATATTCGGCAGAATTGCTGGCGTTTATCGAACAGTTCCGGACGCGGCACGGGGTGCTGCTCGACCCGATTTATACCGGCAAGCTGCTCCTTGCCGTGCTGGATATGATTGGGAACGGCCATTTCCGGCGCGGCAGCACGGTGGTGGCTATTCACACGGGGGGCTTGCAGGCGTGGGCGGGTTGGGAGGCCAGGTTTGGGGGAAGAACGAGGTAGAGACGCAAATATGCGTCTCGTCGTTGAACAATGTGAACGGTGCGGCCTAAACCGTTCAACGACGAGACGCAAATATGCGTCTCTACCTGGCCTTCCGAAATCGTTGCAGCTCCAGCGCGGCCAGCACGAATACCATTGATAGAACCGGGGCCAGAAACCGCACGTCCCAGTCGTCAACCGTGAGCATGACAATGGCGGCTTGCAGCAGAAAAACGGCCGCCAGAAACACCCGCGCCGGCCGCCAGATAATGGTCCGCCACGTGCCGCGCGCCGCCAGCCAATAAGCTGGCCACAGCACCAGCACCCCCACGGCCCGGTGCGCCAGCGAATAATGCGGCTTGAGGTAGCTGATGAATACGAACAGCTTGCCCAGCATCAGGCGGGCTAAGTACGCAGGGTTGTGAACAGCAAAGTAGACTACCCGCGCCACGGGGCCGGTGCCGTTGGGCGGCATTTGCAGCGGTGCGGCCTGGTGCACGGCCCAGAGCTGGTAGCGGAAAATCAGCTCGCCGCGCTGGTAGGTGTCCATCAGATAATACGTGGCGAGCTGGTGATTGAGGGCAGCCCACAGCAGCGGCGCGAGCAGTACCAGACCCAGCAGCGCCGCCCGCCACGGCCGGCGATTGGGGGCACGGCGCAGGGCGTCGAGGCCGGCCAGGGCGGCGGCCAACGGCACCATAAAGCCGTTGGGCCGCGCCAGCGCCGTGAGCGTCAGCACAAGTACGAGCAAAGCCCAATCGTGGGGCCGCCCGCGCTGTATCCGGGTGAACGCCCCGAACGATAACGCTACCAGGCTGATAAACAACGACTCGGTGAGTAGAAAAACGTTGAACTGCTGAATATCGGGCCAACCGATATAGAGCAGGGTAGCCAGCGCGGCCGCGCCACTGCCCCCGTGCGCCAGCTGCCGCGTGCCCCGGTAGATGGCCCGCGTAGCCAGCGCCGAAATGGCCATTTGGCCCGCCACGATGCCCCACCAGCCCAGCCCCAGCCAGAGCCACAGGCTTTGGAACAGCGGGTAGAGTACGTAGCGCAGGTTGTGGCCGGGCTCGAAGTAGCCGCACTCGGCAATGTTGGCCGCGTAGGCCAGGTAACGGGAGCTGTCGTTGGCCGAATGGGGGCCGTGAAACTTGCGCAGAAACACCAGCTGCACCAGCACCCACAGTCCCGCCAGCAGCACCCGGTGGTGGGGCCACAGGCGCTGGGCCAGCCCGCGAACAGAGTCAGGAATGCGCATCAAGCCACAAAGCTAGCCCGCTGCCCGGCCCAACGCCGCGCCCCAACCTGCGTACTTTACAGCCTATGAATCTTATTCGCCTCGTTCGTCGCCTGCTGCCGTTGTTGTTTTTAGTGGGTCTGGGGTGGTTTCTGTGGCAGAAAGTCGGCCCCACGCTCGCCGGCCTCAACCCGCTGCTGGCCGAGCCCAAAGTCACTGTGACACACAACACTATCCTCACCCAAGTGGAGGCGCTGGGCAAGCTGGAGCTAGTCCGCTATAAGTTCAAAGACATAGTGGAGTACCGCAAGGCCAGCCGCTACCCGCTGCTGCCCGATGCCAAAGTAGCCCTCGTAGTAGGAGGCGAAGCCGTGGGCTGCCTCGACCTACGCAAAATTCGCCCGCAAGACGTAGTGTTCGAAGGCGATACCGTGGTGCGCGTGTACCTGCCCGCGCCAGAACTGTGCTCCTTCCAGGTGCGGCACGACCAAAGCCGCGTTTTCAGCACCGAAAATGGCTTTTTTCAGGATGCCGACCTTGTGGACCAAGGCTATAAATACGCCGAAGTGCAGGTTCGCAACGCCGCGTTGCAGGCGGGCATCCTGGCCGAAACCCAGCGCAACGCCCAGCAGATTTTGTTGCCCATGCTCCGCACCCTCACCGGGCGGCGCGTAGTGCTGGGCCAGCAATTAATGATGCCGAAGGTGGGCCCTAAACAGTAGTACAGCACGAAAGCCCGCCCGTCATGCCGAGCGCAGCCGAGGCATCTCGCGTGCAGCAGTAAACCAATCGATTGAGTTACTACCCCACGCAAGATGCCTCGGCTGCGCTCGGCATGACGTTTATTCTGCGTGCTACTCGTCGTCCTCCGGCGCTTTGCCCAGGTCATCGAGCGCCATTTTTATCAAGTCCTGCTCGTAGCCCTTGCCGGTTAGGTACTGCGAGATTTTCATGCGGCGCACGCGCGGGTTTTTCTCTTTTTCCTGGCGGTCTTTCTTCTCCATCAAATCCACCAGGTTCTGGTAGTATTCCTCGCCGTCGATTTCCTTCATACCCGACTTGATGCAGTATTCGCTGAGGCCTTTCTGCTTGAGCTCCTGCAGGATGCGCCGGCGGCCCCACTTCTTGTGGCGGTAGTGGCCGCGCACGAAGGACTGGGCAAACCGCTCCTCATCCAGCAGCTTCTCGCGGCTCAGGCGGATGATGATTTCGCCAGCCTCGTCCTCGTCCAGGCCGTAGGACTTTAGCTTTTGCTCCACTTCCTTTTGGGTGCGCTCCTGGTAGGCGCAGAAGGCGGCGATTTTTTGCAGGGCCTCGCCGGGCGTGTACTGCTTGGGGGCTTTGTCGAAAGATTTGAACATGCAGCAAGTAGCAATTAACAGGTAACAATTGGTTGGTATCACGCGGTGCGTGATGGATGTCTGAAGCAGCTCATTTCTAACAATGCCGGCCGAAGTTCGTTACCGGTGCCTACTTGCCAGACGGAAATACCCAAACGATGGATGAGGGTTGTCGAATGCTAATCGATAAATGCTGAATAACCTGACTCCTGGCGTGCGCCAAATGCTGCTCAGCACCCTGCTGTTTGCGGGCATGAATGCCTGCGTGAAGCAGTTGCACCACCTGCCGGCGCTGGAAATTATTTTCTTCCGCTCTATTTTCTCCATCGTGGCCAGCTATGTGGCCCTGCGGCGGTTGGGCGTGGCCCCGTTCGGCAACAATCACCGCCTGCTCATCAGCCGGGGCAGCACCGGCGCGCTGGCGCTGATTTGCTACTTTCTGGCGCTGCAAAATTTGCCGCTGGCCACGGCCGTTACGGTGCAGTACCTGGCCCCCATTTTTGCCACGGTGCTGGGCATTTGGCTGGTGCGCGAGCCGGTGCTGGGCTGGCAGTGGGTGTTTTTTGGGCTGAGCTTTGGCGGGGTGCTGCTGGTGCAGCAGGGCGGAACCGCCGTGGCGCACGTGGCGCAAGCGGCCCCGGGCGCAGGCTTGCTCTACCTGGGTATTGGGGTGGTGGGGGCGCTGGTGTCGGGGCTGAGCTACAACGCTATTCGCAAATTGCGCGGGCGCGAGCACCCACTGGTTATCGTGTTCTATTTCCCCCTGATTTCGCTGCCCATCGCCGCGGTGGCCTGCCTCTTCAACTGGCAAACGCCGCACGGCACCGACTGGCTCTGGCTGCTGGCCTGCGGGGCCTTCACGCAGGGCGCGCAGCTCACCATGACCCGGGCTTATCAGCTGGAGCGCCTCAGCCGGGTGGCCCCGCTCAACTACCTGGGCATGTTCTACGCATTAGGGCTGGGTTACCTGTTTTTTGCCGAGACTTTTGGGCCGCTGGCCTACGCCGGCATGGCGCTGGTGCTGCTGGGCGTGGGCCTGAATGCCTGGTATGCGGCCCGGGCCGATGCCCGGGCCGCCGCGCTGCCACCGCTGGCCGAAGAAGTGGTGGTCTGACTTGTGCAAAGCAACCGTTGGCGTTGCGGAAGCATCAGTAGCGGGCAGGCCGTACCTTGGTTGAGCCTTTTCTGCCAATTGTTAATGGTTATGTTTCTCGATACGCTACGTTTTACGGCCTTTGTATTGTTGCTGACCAGCGCGTCGTTTATCAGCCGCGCTGGCGTTATCAAGGGCACGGTGCGCGGGGCCAACAAGGAGGGCCTGGCCTTCGCCAACGTGGCCGTGCGCGGTGCCGCTACCAGCACCGGGGCCAACGAGCAGGGCCAGTTTCAGCTGCGGCTGCCGGCGGGGCAGTACGAGCTGGTGTTTCAGTACGTGGGCTACCGGCCGCACATTGAGCCGGTGCGCGTGCCGGGCGGCGACTCAACGGTGACCGCCAATATCACCCTGCAGCCCGAGGCCTACAACCTGGGCGAGGTACTGGTGAAATCTTCGGACCGCGACCCGGCCTACGCCATCATTCAGCAGGCGCAGCAGTGGCGGGCCTACCATAAGCGCGAAGTGGCGGCTTACCGCGCCCGCATCTACATCAAAAGTCTGGGCCGCATCAACGACACACCGGCTAAAATCATGGGCCTTTTCAAGTTGGGGCCCGACATTAAAAAGGGCATCTTCTACCTCTCCGAAAGCTTGTCCGACTTCAGCTTCACGCAGCCCAACATCGTGAAGGAGCGCATGATATCGAGCCGGGTGAGCGGCGACTCGCGGGGCCTGAGTTTCAACCGGGCCAGCGCCGGGCGCAACCTGGGGTTCTACGAAAACCTGATAAAGCCCGCCTTTTCGGAGCGCGGCTTCGTGTCGCCCATCGCGACCAACGCCCTGCTCTTCTACAAGTACGAGCTGGTGGGCAGCACCCCGCAGGGCGGTGTGACGGTGCACAAAATCCGGGTGATTCCGCGCCGCCGCACCGACCCGGTTTTTTCCGGCTTCATCTACATCGTGGATGAGTCGTGGCGCATTCACTCTGTGGATTTGAACCTGGACCAGGATGCTCAGATTGACTACGTTGATAACCTGCATATTGCCCAGCAGTACGCGCCCGCGCCCGGCAACGCCAACGTGTGGCTCATTCAGTCGCAGCAGGTCACGGCCAACCTTTCAGGTCTGGGATTCAAAGGCTCCGGCTACATCAATGCCGTGCTGTCCAACTATTCCAACGTGGTGCCCACCTATCCCACGCCGCCAGTCGCCAAAGCCGCCCCGCCCGTAGTGGCCGAGGGCAAGGATGCGGCCCCCGTCGGCCAGGAAACCGCCGCTCAGATTCGCAAGCGCAAGCCCGACCTGCGCGGCCTCAGCGGCCAGGTGCGCAAGAAGGTGAAGCAGGCCCAGCGCGACACGCTCAAGAACGACCCCTTCGCCCAGATGGGCCGCAATGAGGTGCAGCTGGTGGAAAAAGGCGTGAACGAGCGGGACTCCGCCTATTGGGACCAGGTGCGCCCCGTGCCCCTCACCGACGAGGAAACGAAGGATTACCGCACCAAGGACAGCACCGAAGTCATTCGCCGCTCGCGCCCCTACCAGGACTCGATGGACCGCAAGCGCAACAAATTTGAGCCCATCAACCTGGTGCTGGGCGGCTACACGCACCAGAATACCTTCCGAAAACGTTCGGTGTCGGTGCTGCCCATCCCCCAGATTTTTCAGTACAACACCGTGGAAGGGGCCGTGCTCAATGCCCAGGCCACTGTCAGCCAGCGCACCGACGACCGGCGGTTTTTTAGCCTCACGCCCGTGTTGCGCTACGGCTTCAGCAGCGAGCGGCTCAGCCCCAGCCTGCTGGCCAGCTGGCAGCTGCACCCGGCCAAACGCCAGCAGCTTGGTCTGTTAGCCGGCCGTACCATCGAGAATTTCGACAAGAACTCCCAGCTTACGCCGCTCATCAATACGGTGTATACGCTGCTCGATAACCGCAACTACGCCAAGCTCTATCGCCGCGACGGAGCCGAGCTCAGCTACCTCTCCGAGCCTGTGAACGGCCTGAACCTGCGCGCCGCCGTGGCCTACTTCGACCGCCGCCAGCTCTACAACACCACCAGCCGCTTGCTGCACGACGTGCCCGGCCGCGCCTTCACCCCGAACCAGCCGGTGAGCGACGAACTGGCCGATACCGGCTTCGGGCGTAGTCAGATTCTCACCTTGGGGGTGTCGGCCGACTACAAGCCCGGCCAGCGCTACATCAACCGGCCCGATGGCAAGTTCAACCTCGGCTCGAAGTGGCCCACCTTCAACGCACAGGGCCGCCTGGCTATTCCTAGCGTGCTGGGGGCCGATGTGCGCTACCTGCTGCTGCAGGCCGGCGTGCGCGACAATGTGCCGCTGGGGCTGTTGGGTACCAGCAACTTCCGGGTGAACGTGGGCGGCTTCGTGGGCCGGCAGGAGGGCCTGACGTTCGTGGACTACCGCCACTTTGCAGGCAACCAAACCTTGCTCTCCGGTAATTTCAGTGAGTTTCAATTGCTGGATTACTACCGCTTCAGTACCAATAACACCTACCTCGAGGCCCACTACGACCACCACTTCAATGGCTTCATCTTCAACAAAGTCCCCCTCTTCCGCAAGTTGAAATGGCAGGAAGTAGCTTCGCTCAACTACCTGACCACTGCCCAGGCCGGTCACTACGTAGAGCTGGGTGCCGGTGTCGAGCACATTTTGAAAGTGCTGCGCGTCGATTTCTACTCGGCCCTGCAAAGCGGGCAGCGCCTGGGCACCGGCTTCCGGGTCGGCGTGGGGTTTTGAGTGTAGAGACGCATAATTGCGTCTCGTCGTTGTTTGAACCGCGCCGGTCGCACCGTTCAACGACGAGACGCAATTATGCGTCTTTACATCCGCCGATTAATGTGCGCAACGAACCCAACATTGCCAAACGGGCTACTCACTCCACCGCCAGGCGGCGCACCACCATGCTTCCGGCCGAGCGCACCCGCACCACGTACACGCCGGCTGCGGCCGTGGCCGGCAGCGCCAGCAGCAGCGGCTGCGGTCCGGCCACCAGCTGCTGCTGGAGCACGATGCGGCCGCTCAGGTCCAGCACCGTCACGTCGAGCGGGCCGGGGGCTGCTCCGGCCAGGGTGAAGTGCCCGCCCGGCGCGGGGTTGGGGTAGAGGGCCACGGCGGTGTTGCCCGTGCCTCCGCGGCTGCCGCTGATGACTGGAGCTGCCGGCACCGTCACCCGAAACGAGCGGGTGATGCTGCCGTTTTGGGCCTGGCCGTTGCTCACCGTCACGCGCACGGTGGCCGTGCCGCCGCGTGTATTGCTGATGGTGTAGGGCAGGTTTCCCGTGGCGGCTGGGCTGGTGTAGCTCACCGCGCCCAAGCTCACCAGGGCCGGGTCGGAGCTCACGGCCACCACCGTGAGGGGCAGCACCTGGCTGGGGTCGCCGTCGCCGATGCCGGCCAGGGCCACGGGTAGCTGCGCGGCAAGGGCGCGGTCGGCCGTCACGTCGGCGATGGCGTTGAGGGTGGGCGCGGTGGTGGGCAGCCCCGGTGTGCCGCTAGGGTTGTAGAAGACGCGAAAGGTGCGGCTGGTCGTGTTGTTGGTGGGTTGTCCGTCGTTTACGGTAATGGTAACGGTGGCGAAAAGCCCCGGCGGAACCGCTAAGATGAGCAGGTTACACTGGCCGGTAGTGGAAGGGCTGATGTAGGCGAACGTGCCGTTAGAAATGGACCCAGGGCCGACCAGCGACACCGTGGCGCTCAGCGTGAGCAGTTGATTCTCGTTAGCAGCCCCCGAGGTAATGCCCGATAGGGGCACGGCAATTAGTTGGGGTGCGTTGGACGGAATAACCTGCGTCACGACCACGTCCGGGATGGCATCGAGCGTGGGTGCGTCGTTCACCGGGCTCACCGTCACCCGGAAGGTGCGGACGACGGTACTGTTCTGCGGCTGCCCATCCGAAGCCGTGACCGTGATGAGGCAGCTGCCGAAGGCATCGGGGGCGGGCTGCAGGCGCAGAGTGCCGGTGCTGGTGGGGCTAAAGTAGGCAATGCTGGGGTTGGGCACTAGGGCGGGGTTGTCGCTGGTGGCCGTGATGGTCACGGCCTGCCCCGGCTCGCCCCCGTTGCCGATGCCCGTGAGGGCCACTGTTTGTTGGGGCGCGTCCTCGGCCAGGGTCAGGTCGGTCAGGGTGTTGAGGGTGGGCGGGTTGTTGGTGTTCGCGCTCAGGCCGGTGTAGCGGTACACGATGAGGTTGCCGCTGGTGAGGTCGTAGGCGGCCAGGTCGGTGCGGCCGTCGAGGTCGAAGTCGCCGGCCACGAAGTTGGTGCCCGCCAGGTTGTAGCTCACGGGTTGCCCGAGGCCGCCCCCCACCAGCCCGGGCAGCACGCCGAACCCCCCGGCGGTGAAGTTGGAGAGGCTGCCCACCAGGTCGGGCAGGCCGTCGGCATCGGCCACGAGCTGCAGCTCGCTAGTGGACGAAAACGCCGGAAACGGCCCCTGCAAAATAAAGCCCGCCGCCGTGCGCTGCACCACTACCGGAGCCCGGCCACTGCTGCCCGACGTACCCACTGCCACGTCGGGTCGCCCGTCGGCGTTGAAGTCCGCCACCACCGACTCGCCAATGGTAAAGGCGTTGAGCGGGCTGACCACTGGGGCATCGTAGCCGGTATTGGCGGCGTTGCGGGTCAGCAGCAGCAGCTTATACGGGAGCGGCGACGCAAACTGGTCGGGGCCGAACAGCAAAATATCCAGCTTCCCGTCCTGGTTAAAATCGGCCACGGTTCGGCCCAGCCGGCGCTCGGTCAGCAGCACGATGGGCGGGTCGAAGCCGGTGCCGTTGTTGCGCAGCTCCACCAGTTGCACGGTTGCGCCTTGTTGCGTATTGCCGGCCGCGGTGATGGCCAGCAGGTCGGGCCGCCCATCGGCGTTCAGGTCCTGCACATCGACGGGGCCTTCGGGGAACTGGCCGTTCAGGGCGATGAGCGTGGCGCTGGCAAAGCCGTTGCCGCCGCCGTCGGCACCAGGCCCGTCACCACGGGCTGCGCCCCAGTCGTGGCGGCCAGCAGCCACCCGGTCAGCATTAAACCCCGAGGAAGCCGTAACGAGTGCGTCATGAGAAGAAAGGGAATGTACTAAAGCAGAAAAGGTAAAACGCCGGATTCGTAACTAGCTGTCTACAAGATTGTTGATTCCTTCAGCAAGTAACAAAGGGATACACATATTATGAGTAGTGTTGCGCACGAAGGTGCTGGCGCGCGTCTCTGACGCGCTGCCCACTGGTTCCGAGTCTCCGACTCGCCCATTGCACGGCCCTCCCGCCCGTCGTTTGCCTCCGCGTCAGAGACGCGAAACCAAGCGGCAGCGCGTCAGAGAAGCGCGTCAGAGAAGCGCGTCAGAGAAGCGCGTCAGAGAAGCGCGTCAGAGAAGCGCGTCAGAGAAGCGCGTCAGAGAAGCGCGTCAGAGAAGCGCGTCAGAGAAGCGCGTCAGAGAAGCGCGCCAGAGAAGCGCGCCAGAGAAGCGCGCCAGAGAAGCGCGCCAGAGAAGCGCGCCAGAGAAGCGCGCCAGAGAAGCGCGCCAGCGCCAATTGTGTAACATCAGCAAGCAAGAGAGGCCGGAACCCTCCGGTTCCGGCCTCTTTCAAAATCAACTGTTGACTGCTCGCTCGGAACAGCTTCTCAGGCCCCGGCCTGGCTCTTGCGTCGCCAGCGGGCGGCGTCCATGCCCAGGGTCACGAGCAGGGCGTGGGGCAGCGTCACCACCGAAGCAGCCAGCAGCGTCAGGCTCACGAGCACGGGACCGCTGGCCGCCCGCGCCCAGGCCAGGCCGAACAACACCGCCAACCCTGCCACGCTGATGAGCAGCAGCGGAGCCGAACGGCGCAGAAAGAAGCGCAGCTCGGCCCCCAGGCCTGGTCGTTGGGTACCTGGTCCGCGGTCCATCAGTTGATTCATGCGCAGCACGTGCTGGAGGCTATGCCAGCACACGAAGTATACAGTACCCGAGAGTATCGGCGACAGCACCACCAGCAGCACGCTGAGCAGCAGCACTTCCAGCGCATCGGTGCGGGCCAGGTGGCCCTGCTGCTGCCATAAGTAGCTGCCCCACAGCAGCAAGTGTCCTAACACCACCACCGGCACCAGCACCGCCGTGGCCTCGGCCATGGCCGCCGCCCCTACCGGAGCGGCCCCAGCCAGCGTGAGCAGACCGTTCACGGTGCTTTGCGTTTCGATGGGCCGGTGCCAGAGCGGCACGGCAAATATCAACCCGCCCCGCAGGAGGCTGTGCGCCACCCACTGCACGCGGTGCCGCGCCAGCGGGGCATCGGCTGAGCCCCAGTGCCAGGCCGTGAGCCCAAAGAACCCGGCCACGGCCACCCCCGGCTGCCACCACCACAATAGGCCCACCGCCGCTGCCAGCCCCAGGTAGCCGCCCAAAAAACCGGCCCAGTACCGCCCCCGGCTGCCCGCCAGAGCCGGGTGGATGGCCGGTACCACAAACTGGTCGCAGGCCCCGTGGGCTACGCCCAGCAGCACCATGCCCACCAGCAGCACCGGCCCCAGCAGCCAGTTGGCCGCGGCCGGTGCCACCAAGCCCACGGCCACGGCTACCAACACCGCCGCGTAGGAGTAACGCAGGGGTGCGGCCGCCCGGCTCCGGACAGCAGGAAGAAGAGAAGGGAGCGTCAACATACGTTTTGGTGGGGACTTCCCCAGGCGCATAACCTTGTTGAAAAATCAGCAAGCAAAAAGGCCAATAACGCTCATTCCCGCCCCCCGCAAAGCGCTGATGGAGGGCGGGAATGAGTTGTATTTGGCAAGAAAGCACTACCCGTCCGAAGTCGGGTTTGCTAAGCCGTTAGGCCGATACCCGGGCACCGGTGGGTGCCGTGGGCATGGTTTCGTTCACGGCCGCGGCACTTTTGCCGGCTACGGCAATGCCGTAGATTACCAGGCCAAAGCCGATTTTGTTGATGGCATCGGCAACGTTGTAGAACAAGTCGACGCTGGAAGCCTTCCAGCCCAAGCCGGTGTTCAGCCAGCCGCCTTCCATGCACATGTAACCGACGGGGTAAACGGCCCAGCCCACCAGTACGAACCAGCCAAGGGCCCGAATGCCTTTGATGACGATGGCATCGCCGGTGCTGTTGGCCAGCTGCGCCACCTCACCGAACCAGGCGGTGTAGACAATGTAGACGTAGCCCACCGTGGAAATAGTGCCCCACAGCACCGAGTGGCTCGTGGAGCCGCCCACTGGGTTGAAGGCTTCGCCGATGTAGCCAGCTACGAGCATGAGTAACGAGGCCGCAATGAGTTTCCACAACAGGCTTATTTTGGCTCCGGCTGCTTTGGTTAGCAGGTAGAATTCTACGCACATCAGCGGCACGGTCAGCGTCCAGTCGATGTAGCGCAGGGCGGTGGGGGTTTTGCCCGTTGTCAGGTAGTAGTCGCGCATGTAGTAGTAGTGGATGGCCGCGATACCGGTAATCAATCCCGACACCAGAAGCGAGAGTTTCCACTTGCCCTCCACACTACCCCTTTCGAGGAAGAAGAAAACAGACGCGGCCAGCATGGCCATGTAGCCAACAAAGAACGTGAAGGCAATCGGGTCATCAACCGGAATGACTACAAGGTTGAAAAGAGGGTGTAACATTGGTCTCAAAAGGTTAAAGGGTGAGGTGTTTGTGAAGCATTCAGACATGTAACATTAAATAAATGTTTTGACATGTCAAAATAGACTGCTCGATGCTTCTATTAAAAACATTCAAAATCATTTATTCGGTTGTGCAGCAGTTGGGTATGCTTTGTTGCGCCTGACCATTGCTGCAACCGAAGCAAAAATGGCCTCAGACACCAGAAAAGGGGAACGGTACTTCCAATAGGTTTAGTACGAAATGTAAGTACGACATTATATTACTGAAACACGACATTATACTGTTAATAAATAGCTGAGTGAGCGACAAATAAATATAAGAAAAGTCACGCAGGGGCTTGCCCTTACGTGACCAACGCATGACTTTATCGAAAATTCAGTGGCTTGTAGGAGCTATGCCAGGAACCGCTCTGGTTGCGTGACCAGGTGCCGGGTTAGCGGTTTTTGATTGCGCGCATCATGTTGGTCAGCGTCGCGGCCGGGTAGGCCTTGCCCCGCGATATCACTGCATCAATCTTCCTGATGTTGGCGATGTTCTCCAAGGGGTTGCCGGTCAGCAGCACCAAATCAGCATCCCTGCCAGGGGCGATTGCGACCGTGCGCTCGGCTACGCCCATGAAGCGGGCCCCGTTGATAGTAGCTGCCTGCAGGGCTTGCAGCGGGGTGAGGCCGGCCTGCACCAGCAGCACCAACTCTTCCTGCAGCGAAGCTCCGGGGTAAATAAAGGAGTTGAACGGCCCACTATCGGAGCCAGCCAGGATGGGAACACCAGCGGCCTGCATCTGCGGTACCAGGCTCATGAATTTGGCGTTAAGCTTCTTGCTAAAATTGCGGGCGGCCAGTGGCTGCTGCATGGCGCTGGCCAGCCGCCGCTGGTAGGTAGCTTGGATTTTGGGGTCAATGTAAGCGCGCAGAGAATCTTGGATGTGGTCGTTTTCAGGCAGTTCGGCCAGGGTTTTCTGAATGTAGAGCGTGGGCACGGCGGCCGTATGGTGCTTGGCCATGAGCGCGAAAATGCGGGCGGCGGCAGCCGGGCTGTACGTGTCATACACGGCGGGCAGCATGGGAAACAGGCCCAGCGGCTTGGGCGTATTCAGGCTGTTGCGCACCAGCGCCGTTAGGCTGTCCTCCCGGCCTGAGCAGGCCTTAAACACGTAATACAGGTGCTCGGTGGCGTCGAGGCCGCGCTTCACGGCCTCGCCCAGCGTCACGGAGTAGGGCATGTGGCCGGTGGTTTTCAGGCCGCGCCGTTGGGCCAGCCGGATGGTTTCGAGGTAGGCCGCGCCCGAAATCTTGCTGTCGTAAATCTTCACGTAGTCCACTTTCAGCCGTTGCAGCGAGTCGAGCGCCCGGCGAATCTGAGCTGGCGTTTCTACTTCCAGCGAGCCGGGCCAATAGGCCTTGGGGCCGTCAATCTTGGGGCCGGAAGTAAAGATGCGCGGGCCGGCCAGCACGCCTGCGTCCATGTCCTGCCGCCACTGGTAGATGCTGGGGGTGAGGTCGCCGCCCGCGTCGCGTACCGTCGTGATGCCGTGGGCCAGAAACAGCGTCAGGGTTTTCTTATTGGCCGCCCCCAGGCTGTCGCCGCCCCGAAAGTGCACGTGCATGTCCCACAGGCCCGGGATGAGGTAGCGGCCGTTGCCGTTCACGTACTGCCTGGCGGCGTAGCTGTCCTTGTCGGCGGGCTGCACTTCCACAATTTTGCCCCGCGAAATGGCTACTACCTGGTTGGACGTCAGCTGCCCGGTGAGCACATCCACCAAGGTTACGTGGTTGATTACCACATCATAAATTGGCAGCTTAGTGGGGCGGCGGGCGCAGGTTGTCAGCAGCAGGGCCAGGCTCAGGCCGAAAAAGACGCGGAGAAATTTCATGCGGGCGGGTGGGGCAAGCAACGGGCAGAACCGTCAGGCCGGCACGCGCACCGTGAACTCGGTGAACGCCCCCTCCCGCGATTCGACGCTCAAGGTACCACGGTGGCCCTTCACCACGATGTCGTGCGAGAGCGAAAGGCCCAGCCCGGTGCCCTCGCCCACCGGCTTGGTGGTGAAAAATGGCTGAAAAACCTGGGCTGCCACCGCCTCCGACATGCCGGTGCCATTGTCGTGCACCCGGATTTCTACTTCCGTGCCCACGCGCCGGGTGCTCACGCTCACCAGCGGCTGGTAGCCGGTTTCGCCCTGCTGCTGGCGGCAGCGCACGGCATACAGCGCGTTGGCAAACAGATTGAGCAAGGCTCGGCCCAGCTCGCTGGGAACCACGGGCACCATCTCCATATCAGTGCCGAAATCGGTGTGCAGCTCAATGGCCGGGGTGCCGTCCAGCACGGGCGAGCCGTAGTAAGCCAGGCGCAGGTTTTCTTCTACCAAGGCGTTGAGGTCAACCAGCTCTTGCTGGCTGGTGCCGGTGCGGGCATGGACCAGCATATCGGCAATGATGGCCGAGGCGCGCTGTCCGTGCTGGCTGATTTCGCGCAGGTTTTGGCGCAGGCCCACCAGTATTTCCTGCTCCAGGCCCGGGGCGCGATTACGTGACATCTGCTTGGGGTCGGGGTCGAGCAGGGCCACGCTCACGTTGGCGAAGTTCTGCATGAAGGCCAAGGGGTTTTGGAGCTCGTGGGCGATGCCGGCCGACAATTCGCCTACAAATGCCCACTTCTCGGCGGCTACCAGCTGGGTCTGAGTTGCACGTAGTTCCTCCAGGGCCTTGCTCAGGTCGTTGCGCTGGGCTTTGATGTGGCTATTGCGTTCGTTCAGCTGGGCATTGGCCCGGCGCTGCTGCTGGCTGGAGCGCCAGAACAGCAGCGCCATCAATAACAAAAAAACCAAGCCAATCAGCAGCGCTGCGCGTTGATAGCGCGCCGTTTGCCTTTCGCCGGTCTCGCGCTGCCGCACCTGCCGCTGCTGCTCATTAAAGGACAACAGCTGCAGCTGCTTAAACTTCTCGGGCCCAAACAACCGGTCGTGGGCCGCGATGTACAAGGCCTGGTAATAAAAAGCGCTGTCCACGTTGCGGCGCGCCTGGTAAAGGCGTACCAGCAAGCTGCTGGCCTCCATCATCGTGAGGCGGAACGATACTTTTTGGGCGGCGTGCACGGCCAGTCGCGCGTGCACCAGGCTGGAGTCGGGCTGGCGCAGGCGCTGGTATAGCATAGCCAGGTGGTAGTGCGTCATTGCCCGGTTGCGCAGGTCGTTGTTGGCGTAGGTTTCGCGCAGGGCGCGGCGGTAGTAGCGCATAGCCTCGGCGAGGTGGCCCAGGCGGGCCTGCACCACGCCCATGTTGCGCAGGGCCAGTGCCGCCGCCAGGCGCGGGCGCGGGTGCTCGGTAATAAGCTTTTCGGCCTCTTGCTGCCGCAGTAGCGCCGAGTCCAGCACGCCCAACTTTTCGTAGCAGCTGCCAATATTGGTGGCGGAGCCGGCCAGCCAAGGGGGCATGTTGAGGCGGGTAAAAAGGGCCCGAGACTGCGAGTAATGGTAGATGGCCTGCCGGTACTGCCGCAGGTCGAAGCTGATGTTGCCCAAGGCATTATGGCTGTTGGCCTCGCCTTCCAGGTCCTTGCTGCGTTGGCTGATATTTAAGGCGATAAGTTGGTTGGCAAAGGCTTTCGGCAATTCGCCTTGTTCGCGCAAAGCGGCTCCTATCATGCTTTGGGCCCGGCCCCGGCCTTTGTCGAACCCGACCTGTTGCGCCAGCTGCCAGGCCTGCTGGGCCAGGTGCATGGTCGAGTCGGGCTGCGAAGCCCGGTAGGTGTACCCCAGTTTCAGTAACAACAGCACTCGGCTAGTGTCCGACGGCGCCCGGGCCAGCAACCGGCGCAGGCTATCGGTGCTAGCGTTTTGGGCCTGAACCGGACACGCCAACCCAACCAAGAGCAGCCACAAGGGCAGCAGTCGCAGGGCGAAGAGTGACATAAGTAATACTGGAAAGGAAGGAAGGAGGGAAGGCGCGCGCTTTGCCATTGTGATAAGCGCGTGTGAAAGTGGCAGCAGATTGGGCGAAGGATGAGGGCACCAACGAACAGCGCTGCTAATGCAGAAGGGTGGCAGGTTGTTTTCGGCCTGAGCAGACTGCCGCCGCGCGAAAGGTTTCACAAATACGCAGTAATTCTAATTTTGGGCTTATTGCCTTCGTATTCAACAAGATTTTGGGCGCATCCCAATCAGCTACCAGCAGAAAATGGCTGATTTTGGTTTGGTGAGCTTGCTAACCCCAGTGGCCGGCTTTTAGCGCCAGCGCACTTTGTCGCCGGCTTTGCCCGCGTGCAGCCGCGCCGGCACACTGGCCAGAATCAAATCGCGTAAAGCTGTCAGCAGGGTGGTCCGCACAAAGCCGTGGTGAACCACCAAGCTCACTTCCCGCACTGGGGCCGGGGCCTCAAAGCGCTTGAGCAACGGGTTATTATCCACTTCATCGAGCACGGCCAATTCGGGTACCAGCGTATAGCCGCTTTGCCGGCGCACCAGCTGCTTTAGCGTCTCAATCGAGCCGCTTTCGTAGGTAACAGCTCCGGTAGGGGACGCCGAGCCGCACAGGTTAACCACTTGGTTGCGAAAGCAATGGCCTTGCTGCATCAGCCACAGGCCGGGGGCTTGCAGGTCGGCGGGCTGCACGGTGGCCTGCGCCGCCAGCGGGTGGTTGGCCGAAGCCAGCACCAGAAACGGCTCATCGAGCAGGGGCAGCTCGTGCAGCTGCCGGTCATCCAACGGCGTCACCAGCAGGCCCACGTCGAGGCGGTGGTCTTTGAGCTGCTGCATAATTTCTTCCGAGCGCAGCTCCTCGATGTGTACCCGCAGGTTGGGGTAAGCCGCGGTAAGGCTCACCAGAAAGCGCGGCACCAGGTAGGGGGCCAAGGTGGGGATTACGCCCAGGCGCAGCTCGCCCACTACTTCGCCCTTTTCGGCCTGCACCAGCTCGCGCAGCTGTTGGGCTTCGCGTAGCACCAGCCGGGCCCGGGCAATGACTTTGGTGCCTATCTCAGTGGGCTCGGCCCCGCGCTGGGTGCGGTCGAAGAGCAGGACGCCCAGTTCTTCCTCCAGCTTTTGTACCTGTACGCTGAGCGCCGGCTGGCTCACGTGGCATTTGTCGGCGGCCAGGCCAAACTGGCGGTGCGTATCCAGGGCTACCAAGTAGGTGAGTTGTTGCAGGTTCATAGGTCAAATATAAGCACAGATTATAAATTCATTGACAAAATAGATTTTGATTATAAATAGCCGATTCGTAAATTTGTCATGTCCTCCTGCGAAACCCTTTCCTCATTGCTTTTCATCAATCCAAAGTCCTGAATTTATTATCATGGAAGAATCAACCCAACCGAAGAAGTTGACCACCGCTGCGGGTCGCCCCATCTTCGATAATCAGAATACACAGTCGGCCGGCGAGCGTGGCCCGCTGCTGTTGCAGGACTACTTCTTCCACGAGAAGTCGGCCCATTTCAACCGCGAGCGCATTCCGGAGCGGGTGGTGCACGCCAAGGGCAGCGGCGCCTACGGCAAGTTCACCGTGACGCACGACATCACCCACCTCACCCGCGCCAAGCTGTTCGGCAAGGTGGGCAACGAGTGCAAGATGTTTACCCGTTTCAGCACCGTGGGCGGCGAGAAAGGCTCGGCCGATACCGAGCGTGACCCCCGCGGTTTCTCCATGAAATTCTACACCGAGGACGGCAACTGGGACCTGGTGGGCAACAACACGCCGGTGTTCTTCGTGAAAGACCCGCTGAAGTTTATGGACTTCATCCACACCCAAAAGCGCGAGGCGCGCAGCAACATGAAATCGCCCACCATGATGTGGGACTATTGGAGCCTGAACCCCGAGAGCTTGCACCAGGTCACCATCCTGATGAGCGACCGCGGCACGCCCTACGGCTATCGCCACATGCACGGCTTCGGCTCGCACACCTTCTCGCTGATTAACGCCGCCAACGAGCGGACATGGGTTAAATTCCACTTTATCACCCAGCAGGGCATCAAAAACTTCACCGATGCCGATGCCAAGAACATGAAGGCCGAGGATGCTGATTTTGCGCAGCACGACCTCATCGATGCCATCGACAACGGGAATTTCCCGAAGTGGACCATGTTCATCCAGACCATGACCGAGGAGCAGGCCCGCGACTTCCGCTGGAACCCCTTCGACCTGACCAAGGTGTGGCCCCACGCCGAATTTCCGATGCAGGAAGTGGGCGTGATGGAGCTGAACGCCATCCCCGAGAACTACCACGCCCACGTGGAGCAGGCCGCTTTCGCCCCCGCTCACGTGGTGGACGGCATCGGCTACTCGCCCGATAAAATGCTGCAGGGCCGCATTCTGAGCTACCCCGATGCCCAGCGCTACCGCCTCGGCGCGAACTACGAGCACCTGCCCGTAAACGCCTGCCCCTTTGGCTTCTCAAACTACCAGCGCGACGGCCAGATGGCCCTCGGCAACAACGGCGGCGCCGGCCCGAACTACTTCCCCAACTCGTTCGACGGCCCGGTGGAGGACAAAACCCAGGGCGAGCCCGCTCAGCAGCTCGACGGCTTTGCCGCCCGCTACGACCGCAACGAAGGCCCCGGCAACGACGACCACTACACGCAGCCCGGCAACCTGTTCCGCCTGATGACGCCTGCGGCTCAAAAAGACCTTGTCACCAACATCGTAGGAGCCATGTCGGGCATCGGCGGCCCGAAGAAAGACCTCATCACGCAGCGTCAGCTGTGCCACTGGTTCCGCGCCGATATCCGCCTGGGTATGGCCGTGGCCAGAGGCTTGGGCGTGGAAGTTGAGATGCCCACCCAGCACTCGCCCGAGCCTTCGCTGGCGGTGTAATTATAGAATTTGAAGAACACGAAAAAGCCGTTTCGAGCAATCGAAACGGCTTTTTCGTGTTCTTCTCAGGCTGTCTCGACCCGGTGGCAGGAAACACGGCAAACGGCCGGTTTTTGCCGGACCTTTGTTCCGCCATGCCATTTCATCTTTTCCCCGCCCTCCCGGCCCTGCTGGCCGGCCACCTGCTGCAAGCCCCCGCCGATGCGGCAGCTGAAGTCCGCCACCTGCTGCTGGACAGCCGCCGGGTGGGCCTGCCCGCCGGGGCCGTATTCTTCGCCCTGCGCGGCCCCAGCCACGACGGCCACCGCTACCTGCCCGACCTCTACGCCCAAGGCGTGCGGCTATTCATCATTGAAGAAGGCGTTGCGTTGCCCGGCGGCCTGGCGGCTTACCCCGAAGCCGGTCTACTAGCGGTAGCCAGCCCCCTGGCTGCGCTGCAAACGCTGGCCGCCGCTCACCGCGCTGGGTTCACCGGCCCGGTCATCGGCATCACCGGTTCCAACGGCAAAACCATCGTGAAAGAGTGGCTGGCCCAGCTGCTCAGTGCTGATGAGGACATCTGCCGCTCGCCCCGTTCCTACAACTCGCAGGTGGGCGTGCCGCTCAGCGTGTGGGAGCTGAACCCGGCCCGCCATACGCTGGGAATTTTTGAGGCCGGCATTTCGGAGGTAGGGGAGATGACTCGGTTGGCAGCCATTATCCAGCCCACGGAGGGGATTTTCACTACCCTCGGCACCGCTCACGATGCCGGCTTTGCTTCGGCTGAAGAGAAGCTGCAGGAGAAGCTGCGGCTATTCGCTGGCTCGCAGTTTCAGCGCCTATTCTATTGCGCCGACCAGCCGCTGGTGCGCGCCGCCGTGGCAGCCAGGCAGCTCCCCGCCTTCAGCTGGACGCGCCAGCCCGAGCAGCCAGCCGATATCCGATTCACCGCCGAGCCCAGCCCCAGCGACCACACACGTCTGCGCGCTGATTACTTCGCCCCAGGCCTTACTGCCGAGTTTACCCTGCCCTTCGCCGATGAGCCGTCGGTTGAAAATGCCCTGCACTGCCTGGCCGTGCTGCTGCACCGGCAGGTGGAGCCCGCCGAGATTCAGCGCCGGCTGGCCCGCCTGCATCCCGTGGCCATGCGCCTCGAAATGAAGCTGGGCCGCCACGGCTCCTACCTACTCGACGACACTTATAATAACGACCTCGCCGGCTTAGCCCTGGCGCTCAATGCCCTGGCCCGTCAGAGCCGCCCCGGCCGCCGCACCCTGATTCTGAGCGACGTATTGGAATCGGGTTTGAACGCAGCCGACTTGTACGCCCGCGTGGCCGGGCTGCTGCCGGCTGCCGGAGTGAGCCGGGTGGTGGGCATTGGGGAGGAGATTTCGGAGCAGTTATCACAATTAAAAATTAAAAATGAAGAATTAAAAGGACAGGACGATGCAGCCGCTTCGACTACTGTTTCCAACCCGCTCTTAATTTTTAATTCTCAATTTTTAATTCAAACCTACCCCACCACCGAAGCCTTTCTCGCGCAGCTCAGCTCCGCTGATTTCGCGCACGAAACCGTACTTATTAAAGGTGCGCGCCGCTTTGGTTTCGAGCGCATCGTGGCCGCGCTGCAAGCGCAGCAGCACGGTACCGTGCTCGAAGTCAACCTCGACGCCCTCAGCCACAACCTGCAGCACTACCGCCGCCAGCTGCGCCCCGGCACCAAGCTCATGGTGATGGTGAAGGCCTTTGCCTACGGCGCGGGTTCCTACGAAGTAGCGGGCCTGCTCGAATTTCAGCGCGCCGACTACCTGGCCGTGGCCTACGCCGACGAAGGCGTGGCCCTGCGCGAAGCCGGCATCAGCCTGCCCATCATGGTGATGAACGCCGCTCCAGACTCATTCGACACCCTGCGGCGCTACCGTCTCGAGCCTGAAATCTATTCCTTCGAAATGCTGGCCGAGTACTTGGCCACATTCTATGCGACTGAGGCTCCCCAACCTACCCAACCGTTTCTCCCCGCGCCCAGAATTCACCTCAAGCTCGACACTGGCATGCGTCGCCTCGGCTTCGACGAAGCCGACTTACCCGCCTTGGTCAAGCTGCTGCGGGAGCACGCCGCCCACTTGCCCGTGGCCAGTATCATGACGCACTTGGCCGCCGCCGATGATTCCGACCACGACGACTTTACCCAGGAGCAGCTGGCGACCTTCCGCCGCATGGCCGCAACGCTGGAAGAGGCGTTGGGGCACTCTGTGCTCAAGCACGCCCTCAATTCGGCGGGCATCCTGCGTTTCCCGGACGCGCAGTTCGACATGGTACGCCTCGGCATCGGCCTCTACGGAGTAGATGCTAGCAACACCGTTGCGCCCGCCGCCCTGCGGCCGGTGAGCCAGCTGCGTACCACCATCTCCCAAATAAAAACCCTGCCCGCGGGCTACACCGTGGGCTACGGCCGCCGCGGCACCGCCACAACCGGCGAGCGCCGCATTGCCACCCTGGCCATTGGCTACGCCGATGGCTACGACCGCCGCTTCGGCAACGGCGCGGGCGCGGTGCTCATTCACGGGCAAGCGGCGCCGCTGGTGGGCTCGGTGTGCATGGATATGTGCATGGCCGACGTCACAAATATTCCCCAGGCCCGGGCGGGCGATGTGGCCCTCATTTTCGGCGAGGGCCTGCCGCTGCCCGAGCTGGCCAGCCGCATCGGCACCATTGCCTACGAGCTGCTTACCAACGTGAGCGAGCGGGTGAAGCGCGTATTTGTGAGCGAATGAGTCTCCTTGGCACTTTGCATCTCAGCCCCGACTACTGCTAATGAGGGGCAGCGTAACGCTGGCTCAACTCTGGCCTCAGCCATTGAGACTTACTGGTAAGCTCAACAGCGAAGTTTCGTTTGCGCCTGTACTTCGATAGCCGGAAGCTGGGATTTGATTGTTGAGGAAAGCGTTTTTTTATTTAATTGTCAGTATGTCTAATGTTGGCAAGGTATTTATTTTGCTACTTTACAGTTGGCCTGCTGTCTCCCGAATAACTTTGGGGCAAATTGGTGCCGCATGAATCCTTTATTCTGTATAAAAATCAGCATGTTTCGTTCTTTTATTCTGCTTAGTGGAATGGTCGCTTGCCTCATGCTGCCCGGTGCCGCGTGGGCCGGTCAGCGGCAGCAGCCCGCCGTTTCGGCGGCGGCCAATACGCCCGCGCCGACCCTCGATGGTCTTTGGAAAGGCCAGCTGAAAGTGCCTGGGGGCCAGCTTGAAGTTATTTTTCGACTGCAAAAACTGGCTGGTGGCGAGTATTTCAGTGTGCTTGACGTGCCGCTGCAAAAGGTGAGCCGCATGAATGTGAAAGCCGATGTGAAAGGCGACACCGTGCGCCTGTTTGCCGAAGAAGCGGCTACCCGTTTCGTGGGCCGCGTCTCGGCCGATAGCAAGCAGATGAGCGGTATCTGGCAAGCGCCCGGCTATAAGGTGCCATTGGTGCTCAACTTCAGCCCCATACAGTCCATGACGGCCAAAAACGTGCGCCTCACCCCGCCGTACCGCGAGGAAGAAGCGACCTTCAGTAACCTTACGGTGAATACCCGCCTTAGCGGCACGCTCACCGTACCGGCCGGCGCGGGCCCCTTCCCGGCCGTGGTGCTTATCAGCGACAGTGGCCCGCAGGACCGCGACGGTGCCGTGGGCGACTTTGCTACCCTGGGCTTACTGGCCGATTACCTCACCCGCCGCGGGGTAGCCGTATTACGTTTCGACGACCGGGGCGTGGGCAAATCCGGCGGTACCCCCGCCACCACCACCGCCGATTTGGTGAGTGATGCCCAGGCTGGCCTGAACTACCTGCGCACCCGCCCCGAAATTGACCTTTCGCACCTGGGCCTGGTTGGCCACGGCGAGGGCGGCAACGTGGCCCTGCTGGCCGCTGCGCAACCGCTGCCCCCAGCTTTTGTGGTGGCCCTGGCTGCCTACGGCCTACCGGGCCGCGACATTGTGGTGCAGCAGCAGGCAACCACGCTGCGCACGCTGGGCACCGAAAACAACCAGATTGAAGCTGCCACCAAGCGTCAGATGGCCATGCTCGAAATCATTCGGCAGACCACTGATAATGCGCAGGCGCAGGCCATTGTGGCCAACATGCTGAAGCAGAACAACGCCGCCATCGACAACGTCACGGCTCAGTCGAGTGCATCGGAGATGACGTCGACCCACTACCGCTATTTCCTGGCCTTCAATCCCATTGAAAAGCTCACGGGCGTCAATTGCCCGGTGCTGCTGCTCAACGGCACGTCCGACCTCACCATCAACGCCGAGGCCAACCTGAATGCCTTATCGAAGGGCCTGAAGCTGAATAAAAATGTCACCGTGAAGAAGATATCCGGGGCCAACCACCTCTTTCAGCCCGACCCCACCAAGTGGCCCATCGTGAACGGCCAGCAGCAGCCCAATTTCTCGCCCGAAGCCCAGGAAACCATTCGCGAGTGGATTGTGGCCCAAACCAAGAAGTAAGCACGGATACTGTTTCATCCGGACAGTAAAAAGGCCCTGACTTTCTCAAGTCAGGGCCTTTTTACTGTCCGCGAAATCACGGTTAATCCGTGATAATTAGTGCTTACTTTATCATATCTACTTCAGCCTTAATCATGGCGTTGTAGCGACGGCCCTGGCTGTTGGCCAGCGTGAGCAGGTTCCAGCCCTTGCCGATGGTGTAGCTCCAGGTGCGGCTTTCCTTAAACTCGAAAGTGGGGCGCATAATCTGGCCGTAGGGCGTGTAGTTGTCCATGAAGTTGGTGGTGTAGAACTTGTCGCCGCCCACAATCCACTCCATGGCCACGAAGAAGCCCTCTTCGGGGGCCGCGATGTTGTACGTGCTCAGGTCGATGGTGTACCAATCGCCGCCGCGTGCTGCCGATACCACCACGTTTTCGGTGAGCAAGTCGGTGTTGGGGGCGTTGTAGTTGCCATCGGCCTTGTAAATGCGGACGCGGAAGGGTTCGCGGGGGAAACCGTTCTCGCCGATGTAGAAGGACACCGTGCGCACGTTGCCCAGCTTTTTCTGCTTCTCGTTCTTCACGAAGAAGGCGTACTGGCTGCCGGGCAGGCCCTGAATCATGCCTTCGCCGGGACTGTTGGAGTTCGAGCCCAGCTCCAGGTTCTTCACCTTGCCGCTCTTCACTACCACTTCGCCCAGTTTAATCTCCCGCTTTTTCAGTTCAATAATCAGGTCTTCGGTGCTGCCGCGCTTGATGAAAATAGCGCTGCGCTCGTAGCCCAGCGTCATCACGATAAGGGAGTCCTGGCTGGTTTTCTCCAGGCCGGCCAACTGGAAATAACCGTATTCGTTGGTGAGCGCCCCCGTGCCTTCTTCGCGCAAGCCAATAGAAGCAAACGGTACGGGGTCTTTGGTTTTAGCATCTACAATACGACCCGTAATGCGGTTTTCCTGTGCCTGGCTTAATGCCGGGAATAGCATTAGAATAAACAGTGCGAGAAAAGGTATGCGTTTTATCATCGCCGAAATAATTATAAATGAATGGTAGGCTGACAAATTTACAAATTCTGATTCACTCTCATATCATTATCGGTCAATGATGAGCGTCTATATCTGGTTTAGTTGATTTTTTTTCACGGCCCGGCGACGGATTTAAGCCAAATTTATTGCCAGGGTAAGCAATTCCACCCGATGCAGGCGCTTCTGCCTGGTGATGAACTAAAAAAAACGCTGCTAAAAAAATTAACATACTTTAAGCAGAATCCGTAATGGGTTTCGGTATCACCTTTCAAATTGACCATTTTTCCTATGAAAACTACTCTTCTTTCTTTGCTCGCCGTCACCATCTTGTTGACTAGCTGCGAAACCAAGCGTTCTGAAACCAAAGACCAGCTGGCAGAAGCCGGTCAGGACACGGCCGTTATGGCCCGCGATAGCCGCTCGGCTAGCACCATGGCCTATGACAACTGGGACATGACCACGGCTAAGCTGAACGACGTGAAGTTCAGTGAAATCACTTCTTCCGGCGTCATCGTCCGCGGCGACAGCACCTACAACATTTACAGCGTAGAGGAAAGGGTGCTGTTTGACACCGAAAAGGCTGAAATTAAGCCCGGCGCCGCGGAGGCGCTGCAGCAAATCACAGGCTCTATTGGCCAGCGCTACGGCACCAGCCAGGTACGCGTGATGGGCTTTGCCGATTCGCGCGGCGACAAAAGCTACAACCGGGAGCTCAGCGAAAAGCGCGCCGAGGCCGTGAAAAACTACTTGGTGAGTAACGGCAAAATTGATGCGGCCCGCGTGAGCGTAGAACCCATGGGTGAAACCATGCCCGTAGCAACGAACGCGACTGCCACCGGCCGGCAAGAAAACCGCCGCGTTGAAATTGCCGTCCGCACCAAGTAGCGGATTGATTCGCTGAATCATTGTCTTGTTTCAACAAAAAGCTCCGTGCAGTCTTCTGTACGGGGCTTTTTGTTGAAAATCAGCGGGTCCGGCACATCGTTTAATGCTTAGTGAAGCTATTGCTTTAATTATTTAACACAAATAAATAAAATAATTGTACTACATATCATCTATAAAACCTTACTTTGTGCAAAGGCTCGACAGTTAGGTTTCAAACGGTCCTTATACCAATCCGCTATATACCATTCGCCGCAGTTACCTTTCGGGTTCCGTAGGTTGATTTCAGTTACTAGACAATGAAAAGGCACTTGATTTGGGCTGCGTTGCTATTGTGTGTCTCAGGCGCCAAGGCTGCCTGGGCCGCGCCTTGCACCACCGCCGCAGAAACATTGCCATTGGGAGGATTGTGGAAAGGGAAACTGCCCGTATTGGGTGGGCAATTAGATTTAACAATCAGCATGGTAGCGCTGTCGGGCGGCGGCTATTTTGCGGCCCTCGATGTGCCCGCGCAGAAAGTGAGCCGCATGGTGACGGAGGTGACCGTCCACGGCGATTCGGTGCTGCTGTGGATGCCGGCCGCCGGCAGCCGCTATGCGGCCCGCTTTGATGCCGCCAAACGGGAAATGACCGGTACCTGGACGCAGTCCGGCGTGCATTCGGCGTTGCGGCTGCAGTACTCACCCATGCCCACTACGGGCAATGGCGGCACGCGCCTGGCCCCACCCTACCGGGAAGAAGATGTCGTATTCAGTAACCCCACCTCACGGCTTACCCTGAGTGGTACCCTCACCGTGCCTCCGGGCAAAGGCCCGTTTCCGGCCGTGCTGCTCGTGAGCGACCTTGGCCCACACGACCGCGACGGCACCATGGACGGCGGCTACCATCTGCTGGGCGCACTGGCCGACTACCTCACCCGGCGCGGCGTGGCGGTGCTGCGCTACGACGACCGGGGCGTGGGGCAATCGGGCGGCAGCACGGCCACGGCCACCACCGAAATGCTGGTGACGGATGTGCAGGCCGGCCTGAACTTTCTGCGTTCTCGCCTGGAAGTTAATATCGGTCGGATTGGGGTGGTGGGGCACGGCGAAGGAGCCAATGTGGCCCTGCTGACCGCTGGCCAGCCCCTGCCGCCCGCCTTCGTGATATCGCTGGCCGGCTATGGCCTCACGGGGGCGCAAACGCTGCTGCAGCAACATGTGGCCCAGCAGCGGGTCCAGAAAGTAGACCCAGTGGCCGTGCAAGCCGCCTATGAACGGCAGCGCACGATGTACGACATCATCCGGCTAACCAATCCGCCGCAGGCCAAAGCCATTGTGAGCAACATGCTGCGCCAGGACCAGCCCGGCCTGACCGCGGAGCAAGCCCAGGCCGCCGCCGTTACCCTCCTCACGCCCTGGCGCCGCTACTTCCTGGCCTTCGACCCAGTGGCCGACCTTGACCAGGTGCGCTGCCCGGTGCTGTTGCTCAACGGTACCGACGATGTGGAAGCCCCCGCCGAGTTGCACCTCACCGTCTTGGAGAAAGAACTGAAAAGCGTCAACCGTAACACGACGGCCAAGCGCCTGCCCGGAGTCAACCACCTGTTTCAACCCATTAAGACGGAATGGGTGCTGATGAACGGCGAGATGAAACCGGTGTTTTCACCAGTTGCCCAGGAAGTCATACGGGATTGGATTACCGGGCTGGATGCAAAGAAGCCGGAAACCAGAAAATAGATAGCTCCGGGGGTTGGGTCGTGCATGTGGCCCAACCGCTGTGATATGCCACGAAAAAGGCCCTGCTCGACAGCAGGGCCTTTTTCGTGGCATATCACAGCGGTAGCAGCGGTGCTGCCTCACACTCAGTATAAGTGCTACTTAAGTGGCCACGCATAAGTAACGGTGAATAATTGCGTGGTATTTTTGGCCTATGTTAGCTC
>NZ_BMGY01000031.1 GCF_014640435.1 Hymenobacter frigidus | reverse complement strand
ATCGAATACGCTTTCATACCGAAAAATAGGTGAAAATCTGTACACGGAACAGGAAACCGCTCTAGTATCGCGGTAGAGAGGCTTCGGCTGCGCTCAGCATGACGGTCTTTTTTACTCGGGGATTTGTCACGATAACAAAAAAGAGCCGGCATTTGCCGGCTCTTTTCGTTTGCTGCGTGCTGAGAATGGCTATTCGAGCACGACTTTGCGGGTGAGGATTTTGCCATCAACCGCCACGCGCAGGGTGTAGACGCCGGCGGCCAGGCCGCGGGTCGAGAGTACCTGGTCGGTGGTGCCGGCCAGCGGGGCCTTGCGCACCAGCTGGCCCAGGGCGTTGAGCAGCAAGGCCTGGCCCGCGCCGGGCAGCCCGGCCAGGCGCAGGGTGAGCTGGCCGGTGTTGCTCGGGTTGGGGAACACGAGCAGGGCGCTGGTTTCGGCCTGGGTCTTGGTGGCCGTGGCCAGGCCGGAACCCGTCAAAGTGAACGAGCCCTCCGTGTCGGAGCTGCCGTAGCCGCTCACGGCCACGTAGTAGCGCGTGCCCGCCGTGAGGCCGGTTACACTGATTGGAGCCGTGATGGCCGTGTTGTTGGCTCCCGACGACGCGCAGGTAACCAGGTCAAACGGACCATTCGCACAGTTGGGGCTGCTGTAAATGCGCACCATGCCGGCGGCCGTGCCGGTGACGGTGAGCGTGGTGCTGGTGCCGGTGGGCGTGAAGAAGAACCACACGTCCTTGGGCTGCGCCGCCGAGGAGCAGGCGGGCAGGCTGATGCCGTTCTGCACGCTGGTGGTGGCACCCACGTTCGAGCCCGACACGGGGCCGGTGCCCAGGCCGAGTGCGCCGCAAGGCTCGTTGTTGGCCGGAGCGGTGAGTGGCGTGGTGAATGAGAAGGGGCCGGCCTGGGTACTGCTGCCATTGAAGCCCCCGCACACCTGCCGCACGTAGAACTGGTGGGTAGTAGAAGGCTGCAGGCCGGTGAGGGTCGTCGACTGAGTGGTGATGCCCGACAGCGTGGTGCTGCCCGTGCCGCCCGGCGTAAAGCCAGTCGGACCGTAGACTACCGTGAACGTGCTGCCCGTCAATACCGGAGTCGACCAGTTGAGTACCGCCGTGGTATTGGTGAGTGCACCAACCCCGAGGCCCGCCGGCGTGGGGCAGTTCGGTACAGGCGTGGCGCAGATGGTAATGGCTCCCAGCGCCGGCTGGAAGGTGCTGTAAGCGCCAACGCGTACGTAGTAAGTAGTGCTTGGGGTCAGGGCCGTCAGGTCCAGGTTCGGGGCGGCCGTGGTGCCGTTGGCTGCCGAAGCGCAGGCAATGAAGGCCAGCGGGCCGGTGCAGGCCCCGGAATACGCCCGGATGGTATTGGCCGAAGGCCCGGTTACCGTCAGGCGCACGGTGGTGCTGAGCGGACCCGTCGCGGCGGTCGCAAACTTATACCACACGTCCACCGGGTTCGTGGCGGGGGAACCGGGGCTGCAGGCGCCAGCGGCAACGCCCGTGGTAGCAGTAGCGCCCAGCGTCGTCGAGTTCAGCGGCGTGCAGGTGTTGCTCAGTACCAAATCCAAAGCGCCGCAAGGCTCGTCGTTGAGAATCCGGGTGGTGAAGGTGGCAGGGCCGGCCGTGCCGGAGTTGGCGCCGGCAGCGCAGTTCAGCGTCACATAGAACTGGTAGGTCGTGCCCGGCGTGAGGCCGGTCAGGTTTAGCGGCGGAGCCGTGAGGCCCGAAACCGTGGTGCCGCCCGTGGCCGGGTTGAAGCCCGTGGGGCCGTACGCAACGGTGTAGGTGCCGGTGCCGCCCGTCAGCCAGGACAGCGAAGCCGTGGTGGTCGTGGCCGTGGCCGTGAGGGCCGCTGGCGTGAGGCAGCCGCTGGCCGATTCGAGGATGATATTATCGAGGCCGATGTCGGTCACGCCGAAGTCGGCGCGGCCGCGGAAGCGAATGACGGCCGTGGCCGAGGTGCTGCTGATGGGCAGTACCTGCGTCACAAAGCCCGTGGCCACTGTGCCGCTCTGGTTGAAGCCCGTCAGGCGGCTGAACGTTGCGCCACCGTCGGTGGAGAGTTGCACAATCAGCGAGTCAGTACCGCTGGTGTTGAGGTAGTCGAAGCTCAGGCGCTTGGCCCCGGCGGTGCTCAGGTTCACGAACAGGTCGAGCGTGCCGATGAGGCCGCTGCTGGCCTGGCCGCTGTGGAAGCGGGCCGAGTGCGTGCCCTGGCTGCCGGTGGGCGTGTAGGCATAGCTGGTGGGGCTCACCCAGGCCGCGCTCGCGCCATCGTCTTCGCGCCGCCACGAGTTGTTGCCCGTGGTAGGGGTGTTGCGCCAGCTGTTGGTGGGTACTTCCCTGGTCGCGCAACGGCTAATCCAGGTGTTCTCGAAGCTTTCCGTTACGGGCAGCGTGGCGTATAGCGGCGTGATGCAGGCCGTGGTGAATGCCGCCGGACCGGCCGTGCCGGAGTTGGTGCCCGCCCCGCAGTTCTGCACTACGTAGAACTGGTAATCGGTGCTGGCCGTGAGGCCCGCGATGGTGTACGAGGTGGCGGTGAGGCCCGAAACGGTGGTGCCGCCCGTGGCCGGGTTGAAGCCCGTGGCTCCGTAAATAACCGAGTAGGTACCCGAGCCGCCGCCTAGCCACGCTACCGTGGCCGAGGTAGTGGTGGTGCCCGTCACGCTCAGGCTGGCCGGCGCGAGGCAGCCAGTGGCCGCCTCGAGAATGATGTTATCGAGGCCAATGTCGGTCGAGCCGAAGTCGGCGCGGGCGCGGAAGCGGATAACGGCCGTGGCCGAAGTCGTACTTAAGGGCAGTACCTGCGTCACAAAGCCCGTGGCCGCGGTACCGCTTTGGTTGAAACCAATCAGGCGGCTGAACGTTGCGCCACCATCGGTGGAAAGCTGCACAATCAGCGAGTCGGTGCCGCTGGTATTCACGTAGTCGAAGCTCAGGCGCTTGGCTCCGGCGGCGCTCAGGTTCACGAATAGGTCGAGCGTGCCAATCAAGCCATTGGCGGCATAGCCGCTATGGAAGCGGGCCGAGTGCGTGCCTTGGCTGGACACGGGCGAGTAGATATAAGAAGCGGGGAGAGTCCAGGCCGCGCTCGTCCCGTCGTCTTCGCGCCGCCACGAGTTATTGCCCGTGGTGGGCGTGTTGCGCCAGCTAGTCGTTGGGATGTCGCGCGTAGCGCAACCGTTGACCCAGGTGTTCTCAAAGCTTTCCGATACCGGCAACGTGGCGTACACCGGGGCCAGGCAGAGCGTGGTGAAGGTGAACGGGCCGGCCGCCTGGCTGGTCGTGCCGCCACCGCAGTCCTTGGTCACGTAGAACTGGTAGGCGGTGTTGGCCGTCAGGCCCGTAATTGGGGCCGACAGGTTGGTCGTGTTAATGGTGCTGCTGCCCGTGCCGCCCGGCGTGAACCCACTGACACCGTACTGAATGATGTAGTTGGTTACCGGGCCGTTGCTCGCGCCGAAGGCCAGGGTGGCCGACGTCGTGGCTACGTTGGTGGCCGTGAGGCCCGTGGGCGGAGCGCAGGCCGGAGCCGGTCCGATGTTCACCACAAAATCCTTGGTTTCGCCGCTGAAAAAGCTGGTGCAGGCATCGGCAGCCCCGTTGGCGCTGCCCGCCGTCCGGCTGCGTACGCGCAGCCCGGTCAGGCCCAGAACCGCCGTGGCGGGCACCTGAATGCTCACCGTAACGGCCGTATTGGCCGTGGTCGTGGTCGCAATCTGCGTCCACTCAGCGGCATCAAACGTGCCGTTCTGGTTAAAGTCAACCCACACCGACAAGATGCTGTTGCCGTCGGTGTTCACCGTAATCGGGTAGGTCAGGCCTTGTAGCAGGGTGCCCGTAGTGCTGCCCGCTATCGGGTAGCTGGTGTAGGCGCTGGTGCCCAGCGACGTAGTCACCGTGTTGCAGGTGAGGCCCGTGGCGTTCAGGCCCGAGCTGGCCACGGTTACCTGCGTCACGTTGCTGCCTCCGCAACTGCCCGCCAGATTTACCGTGCTGGGGTTGCAGTACACCGGCACGCTGTTGGTGGTGAAGCTCTGCCCGCCGCAGCCCACGGCTGGGCCGTTGGCGTTGCGGGGCACAATCTGGTAGTAGCAGGTGGTGGCGGCGGCCAGTGGGGCGGCCGGCGCGTAGCTGGTGCCGGGCTGGTTGGTGCTCACCAACGGCGGGGTAGCCGCGGTGCCGAAGTACACGTCGTAGCCGGTGGTGACGCCGGTACCGGCCTGCCAGGTCAGGATGGTGCTCCGGCTCACGTTGGTGGCGCTGGCAGCCGGCAGGCTGTTGGTGGCGCAGGTAGGCACGCCGCTCAGCATGTTCAGGCGCACGTTATCCAGGCCAATGTCCGAGGTAGAGGTACCCGTCACCTTCGTGCGGAAGCGGACAATCGTCGTGGCCGAAGTCGAAGTAATGCTCACGTTCTGGGCCTGCCAGCCCTGGGCCACCGTGCCGCTCACGCCGAGGCGCAACAGCGGGGCATCAAACGTGGTGCCGCCATCGGTGGACACCTGCACTTGCAGCGAGTCATTACCGGCGGTGTTCAGGTAGTCGAACTGCAGCACTTTGTTGCCGGCCGCGCTCAGGTCAATGTAAAGGTCGAGGGTGCCAAGGGCATTGGCCCCGGCGTTGTAGCTGTGGAAACGGGCCGAGCGGGCTCCCTGGCTGCTGGTCGGCGTATAAACGCCAATTGTGGGGCTGGTCCAGCTGGCACTGACGCCGTCGTCGTCGCGGCGCCAGGAGGCATCGCCCGCCGACGGGTTGTTGCGCCAGCTGTTGGTTGGTACGTCGCGCGTGGCGCAGGCATCAGCCCAGGTTCCTTCAAAATCCTCAATCAATGGCAGGCTGGCGAAAGTGGCCGGGTTCACCGTCACCGTAACGGGCGCGGAGTTAGCCGCCTGGCCGCCGCAGGTGAGCACCGCGCGGAAGGTGCGGGTAGCCGTGAGCGGGCCCGAGGTGTAGGCGGGGCGGGTAGCGCCGGCAATGTCCGTGAACGTAGTGCCATTGGTTGATACCTGCCACTGGTACGTCTGGCCCGTGCCAAACGACGCGCCTTGCAGCGAGAAGCTTGCGATACTGCCGGCACAAACCGAGGTGGCCGAAGCCAGCGTGGTGCCCGCCGTGGGCGGCGAGGTGCAGGGGCCGCCGGGCGTATACGTCACGCGGAGCGTGGGGCGGCGGTCACCGTATGAAGCGGCGGTGAGGGCGGTGGTGTTGCTGAGGGCGGTACTGGCGGCAGTGCCGAGGGCAAAGCCCGTTGCGGGGTTGGTCACGAAGTTGATAACGGCCGAGGCCGTGCCTTGCTTCTCGTGGTCGGAGAGCACCAGCAGGTTGCCGCCGGTGTACACAAACGATTGGCTGAGCGTCACGCTGAAGTAGTCGCCGGCTACGCCGGTCACCTGCTGCGTGGGGGAGGTATACACCTGCGTGGTCCCCGTGGTGAGCGCCCCCCAGGTTTGCGAAGCGCCCAGGGTGGTTTGGGCCGAATTGGCCAGCAAGACGCTAAAAATATTGCTGCCGGTGAGCGTGCCCGCGTCCGATTTCAGCCACGCCAGCTGCGTAATCACCGCCCCGGTGGGGAGGTTCAGCTCGGTGGGGGTGTAGAGGTGGGCATGGCGCGAAAAGTTGAACGCCGAAGTAGCCGTCGACCGGTAGATGGGCCCGTAGAGAAAGGAGCTGGTGGCTGGAGCGACTACCGGCACCGCGGTCGAGCCGATAGTAGCGGTTTGGGCCGATGCGGAGCCGATGCCCAGCAGCCAAAGCAACGCAAGCCACCCATAACGCCGCGTAGCGCTGGGTGGCCCTAGTAAGGAGAAGTATTGCATAGAAGAATAAAAGGGTGAAAAGGAAAAAAGGGGGGGGGAGAAATGAAAGCTGTTTGCAAGTGCTATTGAGGCCATGGTAGGAATGGAGCATAATCTGCAAGGAGGTGCGGGTTCACAATAACTACTAACCGCCCTGAAACATACAAAGAAAAACTAGTCCGTAAAGAATAAATAAAATTAAGTTCAGTTATAACGATTCTTTTTTGTTTATAGTCCTTAATTTGCTTACAACCAACGTATAAATTAATGCGTTTTTGTTCTGCTGTATTAATCCGTGTATCTTGGTTCGCCAATATCAGAGCGGCCACCCAGCCGTATTTTTTCACCCCCTCTTTCATCCCTGATTACCTCCAAACTTCCTCCAGACTTCCTCGCCCATGAAAAAAACCTTACACTTTTTCACCCTGCTTCTTGTTGCGTGCTGCCTGTTGGGCGGGCTGCAATCGGCGTATGCTTCCCACATTCAGGGCGGGCAAATCACTTACCGTTATGTCACCGGCGATACTTATGAGGTGACGGTAAGTTTTTACCGTGACTGCAGTCCTGGTGCGGCCCCAGTGCCGGGCAATGTGGACATCACGGCGGTCAGCTCTTGTAACGGCAGTGGCACTACGGTAAGGGCAACACTTCTTCCCGTAGTCGGCACCCTCACCATCGGCCAGGGCTACTGTCCCAGCATTCAGGTGCTGGCCACGTGCAACCCGGGCAGCTCGCAATACCCCAACTATGAGAAACAAGACTACCGCGGCACCATCAACCTGCCGCCAGCCCCCAACTGGATTATCTCGCACCAAAGCTGCTGCCGCCCCAGCACGGCTAACATTCCTACCCAGGACGATTTTCGGTTTGAGGCCACGCTGAACAACCAGGTATCGGTGAATGGCGTGCTCACCCGCGTCAATAACTCGTCGCCACTGTTTTCTTCCCGGGACTTTCCCGTGCCTTTCGTGCTGGTGAATCAGCGCACTTCCATCAACTTCACCGCCGCCTCCGAAGCCGATGGCGACTCGTTGGTGTATGAGCTGGACCGTCCGTTGGCCAATTGCGGAGAATTCAACCCGTACTCAGCGCGCCCCACCGGAACCAGCTCGGGCTGCGTCACGCGGATTCTGCCACCCCGGGCACCCAACACGGTGTGCCTGCTCGACTGCGGTCCCAACGTTGGGGGGGCGGATTACACGGCCAACCTGCCTTTGCCCGTGGCCAACGACACCGTTGGCGTATGCGGCACCGTGGCCGGCACCGCCTACACCCGCACCGTCGTTCCGCGCTTCTCTTTCAATCCCCGGATTGGTGAATTCACGTTCACGCCCAATTTATTCCGTCCGGGAACCACTACTCAAGGGCTGAACAAATACGTGGTAGTTGGCAAAATCACCGAATACCGCCGCCTGCCGGGTAGCAACCGCCGCTACCGGGTCGGGTCCGTCCGCCGCGACTTCCTGGTCATCATCATTGATGGCGCGGGCAACCAGGTGCCCAGCACCCCGGTCATCACCGTGCCTGACCCCCTTTCGGGAGCGGTACCCGTGAACCGGCCGGATACAACGCTCATTCGCATCAATACCTGTAACTACGCCCAGGTTAGGGTGCTCTTCACCGACCCGAATAATACGGCGGCTACTCCGCCGGCCGCCCGTCAGAACCTGACCGTGACCTATACCGGGACCGGGACCATCAACGGCGACCTGTTGCAAGGCGGTGACGTGGGCGTGTATACCTTGCTGCGCAACGGTACGCCCACGCCCGAGGCCCGCTTCTATTTCCAGCCCGGGGCCTTTTTCGCCGGCCAGGTTATCCGGATTCCGCTGCGTATCGAGGACGACGCCTGCCCCATCAAGGGCGTGCAAACCCGGGTCATTGAGATTCGCATCGTGGAAGGCCGTACCGCCCAGGCGGTGGCGGCCGGTGGCCAGAGTAACGTGTTGCCAGGAGTAGTCCCAACCACTATCTGTGGCGGTACGCTAAACCTGACCGGTAATGTACTGCGCCCGGATTCTGTCCGTCAGCTAGCCGCGAACCGGACGGTGCTCCAGACCTATGGCTTCCAGTGGACGCAGGTCAGGGGTAATGGCTTGCCTACCGTGAGCAACGGGCAGAACATCACGGTTAGTCCTACCATAACCAGCCGTTATCGCCTGCGCATCACACCATTACAAGGCTTTGGGGCCAATGGGGGGGGCTGCGGCGACACCACGTCTATTCTCGTGCGCGTGGCCCCCACGGTGGTAAATGCGTTTACCATTCCGAGTGTGATTTCGGGGCGTAACAATAGTCAGGTTACGATTTCAGGCCAGACAGCGGTGCCACCACTAACGTTCGTGCTGAGCAACACTACGCCGCAACCGTCCGTAACCAGCGGGTTCCAGCTTTGCGGAATCAGCTGGACCTACCAGCGCGTAAAAGATGGCTCAGGAAACCTGCTGGCTAGTGCGCCAGTAGAATTTTCCACCGACTACCAGCCCGCCGAAACCGCACTGAAGCTCTCGCTGGGTGGAGAGTATGTCATCCGGCTTACTTCTAATGTGGCGGTGCGCGGCGGTGCCTGCACCACCAATGCTCCCAGTTGTCCCGCTACGATGGCCCAGCGCATTGTCATCGTGCCGGAGTTGAGCGTGCCGAACATCATTACGCCCAACAACGACAACCTGAACGACGTGTTCGTACTGCCCGTGGCGCAGCGTGGGGGCAAGCTGGAACTGTACAACCGCTGGGGCCGCAAGGTGCAGGAGTACGCCAACTACCAGAATACCTGGGCCGGGGGCGACCAGCCCGACGGCGTGTATTACTACTACATCACCGACCCGAGCGGCAACAAGACCAAAGGCTGGGTAGAAGTTCGTCGCGGCTTATAGCCCGACTCGCAACCCACAAAAAAGAGGGCCGCGAATTTCGCGGCCCTCTTTTTTGGGTTCTGAATATCCGTTATGACGGTTCCTTGCTAGCCCAAATGGTGGCGCTCATCCTTCACGGCGTTGGTCACCGTCCACACTACGGTATGCTGGAAGGGGTGCTGGCGCACGGGGCAGGCGGGCATGAGGCACAGCGAGCAGGCCGAAAACGTGCAGGGGTCGGCGTGCACGAACATTTCCACCTCCACCGCGAAACGGGCCCGGATGAGCTCTTCAATGTCGTGCAGCTGGGTGTGCACCTCATCGAGGCTGAAGTAGTAAGGCATCTGTATGTGGCAGTCGATGTGCAGGTTGGAGCCGTAGCGCTGCACCCGCAGGTTGTGCACGTCAATCCAGGAATCGCGGCGCTGGGCTTGCAGCTCGGCAATCACCTCGGCCACCACGGCAGTATCGGTTTCGTCCATTAGGCCCGACACGGACCGGCGGAGCATACGCCCGCCGTTCACCAGGATGAAGCCCCCCAGCAGCAGGGCCGCGCCCGAGTCGAAGCGCTCGATGCCGGTGGCTGCCACCAGCACCAGCGCCCCCGACGATACGATGGACGTAACCGCATCAATGTACAAGTGCTGCCCATCGCCCACTAGCGCCACCGATTTCAGGCGTTTGCCGCTGCGTACCAGCAGCAGGCCTACTCCCAGGTTGACCACGGCCGTGGCGGCCAGCAGGACCACGCCCCAGTCGGGCCGCGCCACTGGGTGCGGGTGCAGCAGGCTCAGCGAGGCGCTGTAGAGGATAAAAACTCCGGCGATAAAAATCAGGGCTCCTTCAAAGCCGATGGACAGGTGCTCTACCTTGCCGTGGCCGTACGGATGGTTTTCGTCCTTAGGCAGGCCGGCCAGGTACAGGCTGTAGAGGGCAAAGCCGCTGGTGAAAACGTTGATAATACTTTCCAGCGCGTCGGTCAGAACGGCCTGGGAACGAGTGAGGTGGTAGGCATAGAACTTGACGGCCACCAGCCCAATACTCACCACGAGGGAAAGCAGGCCGAGGCGATTCTTTGTTTGGGCAACAGTCATGCAAAAGGGATTTCCAGGGCAAAGTTCGGGCAAAGCGAGCCGTAGACAGCACTTCGCGCAGTTTCACGAACGATGAACCGTGTGGAGACGCGACCCTTCACGTCTCGGCGTTGAACGGTTTGGAGTGTTGACGGCGCGAACGCCGGGACGCGAAGGGTCGCGCCGTTACCAATTGGTACACCGTTCATAAACCTGCTCCAGCGCATCCGTTACCCGAAACATTTTGAAGTTTCCACGGTATTTGAGGTTCCCGAAAAATATTTTTAGACGGGTCTAAAATAGCGGCATTTACCTTGAGTGAATCTATCGAAGTGCCTTCCCCAATTGTGCCAAAAACCACGCAGTCTGCCGTTGATACTGGCTGGCGGCACCCCCGCCGCGCCAATTCCCTGAGCGAAGTCTACGCCAGCATCAAGGTGCCGGGGGTCAACGCCTCGTTCTGGCGCAAGCTGCTGGCCTTTTGGGGGCCGGGCCTGATGGTGGCCGTGGGCTACATGGACCCCGGCAACTGGGCCACCGACCTGGCCGGCGGCTCCCGCTTCGGCTACACGCTGCTGTCGGTGGTGCTTATTTCCAACTTGTTCGCCATGCTGCTGCAGCACTTGGCAGCCAAGCTAGGCATTGTGACGGGGCGCGACCTGGCCCAGGCCTGCCGCGACCACTACTCGCGCCCCGTGAGCCTAGTGCTCTGGTTTTTGTGCGAGGTGGCCATCGCCGCCTGCGACCTGGCCGAAGTCATCGGTTCGGCCATTGCCCTGAACCTGCTCTTTGGCTTGCCGCTGGCCTGGGGCGTGGTGCTCACTACCCTCGACGTGCTGGTGGTGCTGTACTTTCAGAACAAGGGTTTTCGCATCATCGAAAGCATCGTGGCGGGCCTGACGGTGCTGATTTTTGGCTGCTTCGTGTACGAAATCATCGTGTCGCGGCCCGACTGGGTGGCCCTGGCGCACGGCTTGGTGCCGCGGCCGCAGGTGGTTACCAACCCCGGTATGCTCTACGTGGCCATCGGCATTCTGGGGGCCACGGTGATGCCCCACAACCTGTACCTGCACTCCAGCATCGTGCAAACCCGGCAGATTGAGCAGACCGAGCCGGGCAAGCGCATGGCCATCAAGTTCGCCACCATCGACTCGACGGTGGCCTTGTTCCTGGCTTTTTTCGTAAACGCGGCCATTCTCGTGACGGCGGCCGCCACGTTCCACGGTAAGGGCTACGAAAACGTGGCCGACATTGCCGACGCCCACAAGCTGCTCACGCCGGTGCTGGGCGCCGGGGCAGCCAGCGCCTTGTTCGCCGTGGCGTTGCTGGCCTCGGGCCAAAACTCGACCCTGACCGGCACTTTGGCCGGGCAGATTGTGATGGAAGGCTTTCTGGACATCAAGCTGCGGCCCTGGCTGCGGCGGCTCATCACGCGGCTGGTGGCCGTGGTGCCCGCCCTGGTCGTGACCCTGATTTATGGCGAAAAAGGCACCGGCCAGCTGCTGGTGCTCAGCCAGGTCATCTTGTCCATGCAGCTCAGCTTCGCGGTGGTGCCGCTGGTACTCTTCACCAGCAGCCGGGCCAAAATGGGCGTGTTTGTGAACCACCCGGTGGTGAAAGTGCTGGCCTGGGCGGTGTCGGCCATCATCATCGTGTTGAACGTGTACCTGCTCTGGCAAATGGCGGCTAGCTAAGCCGCCTTGCGCCGCAACAGCAGCAAGCTGCGTCGTGTGCGGTGGCACCGGTTGGTAAGGCTGATTCCGGCTTCGCACGGCTGCCCACCGGCGGCCAGGTTGGCACTGGCGCGGTCGAGTACGGCTTGGTGCTACCCATCGACGTGGAGCTGAGCGACAAGCTCAACCTCGAAGCCCAGCTGGCATCCGAAGTCAACTACGACCGCGAACAGGACCGCCGCCACCTGAAAATGACCCCTTCCATGGCGCTTGAATACGACTTTGCCCGCAAGCTCGGTCCCATTACCGAGGCCGTGGCTCAGTGGAACACCCAGCAGCGCCGCTGGCAGACTACCGTGAACGTGGCCCCGATTATCAAGGTCAACGATAACCTGCAGCTGGATTTTGGTGCTTACCTGGCCCTAAACCGCCTTAGCGACCGGGAATACTTTGTGGGCTTCACCGTACGCCGCTGAACAGCGGGCATCACGTACCTTTGTCTGGCTATGGTGCCAACCCCCAATCGCGGGGCGCGGCTGAAAAGGGAATCCGGTTCAACGCCGGAGCTGTCCCCGCAACTGTACGCTTCACATCGGGGTGAGCCACACGTGCCACTGTTTGCTGATTGGTTTTCAATCATTGAATGGGAAGGCGGCCCACCCGGCGGAGCAAGCCAGGAGACCTGCCAGCGCATTCACAGGTTCAGCATCCGCGGAGGACGGATGGAGAAAGAGAGCAGCGGCCGCCTTCGGGCAGTCGATTTTTTTCTGTTTTTCGGCCTCGGTCTGGCGTTGATTTTCTTCTGCTGAAGCGAATTGCCGCAAGATTTTGAATCGAATTTTCTTCGCTGAAAATTTGATTCTGATGCGTTGTCTATTTCGTCGCTGTGTCACGCTTTGGGGCGGGGTGCTGGCGCTTGCCTCGCCGGGCACGGTGCTGGCTCAGCAAGCGCCCGCCCGCTTGGCTGCCGCACCGCCCGATTCGGCCCGCCTCTCGCGGCGGCTGCACCGGTTGGCCGAGGTGCAGGTGCGGGCCGTGGGTCCGGAGCGGTTTGCGACCGGCAGCCGGCACTACGAGGCCGACTCGGCCACGCTGAGTCAGTTTCGGGACGGCACGGTGGCCGAATTGCTGCAGGAGCGCACACCGCTGTACATCAGAAACTACGGGCCGGGTCAACTGGCTTCCCTTAGCATTCGGGGTACGTCGGCCCAGCACACGGCCGTGCTCTGGAATGGCCTGAACATCACCCTGCCCACTTTGGGCCAAAACGACTTTGCCCTGCTACCCGCGGGGGCCAACACCCGCCTGGCGGTGCAGCCCGGCCCAGCCGCCGCGCTCTATGGCAGCGGAGCCATTGGCGGAGCCGTGCTGCTCAGCACCGAGCCCGACTGGCGGCCCGGGGCCCACGGCAGCGTGCAGGCCGATGCCGGCAGCTTTGGGCTGCGCGGCGGCAGTGTGGCCGCCTCGGCAGCGGGGGCAGCTGTGGCTGTGCGGGTGGCTGCCAGCTACCGCCAGGCCGATAACAATTACTCCTACACCACGCAGGAGTACAGCGGCTCGGTGCGGCGCATCCTCACCGGAGCCGCCCTGCGTCACCAGTGGAGCCTGGCTCCCGAAGTGGCCCTGCGCCTGGGCACCGCCGGCCAGCTCACGGCCAGCGCCTGGCTCACGGATACCGACCGGGAAGTACAACCCGCCGCCACCGGTACCAACCGCCACGCCCGGCAGTTCGACCAGAGCCGGCGCTTCGTGCTGGGCTACCGCCATCAGGCTTCTGCCCAGGCCCAGTGGACGGTGCGCGCCGCCTGGTTCGAAGACATCCTGAACTACCGGGATGACGGTCTGCTGAGCAACTCCCGCGTGCGCACCACCCAGACCCAGGCCGAGTACACGGCTGCGGTAGGCGCGCGCGGTTCGCTGCGGCTGGGGGCCGAGGCGCAGCATTTCAACGCCGTGCTGAATGAGTACGTGAACCCGGTAACTACCGAAAACCGCGCCGCCGCTTTTGCCTTACTCCGCTACGACCCGCGCCCCGCCCTGCGTCTCACCGCCAATCTGCGGCAGGCCTTCTTGCCCCAGGGTAACCCGCTCACGCCCACTTTCGGTTTGGAATGGGACTTGTGGACCCAGTATTCGGCTACCGATTCGCTTAGTTACTCCCCCGCTCAGTCGCTCACTTTCAAGGCCAGCGGGGCGCGCAGCTACCGCGCACCCACCCTCAACGAACGGTACTGGAACCCCGGTGGCAACCCCAACCTGCGACCCGAAATCGGCCTGGGCTACGAAGCCGGCCTGCTCCACCGCTTAACACTTGGTCCGCGCACCGGGCTGCAAACCGAACTTACCGCTTACCGCCAGCTGGTCGACAACTGGGTGCAGTGGACGCCCGGCCCCGAAGGCTATTGGCGGCCCCGCAACCTGCGCCAGGTACTCACCCAGGGCCTCGAAGCCAGCTCGGCGCTCACGCTGCGGCGCGGCGCGCACCACCTCACGGCCCGCGTGGCCTATGCTCTCACACGGGCCCGCACCCGCCGCCCCACTCCCGCCGACCTCGTGCCCAGGGACCAGCCGCTGGCCTACGTGCCCGCCCACACGGGCGCGGCCAGCCTCGACTATGCCTGGCGCGGCTGGCGGGCGGGCGCGGCTGCCAGCGCCACCAGCTACCGCTACACCGATGCCACGGCCCAGGCTTTCCTGCCCGGTTTCGGCCTGCTGGGCGGCAGCGTGGGCTACGCTCTGCATCCGGCCAACGGCACCGAAACCTTGCTGCTGCTGCAAGCGACCAACCTGCTCAACCACGCCTACGAGAGCTACGAAGGCCGCCCCGCCCCGCCGCGGGCCCTTGTGCTCAGCCTGCGGGTGGGTTGGCGCTAAAACCGAATTCTAGTACCCATTTCTTTTTTCGTTAATCACTTTTTCCCATGCGTTTTTCTAAATTTCTGACGGTCCCGGTGTTGGCCCTGCTCGCCTTGGCGGCCTGTAGCCCCGATAAGGAGGTAATCGTAGCTCCGGCGGCTGTTACCAATAACGTTTTTGTGCTCAACGAAGGACCGTTTTCGAACGGCAGCGGCAGCGGCACCATTTCGCTGTACAACAAGACCACCAAGACCGTGACCCTAGACTTGTTTCAGGGCGTGAACAGCCGGCGGCTGGGCAACATCGTGCAGAGCATGGCCGTGCGCGACCAGCGGGGCTACGTCGTGGTCAACGGCTCCAACAAAGTAGAGGTGGTGTCGCTGCCCGATTTCAAGTCGGTGGGCGTGATAGCCGGCCTGACGAGCCCGCGCTATTTCCTGCCCATCAGCGCGAGCCGGGCCTACGTGACGCAGTGGGGTACCTACAATTCCGCCTATTTTCCGATACGAGCCGGCATCAAAATCGTGGATTTGAACACCAACGCTGTGGTGGACAGCATTGCCACCGGCAGCCTGCCCGAGCGCCTGACCATGGCCGGGGGCAAGGTATTCGTGGCTAACTATGGCTCGAACACCGTCACGGTTATCGACCCGGCTACCGGCCGCGTGACCAGCACCGTGACCGTGGGCGATGCCCCCAATAGCTTCGCGCTCGACAAAAACAACCGCCTCTGGGTGCTCTGCGGCGGCCTGGTGGTCTACAACAGCGCGTACACGGCCGTCGATTATACCCTGACCACGCCCGGCCGCCTGGTGAGCCTCGACCCGGCCAACCCCACGGTAGGCGCTACTGCCCGCACTTTTGCCACCAACCGCTATTCGCCCACCGACCTGCACCTCAACCCCACCGGCGAGCAGCTGTATTTTCGCGCCATCGATGCCTACATCTTCCTGGGCGGGGTTTGCCGCCTCGGCATCACCGATACCACCTTGCCCGTCCTCACCGCACCCTTCATCGCCGGCCAGTTCTACGGCTTGGGGGTCGACCCCAACGCGGGCACCATTTACACCGGGACCGGGACTTTCTCGGCTGATAAAATGAGCCGCTACCAGCCCGACGGCACCAAGATTGACGAAAGCATCGTGGGCGCCGGCCCCAACGGCTTCGTGTTTTACTAACCTCCTTCCTTTCTGCAATTAAGCGAAAAGGCCCGTACCGGAATGGTACGGGCCTTTTTTGTGGGCTTTGGGTGAGCTGCACGCTTGGGCCGGGCCAGCGGGAAGCTTAGTCGGCCAGGCCGTCGTGGTTGCGGTCTTTGGCGCTGCTGGCAGCTTTGTACAAGTCTTTGCCGGTGACGCGGTGCGTGGTATCGCGGGTGAGGCCGGCGGTGGCGGAGTCGCCATCGGCTACGCCGTCGGCGGCGGCGGCGGGGCCCTTCTTGGTGTAGCCGCGCTCTACGTTGGTGTCACCTTCCTTGGTGCCGGAGCTGCAGGCGCTGAGTGAAACGGCCAGAGCGCAGGCTACGGCGAAGGGGCGGAGGATAGGATTGAGGGACATGAAAGCGGAGGTGAGGGAGTTTATACTGTGCGAAGCTGCAAGGTAGAAAATTAACCCGCTGCCGTGCAACCGCAACTACTGGTCCGGAGTTGGGTTGTAGCCGTACGGCACGCCGTATTTTGTTGTTCTTTTGCTCGCACTCCATGTCCAATATCATTTCTTCGCCTGCTGCCGCGCCCGCGCCGGCTTATTCCTACGCTGAATTTCGCGCCTTGGTGGGCACTATGGCTGCTGAGCACCGCACCAGTGGCCCCGAGCAGTCGCCGGGCCTCATCCGCTATACCGCCCAGAACTCGGCCCATCTCGACCGGGCCGCCGCTCTGCCGCTGCTGCCCGCGCTGGTCGGAACCATTCAAAAGCTACCCCAACCCGAGCAGTGGCTGGTATTGGGCGAGGCCTGGTGCGGCGACACGGCCCACAACCTGCCCATTCTGGCCAGCCTGGTGGCCCAAAGCGCCGGCCGGGTTACGCTGCACGTCGTGTTGCGCTCCGACCACCCCGAACTTATGGCCGCCCATCAAACGAACGGCAAAAACAGCATCCCCAAGCTCATCCGGCGCGACGCCGCCACCGGGGCCGACCTCGGCGACTGGGGGCCCCGTCCGGCCGCGGCTCAAATCTTAGCCCACAAGCTGCACAGCGATAAAACCCTGCACACAAACGAAGTAGTGAAGGGCATGAATGCCTGGTACGAAGCGGATAACGGCCAAGCCGTGCAGCAGGAATTGCTAGCTTTACTGAGCTAAGATTGGGAGTCGACCAAAAAATCCGTTATTTTCACTTCCCCAAATTTATTTTTAATGCCCTTGTCCCTGCGCCATCGCCTCCAAAAACACGTTGCTGCCTGGCCCTGGCGGCGGGTGGGCTGGCTGGCGGCTATCAGCTTGGCGCTGGCACTAATGTTAGTTGGGTACGTGTTTGGAGGGAGTAACCATTTTTTTGGTCGACTTTTTTCTTCTTTTCTCGTACTCTTCTGGCTGCTCGCTGTTACGTTTCTGGCCGTGGTTCCATTCGTGACCTGGGCCACGGCGCATTGGTTCGGGCGGGGCTGGGCCGAAGCCTCCACGCCGGTGGCGCGGCCCCGGCGGGCGGTTGCGGGCACGGTTGCGCCACGCTCTACTATTTCACCGGCTTCCTCGCGGCGGCCTCAAACACGTTAAAGCCATTGAAAACTAACCTATTGCATATCAAAAATATGGTGTGCCCCCGGTGCGTCGAAGCCGTGCAGAGCCTGTTGGAGCGCGCCGGGTACCACCCCACCACTGTCAGCCTGGGCGTGGCCGAACTCGACGATGCCACCCCGGCCGACCCCGAGGACTTGGCTCCGCTGCTACACGCCGCCGGCTTCGAGCTGTTGCGCGGCCGCGCCGAACAGCTCACCGAACAAATCAAAACCGTGCTCGCCGACTACCTCGAGCACCTGCGCACTGCCCGCTCGCCGCTCACCACCTCGGCTTTCCTCACCGACCGGTTTGCGGCCACGTACTCGCACCTGAGCAAGGTGTTTTCGCGCACCGCGCACCTCACCATCGAGAAATACCTTATTCGCCTCAAAATTGAGCGCGTGAAGGAAATGCTCAGCTACGGCGAGCTCACCCTCAACCAGATAGCCGACCAGATGCGCTACAGCTCGGGCCAGCACCTGAGCAACCAGTTCCGGCAGGTAACGGGCCATTCGGTGAGCGAATTCCGCCGCCTGATGCTGCCCGAGCGCCTGTCGCTCGACGCGCTGGCTTAGCAGGTTTTTCAGCTGATTGATTAACGCAAAAGCGGCGCTCCAATCTCAGGAGCGCCGCTTTTGTTTGCAACCTGATGTGCTCCTTATCGAAAAGACGCGTAGGTTTACCGTCACAACCTTACACTTCCTTTTATGCTGCTTGCTATCCTGCTGCCCGGCCTTTCAATGATGATTAACGGCCATTTTCTGAAGGGCATTCTCTGTTTTATTCTCCAGATAACGCTGATTGGCTGGATTCCGGCCGCTATTTGGGGGGTGGCCTCGCGGAGCCAGGACTTGGCTGAACAGCGCCACCGCGAAACGCTGGAAATAATGCGGGCGGGCCGGTAGCCCGGCCCTGTGCCCGCCGGGTGCCAGCGACGGCGCATTGCCCCCGACCTTTGCCGGAAATGAACCCCAGCCGCCCCGGCCTGGTTACTTGCCACTGTGTCATCTGCTTCGCCCCGCATCCTGCTTCTCACGCCGCCGCTCACGCAGCTCAACACCCCGTATCCAGCCACGGCTTACATCAAGGGGTTTCTGGGCGGGCGCGGCTTCGATGTGACGCAGGCCGATATGGGCTTGCAGCTGGTGCTGCGGCTGTTTTCGACAGCGGGCCTGCGGCGGGTTTTTCAGGAAATTGAAGCCGGTTCTTTTGCCCTTAGCGACAACGCCAAGCGAATGCTGCGTTTGCAAAACCGCTACTTGGCTACCATCACTCCGGTCGTTCGCTTCCTGCAGAATAAGGACCTGACGTTGGCTCCACGCATCTGCCACGGTCGTTTCCTGCCCGAAGCCAGCCGCTTCGACAACGTGGCCGACCTGGAAACCGCCTTCGGCACCATGGGCCTCACCGACCAAGCTCGCCACCTGGCTACGCTCTACCTGGAAGACCTCGCCGACCTCATCAAGGAAACCGTGGGCCCGCAGTTCGGCTTTTCGCGCTACGCCGAGAAGCTGGCCCTCTCCGCCACCAGCTTCGAGCCCCTGCACGAGGCCCTGCAAGCCGCCCCCAACCTGCTCGACCAAATGCTGCTGGAGGAGTTGGAACCACTTCTGCATCGGGCCAAACCCGACTTGGTGGGCTTCACCGTGCCCTTCCCCGGCAACCTCTACGGCGCGCTGCGTCTGGCCAAGCGCATCAAGGAAATCAGCCCCGCAACCGTGACCGTGATGGGCGGCGGCTACCCAAACACCGAACTACGCGGAATCAAAGAGCCGCGCTTTTTCGATTACATTGATTATCTGACGCTGGACGATGGCGAAGGCCCGTGGCTGCGCCTGCTGGAATATTTAACCTGTCATCCTGAGCAGAATGCGCAGAATGACAGATTGCTTCTTCAGCGCACTTTCCTGCGCGACGAAGCTGGCGAAATTCAGTACATCAACCACCCGCACCCGGACATTCCGCACCCCGAAGTCGGCACGCCTGACTACTCCGACCTGCCCCTGACCGAGTACCTCTCGGTGCTGGAGGTGCTGAACCCCATGCACCGCCTGTGGAGCGACGGCCGCTGGAACAAGCTCACCGTGGCGCACGGCTGCTACTGGAAGCGCTGCTCGTTCTGCGATGTCACGCTGGATTACATTTCACGCTACGAAACGGCCCCCAGCGCCCTGCTGGTCGACCGCATCGAGCAAATAATCGCGCAAACCGGCCAGACCGGCTTTCACTTCGTGGACGAAGCCGCGCCGCCCCTGGCCCTGCGCGACCTGGCCGTGGAACTGCTCAAGCGCCGCGTGGCCATCACCTGGTGGGGCAACATTCGCTTCGAAAAAACCTTCTCGCCCGACCTCTGCCGCCTGCTGGCCGCCTCGGGCTGCATCGCCATTTCGGGTGGGCTGGAAGTGGCTTCGGACCGCCTGCTGGCCCTCATGGAAAAGGGCGTGACCATTGCGCAGGTGGCTCGTGTCACGGACGGTTTCACCCAGGCCGGCATCATGGTGCATGCTTATCTGATGTACGGCTTCCCCACTCAAACCGCCCAGGAAACCGTGGACAGCCTGGAAGTGGTGCGGCAGCTTTTCGCGGCCGGCGTGGTGCAGAGCGGTTATTGGCACCGGTTTTCGATGACGGCGCACTCACCCGTGGGCAAGAACCCGGCGAAGTACCAAGTGGCCGCCATCGGCCCCGAGCCCGCCGGCTTTGCCTGGAACGACCTCTGGCACGACGACCCCCGCGGTACCGACCACGAAGCCTTCGGCCCCGGCCTGGCCAAGTCCCTCTACAACTACCTGCACGGCGTGGCCCTGGATGAGCCGCTCAGCCGCTGGTTCGATTTTAAAACCCCGAAGCCCACCACGCCGCGCCAGTTGGTGCAGCAGGCCCTGCAGACCCCCGAGAAGCCCGATTTCGCCAAGCAAAACCTGCGGCTGTTCTGGCTCGGCAACGCGCCGGAAATCCGTATCGAAGCCGGCAAGAAAGCCCCCCGCGCCGTGCTCACCTGCTACGAGCAGGCCGAGGATTTTGAGGTGAAAACCACCGAAGCCACCGGCCATTGGCTGCACCAGTTGCTGACCCAACTCAGCCAGGATTTCGACACCAAAGTGCTGCTAAAGGACGCGGCCGCCAGCTTTCCTCAATCGGAAGGCTCGTTTGAAGCGTTTCTGCAAAGCCCGGCCTGGCAGGTTTTGCGCGAAAAGGGCTTGTTGTTGCTTTAGCCGCGGGGTTAGCGGCTCCGCAGCCACTCCACCACGTCGGCCGGCAGGCCCGTTCCGAACCGCGGGCTCAGGCCGCCCGCCACCAGCAAGTCTGGGCGCCCGGCGCGGTAGGCGCGCACGGCGTTGCCACGCCGGCCGCCCAGCGCCTGGCGCATGGCAGCCGCCTGCTGATTGGCCCCTAAGCCGCCATACAAGCCAAGTACAGGGAGTTTTCGCTTGCGCAGTTCGCGCCACGCGGCCCGGTCCGTGGTGGAAACCGGCGCGTTTTGAGCGATTAGAAAATTCATCCGTAAGCTGGTATCATCAACCAGCAGGTGCGCGAGCAGTGCGGCCCGCGCCCCAACTGCCCAGGCTCCGATGGTAGCAGAGTCGGCCCCAGCTGTGCCGTGCAGGATTTTTAAGGCCTGCGACAGCCGCACCGTTTCCGCTGGCCCCGTCACCGAATCGACGGCGGGCAGGAGCAATACGATAATACCTTCTCGCGCCAACGCATCGGCCCAAATGGCTGCTGCCGGGGTGGTTTCCTGGTCTGGCAGCAGCGCCAGGGCCGGGCCTGGGGTGCTGGTGTCGGCGGGCGCGAATAGCCAGGCGCTGCCCTTGGCCTGCGGCAACTCCTCTACGCGGTAGGTGCTGGGGGTGGGGCTGCCCCGTTTCACCAGCAGGGCCTGCGCTTTGCTCGAATCCAGGGCTAGCGTGCCGCGCAGGAAGTCGCCTTCCAGTGTCAGGGTCAATACCTGCCCTGCCCGGGCGGGGCGCTTGATTTGCAGCGTGTTGTTGCTGAAAGAAATGGTGTCGGCCACAAAGCCCAGCGTGCCGACTCCCGGGGCCGTAAACTCAGCTTCGTAGTGGCCAACTCTGGGGTGACGAATATCGAGCGCTGCTCGCACCTCCGGCTGCCCATTCAGGCTGATGCTGCCTTCGTAGTGCCCCACCGGTGGGGTGGTGGCCGAGTCGGTTTCGCTCTGCCTGGGCTGGCAAGCCGCGAGCAGCAGCGCCAATCCCATCAGGCCGCGGCGCGCAGCGCTCAGGTAATGGAAGCTCCTCGGCAGACACGGCACAACGGGGTTAGGCATTTCCAAAAGTAGCCGTTTTACCGTCCCGCCATGCCTTTGCGCAAAATCAAGTCGGTCTGCACATCCTGCCCCAGCTGAAAGTCGTGCTGGCCAATCTCCCGGAACCCAAACCGCTGGTAGAAGGCGCGGGCCCGCTCATTCTTTTCCCACACGCCCAGTACTACGGCCGAACAGTGCAGCTGCTCGGCCAGGGCCAAAATTCCCCGCATGAGCGCAGCGCCCAGGCCGGTGCCCTGCCAGTCATCGCGCACGTAGAGGCGCTCCACTTCCAGCCGGCCGGCCGGCTGCTGGCCCTCGGGTAGTCCCAGCGTAGAATTATCGCGCAGCTTGGCGTAGCCCACCAGCTCATTCTGCATGTGCGCCAGCAGGAAGGTGTTTTCCCGGTCCTGTAACTCGGCCAGTTGAATCTCAGGCCCAAAATTCTCGGCCAGATATGCCACCATGTCGGCGGCCGTGTTGGTAGCCGCAAAAGTGGCCTGAAAGGTTTGCCGACCCAAATCGGCAAGCTGAGCAGCAGTGGGGGCATTGGCCTTAGCCAACGAAATACGCAAGGGAGATGACATGGCACAAAGGTCGGCCCGCCAACGCCGATTTACAGTATTTCGTTGGCATTGGGGTCGCGAAACACAATGGTGCCCCGCCGCATCCGCAGGCCCCAGCGCATGAGCAGTCCGCTGGCCAGCAGCCCTAATAAGTTCACGGACAGTAATAAGAACGAGGGGGCCTGTATGCCGTTGGTGTACCAACTGTACGTCCCCACCACCAGCTTTAGCAGCAGCCCAAAGCCCAGCAGCCCGCCACTTACCATCAGAAGTAAGCCGACCAAGCGGTTGGTAGCGGGAGGAAGGGGAGTAGTTGCCATAATACTGCGTACTACGTGCTCGCTAAAGCCGGGGTTGAATCCCGTGGCTGGGCATCGGTTGAGAATCCGGTTCTTTGCCGTAATTTCGTTCCACCAAAGTCACCCCGCGAGAGTAGCTCAGTTGGTAGAGCATCAGCTTCCCAAGCTGAGGGTCGCGAGTTCGAGCCTCGTTTCTCGCTCATTGAGTCAGAGTCAGTTGCCTGCGTGGCGGCTGACTCTTTTTGCTTCTGGTTTACACGTTGGTTTACACAGGCGTCTTCGCTGTGTTGGTGGAGAATGTGAATCAGGTTTGCTGTTGACGGTGGAAACCCTTGGAAAGTACCGTGTTTGGTGCGCGTGAACCCCCTTGTCGGGTGAGGGGCACGCAATGTAGTTGAAGGGTGTCAGCAACATCTAGTGCTTTTTCTTGCAACTACTCCACAGGGGTGCAGTCGAATTCAACGACGTGACTGCATTTCTTCGCGTGTTGCCGACTATCCTTACTGCACTTAGTGGAACTGTTCTGCCACATAAGGGAGAGGAGTTTGTTTCCCTCCACGTTGGAACTCCAAGCTACGCGAGGGGTGAGCGATGTCGTTCCGTCGACTTCATTCTCAGGAGGGTCAAGTTGCCCCATATACATTGTGTCAGAGTAAATCTCTGCAACCTCTCCGTTATCGAACTTCATTGTGCGAGGTTCCCTGCCGAAGAGCGTCACTGTGTACACTGGTGGTCCCGTTATCTTGCGGTGATGTCCGTCACCTGTCGTGTTGTAAATTTTCGCCTCGTACACCCCCGACTTTTTCGTTTTCTGGACTACCATGAGCAGCTTGACATTCCATTTCTGTTCATTAGAGATTGGGCGCCCATTGCTCACGGCAGCGTGCACGGCGGAGCGCGAGACTTTGTAGACCGCGTACTTGGCAGGATAGAACAGTTCCTGCGCCCGGGTTGTGGTTCCAGCGAGGAAGAGGACGAATAGGAGGAAGACTTTTTGCATTTTGGTGAGAGGGTGAGGTAGTGGTGAAAGCTGCCTGTAATGGTACGTCACTGCCGAGGGAAAATCATATGTGTCGCATTGATTGTCAAAAGCAGAGGTTTTTCGTGCCGAGTAGGCGTATCCGCATACAAGGTTGCCAAGGTGACGTCGGAGCTTGCCAACTGTGAAAAACCCGGTTGGCGTTCATGTTTTCGGCAAGCACCTTCGCCAATTGCGCAGCGACCGAGGATGGAGCCAACAGGAACTCGCGGACCACGCCAACATCGACAAAATGACGGTTCACCGCATCGAGACGGCACGGATGGCAGCCACCATTGACGTGTTGCTGTCGCTGACAAAGGCACTGGAAATACCGCTACCCGAACTGGTTAATTGTCCTGGCATAGAGAAAGCCGACTGAGAAACCCGCTCCAGTGAGTACCGGAGCGGGTTCCAAGTAGCCTGTGCTTGTCAGCTCAAGTACCAATTCCGAGCGTTGTTACCGTCAAGGGCATCCTGCACCTGAAAGGTGAAATCGAGTGCGTTGATGGATTTCGGCAGGAAGGTGTCGATGTACGAGCTCTTGTTAGCCTCAGTAAAGAGGTTGTAAAATTTCCACAGGTTAATGCTGCCGTCGTTGTCGCGGCAGAAGTTCTCGTCCCGGTAGTAGTCTCTGACCACGGTGCCGAGTTGCTGGTCGCCGTAGAGCAGCGCTGGAATGCGCTGTTTGGCTGCTGTGGGTAGGTGCTGGTACATGCGGCAGCGCCCAATGAGCTGCGCGAACTGGTGCTCGGTGAGCGAGTAGCGGGTAAGCGCTTCCAATTGGCGCAAATGCCGGTGCTCGTCGTACGAACGTAGCAGTTGCAGAACCCCTTGGCGGAGCTGTTCAAGACTGCTGACGCGAAAATCACCTAGCAGACCGTCGGTTCGCACGCAAAGGTTCGTGCAGACCATGTTCTTGAAACCGACGAAAACCTTGAAGTGCTCAGGACTGCCCTTCTTATTCCAGAGGTTATCTAGGTTGAACGACTTGACCCCGCCTACTACTAGGGTGAGCTGGTTTCCGCCGACTTGCTCGAAAAGCGTCGGAATCTCGATGCAGAACATCATGCGTTCGTAGTACAACGTTCGCTCCCAATCCTGCAGTTGGGCCGCTGGCTTGTCCTTTGCCTCAGGAACGCGACCTTTTATAGCGTGGGAACAACGTATTTGCGGAGTGAGAATCTGCTCGCCGCGGAACACGTCGCGCACGGCTTCCGCTGTTACCTGAATGAAGTCTGCCTGCGAAATCAGCGGCTCGTTGTCCTTGACGAACACGGGTATGATGTGTTCGTGCCGGAGTTCTGAGAATCCCACGGCAAGCGTGTTCGCCTCGATGAACGCTCGCGATGTGGACTGTAAGACTTCCTCGTAAACGAAAGATGCCGACTCTTGCGGGTCGGCATCTCGTACAATGTGCAGGTGGTTCGCATGAACCAAGTCGGCGCTAGGCCGAATCATCAATGAGTTTTCCATGGTGTGAACTGGGGTTTGAGTTGGAGAATGAGTGATGTTGAAAAAGTGGTACAGTGAATGGTGGTTGAAATCGTGGTAACAGAACGCTGAAATCTGCTTCTCACGAGTTCCAGAAGAGCTTGAGAAGGCCGCTGCATAAACTCCGAGCGTTTAACTCAGCAGCGTTTATGTGCTACAGCGCTTCCACTCCTAGGAAAAAGTGAGAAGCACATCTCCGTACAAGGGGGGGTGGGTCACTTGGGAGGTACCTGCGGGGTAGCTTCTCGTGTTACCTCCTGGTCTCACTAGCGATGTCCGGAATTTTTCTCGGAATTTTTTCTGCTGAGCATGCCTCCCCACGAGTCAAAAGCTGCATTGCTGTGTTGTACACGCCAGGTACATCGCTACGATGACCTCTGCGCGGGTCGTTGAAATTTAGTAAGTGGACGCACAGAGACTCTTGTGGTCTACAATACCGCTACGGTTAATCTAGAGGAGCGTGTAAGTGCCTTTGCTTCAACTCCACGGTAGCGATGTATTGAATCTTGTGACACGTTGGCATGAACCGTAGCCGAAGTGTGAGTTTCTGCTCTGAAACGGGTACCCGTCTTGCACGCGCGCTTAGTGGCACCTTGAAAATGTAGGAGTCGACTCCGCAGATTTCTGTGAAATCCACCTGTCAAATCTGAGTTCTGGCTCGATTTTTGCAATCCACGCTCGACTCCTTCTGAAGCTGCTGTGGTGCATTTTGTCACAGTGGCGGTGCTTCCTAGATGAAAGTGCTCTTCTCGTAGCAGTATTCTGGTTTTTTTGCTGGGTTTTGTACTGGACAACAACCCCGAGCAGTTGCTTAAGACGCTTCGAAAAGTCCCCTTGTGCTCAGATGAGCCAGCGGCAGATGAACACTGTTCGTAGCACACCTCCTCTATGGGGGGGTAGGGGGGGCAGCTGCTAGAACGTCTGTACTTCATACTGACACCAAGTACTAGCACGGCGTGATGGTCAGGGTGAAGCAGACGAGTCTCCGAAGCCCCCCCTCGGGCAAGGCTACACTGCTTCAGCGTACTGATTCACGCGTTGGAGGAGTGAAACTACCTCGGTTGCCTGGTCTTGGTTGAAGACACCGAGCAGGCCGTGGGTGGACACCTCCGTGAAAGGCGAGTCAAACAGTTGTGCGGTTTCGAGGTAGCCGTTGCTGCCGAGGTACTGCACAATTAGGTCGAGGAAGCGGATTTGCTGCGCGTTCATCGACGGGTTGTTGATGAAGCTGCTGAACACCTCGCGTACGGAGCCGGCTTCGAGGCCAACGATGGAGCGGATGAACTTGCCGAGCGGCTGCTTGCCGTACGCCTGTTCGAACTGCTCGCGGGTACCGACCTCGCCTTGCTCAAAGAGCAGGTTTTCCAGCGCCAGGAGCTCACCGGGTTCAATGGGTTGGTTGGTGCGCAGCTTGTGGATGGTGAGGTGCGTACGTCGCTCCATTAGGTACTGCGTCACGCGCTTGCGGTAAGCGTCCAGGTTCCCTGCTTTGATGATGAGTGCCTTGGGTTCTGACACGGCCAGCACTTCGTCGTCCAAGTTGGTGTACACGGGCGGACGCTTCTCGGTTTGGATGAAGCGCATCAGGTTACGCAGCTCCTTCCGCAAGTCCTCTGCCTTCGACAGGGGCATCGTGGTCCAGTAGGCATCCCCCTGCACCTGCTTGATGAGCGGCATCTTCTGGTTTACCAGAGGTATCGCCGCACGTTTCGAGAGTGCATCGGCCAGTGAGCGGGTTTCCTGCACCAAATGCGCCGATACGGTGCCGTTCTTGAGCACATCGAGTTGCATGGTGTAGCACAACTGGTCGAACCGCTTGGCCAACTCGTCTTCCTCCGGTTCGAACACGATGGGAGCAAGGTGGTCGCACAGTTCTTTCACCTCTAGCTCGTTGAGCGCGTTGAAGCGGTGGACGTCGCGGTACTTCTCCACCACGCGCCAATGCTGCCGAACAAGGAAGCTGTCCTCTTCCAGTTGCTCGACTTGCTCGTGCAGGTGCTTGCGTAGCTCGTCGGCGTACTCCTGGTATTCCGGCTCGGCGCGCTTCTGCAGGGTGAAGATGAGCTTGAGGCGCTGCTCAAACAGCCGGTGGGTGAGTGATTTGCCTTGCTTCGAGTCGATGCCTTGTGGTTTCTGGTCGAAGAATTCGAAGTTCTCGCAGAAGTCGAAGATGAGGAAGTGCTCCTTGTCTTGGTCCTCGCTGAGCAGCTTGGGGCACAGGCGGGTGCCTCGTCCAATCATCTGCCAGAACTTGGCGCTGGAACGGACAGGTTTGTAGAAGACGAGGTTGGCGACTTCCGGCACATCGATGCCGGTGTCGAGCATGTCTACTGAGATAGCAATGTGCGGTGTGCCGTCCTTCTCGGAGAACTTCTTGAGAATGTCGTAGGCGTAGGTTTCGTAATGGTCGATGACCTTGCAGTACTCGCCTTTGTACTGCGGGTACTGTGCGTTGAACCTCTCTTCAATGAACTTGGCGTGGGGGTGGCTGCGGGCGAAGACGATGGTCTTGCCGATGCGGTCCCCTCCGGCCACTTTGACGCCGCGCTCCATCAGCGTGGCCAGTACTTGGTCTACGGTGCCTTGATTAAATAACCACTTGTTGAGCGCTTCCTTGTCTACCTCGTCGGGGAATTCACCTGTCAGCGGGTCGGCGAACTTCTCCTCGTATTGTAGCTTCTCGGCAGGCGTTAGTTCGTTGTACTTGATGCCTTGGCGGTGAAACTTCAGCGGTACCGAAACGCTCATGGGCGGCACCAGGTAACCGTCGTTTACCGCCTGCTCCAACTCGTATGCGAAGGTGGGAACGCCAGGTTCCAGACCGAATAGGTGGTAGGTGTCGCGGTCGCCTTCACTGCGGGGAGTGGCGGTGAGGCCAATGCGGTACCCATCGAAGTACTCGAAAATCGCCTTGTAGCGGTTGTAGACGGAGCGGTGAATCTCATCGAAGATGATGAGGTCGAAGTGCCCCACGCCGAAGGTGCGCTGCTGCTGGTCGTAGCTCTGGTCGATGAGGTGAATCATCGTCTGGTAGGTACAGAACACGACCCGCGCCTGGGCGTGCTCCTTGTCGCGGGTAAGGTCAACCGCTGGCAGATTAGGCAGGCTCTTGGTAAGCGCGTTTTTCGCCTGGTAAATGAGTGCATTTCGGTCAGCCAGGAATAGCACGCGCTTCACCCATCCGCACTTGCTCATGACGTCGATGAGTGCTGCTGCAGTGCGGGTTTTGCCGGTGCCGGTTGCCATCACAAGCAGTGCTTCGCGACCTCGGGCTTCGAGTACCTTACCGACGCTGCGGATTGCCTCAATCTGGTAGTAGCGGTCAGCAATGGCGGGGTCTACCGGCGCGTCGGAAAGCGCGAGGCGGGTGGTACGGCGCTGAATCAGGCGTTCGAGCTCGTCTTTCTTGTGGAACCCGTGAACACGACGCGGCGGGTACCCCTTGTCGTCCCACAACCACGTTTCGAATCCGTTGGTGTAGAACAGCACCGGACGCTGGCCGTGCATCTGCTCCAGACAGTCGGCGTAGAGCTTGGATTGGTGCTGTCCGACCTTGGGGTCTTTGCTGGTACGCTTGGCTTCCACTACAGCGAGCGGTTTGCCGTCGTCACCCCACAGCACGTAGTCCACCCGACCCGCGCCGTTGTTGTCGCCGTTGCCAGTGGGCATGCCGGTCACCTTGTACTCGGCCACGTTCGGACCGTCGGGGTCCCAACCGGCTTCGCTCAGCAGCAAGTCGATGTAGAGCTTGCGGGTGATTGCCTCGTTGGGGTCAGCCGGAGGGGGGAGCTTGGCGTGCGACTCCTTGGCGGCTTTGACGCGGTCGAGCTCGGCTTGCAGGTGGCGATTCAGCTCCTGACTTTGCCGGAATGCCGCCTCGGCCTCCTGCATCTTCGCCTTGTACTTGATGGCCGGCGCTTCCTGGGGTACCAGGCTCACGTCAAATGCGGGTACGCTTACCCGCTCGGCACGGTACATGTTCACCACCCACGCGGCGAATCCGTGCATGAGCTGCAGGACGTGTAACGCTTGCTCCGGTTTGATGGTGAGCGTGCCGTGAACGGCGTCGTTGCCAAGCTTGCGGATGAGGTTGACCTGCATGAACAGGCTCGGAGCTAGTAGCTCCCGCATCCTCGGCTGGTGTAGCAGCGAATTGAGCGAGGTATCAAAAGGCTGCTCAAGGTCGCCGTCGTTCTCGTACATCCACCGTACCCATTCTTCCAGCGACTTCCGGCACAGTACCGCCGCATAGGGAGGCGCGGTGTAGGCGTGCTGCTCGGCTTGCTGCAGGGTAGGAGCTAGGGTGCTCCACTCGGTGGGTAGAAACGAGAAGTTAGACATAGAAACTAGAAATGGGAATTCAAGACGGTGTCAAACAGTCCTTCACTGTGGCGAACAAGGCTTTTCTGAGCTTCTATGCTTGTCACGGCATGTAGGAATTGTTCCTGAATAACACGTTCAGGGACAGGTACTAGAATATTCTTGATTTCATTAAGATGCAGGTTTGTAACAGTACCTGTCTTTGAGTGCTTCTTTGCCTGATTCAATGCGAAGGGTGTGTTCAAGAAGAACTCCAAGAATTTTGGGTTCAGTAATTCAGTCTTGACCTTCAGCAGGCACAGGCTGACGAAGATGCTGAATTCGTAGTCCCAATCGACAACTTTGGCGACTCCAATCGTGCCATTTTTAGAGTACAGAACGTCCCCTCTTTCTGGCTTGCACCTCTTCGTGAGAGTGAGATGCTCTTCGCGAGTAATGAATTTTTTGGAGGTGTTGGACCCGGTTAGGTCAGTGACGCGCAGAAAAGGCACCCCTGATTCTACATAAGTTGGTGTCTGATGTGTGCCATCGGTGATTTTCCGCGTCAATTCCCCGAGTGATTTTACTTCCCACTTCTTGGTGTTTTCAATAGGGTCACCGAACATCTCGTAGAAGATGCTCTGAGCGAGTTCATTGTATTTCTGCAGCAACTCTTGGTCCTTGCGGCGTAGAGCGTCGGCCTTGTCCAGGGTGTCAGCAATCTGATGTTGAACGTCTAGAGGCGGTAAAGTGATAAGCTTCCTGTAAGCATCTTCGCGGTTCAGTCCAGGAACAGCTGCTGCCTTGTTGAGCTCGCTGAGCCGGAGCGTAGAAAGCTGATAGTAAAGGAATCTGAGGTTTATCTCCTCCTTGCAGTGCACGAAATAAGCAGTGTCGATGGGATAGCAGGGTCGCTCAGAGAAAAAGACAGTGCCAATTGACCCTTTGCGTCCAACAACTAGGCAAGGACCGTCGACTAGGAATTCATCATGGTGTCCTACTATACCACTGGAGCCATAGACTGGGTATGCACCATCTTGTACTCGCGTTTCCTTCACGAGGCTTTTGCCGTACCTCAGCTCGCATACTTCACCGAGGCTGACTTTTCGCCACATCATACTGCTAGCGTTTCAGATAAGACCATCGATTTCAACTCGAGGAGAAGTTCTTGCCGCTCCTCATCCAGTGCTTCAATTTGTGCGATGATGACATGAGGTTTTGCGTACACCTTTTCTTCGTGTACCGTCTCCTTGTAGCGGTTGATGCTCAAGTCGTAGTTAGTGAGGCGAATTTCCTCAACCGATACTAGGAAGCTTTTGTCGGTGCGGGTGCGACTGGCTTCGGCGCCGAGATTATGCCAGCGTGCTACCACGTCGGAAATGTCGTTCTCAATAATTGGGTTGCGTTTGTCGTCCAGACTGAAACCGTCGGCTTGCATGTCGTAAAACCACACCTTGTCGGTGCCGCCTACGCCGGTTTTGGTGAACAGCAGGATGGCGGTGCTCACCCCCGCATAGGGTTTGAACACGCCGGCAGGCATCGACACCACCCCGGTCAGCAAATGCTGGTCGATGAGGGTCTGACGAATTGCTTGATGCGCCTTGCTGTTGCCGAAAACGACGCCGTCGGGTACAATCACCGCAGCGCGTCCACCGAGTTGCAACCCTTTCAGAATCAATCCGAGGAATAGCAGCTCGGTTTTCTTGCTGTCAACGATGTTGAGCAGCTTCGGGTCAACGGCTTCGCGGTCCAGGGAGCCTTTGAATGGCGGGTTGGCCAGCATTACGGTCACCTTGTCGGTGAAGCTGGCGTTGTCCTCGCTCAGGGCGTCTACCTGGACTAGGTTAGGGTTTTCCATGCCATGGAGCATCAGGTTCATCGCCCCGATGCGAATCATCGTCGGGTCGAACTCGGTGCCCATCAGCGTCTGATTCTGGAAGCGTTTCTGCACCTCCGGCTTGAGCAGTTCGGCGGCGTGGTGCTTACGGAGGTACTCACCGGCAGCTACCAGGAAACCGGCACTGCCCGCCGACGGGTCGCAGATGATGTCTTCTGTGGTAGGCTGCACCATTCCCACCATCATCTTGATGATGTGGCGCGGAGTACGGAACTGCCCATTCTGGCCTGCCGAGGCAATCTTGCTCAGCAGGTACTCGTACACGTCGCCTTTGGTGTCGCGGTCGTCCATGTCGATGGCGCTCAGCATGTCCACGACCTGGGCGAGCAGACGCGGCGTCGGAATCATGAAGGTGGCACCCTTCATGTAGTTCGAGAAGCTGCCGTTCTGGGTGCCCATGTTTTTCAGGAAGTCGAACACGCCGCCTTCCCGTGTGAAGAGGCGGTACATGACGTCGGGGTCGGCATTCTTGAAGTAGCTCCACCGCAATTCCTGCTCCAACGGCAGGTAGATGGGGTTCTCGATGCTCTTCTGCAGGAAGGCAGCTTTCTGCTCACGTTGGGTGTGCAAATCGTCCAACCTGCGAATGAAGAGCAGGTAGGTCATTTGTTCGATGACGGTGATGGGGTTCGACAAGCCGCCTGTCCAGAAGGCTTCCCATACGCGGTCAATCTTGCTTTTTAGTTCTCCGGTAATCATGAAGGGGAGTCAGTGAGTGCGGAATGTGGTTCATTCCAAGTTTGTAAGTGCTAGTAAAGTGCGTGCTTCGAAGTCGTGCAGTGTAAGCGGGTTGTCAATTTCGACGGTTGCGGCCAAAAGGGAGCGAAGGTACGCTTCCGAAGTCTGAAAACCGGGGGTGAAATCAACTGCGCCGATGGAGGCGGTCGGCACGGTGAAAGCTGGTCGCCGCGCCTATTCGATGTACAGCAGAATGGGTTTGGCGCTGTGGTCGATGTACCCGGCTAGGGTCTCCAGAAAAGCAGGGTTCACCGTGGGGCATCCTTCGCTGACACAGATGGGGGTTTGCTGCGGCGCGTCGGGTATGCAGCCGTGCGCGTGGAGCACCACGGCACGCGAGAACATGTTGCTGTTGCTCCGTTCCAGACCTTCCAGCTTATAGGCTTTGCCGAACTGGCCGCGGTAGCGGTAGGAGACCTTCGCCACACCGTGCGAGCTGCAGTTGGAGCCGTTCCGATTCGAGTAGAGCACGTTCCCCTGCGTGTCGGTACGTCCGTTGCAGCACAGACCCTTGGCCAGCACTTGGTTGCGCTGCAAGTCAAGCACGAAGAAGCGGTTCTCGTTGGAAGGACGGGTGAGGTCCACGTAGAAGGCAATGTTGCGGTTGAAGCCTTGTTTCTGGTGCGTCTTGAGTGCGGTAAGGCAACGTGTGACCAACTCGTCATCTACCCGTAAGTTGGAATCTGTATCGGTGGTGCAACTGCTGATAAGCACGCTGCCAAATAGCAAGCAGCCGACCGCAGAAGCAGCGAGGCGGCTCGGAGAGTTCTGCTGGTGCATGGTTTTGGTTGAAGAAGGAATTTGTGGAGGTAGCACTGTCACATCGTGCGTACGTGGGCACCGCTGGCATCTTCCACCTTGATGTTACCGTTACCGTTGCGGTTGCTTGAAGTGCAGGTGCAGCTGATACAAGCCGCAGAGCAGGATGGCCGAGCAGAATGCTCCGGTAGCGAGTCCAATGTAACCGCCTGTACCAAAGAGGTCGTCGGCGTTCGTTTGCAGTATCATAGCAATCAGAATCAGGACTGCGCCGAAGAGAGCTTTCATGTGTGCAGAGAAAAGGGTATGCGCTATGCCTGGTGTTGATTCACGGCAGGTGTGACAAATACCGCGAAAGGTGGGTGTTTTCGATGAGGAATTCAAGCGTTGAGGAGGTTGGCATTCTCACAAACCTGAGAAAGTCGCTCCTGAGAATGCTGGACAGTGTTCCACTAGCCTGAGAACCCTCGTTGCTACATTTGTGCAAGTAGTGGTTCACGTTTCTACTCCTGTACCAAAAATCGGGAGTACTTTGTGCTAAAATTCTTAGCTGATTGAGAACGTCGGCAAAAGGGTGAGCGTTGTTGCAGGACAAGCAATAACTGCAGATACACTCTTCGTTCCCATAACCACCAGTAAGAAATTACTGTTATTGTCTGTGTAGTATCGCGCTATACTACACTTGCTTACCACACGATGGCACAAACTGATTTCATCAAAGACATTGCGAAGTACGGCCTGGAGAACGACCAGGACCGGCTCCTCGCGTCCTTGAATGAACTCATAGAGCACGCGAAGAAGAGTAAGAAAATCAACTTCGCGTTGCAGTTGCAGTCGATTCTCAAGGACTCCATTCGGCAGCATCAGACCAATGGGTTGCTGAAAGTCGGGTCGTCACAGCATCAGCAGCGTGAGGACGACCGGGAGATAAACGAGTTCATTCTCGAGAAGCTCACGTCCGACTACCAATTTGATTCGTTGGTCTGCACGGATAGTGTCAAAGAGGAGTTGAGCTACTTCATCAAAGAGCATCAATCGCTTGACGTACTGCACAAATTCGACCTGCCAGTCTCCAACAGAGTCTTGTTTTACGGTCCCCCTGGCTGTGGTAAGACGCTAGCTTCCTACGTCCTTGCGGGAGAATTGGAAAAGTTGATGCTGGTGGTGAACCTGGGAGCGATTGTGTCCTCCAAACTAGGAGAGACTAGCAAGAATCTCGCGAAGGTGTTTCGTCGGGCGGCTGCTGAAGAGTGCATTGTCTTCATTGACGAGTTTGACACACTAGGTAAGGTGCGTGACTACAGTCAAGACCATGGAGAAATGAAGCGTGTGGTGAACACACTCCTGCAACTGTTCGATTATCTCCCTAGTTCAAGCGTAGTTATTGCAGCGACCAACCAGATTGACATGATTGACGAAGCATTACTGCGGCGCTTTGATGTGAAAATCAACTTGGAACTACCTGATGAGAGTCACATCAAAGAGTTGATAAACAAGACACTCAGGTCTGGACTGGTTGAACTCGACAAGGAAAATGACTTGTCGTCAATTGTGAAGTCTTGTAAGGGGCTGTCTTACTATGGCATTCAGCGAACGCTAATCACTGCTGTGAAGCGTAGTGTCATCGCTCACCCTCGTACTAACATGACAAAACCACGCATCAACACAGACCTCTGGTTAGAGCTAGTGAGGAAGGAAAGGCAGCAGTTTAGCTCTCAATAACCAATTCAAGGTCGCCTTCTGCGTCTAGGTCAAGGGTGCCAAGGGCTTCCAAGTTGTTGCAAAGTTGCAACTCATCGTACAGGGACTGGTTCTGCTTTGCAACGGGCACATTTTCTCTGAACCGCAACACGAGCGAGTATTTGTACTCAGTAGGTAGCAAGTCTGTAACTGCTTTGGGGAGTAGTTTGTGGAAGTGGCACTCGATGGCAATCTTGAACTTGTTGTTCTCTCTGCGTAGATTCTCACGACTGATGTAAAATGAGACCTTTTGAGTGTTGCTCAGGGGTTTAGGTTTGTAGTATGCGTCTTGAGACCATCCACCCTTGAAGGTGAAAGACTTCGCTTTTCCACCATTAATCCCAAACCGTTCCGTTTTTACTCTGCCATCTGGTTGAACTGTGCGTACTTCCTCCTCGAGTATGAGCGCGCGGAAAAATCCAAATGCTAGATGAACGGGGCAGTATGCCAATGAGTAGTTGCTCACAGGAACAATTGCAAAGCAGAGAGTTGCTGTAACTTCTAGAAGAGCATCATTCTTGTGTGCGTCATTCAAATACGCAGGAATTGTCACTTCAATTGTTTCAAGAGTGCCTACTGTAATTGTGTCCTCTACGACCACAGTTATTTCGGAGTGGTCAGATGATAAGCACCTTTCTGGTACTGGTACTCCATTACCTGCAATGCCTCGCTGTTGGTGAGTTTGCAGTATGTGCTTATAAGAGTCCATGTTGACTCTTTCAGCACCGTTCACGATAAGTGCTTTGATGCTTTGCAAACGGAGGGCAGGATATCTGCGCAAGAGTTTTGCAGCGATGTTGGCAACCAATGGAGCTGAATAACTGGTGCCCATTCCCCGCTCGAAGAACTTGCCAGGCTCAATGGACAAGTACTGAATGCCTGTTGCCGCAGCGTCATCTAGCTGTGGTCCCATCGGTCGTCGGACTTGAGAGTAGTTGCCTCCTGGATAGAGGACATCCGGCTTGAAAAACTGCTTGTTTTTCATTTTCCACCTATTGCTGTCAAGGTGAAACTTACGCGAGTAGACAGTGGGCAAGGTGCTGTCTGTAAACGGGAAAGAGTCTTGCGTAATCGGTGCATCATCCTCAAGGTTTGAACCGATGGAACCGACCGTCAAGTTGTTCATGCTCTCCGCTGGACTGCAAAGGTTGGTGTCCTCGCTCAGGTAGTGGTCTGGGCAGGTTGATGTTTCGATTGCAAATTGTTTGTAGTTGCCGGTAGCAATGACAATTAGCACGTCGAGTTCCTGAGCTAGCTGGTCTAAGTAAAAAGCATAGTCAGAGTGTGATTCATCATTCCGAAGTGGATTAGCGTACCCTACAGCAAGGACGAAGATGCGTACTCCATGAGTTTCCCGAGCACGTATAATCAAGCTGCCTACGTCCTGATGTGAGATGTAACCGTGATTGCCGTTCAGAACCTTAATTGGTAGGATGCGAGCATCTGCTTCAAGTGTGCCAGTGACTACCCCGGCAAGCTGGTGTCCCAAAGCAGCAAAAGCAGCAACGGATGTTCCGTGCCCGTCGGCGTCATGGGCTGCGTTTGTTCCATCAGTGGAGTAGTCCTCTGAAACGATAAGTGGTGCAAGTGGAGTGTGTCGACTAACTCCTGTGTCAATGACACCGATTATAGGCAAGTCGTCAGCTGGAGTCGCAATCGAAAAAGGGAAACCCCTAGTAGGGAGACCAAATTGAGACTCGCGAATAAGTCCGAACGAAGAGGAATTGATGGTATGTACGACGTCAAAATTCCGTGAAATGGTGTTAACGAGTGCATTAGTCGCACCTTTGATTTCGTAGGCGTTCGTGAAGGGGTTGAAAGAGAAATCAACCCCGCTTGACCCTAGAAATTCTTCCAGGCTTGTGTTGATTGCCTCATAGCGGTCTCTAGCCTCTCCGCTGGATTCTTCCGAAACAGTGACTAAGGACAAGTAAACAGTGTCGCGTTCGTCGGGTCTAAAACGTGAGTTAATGCGTTCTGCCGAGTGGAATTGAAATGACCTGATGTACTTGACAAGCTTGTGGTAGGATGGTGATGAGTGATTCTGGCACGCTATGAAAGCTCTGACCTCTTCTAAGAAGAAAGTGAACTTTGCACGGTCTACAACTGTGAACAGACCACGGGTGTTATAATCCGAGTACTTGTTCAATCGAAGACCAAAAGTGCCGTAATAGACTGCCTCCCATTTGGCGGCATCGAACCAGTCAATAAACTCAATTTCTATGGAGGTGAGTGTTGCAGGGACTCGAAGGCTTGGTTCGCGCTCAGCTTGACGACGCCTAAATTCACTCACAAACGATGCTAGACCCACCCTGAAGCTGGTGGTCTGTTGTTGTATCAATTCAGCATTCACTTCCAGTTCAGACGAACTAGGTTCATCAGTCTTCTTCCCCCGCAAGGCTTTCTTGATTTTGTTTGCGCGCTCATGAGGGTTGAGAAGCAGAAGGTGAGGTAGTTCTCTAGGCATACAGTGTGGGATGGCAGAAAGCGTCAAGTAAAACGCTCAGTGCCACAGGTAGCTTGCTGGTGGAAGACGTTTCGTTCTGCAAAGTACAATTTTGAATCGCGTTAGTCAGATGTGGTAAGGAGTGAGATACTTTCCATGGTATGCTGACAACCATGCGACTGCAAAGGAGCCCACTCTGTATATCAGGTGAACTCCTTCTGTGTCACAGCAGATGGTCAAATACCGAGTCGAGGGTATCCGAATCGAATGAGTCGAGGTACACCATCGTCACTGCTTCTGATTTGTGACCCATTGCCTCGCTAATCAGACCGGTAGCGACGCCGCCTTTCCGCAAGCTGGTGGCGAAGGAGTGCCGGGCGACGTAGGTGGTGAGGTGAGTGTCGATGCCCGCGAGTGGGGCTAGCGCCTTCAGGTCGTGGTTCACCTGTCCGAGAATCTTGTGGAGCCGGTTTCTTACTTGCGTCGGGGTGATGTGAACCGTGGTGTCGAGGATGGTGAATAGGTAGGAATCGCGGGTACGAAAGGTCAGCGGATAGTAGCGTGCGAGGATAGCCGCGGCGGGAGGAAGCAGCTTGAGCGAGAACTTGCCGCCGGTCTTCTGGCGCTCGTAATGCAGGCGCTGGACACCCTCTTCGCTGGTTTTCACGTCACGCCAGCGGAGTTGCGCCAAGTCCACGAAGTTGATGCCACCGCAGTAGAAGGAAAACAGGAAGACGTCCATCGCCAACCGCTGCCGGTCGGTTTCGGGTACTAGCGCTTCGAACCGGCGAACGGCATCCCGACTGATGGCGCGCTTGGTGGTGCTCACATCGAACTTGCCAATGCTGAACTTGTGGATTTCTGCCGCATTCCGAGCAAACGGGTAGTGCTCCAGCTTCATGCTGCCGTTGGCAATCGCCTTGTTGAGCACGGCGCGCAACGTGCGAAACCGGAAGGAGAGCGTCGTTTCCTTGAGACCGGTGGCGCGGAGCATGGTTTCCCACTTGGTGCAAAACGGCACCGTCACCCGTTCAAAGGGCACATCGTTAGTGCCAAACTCCGCTCGAATAAACTTGCTCAGTTGGTTGCGTAGGTCGCGGTAGGTGGTTGCATTGCCGAGCTGACCGGCTTGCTCAAAACCGGTGACTAATTCGTCGGTGTATTCCAGCAACTGCACTCGTCGCAGGGCTGCACGCTCCTTGATAGCGTGAGCAAGTACAGCGTTGGCGTCATGTCGCTCGTCCGCGCTTGAAAGCGAGTCAGCGGCTTCACTGTATTTGCGCTCCCATTTGAGTATGTCTTCCAGCAGCTTCTTCCGCTGTTGCTCTGGGTAGCTCCGGCGAATCTCCTGCTTCTCTTCGTTCCAGTAGTTGGGGTGTAGTGACAAGCCGGTGGCGACGTACCTACGTTTCCGCTCTTTGGTGATGCGGACCATGAAGGGGTGAGAGCCGTCGGCCAGCGTCTTGCTTAGAAAGTAGATGACCTTCACCGTAGCTGTACCTTCTTTGTGTGCGGTGGTCTTACTCATGTTGTGTGAACCTGTGGCGGTTTACACAGCGGTTTACACAAGTGGTCCAACGAGTGTGTTTTCCCGAGCGGGGCTTCCGCACCAAATGCTGCTCAGTGCGCAGAAACGAGGTTTTTGACGCCAGGAAGTACGTCAAACGTCTCTTCCCAAGCTGAGGGTCGCGAGTTCGAACCTCGTTTCTCGCTCATTCAGGAACAGCCACTTAGCCGCGAGGTTGGGTGGCTGTTTTGTTGGCGGTGCATACCGTGGTGCATACAGCATGAACATGTTTATCAGGCAGGCGGCCGCGTCGATGACTCCCGGATGAGCAGGTGCGGCGGCAGAACGACGCGGCGGGCCTGGAAATTAGTCGCGCCCGCTTCGCGGATTTCGAGGAATAAGCGGACTGTTTCCTGGCCCAGTAGTTCGCAGCGCTGGTCTACCGAGGTCAATCGGGGCTCGGTGAAGGAGGTGAAAATCTCATTGCTGAAGCCGGCCAGGAGCATGTCCTGCGGCACGCGCAGGCCGTGTTCCTTCAGCGTTTGCAACGCGCCTACCAGTGAAAAGTCACTGGCGGAAAACAGGCCATCCGGACGCTGGGGGGCAGGCAGGGCAAGCAGCTGCTCCATACCTGCTACGCCGTCGGCGAGGGTCATATCGGAGGTGATAACCAATTCCTCGGCTTCGGCCAGGCCGTAGGTACGTAGGGCTGCCAGGTAACCCAGCCGGCGGTTGTGATATATATTGAGGTGCTGGGGGCCGGCAAAGTGCGCAATGCGCCGACAGCCCTGCTCAATGAGGTGGGTAGTGACTTGGTAGGCGCCCTGATAGTCGTCCAGTACCACGGCATTCACGCCAAGGGTTTCCAGCATGCGGTCGAAAAACACCAAGGGAATGCCGCGCTGGTGCACTTTCTCGAAATGCCGGGTGTCGTGGGTGGTGCGCGAGAGGGAAACAAGAATGCCTTCCACCTGCGCGTTTATCAGCGTGTCGATGTTGCGTTTCTCATGCTCCACATCTTCGTTCGACTGGCAAATCATGACCTTGAAACCGGCCTTGGTGGCCACCGTTTCGATGCCGTGCACCACCGAGGCGAAAAAAGTGCCTTCGATGTGCGGCACCAGTACGCCCAGCAGGTTGCTACGCCCCGTGCGCAGCCCGGCCGCCAAGTGGTTGGGGTGGTAGTTCAGCTCCTGCGCCAGCTGCTGCACCCGGAGCCGGGTAGCGGCGCTGATGACGGAGTTGTCGTTCAGGGCCCGGGATACGGTGGACGGCGATAAATTCAGCGCCTTGGCCAGGTCGGCGATAGAAGCGCGGTTGTTTTGCACGGCGGGGAGGAGAGGAATTATAAATTAAGAATGAAGCATTAAAAATGAGCAGCGAGTAACGCAGGCCGTTTTCAATGCTTCATGTTTAATGGCTAAGTGCTTGTTCTAAATTAATTGTGCAATCAGAACGTCATGCTGAGCTTGTCGAAGCATCTCTACCGCACCGTCTGAAACCGTTCTGTAGAGATGCTTCGACAAGCTCAGCATGACGCCCTAATGCCTCGTTTAATTTTGTGCAGACACTTAGCGAGCGCTACCAGAACTTCACATACAGGGCCGAAATCAACAGCAGAATGACGGTGATGAGCACCAGCTGCGAGGGCTTGACGCGGAACATGCCCTTGTCGAGGTGCAGGGCTTTGGGGTTGACCACTGGCCCGGCCAGGCTGATGACGGCCATCAGGGCCACCGTGAGGAAAAACGACCAGCCCATGCTCACCAGAAACGGTACTTCGTAGATGCCCTTATCATTGCGGAAAGCTGAATACATCAAGGTTTCCGGACCAAATAGGGAGGCTGCGAAGTCGTTAAAAAACAACGAGAAGCCGAAGCCTGCCAGCACCCCGACGATGGCCGCCGTGGCCGTGGTGCGCTTCCAGAACATGCCGAGCAGGAACACAGCCACGATGCCGGGCGAGATATAGCCCGTGTATTTCTGCACGAACGTGAAGCCGCCGTTGCCGCCCACACCCAGCAAGTCTTCCCAGGTGAAGGCAATGGCCAGCAGCATGGCGACGAATACTGTGATGCGGCCCACCAGCACGAGCTTGGCCTCGGAAGCGCCGGGGTTGAGGTAGCGGCGATAAATGTCAAGAGTAAAAATGGTCGAAATCGAGTTGACTTTGCCGGCCAGCGAAGCCACGATAGCCGCCGTGAGGGCAGCCAACGACAAGCCTTTCAGGCCATTGGGCAGGAAGGTAAGAATGGCCGAGTAGGCGTTATCGGGGTTCAGGCCGGCGCCGCCGGCGCTCATTTCGGCTTGCAGGCTGCCTTGCTGGTGCAGCACGTAGGCCGCAATGCCAGGCAGCACCACCACCAGCGGCATTATCAGCTTGAGCAGGGCCGCAAACAGGATGCCGGTGCGTGCCGTGGGCAGGTCGGCCCCGAGGGCGCGCTGGGTGATGTACTGGTTGCAGCCCCAGTAGTTGAGGTTGGCCACCCACTGCCCGCCGGTGTACATTACCAGGCCGGGCAGGGCCAGGTATTTACTCACGTAAGCCTGCGGCGAGTCGGGCGTGGGCTTCTCGAATATCATGTGGAAATGGTCGCTGGCCGCGTGGGTCAGGGTTTGGAAACCGGCGATGGCGCTGCTGCCCAAACCAAATTTTTCGCTTACCAAGGTTAGGGCCAGGTAGCTGGTAGCCAGGCCGCCCAGCAGCAGCACGCCCACCTGAATAACGTCGGTGTAGCCCACTACTTTCATGCCGCCCAGGGTGATGAACAGCGCGAACACCGCCAGCCCTACCAGGATGTAGTGGAAGCTGTTGCCGTTCACGTCGCCCACCAGGTTATTGATGGCCAGGGCGCCGAGGTACAGGATAACCGTGAGGTTGACGGCCACGTAGAGAAAGAGCCAGAAAATGCTCATAATCAGGCTCAGAGTAGCGTTATAGCGCTGCTCCAGAAACTGCGGCATGGTGTAGATTTTCTGCCGCAGATAAATCGGCATGAAGTACACGGCCACGAAAATGAGGACGATGGCCGCCACCCATTCGTAAGCCGCCACGGCCAGGCCCTGCGAAAAGCCGGCCCCGGAGGCTCCGATGAACTGCTCAGCCGAAATATTCGAGGCAATCATGCTGGCCCCAATGGCCCACCATGTCAGCGAGCCTTCGGCCAGGAAGTAGTCCTGGGAGTTGAGCTGCGACGTTTGCTTGCGCTTGTAGATGTAATACCCGTAGCCCGAAACCCCCAGGATGTAAAACAGGAAAACCAGGTAATCAAGGGTAGAAAGTCCGTTGCGCACAAGGCAAAGTGAGATTTAGCGGAGGATGAGTAAAGGTGTTGTTGGGTAGTGTTATGCTGAGCTTATCGAAGCATCTCTACTGCAAGGGTAAATGAATTACTTGTGCGGTAGAGATGCTTCGACTACGCTCAGCATGACGTTTACATTAATTGACGGAGACAGCCTTGTAGTGCACTTCCGATTGGCTCCGCAGGCGCTCGGCGGCCCACTCGGGCGTGATGTCGCGCTGGGCATTGGCCAGCAGCTCGTAGCCCACCATGAACTTGCGTACCGTGGCTGAGCGCAACAGTGGCGGGAAAAAGTGCATGTGCAGGTGCCATTCCGGGTGCGCCTGGCCGTCGGTAGGCTGCTGGTGCAGGCCCGCTGAATACGGGAAAGACGTCTGGAACAGGTTGTCGTAGTGAATGGTGAGGCGGCGCAACGCATCGGCGAAGGCATCTTTTTCGGCCTCGTTCAATTGGGTGAGGTCGCTCACGGCGCGACGCGGTAGCAGCAGCGTTTCGAAGGGCCAGCCGGCCCAGAATGGCACCAACGCCACCCAATGCTCGTTTTCGAGCACCAAGCGGGTTTTTTCCGCCAGCTCTATTGCCAAGTAATCGGTGAGCAGCGTGCGGCCGTGCTCCTGATAGTAGGCCAGCTGCTGCACGCTTTCCTTGGCGGGCTCGCCGGGCACGGTGCGCTGGGCCCAAATCTGGCCGTGCGGGTGTGGGTTTGAGCAGCCCATGACGGCCCCTTTGTTCTCAAAAATCTGGACGTAGCCAATGTCCGGCCGCGCCCCCAGGGTACGGTACTCGTCGGTCCACACGTCCACCACGCCCCGGATGGCGGCGGGGCTCATTTCGGGCAGGGTCAGGTCGTGGCGCGGCGAGAAGCAGATGACGCGGCCCACGCCACTTTCAGATTCGGCCCGCAGCAGCCCGCCCTGGTTGAGCTGGCCGGCGGGCACGTCGTCGCGCAGGGCGGCAAAGTCGTTGTCGAAAACGAAGGTGCCGGTATAATCAGGATTTGGCGCGCCGTTGGCGCGCACGTTGCCGGGGCAGAGGTAGCAGGTGGGGTCGTGCGCCGGGCGGGTTTCGGTGTCGGGGGCTTCCTGCTGGCCCTGCCAGGGGCGCAGTGCCCGGTGCGGCGACACCAGCAGCCATTCGCCGTTCAGGGGATTGTAGCGCCGGTGGGGGTGCTGCGCCAGGTCGAAAGAAGGATGCTCGGCCATAAAAATCAGTTGGAAGCTAGGGCGGGCAGCAGCGTTGATACGCCGCCCACAATGGTGGTTTGGTAGGTTTCGAGGGATAAGCCCATCTGCTGCTGGTAGGCCGCCGTGGTGGTAGCAATGAATTCGGCCACGGCGGCGGCCGGAATCAGGTTGATGGTGCAGCCGCCGAAGCCGCCACCCATCATGCGCGCCCCCAGCACGCTGGGCTGGCTTTCGGCAATCCGGACCAGGGCGTCCAGTTCGGGGCAACTTACTGCATAATCGTCGCGTAGGCCGGCGTGCGAGGCGTACATCTGCTGGCCAAAGGCGGCCATGTCGCCGGCCACCAGGTAATCACAGGCGGCTGCCACGCGCTGGTTTTCCTGCACCACGTAGCGGCAGCGGCGGTACACCACCGGGCGCAGCTCGGCGCGGTGGGCCTCCAGCAGCGGCAGCGTCACGTCGCGCAGGCTCTTTATTTCGGGGTAGTGCCGGTGCAACTGGGCCACGCCTTCCTCGCACTCCTGGCGGCGGGTGTTGTACTCCGAGCTGGCCAGGCTGTGCTTCACGCCCGAGTTGCACAGCACCAAATGGTAGGCGGCCGAATCGAAAGGGAAATACTGGTACTCCAGCGAACGGCAATCGAGGCGCACTACTTGGTCGGCCTGGCCAAACAGGCCGGCAAACTGGTCCATGATGCCGCACTGCACGCCCGCAAACTCGTGCTCAGCCCGCTGGCTGATGCGGGCCAGCTCCAGCCGGCTCAGGTTGGTGTGCAGCAGGTGGTCGAGGGCGAAGGCCAGGCCGCACTCCACGGCCGCCGACGAGGACAGGCCGGCGCCCATCGGAATGTTGCCGCCAAACATGCAGTCGAAACCCGGCACCACCACGCCCCGCTGCTGAAACTGCGCCACCACGCCTTTTAGGTAGTTGGCCCACAAGGTCTGGCCGGGTTGCACCGGGCCGTCGCCCAACGGCTGGTCGTAGGCCTCGTCCTTATCGAGCGAGTAGAGCCGAATAGTATTCAACCCATTTAGACCCACGGCGAACACGATTTCTCTGTCGATAGCGGCCGGTAGCACGAAGCCGCCATTGTAGTCCGTGTGCTCCCCTATGAGATTAACCCGCCCCGGGGCCCTGACCAGCAACGGGGTGTACCCGTAGCGGCGTTGGAAAAAGGCCGCAGCGTTCTGTGCTAACATGTTGATGAGTCGTGTATAGCTTGTTGAAGAGTTGGAGTCCAGCGAGATGGGAAGGGGCCCGCAAATCTATGCAATCGATTGCACAAAGAAAACTGCTTTCTGAATGATGATTGATTAATAGCGCTGATGCACATTAAAATGAGCTAGTTTACTGTGAAAATTATCGAATCAGGTGAATTAAAGCCTGTGACAAAGGACGTGTTTGTTTCATAGCGGATATAGAGCCAAAACAGGGTTGAAATGAATACAACTGCTTATTACCAATTCATATAGACTAAGCTCTTATTTTCAGTGACATAAAATCAAAATATGGAAATTATTAGTGGATAATAAACAGCCCGACTATATTTATGCAATCGTTTGCAAATTCAGGAATAAGCAGGTTACGGCCGTCTTTTCGCAACACCGGTTCCCTTGTTCGTAATCATCGCCCCACTCGACAATATGCCGTTAATTTTTCTCTGCCGCTTTCTCTGCCTCATTGCCCTGGTAATAGGCATTTGCCCAGCCACCGCCCAAACGGCGGCCAGTGTCCGCCAACCAACTGGTGACGTGTATGTCGACCTGCAGGGCGTGCTGCGCTGGCAGCAGAATAAGCAGGAGGTGGCGCTGTTTGGGGTGAATTACACGGCCCCGTTTGCCTACGCCTACCGGGCCGGGCAAAAGGTGGGGGCCGATGCCGAAAAAGCCATTGCTCAGGATGTTTACCATCTTTCACGGCTCGGCCTCGATGCGTTTCGGGTGCACGTGTGGGACGTGGAGATTACCGATACGCTCGGCAATCTGCAGCAAAATGAACACCTGCGCCTGCTCGACTACCTCGTGGACCAACTGAAGCAGCGCGGCATTAAAGTGGTGCTGACGCCCATCGCGTATTGGAACAACGGCTACCCGGAGAAGGACACCGGTACCGGGTTTTCCAGTATTTATTCCAAGGTGCAGGCCTACACCAATCCGCGGGCCATTCGGGCGCAGGAGAATTACCTGACGCAGTTTCTCAACCACCGCAATACCTACACCAAGCAGCTCAACCGCGAAGACCCGGACATCATTGCCTTCGAGGTGTGCAACGAGCCCCGCTACCGCAAGCCCGAGGCGGAGGTAACGGCCTTTGCCAACCGCATGGTGGCGGCCATGCGGGCCACGGGCTACCGCAAGCCCATCTTTTACAACGTTTCGGAAAACCCCGACGTGGCCGAGGCCATTCTGGCGGCTAACGTGGATGGCCTCACGTTTCAGTGGTACCCGGCCGGGCTGGTGAGTGGGCACACTATGCGCGGCAACCTGCTGCCGCACGTAGACCAGTACCCTATTCCGTTTCGCGACGACCCGCGGTTTAAGCGCCGTGCCAAGCTGGTGTATGAGTTCGAGTCGGCCGACATTATTCAGCCGGTGATGTACCCGTTTATGGCGCGGAGCTTCCGGGAGGCGGGTTTTCAGTGGGCTACGCAGTTTGCCTACGACCCCCTGGCCATTGCCTATGCCAACACCGAGTACCAGACCCATTACCTGAACCTGGCTTACACCCCGGGCAAAGCCATCAGCATGCTCATTGCCAGCAAAGTGTTTCACCGGGTGGGCCGGGGCCAAACCTTTGGCCGCTACCCCCAGGATTCGGTGTTCGATGCCTTTCGGGTGAGCTACCGGCAGGGGCTGAGCGAAATGAACACCGACGAGGAGTTTTATTACACGACTTCTACCCAAACAGTTGCCCGGCGGGCATCGCGCTTGCGTCACGTGGCCGGCGTGGGCAGCTCACCGCTAGTGCAGTACGGTGGCACTGGGGCCTATTTCCTCGACCGGCTGGCGGCTGGTGTGTGGCGACTGGAAGTGCTGCCCGATGCCGTAGCCATCCGTGACCCGTTCGAAACCGCGTCGTTGAAAAAGCCAGTCACTCAAATTCTGTGGAATGACCAGCCCTTGCGCCTGACTCTGGCCGAGCTGGGCAACCGATTCAGCCTGCGCGGGCTCAACGAAGGCAACACCGCCCAAAGCCAGGCCACCGATGGCCGCGTGACGGTGCGGCCGGGCGTGTACATCGTGGCCGCGGCTGGCAAAAACACCAGCGCCTGGACGGCACAGTCGCAACTAGGCAGCCTGCGGTTGGGGGAATACGCGGCTCCCGCGCCCACCGTGCTGGGACCGCAGGTGCGGCACACGCCCGTAGCCCAGGCCACGGCGGGCCAGTCGCTCACCATTCGGGCCACTTTAACGGGTTTGGAAGCTGCCGACAGCGTTTTCCTCATTGCCCAACACTACTACGGCCGCACCCAGGCCCTGCCCATGCGCCGGCCCGCCTACGCTACCGTCGAAGTCACCGTGCCAGCGGAGCTCACCTACGCCGGCCTGCTGCGCTATTGGATAGTGCTGAAAAAAGCCGGCCAGCAGCTCACGTTTCCGGGGGGCTTCAGCGGCTCGCCGCGCGACTGGGACTATTTCTCGCAGGAGCATTGGGAGGTGCCGTTGGTGGCGGCCAATACGCCCCTGTTCTTGTTCCAGGCTGGGGTTGACAAGGAGCAGGTGGAGGCGCGCGGCCTGCACCGCAACAACTGGGTTGATTACGTTACGACCGAGGCTGCCGGAGCGCTGGCTCTGCGTTTCGTGCAGGGCGTAACGAAGCCCGGCACGCCTGCATTAGCGGCGGAAGCCGGACCAGCCGCGTCTTTGCGGGCCTACTTCGGCGACAAACTGCTGGGCCGAATGACTGAACTATCCGCTTTTAAGGAAGTAGTGGTGCGAGCCCGCGCCAGCCAGCCGGTGGGCGTGCAGGTGCGGCTGGCCACCAAGGATGCCGCCGCTTTTGCCGCCCCGGTAACGCTAACCACCCAAATGCAGGAAGTACGAATTCCGTTGAGCGCATTCCAGCCAAGCGCCCTGCTGCTGAGCCCGCGGCCGTACCCAGGCTTTTTGCCGCTGCAATTTCAGAGCGCCGGGAAGCCGGCATTCAAGCTGGCCGATGCCGAGGTACTGCAACTTTTGGTTGATGCCGCCACGTCAGTTGGGAGCGAGCCCGTGCAGGTCGATATTGAATCGGTGCAGCTGCGGTAAAGCGACCGCACTCAGGGCTACTTTACTTCCAACATAATTACCGACTTGGGCGGTAAGACCACAGCTAGCTTATTGCCGCGCTTTTTGGCGCCGGTGAAGGCCGCGGGCTTGATGATGCCGGGCTGGTCGAACGTATTGTAGTCGCTTACACTGGCTGAGGTCACGATGCGGCCCGTCACCGTTTTCCAGCTTACACCGGGCAAGGCGGTTTCGAGGGTCAGGGGTTTATTCGGGTCGAGATTGACCAGCGAGATATGGACCGTGCCATTCTTGTCTTTCGAGGCTGAGGCGTTTAGCGCCGGGATTTTTTCCGTGCCCAGCGTGTAGTCGGGGCTGGCAAACTGCAGGGGCAGCCATTCGGCATCCTGACGCACCTGGTAGATGTCGAATACGTGGTAGGTGGGCGTGAGCAGCATCTTTTCCTTGTCGGTGAGGATGACGGCCTGGAGCACGTTCACGGCCTGGGCCAGGTTGGCGCCCCGCACCCGGTCGCAGTGGTTGTTGAAGATGTTAGACTTGTTCCCGAATAGGAATGGTTGAAATTTTTAGCGGATTTTGATAACTGAATGGTCTTTTTTGCTTGACCAAGCCAGTATTCCTTGGCTTTTTGAGCAGCCACCGTTTCCGGCTCCAAATACGGCTTGGAAAACACCCGACCTCTTGTTGAGGAATAGGTCTATTGTATGGCTTGGCGCTGGTGGGTGCGCTTGTCTTTTACCGCCGGGTAACGATGACGCAAGAGCAGCTCAAGAATAAGCTGGTACTGGAGCACTTCCGGGTGGAGCAGGAGAAGAAGCTGACCAACATGAAGTTGAGCTTCTTTACCAACCTCTCACACGAGCTGCGCACGCCCCTCACGCTCATCCTCGGGCCCATGGAGTCGTTGCTGGCGGCAGCCAACCGGTTTGCCAGCCAAAAGGAAAATATCCAGCTGATGCACAAGCAGACGCACAAGCTGCTGGACCTGGTGAATCAACTCCTCGACTTTCGAAAAGTGGAAGCCGGCCAGGTTCCGCTCCGGGCCGCCCCGCGCGATGTAATCGGTTTTCTGACGGAAATATTCCTGCTCTTCAAGCTGAAAGCCCGGGAGCGCAGCCTCACCTACACTTTTGCCGGCCCCACCGAGGCCGTGGAGCTGTACTTTGATGCCGGCAAATTGGAAATCGTGCTGACCAATCTACTGGCTAACGCCTTTAAGTATACCCCCGAAGGTGGCGAAATCGGGTTGGTGGTCACTGCCATCGGCCAGCCCGGCAGCCCGGCCGTATTCACAAACTCCAAGCTGTCTGGCAACTACCTGGAGATAAAAGTGTTGGACCGGGGCACGGGTATCTCGCCCGAGGAGGTGGCCCATGTGTTCGATGCGTATTACCAGGCGTCGCAAACGAATAGCCTGCGCATAATGGGCACCGGCATTGGCCTGTCGCTGGTGAAGCAGTTCGTGGAACGCCACGCCGGAGAAATTACCGTAGCCAGCCAACTGAACCAGGGCACAACCTTCACCATGCGTCTGCCCTTCGGTCGGGAACATTTGATGGCCAACGACCTGGCCCCGGCTGGGCTTGCCAGTACGCCAGCCCCGCATATCCTGGCCGCTGCCCCGGTAGCCGTTGCGGAGGCTGAAGAAGCCGCCGGAGACTACGAAACAGAAGAAGCATTTAGCGGCGGGCGGCTGCTTATCGTGGAGGATAACGACGACCTGCGCCAGTACTTGGTGCAATTGTTCAGCTCGGATTCCGAGGCGACGGTCGCCGCCGATGGGGTAGAGGGCTGGGCGCTGGTGCAGTCACTACTGCTCGACCTTGTGCTCAGCGATATCATGATGCCCCGCAGCGATGGGCTCGAGCTATGCCAGAAAATCAAGCAGGCTCCGAAAACGCTGCACATTCCGGTGGTGCTGCTCACGGCCCGCACGGCGGCCGTGCACGAAGTGGAGGGCTTGGAGACCGGGGCCGACGACTACGTCAGCAAGCCCTTCAACCCCAAAGTGCTGCATGCCAAAGTGGTGGCTATTCTGCGCAACCGGAGCCGGCTGCGCGAGTTCTACCAGCGGCAGCTCCTGCTGGAACCCACAGAAATCATCATTCCAGAGGCGGATAAGCTGTTTCTGGAAAAAGCCATGAAAGTGGTGGAGGACAACCTGACCGAGCCCGAATTCAATGTGCAGGGCCTCGTGCGGGAAATGGGCATGAGTCAGTCGTTGTTTTATCGCCGCGTGAAAAGTATCACCGGGCAGTCAGTCGTCGAATTTATCCGCGACATTCGCCTGAAGCGGGCGGCCCAGCTCCTTACAAGTACGTCCCTGCGCGTGTCGGACGTGGCCTATCAGGTCGGCATGCAGGACCTGAAGCACTTCCGGACGGTATTCCAGAACCTGCACAAAATGTCGCCTTCCGAATACGCCAGGCAGCACCGCAGCGGCGAGTCGGTAGCCGCCCCAACGGCCTCAATCTGATACATAATATGAGAACCACCCTGTTCGTCTTGTTGCTGCTAAATGCGTGGTACCGCGCCGCTGCGCAGGCTCCCACGCCACTAACCGCCCGTCAGGATAAGGTGAGCCTGACTTTCGCCGTGGGGCCGGACGGCTATCCCACGTACGCTGTTTCCTATGGCCCCAAACCGGTCATCAACTCCTCGCGCCTGGGCCTGTCTTTCGCCGATGGCCGGGGCTTTGATGGCCCGCTGGTGCTGGTGGGCAGCGAAACGAAGGACGTGGACGAAACCTGGCAGCCGGTGTGGGGCGAAGTCAGGAACATTCGCAACCATTATCAGCAGCTCACGGTGCACCTGCGCCAACCCGCCGCCACCGGCCGCAAGCTCGACGTAGTGTTTCGTGTATTCGCCGATGGAGTGGGCTTCCGTTACGAAGTGCCAGCGCAGCCCGGTCTCGCTTACTTCACCGTGCAGGACGAGCAAACCGAGTTCAACCTGCCCGGCAACCACAAGGCTTTCTGGATTCCCGGCGACTACGATTCCAACGAATACGCTTACACCACCAGCCGCGTGAGTGAGGTGAATACCGCGCCCATTGAGGCAATCCAAATGAAGTCGGCCCCCAACCGGGTGCAAACCCCGCTCATGCTTAAGTCGGACGATGGCCTGTACGTCAACATCCACGAAGCTGCGTTGGTGAACTACCCCGCCATGTTCCTGAATGTGAACGTCCAAACGTTTAGTCTCACCAGCCAGCTCGTGCCCGATGCCACCGGCACGGGGGCCAAAGCGTATTTGCAGGCCCCTGAGCACACGCCCTGGCGCACTATCGTGGTGGCGGATAATGCCCCCGCCGTGCTGGCCAGTAAGCTGATTCTGAATTTGAATGAGCCCACCAAACTCACCGAAACCAGTTGGATTACACCCCAGAAATTCGTGGGCGTGTGGTGGGAGATGCATGTCAACCGCGCCAGCTGGAACTACGCCGACACCAGCAACCTCAAGCTGGCGGGCACCAACTGGGCCAGGCTCAAGCCCAACGGCCACCACGGCGCCAATACCGCCAACGTGAAGCGCTACATTGACTTCGCCGCTCAGCACCACATTGCCGGGGTGCTGGTAGAAGGATGGAACGTGGGGTGGGAGGACTGGGCCAATAACTGGAAGGAGGAAGTATTCGATTTCGTGACACCATACCCCGACTATGATGTGGACGAGCTGCAGCGCTACGCTGCGGCGAAAGGCGTGAAAATCATCATGCACCACGAAACCAGTAGTTCCGTCACCAACTACGAGCGCCGCCAGGATGCGGCCTACCGCTTTATGAAGCAGCACGGCTACGACGCCGTGAAAACCGGCTACGTGGGCCGCATCATTCCGCGCGGCGAGCACCACGACGGGCAGTGGATGGTGAACCACTACGCGCATACCGCCCAGCTCACGGCCGATAGCCACATTATGGTCGACATGCACGAAGCCGTGCGCCCCACCGGCCTGCACCGCACCTATCCCAACTGGATGGCCAACGAAGCGGCCCGTGGCAACGAGTTTAACGCCTGGAGCAGCGGCAACCCGCCTGAACACGAAACCATTCTGCCTTTCACGCGCCTCATGGGCGGCCCGATGGACTACACGCCCGGCATCTTCCAGATCCAGCTGGAAAGCTGGAACCCCGCCCGCAACAAGGGCCGCCAGGTGCATACCACGCTGGCCAAGCAGCTGGCCTTGTACGTGACCATGTACTCACCCCTGCAAATGGCCGCCGACCTGCCCGAAGCCTATAACAAGCACCTCGATGCCTTCCAGTTCATTGAGGATGTGCCCGTAGACTGGGACGATACCCGCATCCTGGCCGCCGAGCCGGGCGACTACCTCACCACCGTGCGCAAAGCCAAGGGCAAAGACGAGTGGTACCTGGGCAGCATCACCGACGAAAATCCCCGTCAGCAACCCGTAAAGCTCGATTTCCTGACCCCCGGTCAGCGTTACGAAGCCATTATCTACGCCGATGGCAAAGGGGCTAATTGGCAGAAGAACCCCATGGCCTACCGCATTTCCCGGCAAGTGGTCGACAGCAAGTCGGCGCTCACGCTGCAGCTGGCCCCAGGCGGCGGCGCGGCCGTGAGCTTCAAGCCAGTTAAGAAGTAGTTCTTAAACGCCCCAATCGGCGGTTTCACAACGGGTTTCCAGGCAGTCTATATATAGGTAGCCACCCGACCCTCCGCGTCTTCAAAGCTGCGCCCTGCCAACCGGTCCGTTCAATGCCCGGACGCGAATGGTCGCTCCCAATGCTTAGCGATGGGTGTTCACCGACCGGAAAACCGCTCTGAGTCCCTTCCCAATTTCCTTACGTGTCTGTCTGACCCATCGTATTCAAGTACAGCCTAACCATTCTGGCTGCCCTGAGTTTAGTAGGCCTCTTCCAGCAGCAAGCAACTGATAGGCTACGCAACTGGTGTGTCCCGACATAACGCAGGCTCACAAGTAGCACCTGACTGCTCAAGCCACAGGCCCCGCAACCCATCGTGGCACCATTACACCATATAGTATAGGTAACGTGCGTCACCAAAACCATCGGTGCTAGGCAGGCCCTGGTCTGGTCAGCGTACGTAGCGCGGCTACCACTCACACCCTACCCACAACATCAGCCAGCTCTGTCTTGAGCCAATCCTCAAAGCGGTCCATTCACGCCAACCTCACAGATTCCGTGTCACCCTGCGGGCATCCTACACTGATGAGGCAGTATTAGCCAACTGAATTGCGTCAACCTCGGTCTGGAAAAGTAAGCAGGTAATTCATGCCGTAGCTAAGCCACCAGGCTACCTCATTCCAGCCCGACCCCACTACTACTACGATACTATGTGTGCAGAAGCCTTTCGTATTAGTGTATAGTATCGCGTTTTGGCTGATTCGAGAAGGCACCAAGCTAGCAAGTACGAACGCAAGCTCACGTCTATTCTTCCACTCCGTGCCCTAAAACGCCATTTCAAACCTATAAACAGAGCCTCATCACTAACCCCAGCCCTCATGTAGAACTACCATATGAATAGGCTTGCGTATTTGTCAAGCACATAATCGTCTCAACAGCAACAGATAGATACTAGGAACAACACTATTATCATTTGCTCCCTTGCATCTCTAGCATTTTCCCGTATTTTTGCACTCCCAAATCGAACGGAGCTGGGCACCACG
>NZ_BMGY01000030.1 GCF_014640435.1 Hymenobacter frigidus | reverse complement strand
CCGTGTTTCGATGGATTATTTGCCAACTAACTCTTTATCAATTAACTAAAATAGTAGGGTAGAGTAAGGCTGGTCTTATTGCAATCCGTAAGTCACCGATAGGTAGTATAGCCCGCCCACGCTCGGTCCACCAAGGTAAGAGGCGTAATAGTCGTTTAGTATATTACTGGCTCCCAGTTTAATGCGCAGGTTGGGCGCGGGAACCGCATAACTGAGCTGCGCATCAAGGGTATGGTAGGCGGCCACGTTGCCGCTCACCAAAAATGTTTGGGAATAGTAGCCCTGCTGCCAGCGGTAATTAAGGCCGAAGCCGAGGTTTTTGTAAGCATTTTCGTTGCCCAGGCTCAGGTTGTAGGCCCAGCGTGGGGTGTTGAAGCCGTCTTCGAGCCCATCGCCTGACTCGGTGCGGTCGAGGCGGGTGTAGGTGGTGTTGGCCCCCGCGAGGTAGCCGCGGGCCAGCTCGTAGCGCAGGCCCAGCGAGCCACCGTAGTTATACACCTGGCTTTGCGCGTTGGTCCAGAGCCGGTAGCGGTTTTGGGTGGTTCTGGTGCTCAGATAAATGGCCGTAGAATCTGGATTCAGCGTTTTGGGCACGTAGGCTTCGACCTGGGCAATGAAATCGCGGTAGGTGTTGTAGTAAAAATCTACGTCGACCAACAGGCGGCGGCCGGGCAGCAGGGCTGCTTTGTAGCCCAGTTCCAGGGAGTTGATATGCTCTGGTTTGAGGTAGGTGTAGGGGTTTTTCACCAACAAGCGCTTGTTCAAATTAATAGCCTGATTATTAATAGCCTGCTTTTGGGTAGCCGTGGCGTTGGCAGGCGTATTGGCATTTATGTAAGCGGTATTGGCGGCCACAAAAGCGTCGATGCTGGTACGCAGGTAACTATTCTCAAACACACCATTCGACATCACGCGCAGCCCGCCGATGCGCTTCACCTGTCCACTATTCACGTTCGAAAACCCTTCGAATAAGCTCGGAAACCGGTAGCCGCTCTGGTAGCTTAGCCGGAAATTGGCCTGTTGGCTGGGCGAGTACACCGCCGTGAAGCGCGGGTTGAAACGGGTGGTGAAGTAATCGTTTTTATCGGCTCGTAAGGTAGCCGTGAGGCGAATTTTCTCGTTCAGCAGCCGCGTACCGGCTTGCAGAAAACCGCCGGTTTTGCCATAAGTCAGATTGTCGCGCAGCTGGTCCTTACCAGGTTCGGGGTTGACGAAATAGTTGCCGTCGGGCACCACGAGGTAGGTGCGGTGGTCGGCCCCGGCCAGCAGGTCAACGTTGGCGGGCAGCCAGGTTTTGCCGCCGCGGCGCAGGGCTTCGGCAATGTTCACTTGGCCCTCGGCGTGGAGCAGGTTGGCACGTACGCGCAGCGCCGCACCCACATCCCAGTTGTTGATATTCTGCACGTTGCTCAGGCTTTGCCCGAAGGCCGGCGTGCCGGGCTGGGGGCGGCCGGTATCGGCGGCGGCGCGGGCGGTGGCGTGGGCTTGGGCTACGGCTTGGCCGGCCTGGGTGGCAGCGTTCCAGGCGGAAGTGTAGTCGCGGTTCCAGGTCGCATCGGGCTTGAAGCCGCGGTCAATATTTTCGGCGGCGGAGCGCAGGTTGTAGCTCTGGCCGGTGTTCTCCTGGGTGAAATAGACACGGGCCTGCACCACCGGGCTGGTGAGCTGCAGGGCGTGTTGCTGCAGGCGGTAGCCCTGCAGTTGGAAGCGGTTCGAGCGCTGGTACACGTTGTTGAACGCGGCCACGCGGTAGGTGTAGGCCAGTTCGGTGCCGGCGCTCAGCTTGTAGTGCAGCGCGGCGTCGGCCTTGAGAATTTTCAGGTGATAGTCCACCACGTCTTTTTCGTTGTAGCCGGTGCGGGCCACCTGGTAGTTTTTGCCGCCCAAATTCAGTGTGCTGCGGTCCGACGACTCGTTGCCGTAGCCGTTCACGGGGTCGCGGGCAGGGTTATCGGCCCCCAGTAGGTTGGTGTTGGCGTTGCCGTTGGGGTTGATGTCAGTCTGGTCGTTGGCTATCCAGTCGTAGCCGCGCAGGTAGGTGCCATTCACTTTGAAGGCCAGTTTCGGGCGCAACACTTTCGCATAGCGCAGGCTGGTTTCGGAGAATAGGCGTGCTCCGCTATTTGGGTCGCCCAAGTGGTTGAGGCCGGTTTTTTGCTGCACACTCAATCCCTCAAAATTGAACGGATTCTTCGTCCTAAAATTAGCCAGCCCATTGATGGCATTCAGGCCGTAGAGCGCGGCGGCTGTGCCAGGGACGATTTCGACCGATAAAACATCCAAGTCGCTTGGTCCCAACACATTTCCAATGGGTGCGCCAATGTGCGGAGCCTGATTATCCACACCATCCACCAGTTGGGCAAAGCGCACGTTGGTCGTGTTGGTGAAACCCCGGGCGTTGATAACCTTAAACGCCAGACTGGGCGTGATAACCTGCACTCCCTTGAGGTGCTCGATGGCGTCGAAAAACGAAGGGGCGGGCGTGAGCCGCAGGGCGCGGGCGTTGAGCTTTTCCACCGTCACCGGCGATTGCAGAAAGCTCTCCTCGACTTTGGAAGCCGACACCACGACTTCCTCCAAATCAACTTTTTTGCGGGTCGTGTCGGCCGGGATAGTCCTTTGAGCTTGCGCGGCCAGCGTGGAGAAAACAGTCATTGCCAGCAGCCCGGCCCGGACAGAAGTGAGTAGAGATGGTATCATGAAAAGCCCGTTATATTTACAAAGATATAACGGGCCCGAATGTTCCGGCTACTCCTGCAGCCGTTGGGTTTCGAGGACCATAAAGGCCTGAAAACGCGCCTGCAATTCCTGGAAAGCCCCGATGGCAACCTGGCCCGCGTCCGTGACTACTGCGCCGCCGCCCCGGGCCCCACCGGTTTGGGTGGCTACGAGCGGGGCCGAGGCCTGCGCATTCATCGAGCTGACCAAATCCCAGGCCCGCTTGTAGGACATGCCCATGGCCTGCGCCGCCTTGGAGATGGAGCCCAGCGCCGCAATCTGCTCCAGCAGCTCCAGCCGGCCAATGCCGAGGAAGCGGCCGTCGTCGGTTTCGAGCCATAGACGGCCGTTCAGGCGGTAGGTTTTAGTGGGCAGAAGCAGGGCTTTCATAGGTCAGGGGCGAAGGGCGGCGGGTGTGCCTCGCCTCTTACGGCTTCATAAATTTTAGCTGCTGAGGCTGGCCGGTGGCGGTTTCCACGCGCAGGATGTAGGTGCCGGCGGGCCAGCCGCTGGTGGCCAGGCGCAGGCTGCCATCGGCCTGGGGCAGGGCCCGCGCGGGCAGGCGGCGGCCTAGCGTGTTGAACACGGCCAGGCTGCCGGTCCGCAAGGGCTGGCTGGTCCGAATGGTCAGCTCGTCGCTGGTGGGGTTGGGGTAAAGCGACAGGGCCATAGCGGCCGGGCCAGCGCCGCGGTTGGCCAGCGCGAGGCGGCTCAGGCGGTAAGGCCGCAGGAAGCGCCACACCTCGCGGCTGGCACTGATGTCGAGGTTGGTAACGCCGACGACAAACGCTGAGCCGGGCCAGGTGTGGCCGCCACCGATGATGCGGAAATGCTCCACCGAGCTGCCGTTGCGGCCGCCGGCCCACACCTGGCGCTCGGCCGTGCTGCCGTCGGTGGTGTTGGTGTTGGGTACCGCCGTGATGGTGGGCGTGGGGTTGCAGCCGTTCACCTGCACCCAGTGGGCCAGTAGGGTGGGGATGGCCACGAAGTTGAGCGCCGTGCCGCCAGTGTAGGGCACGGTGCCGTCGTCGGTGCCGTGGATTTCGATGACGGGTACCGGCCGGCCGGGCGCGCAGCTGCTCATCCGGCTGGCAATCATGCTACCTGTGACGGAGCCGATGGCCGCGATGCGCCCGCTGAGCTGGCAGGCCAGTTCGTAGCTCATGAAGCCGCCGTTGCTCATGCCCGTGCTGTAAACGCGGTCAGGGTCGATGCGGTAGCGGGTAGCCAACGTGTCGAGCAGGGCCGATATAAAGGCCACGTCGTCAATCCCCGTGCCGCGCGGACCGAAGGTGTTCCAGTTGCGCTTGTTGGCCGCGTCGATGGTGCCGTTGGGATGCACGACGAGAAAGTTGGCAGTGTCGGCGATGGGGCGAAAGTCGCCGTAGGCTTCCTGCTGCACGTTGTTGGAGCCGTAGCCATGCAGGTTGAACAGCAGCGGGACCGGGCCCGTGGTGCGCGTGTAGATGGCGGGCACATAGAGGCGGTATTCGCGCACCAGCCCCCCGCTGCGAATGGTGCCCACAACCGTGGTCTGAGCCCGTAGAACGCCCGGGCAAAACGCTAATAGTCCGCTGAGCACTAAGGTGCTGACGGCAGAGAGAAAGTAGTTGTGCATTTTCATTGGTGAGGAGGAGTGACGGTGGATTCAGACAAAGGTAGCGGCCGGCGGGTTCGGCTGCGGGCTGGGTTGCGCCGATGCTGAGCGCGAGTTCCGTCTGCTGGTTACCTTTCGGCCCCGGGGCTTGGCTGCTTCGGCTTTCGTGTTCATTTTCGTTGCGCTCCATGAAAAAAATCGTTCTTTCTGCCACGTTGCTACTCGGCTTCGCCGCGACTCAGGCGCAGGATTTCAAGTACCAAACGCCGCCTCAGGCCATTCAGGACGTGCTGCTGGCCCCGCCCACGCCCCGCGTCAGCCTCGCCTCCTATGGCCGTACGCTGGCGCTGCTGCAGGTGCAGGATTTTCCTACCGTGGCCGAGCTCTCGCAGCCCGAGCTGCGCCTGGCCGGCCTGCGCTTCAACCCCCGCACCAATGGGCCCAGCCGGGTGAGCTACGCCGTGGGCATCAAGCTGAAAAAGCTGCCCAACGGTCCCGAAACCGACGTGAAAGGCCTGCCGGCCCAGGCGCGTATCAGCAGCGTGATTTGGTCGCCGGACAATAAAACCATGGCTTTTGCCCTCACCATGCCCGGTTCTGGCACCGATGGCCGGGTGGAGCTGTGGGTGGCCGATGTGGCCACTGCCACCGCTCGCCGCCTGCTGGCCGCGCCGCTCAACGATGCCTTCGGCTCGTCGTTCGAGTGGGTGTCGGACAGCCAGACGCTGCTGGCCCGCACCGTGCCCACGGGCCGGGGCGTTGCGCCGGCCGCCGATGCCGCGCCCACTGGCCCCACCGTACAGGAAAGCGGCGGCGGTAAGAAGTCTGGGGCCCGCACCTACCAGGATTTGCTGAAAAGCCCCGCCGATGAGCGGGTATTTGACTACTACGCCACCTCACAGCTGGTGAAAGTGAAGCTGGCCGATGGCAGCGCCCAGCCGATGGGCCAGCCTGGCATCATCCAGACGGCCTATTCTTCGCCCGATGGCAAGTACGTACTGCTGCGCACCCGTCACCGGCCGTACTCGTACCTGCTGCCGCTCAGCAGCTTCCCGCAGCGTATTGATGTGCTCGACCTGGCTACCGGTGCTCCGGTAAAAACCATTGCCGACCTGCCGCTGGCCGACAACGTGCCCACCAACTTCGACGCCGTGGTGACCGGGCCGCGCGGCCACTCCTGGCGCGCCGATGCGCCCGCGACCATCTACTACGCTGAGGCGCAGGACGGTGGCGACCCCAAGACCAAGGCTGATATCCGGGACAAGCTCTATACTTTGCCCGCGCCCTTCACCGGCCCGGTCCAGGAGCTGGCCGCGCTGCCGCTGCGCTTCGCGGGCCTGAACTGGGGCACCGACAAGCTGGCCCTGGTGGAAGGCTACCGCTGGGCCGACCGCCACCAAACCACCTGGCAGCTGAACCCCAGCACGCCCGCCGCCCCGCTCACCGTGCTGTTCGAAGGCTCTTCTCAGGATACCTACAAGGACCCCGGCACGCCTTACGAGCACCGTAATGCCCAAGGCAAGTATGTGCTTCTGACCGGTGGCCCCATGGGCCAGAGCATCTACCTGACTGGCAACGGCGCTTCACCCGAAGGCGACCGGCCATTCGTGGACGAGCTGGACCTGACGACCAAGAAAACCATCCACTGGTGGCGCTCTGAGGCCCCCGCCTACGAAATTCCGGTGGCCATCCTCAACGCCAGCGGCAAACAGCGCCAGCTGCTCACGCGCCGCGAGTCGCTCACCCAGGCGCCGAATTATTACCTGCGCGACGCGACCAAAAAGGACAAGCTGACCGCCATAACCAGGTTCGCTAATCCCTACGCCAATTTTGGCGGCAGCTTCAAAAAGCAAGTGCTGAAGTACAAGCGCGCCGATGGGGTAGACCTCACCGCCGACCTGTACCTTCCCCAGAACTACAAGAAAACCGATGGCCCGCTGCCCACTTTGATGGAAGCCTACCCCCGGGAGTTTAAGGACAAGGATAACGCTGGTCAGGTAAGCGGCTCGCCCTACACCTTCACGCGGCTAAGCTGGGCCTCGCCCGTGTATTGGGTAACGCAGGGCTACGCCGTGCTGGCCAACGCCAGCATCCCGATTGTGGGCGAAGGCAGCAAGGAACCCAACGACACCTACACCGAGCAGCTGGTGAGCAGCGCCAAGGCCGCCATCGACGAAGGAGCCCGCATGGGCGTAGTCGACCCCGCCCGCGTGGGCGTGATGGGCCACAGCTACGGCGCCTTCATGACGGCCAACCTGCTGTCGCACTCCAACTTGTTCAAAGCTGGCATCGCCCGCAGCGGGGCCTACAACCGTACACTCACGCCCTTCGGCTTCCAGGGCGAGGAGCGCACGTTCTGGCAGGCGGCGGAGGTGTACAACGCCATGTCGCCGTTCAACTACGCTGATAAAATCAAGACGCCGATTCTGCTCATTCACGGCGAAGCCGACAACAATTCCGGTACTTTTCCCATTCAAACCGAGCGGTACTATGCTGCCCTGAAAGGCCAGGGGGCCACCGCCCGCTACGTGGTGCTGCCCGCCGAGGCCCACAGCTACGCCGCCCGCGAAAACCTTCTCCACATGCTCTGGGAGATGGATTCGTGGCTGAACAAGTACGTGAAAGCGCCAGCCACGCCAGCGGCGAATTAACCCGTATCGATGAATTCAGAAGAACGTCACGCGGAGCAATGCCGAAGCGGCAGAGATGCCCAGGTATTGCTCAGCGTGACGTTTCTTGTTCATAAGAATCCTTCTTAATTTCAACGTTATATCCTTTTCACCTGCTGTGATTGATAAAATTGCCTGGCTGCACCTGCGCGACGGCCAACTTTTGAGTACCCGTAGCCACGGCAAAGATCGGTACTACATTCCCGGCGGCAAGCGCGAAGCCGGCGAAACCGACCACCAAACGTTGCTGCGCGAAATCAGCGAAGAGCTCACCGTGGCCCTCGACCCGGTGAGCCTGGAACACGCGGGCACTTGGGAAGCGCCCGCCCACGGCCACTCGGCGGGCGTGCTCGTACGCATGACTTGCTACTGGGCCACTTACACTGGCAAAATCCAGCCCGCCGCTGAAATCGCGGAAGTTGTGTGGCTTACCTACCGGCACCGGGAGCAGGTCTCGGCCGTCGACCAGCTGATTTTTGACTGGCTGCGCGAACAAGCCCTGCTGGCCGATTAGGGCGGGCTGGGATTGTGAAATCACAACAAAATCTGGAAGATGAAGTAAAGCCGAAGGCAAAAGCACCCGCGGCCAATCTGGCTCCGTTGGCGTGACATTTCAGCCACTCACTTCCTACATATTGTCGAATAACCCCACGGTGCTACTGGCCAGCCTTGGCCTGCTCGCTGCTTGCAGTGGCCCCAGCAAGCAGGAAAAGCAGGAAGCCGCCGCTGCTCTCCCGGCCCAAACCATTGCCACGTCTGCTGCCGACTCGGTGCGCTTGCCTTCACCCTACGCCACCGAATCGGTATCAAACCGGGTGAAAGTTGTGAACTGGCCCGCTGGCAAAACCCCCATCGCACCCGCTGGCTTCGCGGTGGCCGAATACGCGGGCCAGATGAAAAGCCCGCGCTGGATATACGTGGCCCCCAACGGCGACGTGCTGGTGGCCGAATCCAGCACTTTGCCAAAATCGACGTTGATGAAAGTAGTGGCCAAGCTAGACCTGGACAAGTCACGCTCCCTGCGCTCGGAGAGTGCCAACCGCATCACGCTGTTTCGGGACACCAACAAGGACGGCAAGCCTGATGTGCACACCACTTTCCTGGCCAACCTCAAGCAGCCGTTTGGCATGCTGATAATTGGCAAATTCTTCTACGTGGCCAATACCGATGGCGTATTGCGCTTTCCGTACCAGCCGGGAGCCACCAAAATCAGCGGCACGGGCCAGCGCATTCTTGCCCTGCCCGCCAGCGGCTACAACAACCACTGGACCCGCAACCTGCTGGCCAGCCCCGACGGCTCAAAAATCTACGTCACGGTGGGGTCGGGCAGCAACGTGCAGGAGCACGGGGCCGAGAACGAGGTTCGCCGCGCGAATATCCTCCAAATTAACCCCGATGGCAGCGGCGAAAAAGTGTACGCCAGCGGCCTGCGCAACCCCGTCGGCCTGGGCTGGGCCCCCGGCACCACCACCCTCTGGACGGCCGTGAACGAGCGCGACGAGCTGGGCGACGAGCTGGTGCCCGACTACCTGACCAGCGTGAAAGAAGGCGGTTTCTACGGCTGGCCCTATGCTTACTACGGCCCCAACGAGGACCCGCGCCGCAAAGGCGAGCGGCCCGATTTGGTGAAGAAAACCCTGGTGCCTGATGTGCCGCTGGGTGCGCACACGGCCTCGCTGGGCCTGGCTTTCTACGATAAAACCGCTTTCCCGACCAAGTACCGCAACGGCGCTTTCATCGGCCAGCACGGCTCTTGGAACCGCACGGCGTTTTCGGGCTACAAAGTGGTGTTCGTGCCCTTTGCCAACGGCAAGCCCAGCGGGCCGCCCGAAGACTTCCTCACCGGCTTCCTGGCCGGCGGCGACTCGAAAGATGCCTATGGCCGCCCCGTGGGCGTGACCACCCTGCCCGATGGCTCGCTGCTAGTGGCTGATGATGCTGCCGACAAAATCTGGCGCGTGAGTGCCCAAGCTATCAATTAGTGCCCGATAAAAACGGGTGGCTGCCAACACGCCACCTGCAGGTGCGGTCATCCATCAACGCTCAACCTCTGCGGCCTTGCGGGGTTCACCTTGCCAGTGCGGTCAGAAAGCTTGCTGCATAAGCATTACCCCACCCCTCGTTTCCTCCTCCGATTTTGGCCGAACCTACAGTAATTCCCCAACGTGGCAAGACTACCGAACCGGCCACCATCGTGCTGGCCGGGGCTACCGGCGACCTGGGCTTCCGCATTGCGCAGGCCCTTCTCAAGCGGGGCGCGGCGGTGCGGGCGCTGGTCCGGGCTGGCAATACCAAGCCGGAGGTAACCTTATTACGCGACTTGGGGGCTGACATCATCGAAGTCGATTTTAACAGCGTGACAGCGCTAACCAATGCCTGCGCGGGCGCGGCCTGCGTGGTGTCGGCCTTGTCCGGGCTGCGCGATGTGATAGTGGACGGCCAAAAGCGTCTGCTCGATGCGGCCGTAGCTGCCGGCGTGCCCCGCTTCATTCCGTCGGATTATTCCATCGACTACACCAAGCTCTCCAACGGCAGCAACCGCAACCTCGACTTGCGCCGGGAATTCAATCAGCGGCTCGACCAGGCCCCCATCCAGGCCACGTCCATCCTCAACGGCATGTTTACGGACTTGCTGACCGGCCAGGCCCCCGTGGTGCTTTTTGGGGTGAAACGGGTGCTGTATTACGGCGATGCTGACCAGCCGCTGGATTTCACCACCACCGCCAATGCCGCCGAATTCACGGCTGCCGCCGCCCTCGACCCTACCACGCCCCGCTACCTGCGCGTGGCCGGCGAAGTAGCCACCGTGCGCGGCCTGCAAGCGGCCGCCACTGCCGCCACCGGCCAGCCGTTTAAGCTGCTTCGGGTGGGACCTTTGGGCGTGCTAGGGGCTATGATTAAGGTGACCAAAGCCCTCATGCCCTCCACCGACGAGGTGTTTCCGCCTTGGCAGGGCATGCAGTACCTGCACAACATGTTCACCGGGCTGCCCAAACTCACGCCGCTGGATAATGCCCGCTATCCGGACATCCGGTGGACTCCAGTGCGCGAGGTACTGGCGGCCAAGAAATAGCGTCCCATCCCCTACCGCCCCGCTCGCTGCGGGTGCCGCTGAAAGAAACGGGAGCTTCTGCGTAACTTAGTCACATGAGAGTTGCCCTTGAATTAGAGTTTCCTGATGAGCAAGCCGCAGCGGCGCTTAATTGGCTGCAAAGCATTCCTAGCGGCTTGGTTGCCAAGTTTCGGGGAAACCAGCGCCTGCCAGGCGAAGCAACGATGCCAGAAGCGGCCGAAGAAGGCGCGGCGGAAGCGGAGCAAAACCGTTTGCTACATGAAGTATTTGGCTCGTGGAAATCAGAAGAGAGCGGCGAGGAAATGGTGCGCCGCATCTATGCCGACCGCCAGGACCAGCCGCGTGAAGTGGAGCTATGAGTCGCTACCTGCTCGATACCAACATCTGCATCCACTTGATGAAGGGCGACTTTGACCTTGATACTAAGGTGGAGCAAGTGGGCCTGCGCAATTGCTTCATCAGTGAATTGACAATTGCCGAATTGCTGTATGGCATCGCCAACGGTGCGCCTGACCGGCAGGCCAGCAACCGTCAGAAATTAGACAAGTTCCTGCGTCTGTTCCCCAAGGCCCACCGGCTGGCTCTCTCAGACGTTTTAGAAACCTACGCGGCGCAGAAGGCACAATTGAAACGCATTGGCTGGCTGCAAGGCGAGTTCGATATGCTCATTGGCAGTACGGCGCTGGCGTATGGATTAGCGTTGGTCACGCGCAATACTCGCCATTTCGCCGATATGCTGGGCATGTTGCTGGAAAATTGGGTAGACGGCGAAGCAAGTTACCCAACAGTAGGATAATCCCCGCCCACTGCGGCGGCCGCTAAGTGAACCAGAAGCTTCAATGAGTTGCACTTGAGCCAGCTCATTTCTGCGCGGTTGTTCACCTATGTGGTGTGGCTCACGTAATGCAGGTAAGCCAGACAGGCGAAACAATCCTACTTGACGGGTAGTCTTAGTGCACGTCGCGTCATCAAACGGCGACTCACTCACCACCAGCTTATCCTCCTGCTTATGAATATTGGAATCATTGGCGCCGGCCACATCGGCAGCGCCCTGGCCGTGCGGCTCACCAGCCTCGGCCATTCGGTCTGCATCGCCAATTCCCGCGGCCCCGAAACGCTGACGGACCTGGCCCAAAAAACCGGCGCTACCCCCGTCACGGCCCGCGAAGCCGCCCGCCACGGCGAGCTCATCGTGGTGACCATTCCGCTGAAAAACATCCCCGACCTGTCCAAGGACCTATTTGAAGGCGTACCCGCCGACGTGCCGGTGATTGACACCAGCAACTACTACCCCCTGCTGCGCGATGGCCAGTTGCCCGAGCTGGAAAGCGGCGACCTGACCGAAAGCGAATGGGTGCAGCAGCACCTGGGCCGGCCGGTGCTGAAGGTGTTCAACAACATCTTCGCCGCGAACCTCGAAAAATCGGGGCAGCCCGCCGGCACGCCCGGCCGCATCGCGCTGGCGGTGGCCGGCGATGATGCCGCCGCCAAGCAGCAGGCCATGGCCCTGGTGGACGAATTGGGCTTCGACGCCGTGGACGGTGGCAGCCTGCACGAGTCGTGGCGGCAGCAGCCGGGTACGCCCTTGTACTGCACCGACTTGCCGGCTGCTGACGTGCAGCAGCACTTGGCCAGCTTGGGTACCACGCGCACGCCCGAGCAGCACGCCCAGTTCGCGGCCAACCAAGCCGCGCAGGAAAAGCAGCTGCAAGCGCAAGGCGTCAAGCTGTAAGCACCGCTGCCCAACCGCCAGCCGGTTGTCTCAAGCCCTAACTAAAAAGTCCCAGCGACTGCTGGGACTTTTTAGTTGGGGCTTGCTGATTAAGAGGGGATTTGCCAAGGTTGTATCGAGCACCCGCCACGCCCGCCGCTGAAGGAAACAGGAGCTTCTTTTGAACTGGCGCGAGTTTAGCGCAGCGTAACTCGTGCCAGAGATGGGAGGGAGGCTGTGCCTCCTGGCGTTTGAGCTAGCTATTATTCTGACGTAGCTTGCCGCTTCGCGTCAGCGGAGGAACAACCTCCACCTTACAGCAGGCACGAGCTACAAGCTCGCGCCAGTTTTGGGCCTTTCCCACCACGCCGGTAACGTCAGCCGTCGAGTTGTGCCGCGACCCGAAAGACAACTTCCTGCTCAACCTGGCGCTGGACAGCCAAGCCGACTACCTACTTTCCGGTGATGAGGATTTATTGGTGCTGGGCAGCGTCGGCTCCACTAGCATCATGACGCTGGCAGAGTTTGCACAACAAATGGGGTTAGACGAATAAAGTCCCCCGCCCGCTGCGCCCGCCGCTAAAGAAACAGACGCTTCTGTGCTATTGCCTTGGCGCAAGTTTAACGCGGCGTAACTAGTGTTGATGATGTCTTAGTTAGGCAGTGCCTCCCAGCGCGTGGACAGCGGATTGTTTTATCGCAACTTGCCGCTGCGCGTCAGTGGATATACAACCTCGACTTCATTGCATGCACGCGCTTAACGTTCGCACCAGTTTGGGTGCATAAGAACCACCGCTTTTCAGCATCTCCAAGCAGGAACTAGCTTTGCCACATTGCGGCGGCAACGCACAGCGCCGTACTCTTCCCTCTTAACTCCCTAATTGAGTATGCAAGACGCTATTCTGGAACTCGTTCGCCAAGCTCATGCCCTGACGGAATCCGCAGCGGTTGCGACCAGCGACCGCACCACGCGCAAGCAACTCGTGCTGGCCGATTTGTCCCTGCATCTCGTGCAGGCCGCGTTGCGCCAGGAGCAGCCCGAACCCGCAGAGTTGAAGCGGTATCTATTTAGCATCCTCATCGTGTGTGATGGCTTTGTACCGGACCTCGACCTCAAGGCGATGGCGAATGTCGTGCTGCCGATGCCAGCCGAACAGATGACGCTCCCTGTGCAGTAAGAAGCGTCAAACCTCGGCCCCCGCCCGCTGCCCCCGCCGCGGGAGAAACTAGAGCTTCTGGAATGCCATAGTTAATACTTCCGCACCAGATATGGTATCTTTTAAAAAAAACACTAAAGACTTACTGTATATGCCTTTATTCAAACTAACGGATTCAGAGATTAGAGAAGTAGCTAGAAAGCATATCGAGAGTCTAGAATTCTGGTTAAGACGAACTATTAACGACTCTTTAACTTCTGCATATGGCAAAGATTACTGGAGTTATCATAATGATAAAGGGCTATTTCTATTAAAACAGGAAATACGTAACAAGGTAAGTGAAAGAGTAAGTGCTGAGCCGGATAGATACCCTCGTTGGATAGATGCAACACTTATTGAGCATCAGGTATTTATAATATGTAAAGAAGATCTGTACAATGATTATTTTAGACCCTACTTCGAAACCGAATTTAGGTTCGGCAGAATCCATTTAAAATCGGTTTTCGATACGTTAATTAAGATAAGGAATAAGGTTTCTCATGCTAACCCAACGAGCATTCGTGATGCTGAAAAGGCAATATGTTACAGCAACGACCTCATTGATTCAATAAAGAAATATTACTCAGACCATAATATGAATCAGGATTTTAACGTACCAAGGATTCTTTCGTATTCAGATTCCTTAGGCAATAAAGTATATTCAGAGGAGTGGGAAGAAGGCGCGCTTAATTCTATAAAATTGAATGTTGGGAATACGAAATTTAGACCCGGTGATAGAATTAGGATGTCAGTCGAAATCGATTCTTCATTTGCTCTTGACGAATATAAAATCGAATGGTCCATAGATTATAAGATTCGTGCAACGGGAGAATTAATAGAGCTTGTGTTTACTGATGAAGATGTAGATGCAAATTTTATGGTAAAAGCTCGTGTAACATCAAATAAAGCGTGGCATAAATATGGGAGCTACGATGATATCATTCGTATTCACATGTCAGTTTTCCCGCCTCTTTCCTAATTTTTTAATTTGGTAAAACCATGTATCGTCTCTCACTTTGTGCAACGCATTACTTTAATTAAGTAGTTGTACTCTATTGGACCAGACCCGAGAAATTTTGGCAGTAATTATTCATATAGCACTGAATTTTCCAGCCAAAAAGTCCGAAAAATACTTCCCGCACCCCCTTTGCTAGTCCCCTCGTAGAACTTCTACCTTGGAAGCACCCACCTAGAGACTACGCACCATGGACTTTAAAAACTTCACTATCAAGGCACAGGAGGCCGTGCAGAAGGCCACCGAAATAGCCGGGGGCAACCAGCAGCAGGCCGTCGAAACGGGCCATTTGCTGAAGGGCCTCTTCCAGAGCGACGAAAGCGTCTTCTCGTTTCTGGCCAACAAGCTGGGCGCCAACCTCAACATTCTCACGCCGCGGCTCGATGCCATCGTGGCCGCCTACCCGAAGGTGAGCGGCGGCTCGCCCTATTTCGCCAACGACGCGGCCGCCGCCGTGCAACGCGCCAACGGGGCCATGAAGGACATGGGCGACGAATTCGTATCTGTGGAACACCTGTTGCTGGGCATCCTCAGCGGCAAGGATGCCGTGGCCACGCTGCTCAAAGACACTGGCTTCAACGACAAGGACTTGAAGGCCGCCATTCAGGAGCTGCGCGGCGGGCGCAAAGTCACCAGCCAGAGCGCCGAAGACCAGTACCAGAGCCTGAACCGCTACGCCACCAACCTCAACGAGCAGGTGCGGCGCGGCAAGATGGACCCCGTGATTGGCCGCGACGAGGAAATCCGCCGCGTGCTGCAAATCCTCTCGCGCCGCACCAAAAACAACCCCGTGCTGCTCGGCGAGCCCGGCGTGGGCAAAACCGCCATTGTGGAGGGCCTGGCCCAGCGCATCGTGGCCGGCGACGTGCCCGAAAACCTGCGCGACAAAGTCATCATGAGCCTCGACATGGGCCTGCTCGTGGCCGGGGCCAAGTACAAGGGCGAGTTTGAGGAGCGCCTCAAGGCCGTTATCAAAGAAGTGACCGACTCGGAAGGGCGCATCGTGCTTTTCATCGATGAGATGCACACCCTCATCGGGGCCGGCGGCGGGGGGGAGGGTGCCATGGACGCCGCCAACCTGCTCAAGCCTGCCCTGGCGCGCGGCGAGCTGCACGCCATCGGGGCCACTACGCTCAAGGAATACCAGAAATACATCGAGAAGGATAAGGCCCTGGAGCGCCGTTTCCAGGCCGTGATGGTGGACGAGCCGACCATTGAGGACGCCATCAGCATCATGCGCGGCATCAAGGAAAAGTACGAGCTGCACCACGGCGTGCGCATCACCGACGACGCCGTGATTGCGGCCGTGGAGCTGAGCGCCCGCTACATCACTGACCGCTTCCTGCCCGACAAGGCCATCGACCTCATGGACGAGGCCGCCGCCAAGCTCCGCATCGAGCTGAATTCCATGCCCGTGGAGCTCGACGAAATCCAGCGCCGCATCATGCAGCTCGAAATCGAGCGCGAAGCCATCCGCCGCGAAGACAACCGCGACCGCGAAGCCGTCCTCAGCAAGGACCTGGCCGAGCTGAACGACAAGCGCGACACCCTCAAAGCCCGCTGGGAAGGCGGAAAGGCCGTTCTGACCGGGATTCAGACTCAAAAAGAAGCCATCGAGCAGTTCAAGCTGGAAGCCGAGCAGGCCGAGCGCCAGGGTGATTACGCCCGCGTGGCCGAGCTGCGCTATGGCAAGATTCAGGAAGCCGAAGCCAAGCTGAAAATCTTGCAGGAAGAAGCCGCAGCTAATAAAGACGGCGGCGCGATGCTTCAGGAAGTCGTCACCAGCGAAAGCATCGCCGAAGTGGTGGCCAAGTGGACGGGCATCCCGGTGAGCAAAATGCTGCAATCGGACCGCGAGAAGCTGCTCCAGCTCGAAGCCGAGCTGGGCAAGCGCGTGGCAGGGCAATCGGAGGCCATCGCGGCCATTTCGGATGCCGTGCGCCGCTCCCGGGCCGGCCTGCAAGACCCCAAGCGGCCCATCGGCTCGTTCATTTTCCTGGGCTCCACCGGCGTGGGCAAAACCGAGCTGGCCAAGGCCTTGGCCGAGTATTTATTCAACGATGAAAACGCCTTGGTGCGCATCGACATGAGCGAGTACCAGGAGCGCCACGCCACCTCGCGCCTGATAGGCGCACCTCCCGGCTACGTGGGCTACGACGAAGGCGGGCAGCTCACAGAGGCCGTGCGCCGCAAGCCCTACTCGGTGGTGCTGCTCGATGAAATTGAGAAAGCGCACCCCGACGTGTTCAACATCCTGTTGCAAGTGCTTGATGATGGCCGCCTCACCGACAACAAAGGCCGGGTGGCGAACTTCAAGAACACCATCATCATCATGACCTCGAACACCGGGGCCGATATCATCCAAAAGAATTTCAAGGACCTCAACGAGTTCAACCACGAGGAGGTAGTCGACCGCACCCGCGACGAAGTGATGGAGCGCCTCAAGCAGCACATGCGCCCCGAATTCCTGAACCGCATCGACGAAATCGTGATGTTCCAGCCCCTCAAGCGCAAGGAAATCCGCCGCATCGTGGACATCCAGTTCAAGCAAATCCAGCAGCGGTTGGCCGATGCCGGAATTCAATTAGAAGCCACTAGCGAGGTGTTGGATTTCTTGGGCGAAGCCGGCTTCGACCCGCAGTTCGGTGCCCGCCCGCTCAAGCGCGTGTTGCAGCGCGTTATTTTGAATGAATTGTCGAAAGATATTCTTTCGGGCCGCGTGAGTAAAGATGCCGTGGTAGAAGCCGTTCTGGAAGACGGTGCGGTGAAGTTCGAGAACGTGGAAATGCCGGCGGTGTAATTCACTGGAGTCGATTTTGTAAATGGGAAAGCCCCGTTAGCGTAGTGCTGGCGGGGCTTTTTGCATTTTTATGTGCAGCAACTATAACGCACACGCAACGGCCTTTTTGTAAGTTGCCACGGCAAACCAGTTTCTGCCCAACAGCCACCAGAGGTAACTGCTAAGGCCGGTGTCTGACTGTCAACCTTAGGCAAGTTGGTTGCTTCGTTTTTCCTTTCCAAACCGGCACTTCGGCTTACACCTACTCTGCATGAAACGAATCCACTTGTTCGAGCTCGAAGACTTCGCCTGGTTTCCCAACTGGATACGCATCGGCGTGACGCGGCTCATCGTGGTCATGCACAAATTTCTGGGCTCGTCGGCCGACTTGGTGCAGCTGCTCAGCCGGGCGTTGGCCCATTCCGAAAGCGCGGCCATTGTGGACCTGTGCTCGGGCAGCGGAGGCTCGATGCTGGAAGTGTACCGGACGCTGAAGAAGCAGCCCGGACTGGACTGCCTGACGCTCACGCTGACGGATTTGTACCCGAATCTGACCTTGGCCGCTGCCATCAAAGGGCAGGGCGATGCTGCGCTACGGTACGATACCCAATCCATAAACGCGGCCGACGTAGCCCCGGAATTGCGCGGTGTGCGCACTTTGGTTGGCAGTTTTCACCACATGCGCCCGGAGGTAGCCCGGCGTATCCTCCAAGACGCCAAGGAAAAGCGACAGGCAATCTGCGTGTACGAACTTAGCGACAACAGCTTTCCAATCAGCCTGTGGTGGGTGGCCCTGCCGCTGAACTTCCTGATGGCGCTTTTCATCACCCCCTTTGCGCGCCCGCTTACGGTAAAACAGCTACTTTTTACGTACGCCTTGCCCGTTATCCCGTTTTGCTTTGCCTGGGACGGCGCAGTTTCCAATGCCCGCACGTATACCCTCGGCGATATGGCAACGCTGCTCGAAGGGTTGCAATCCGATGGCTACACTTGGGAAACTGGCCTCATATCGGGCAAGGCCAAGAAATTGTATCTACTCGGCCTGCCTACGGAAAGGTAACAGTACCAGCACCCAATATTCTGGTGTCGACGTGAAGGCTGAGCCTCCACTGCCGCGCAATGGCAAGGCTGAATTGCGCCGGTCGGTCATTCCACCGCCAGCCCTGCTAGTGTAAGGCCGCCCTACCAGCTGTTCCGGCACGAGTTGCGCGGCGCTACACCCGCGCCAGGGCATGCTGGCAGAAACTAGTGCTGCTGCGGCCGCGCCAGCCACGGCGGCGGGGCGCGGGGGAATCACACAAAAAGCCCCGTCGGCGTAGTGCCAACGGGGCTTTTCTATGCGGAAACTCAATTATCGAAAGTTGCCTAAAAACTCCTGCAAGCTGACGACGGGCACCCGTGGAAACTCTAGCTGCTTAAGAACCTCAAAGTGCTGGTCGTTGGTGACGAGGTAATCGGCGGTGGCGGCGATGGCTACGTCAGTGAATTTGTTATCGTCAGGGTCGGCTTCAATCAGTTGCCATTTGTAGTAGGCTTCCTGTTGCACCGTATTGGGGGCTGCTAGCAAAATCTCCAGTACCTGCTTGGCGGTGCTGGCCGTGTATTCTCTGGTCAGAACCTCCTCGTATTCGGTCAGTATCTCATTGCTGAGTATCCAGTCGAATGCTTCGCTGGCGAACAACTGGTACAAGCGGTGATACGGGCTATTGCAGTTGAGCGACGCAAGTAGGCAATTCGTATCAATTACTGCTCGACGCATCAGGAAGGCGCATTGAGCATTCGCTCATAATCTTCAGCGGTGTAGCCGCGCTCGTAATCCATGTGCTCTACCGCGACCAGCATTTTTTGCGACATGTGCGCCACCAACACCCGCCGCAACTCCAAAACCTCTTCATCGCTCATACCGCGCTCAAATAAGCGAAGTAGGCTAATTTGTAAGCTGTTGAGCTTAGTAGGCTGAATTGCAGTAATGGGAGACATGGTAGTAATGTGTAGAGGTCAGTAGCAAGTTAACGCCAAAGGCCTACAAAATGGTGCAAGCCGCCTCGCTAGGCTACTGACTCTCCAGTATGTGCCTGCCGAAACTCCAGCTACTCCCGCAGCTTCAGCCCCCAACTGGCCCCAACTGGCGCGAGTTTAGCGCAGCGCAACTCGTGACTAACCTTGACGTGGAGGCTGAGCCTCCACTGCCGCGCAGCGGCAAGGCGGTATTGCGCCAAAGGGTTTACAGTAGTTTTTTCTAATGTGAGGCGCAACCTCGCCCGAATGATAGGCACGAGTTACGCTGCGCTAAACTCGCGCCAGCCCAAGGCAGTCTAGTAGTGCTGCTTTAGAAACTGCCGCTACCCGCGCTGCGCCAGCCACGGCGGCGGGGCGGGTTGGGGAGGAGAAGGATGCCTCGGCTGTTGGGTTCGCTATTTTCGGGCGGCGGCTTTCTCCAGCCGCTCGTTCAGGGCAAGGCCCAGGCTGGTGTTGGGCAGGCGTTCGGCCAGCAGCAGCTGCAGGCCCAGCGCGTCGAGTTGGTGCAGGGCCGCGTACAGACCATGGGCGGCCTCGGCCAAATCGCCCCGGCCGGGACTCAGCACTATTTGCTGCGCGGCGGGTAGGCCGGGCAGTAGTTCCCGAAAGGCGAGCGCGCCTGTGGTGGCCATATCGAAAGGTGGCAACGCAGCGTGCCCCGGGCCAAACAACTGCAGCGGCGTGTGGGGGGAGTAGTGATACGGCAGCAGGCCCGGGCTGGCGGCGGGGCGGGCCTTTTCCGGGGCGGTGCGCATGCGGGTGGCCGGCACCACGGCCTGCAGCATTTCCAGCGAAATGGCACCGGGGCGGTACACCACCGGCTCACCGGCTGGCCCAAACCCCACTACCGTGCTTTCGATGCCCGCTTGGCAAGCCCCGCCATCGAGCAGGTAGGGAATGTGGCCGCCGAGTTGGCTTAGCACGTGCGCGGGCCGGGTGGGGCTTATGTAGCCGAAAGGGTTGGCCGAGGGGGCCGCCAGCGGAAAATCGAGCCGCCGCAGCAGGTCCTGCACCAAGGCGTGGGCCGGGATGCGCACCGCCACGTCGGGCAGCCCGGCCGTGACGAGGTCGGGCACCACGGCGGGCTCGCGGGGCAGCAACAGCGTGAGGGGCCCCGGGCTGAACGCCGCCAGCAACCGATGCGCCGCCGCGGGTACGGCCGCCATCCGCACGTACGAGGGCAGTTGCTCCACGCTGGCAAAATGCAGGATGAGTGGGTTGGTAAGGGGCCGGCCCTTCACCGCGAAAATGCGGCGCAGGCTGTCTTCCCGCAGGCCATGCCCGGCCAGCCCGTACACGGTTTCGGTCGGAATGGCTACGAGCTCGCCCGCGCGGAGCAAAGCCGCGGCGTGGGCCAAATCGGTGCCGAGTAAAGTGTCCATAGCAAGTGGCGGTGCTCCCGATGAGAAAGCAGGTTTAGCCTCAAAAGTAAGCCCCTCCCCGGCGGTGAACATCAGCGCAGCTGAACGGATTTACAAGAAGTAGCCGCAGGACAGCTTACGGATTATCTTTCCGGGAAGGGCTCTGCTGCTACTTTAGGCACTTACCAGCGCATTTTTGTTGGCTTTGTTGAGGACAGCAAGCTTGGTAGTTGTGAAGCTGTTTAGAAAGTCAAAAAAACTAAGTGACCGTCATGCCGAGCATTCTGCGCATTAAGCAGAGACCGAGGCATCTCGCTCGCCTCGTTGAACGGCCCGGACGGCCCGAGCGAGATGCCTCGGTCCCTGGCCTGATGCGCCACATACTCGGCATGACCGACTGACAAATTTCAATTAATAAACCCATTCAAACTGCCATAAATAGCGTTCGAATGGGTTTGAAACGTGCAGTGATGCACGTTGAAAAGTCTGGTGCAGGCAATTATTTGCGGCTGACGACTGCGCTAACGCGGAGCGGCCGACCGCTCGCGGGCCTTTTGCTGGGCAATGGCTTCGCGCAGGTAGGCCGCTTCGGCGAAGTGCGAGGCGTTGAGCTGGCTGCGGTACTTGCGGGGAATGGGCCGGCCGGCAGCGTAGGCGCCATCCACCGCCACCAAATGCGCTTTGTTGAACTTGGCGGCGTGCGCGATAAAGCCCACCACCGTACCCAGCAGAATGGCCGAGCCCAGCGGCGGCGAAATCGCTTCGGAGGCCACCGTGCGGGTGCCATTGGCATCGGTGGAGGCAATGGGCAAGGCTAGTGACGCTCCCAAGATAAATGGTACGGCGAACAAAAAGCCCGCGTAGCGCCGCTTGCGAAACAGCGAAAGCAATGCGCCGGTGGTATCGGCCGCTGAGGAGCCGCCGCGGTAAGCGGGCAGGTACCAGCCATTGAAGAGCAGCACGGCCCCGGTATCGGCGGGCAGCACGTTGGGGCGGGGAGTTGCCGTGGCCGGTGGGCCAGTCACGGCCGGCGTTTGGGCCATTGCCGCCGAGCTGCTCAATAGAAACAGCGGCAGCATCAAAAGAAGTAAAAAGCGCATAGCAATCACGTAATGGTTCTATTTGACTGGCTGCACCTTTACGGGCTGGTACTGGATGATGGACTGCGCGAAAAATCGGGGGGCCAGTTTGCGCCGAACCGAGCGGGGCAGCCGCTGCCCGGCGGCGTAGTTGGTCAGGATTGTTTCGAGATGGCCGTTGCTGTAATGCAGCAGCTTGCCCACGCCGTAGGCCGCAATGGGCGAGGCTACGAGGAAGGCCAGCGCGGGATTGACCCGGTTGTCGTTCACCACGTAGCTGTTGGGTGGCGTGGGGGTGGTGGAGCCAATGGAAAGGCGGGTGGCGGCGAGCGCGGCCCCCACAATCCAGCTGGCCCCGCCGGCCTGACGGCGGCTGTAGAGGTTGATAATGGCCTGGGCGGTGTCGTTGTGCAGGTATTGCCCCCGCAGGCGTTGCTTGAACGTGGCCGAAGCCAGCAACTCTTGGTTCTGGGCGCGCAAAGCACCGGTGCTGAGCAGGACGAAGGTGAGGAGGAGCAGTAAACGATTAATCATAAAATTTTTGACTGGGTAGAAACCGCCGCAAGATACACGTCGGCCTCCGGAGGCTAGCACTAGCTTTGCCGCATGGCTTCTGTTTTTCAAACGTATTGGCAGTTGGGCTTTCTGCACATCTGCACGCCCCGCGCCGCCGACCACCTCACGTTTCTGCTGGCGCTGTGCGCGCCCTATGTGCTGACGGATTGGCGGCGGGTGCTGGCGCTGGTCACCAGCTTCACGCTGGGGCACTCGCTCACGCTGGCGCTGGCCACGCTGGGCCTAGTGTCCTTCAACCCGGCCATCATCGAAGCCCTGATTCCTGTTACCATCATGGTTACGGCGCTGCTGAACCTGCGGGGCGCAGGCCGGGCGCTGCGGCCCCGGGCCCCGGTGCTGGCCGCCGCGCCCAACGCGCTGGCGCTGGGCTTCGGCCTGATTCACGGGCTGGGGTTTTCCAACTACCTGCGGGCGCTGCTTGGGGCCGGTAGCCGGCCCATTCAGGAGCTGCTGGCCTTCAATGTGGGCGTAGAAGTGGGGCAGGTGCTTATCGTAACCATCATTCTGCTGCTGGGGGCACTGCTGCTGCGGGGGCTGGGCGTGGCGCGCCGCGACTGGCTGCTGACCACCAGCGGGGCGGCGCTGGGCATTGCCACGGTGCTGCTGCTGCAACAGCTGTGGTCGTAGCCGCTCCGCCACCCACTGGCGACTATCGCACCAGTTGCGGTGGCGCAACGTTGGCGTAACTTTCGACGACCTTTTCAATCAAGGTTTCCAACTTCTTTCGATTTTTTCAACTCACGCTTACTGTATGCGTCGTTTTTTATTCGCCGGCCTGGTGCTGGCCGTAGCGGGCCAGCTGCCCGCCGCGGCCCAGAACACCAACTCGGGCACCGACAAATTTGCGCAGCTCGAAACGATGCTGCCCACGCCTAACAGCTACCGCACCGCCAGCGGCGCGCCCGGCTCCGACTACTGGCAGCAGCGCGCCGATTACGACATCAAGGTGACGCTTGATGATGCCAAGCAGGCCATTACGGGTCGCGAAACCATCACCTACACCAATCTTTCGCCCGATGCGCTGCCCTACCTCTGGGTGCAGCTCGACCAGAATATTTTCGACCAGAACTCCATCGCCAGCGCCACGCAGGTGGGCTCGATGCAGGACAAGGTGCCGTTTCAGGCGCTCGAAGGCATGTTGTCGGATTTCGACGGCGGCTTCAAGATTGAGAGCGTGACCGGGGCCAACGGCCGGGCGCTGCACACGGTGACCAACAACACCATGATGCGCGTGGATTTGCCCGCGCCGCTGCTGCCGCGCCAGTCGGTGTCCTTCAATGTGAAGTGGCACTACAATATCAACGACCAGTCGAAAATCAACGGCCGCAGCGGCTACGAGTACTTCGCGGAGGACAAGAACTACCTCTACGAAATCGCGCAGTTTTACCCGCGCATGGCCGTGTACTCCGACAACCAGGGCTGGCAGCACAAGCAGTTTCTGGGCAACGGCGAGTTCACGCTGCCCTTCGGCGACTATAAGGTGAGCATCACCGCGCCCAGTGACCACGTGGTGGGGGCCACCGGCACGCTTCAGAACGCGGCCCAGGTGTTGTCATCCAGCCAAATGAAACGCTTCGCGCAGGCTAAAAATGCCAAGAAGCCGGTGCTCATCGTGAGCCAGGAGGAGGCCGTGAAGGCTGAGGCCGGCCGCGCCACCGGCACTAAAACCTGGACTTACGTGGCCCGCAACGTGCGCGACTTTGCCTGGGCCAGCTCGCGCAAGTTCATCTGGGATGCCATGGAAATTGACCAGGACGGTAAGCCGGTGATGTGCATGTCGTATTATCCCAAGGAGGGCAACCCGTTGTGGGGCCAGTACTCGACGCAGGTGGTGGCCCACACCATCAAAACGTATTCGAAATACACCATTCCTTACACCTACCCGGTGGCCATTTCGGTGCACGGCCCGGTGGGCGGCATGGAGTATCCGATGCTGTGCTTCAACGGCGGGCGGCCCGAGAAGGACGGCACGTACTCGGCAGAGCGGAAATACGGGATGATTTCGGTGATTATTCATGAGGTGGGCCACAACTTTTTCCCCATGATTATCAACTCCGACGAGCGGCAATGGTCGTGGATGGATGAGGGCCTGAACTCCTTCGTGCAGTTCCTGACCGAGCAGGAGTGGGAGCGCAACTACCCCAGCCGCCGCGGCGAGCCGCGCAACATTGCCGCCTACATGGCCACGGGCAGCAACCTGCAGTCGCCGATTATGATTAACTCGGAGTCGGCGCTGCAGTTTGGCAACAATGCCTACGGCAAGCCTGCCACGGCCCTCAACATCCTGCGCGAGACGGTGATGGGCCGCGAGCTGTTCGACTACGCCTTCAAGACCTACGCCACGCGCTGGGCCTTCAAGCACCCCACGCCGGCCGATTTTTTCCGCACGATGGAAGACGCCTCGGCGGTTGATTTGGACTGGTTCTGGCGCGGCTGGTTCTACACCACCGACCATACCGACCTGGCCCTGGAATCGGTGAAATCTTTCAACGTGAGTACCAAGAACCCGCAGGTAGAAAACGTGCGCCTGCAGCAGCAGAAAGCCGCCGCGCCGCAGTCCATCACGGCCCAGCGCAACGCCACCGACATCAAGCAAACCCTGGTGGAGGAGAAGTCCGAGCTGAAGGATTTCTACAACGGCTACGACCCGCTGGCCGTGACTTCGGCCGACCAGCAGCGCTTCGCTGCTTACCTGAAAACCCTGAGCCCCGAGCAGCAGGAGCGCCTCGGCAACACCCAAAACTTTTACGAGCTAAGCCTGCGCAACGCGGGCGGCCTCGTGATGCCCGTGGTGCTGCAAATGACCTACGCCGACAACACCCAGGAAATCCAAACGATTCCGGCTGAAATTTGGCGCAAAAACAACGAGAAAGTCACGAAAATCATCGTGACCAAGAAGCCCGTCATCAGCTTCGTTATCGACCCCTTTCAGCAAACAGCCGACACGGATTTGAGCAACAACGCCTTCCCGCGCCAGCCCGCCGCCTCGCGCTTCGAACTGTTTCAGCAGCAGCAGCAAGCCGCGCCCAACCCCATGCAGCAGGCCGCCCAGGCCAGCCCCATGCAGAAGATGGAGCAGAAGCCCGGCAGCGGCAACTAAGTAACCTCAGCTCCTGACCCCCTCTCCAAAAGAGAGGGGGCACTGGCTCTGAGCAAATTGCGCCACCAAAGACAAAAAAGCCCGCTACTAAGCGGGCTTTTTTGTTGGGTATACCTTTCAGTGCATATCCGGTGCCCCTTTTTTTTGGAGAGGGAGGCAGGGAGTCAGGTTACGCCTTGGGCGCTTCGCCGCCTACCATGCGCGAAATCAACCCGTGGTCCTTGGTTATTTCAGTCCACACCACGCCCGCTACGTGCACTACAAAAAAGCCGATGATGAGCCACATGGTCACGTTGTGGATTTCCTCGGCCGTGTGTTCGATTTTATCGAAGAAGGCAACCTCGTTGTGGTACGTCAGCACGAGGCCGGTGAGGCACATTACGGCCAGGAAAGCGTAGAATAGCGCGTAGGTGCCCGTGGCAAAAAGGATTTTGCCCGCGGCCCCCTTTTCCGCCGGCGGGGCCAGGCGGTAGCGCCGGGCCACTGCCAGCAGCCGGGCCGAAAAGCGCATGTCCGACGGCCCGCGCAGCTCCAGCACCACGCGCAGCAGCCAGAAACCCACCAGCGTTAGTCCGATGTAAATGTGCCACTCCCAGATGCGCTCGCTGATAATGTGCGTGAGCGAGCGGGCCTGTTGCGTGGTGAGCACCACATTGTCTTTGCTCAGCGCCTGCTGAAACTCTGGCACTGCCGACCGCGCGTTCACGATAACCTTCTGGAACAGAATGGTGGCCAGCTGCGCGCTTATGAGCAAGGCGCTGCCCCAGTGCCAGAACCGCAGCGGGGCGCGGTAGTCTTTGGTAGGAGCTTCGGGAGCAGGAGCAATGGTTGGGGTCATCGGTAAGAAGAATTGAAACGAGGAATGCAGGAGTTAGGCCGTTAGCACTGCGGCGGTTTTGGCAACGCTCGGCAGTGGTTCGGTCCGGCCGGGATATTCGCGCAGGGCGTGCTCCAGGCAGGTGAGCGCGGCAGTCAGGTCGGTTTGGTTGAGCACGTAGGCGATGCGCACTTCGTGCCGGCCCAGGCCCGGCGTTTGGTAGAAGCCGTTGGCGGGCGAAAGCATCAGGGTCTGGTTTTCGTAGGAAAAGCTTTCGAGCAGCCACTGGCCGAAAGCTTCGGTGTCGTCCACGGGCAGGTGGGCCAGCACGTAGAACGCGCCGCCGGGGCAGGGGCACACCACGCCGGGCATGGCCCGCAGGCGGGCCACCGTCAGGTCGCGCCGGGCCTGGTACTCGGCCTTGCTGGCGTCGAAGTACGACTCGGGCAGCTCGGCGGCGGCCTCGGCCAGCAGCATGCCCAGGCCGGGCGGGCTCACCCGCATTTGGGCGAAGCGAAAGGCGGCCGCGTACACCGCTTTATTCAGCGTGACGAGCGCGCCGATGCGCGCCCCGCAGGCACTGTAGCGCTTCGAAACGGTGTCGACTACCACCACGTTGGGCTCGGCTCCGGCCAGTTGCAGCGCGCTCACGTAGGGCGCGTCGTAGCAGAATTCCCGGTAGGCTTCGTCCGAAATCAGGTATAGATTATGGGCTTTACATAGTGCCAGCATACTTTCCAGCTCGGCGCGGCTGTACACGTAGCCGGTGGGGTTGCTGGGGTTGCAAACGAGGATGGCGCGGGTGCGCTTCGTGATGGCCCGCTCAAAATCGGCTAGTGGCGGCAGCGCAAAATTATCCTTGATGTGCGCCGTGACGGGCACGATGCTGACGCCCGCCGCAATAGCAAACGCCGTGTACGCGCCATAAAATGGCTCCTGAATGATTACCTCGTCGCCGGGATTCAGGCAGGTAAGCAGCGCGAATAAAATGGCTTCGCTGCCGCCCGTGGTCACAATGATGTCTTCCATTACCACGGGCATGCCGGTGCGCTGGTAGTAGGCGGCCAGCTTGCGGCGGTAGCTCTCGGTGCCCGCGCCGTGGGTGTAGCCCAGCACCCGAATATCGGCGTTGCGCACGGCGGCCAGCGCGGCCGGCGGCGTCTCAATATCGGGCTGCCCAATGTTGAGCGGGTACACGATTTTGCCCTGCTGGCGGGCCAGTTCGGCATAGGGGGCAAGCTTGCGGAACGGGGAAACGGGCATGGCCTGCCCGCGTTGAGATATTTCTAACATATACTTGCTTTAAAGCCCACAATGCTTGTTGCGGCGGCTTCAGTAGGATAAATATAACAGTGGTGGTGGGTCAGAGGCACTTTCTGTACAGGTTGTACAGAATCCGGTTGTCGGCCTCCGTCAGCGGCCCGGCCACGTTTTGCTGAATGAAATGAAGCTTAAAAGCCCGGATGGCCGCCGGCAAGTCCCGCGTGTCATATCCAATAATGCGCAGCGCCGCTTGCGGGTCGAAGGCCGTAAGCGAGCTGTTGAGGCGGGCCAGCTGGACATCAACGGTGCTGGTGTCGGGCGGTAGGGTAGGGGCGGGCAGAGCGGTGTCGGTATCGGGCAAGCGCGGAATCAGCAGCCGGCTGGCTAAGGCAGCGGCACTGTCGGGCAGGAAAGGGCTGGGCAACGGCCCGGCATCGTACCATAGGCCGAAACCCTGGTCGGCCAAACGCTTCCAGGGGAACTGGGCGCTGGGGTCATTCTTGCGGCTGGGAGCAATGTCGGCGTGGCCGATGAAGTTAGCCGCCGGAATACCGTAAGCCTTTTTCAAATCGGTCAGTACGAGCAGCAGGCTGGTCATCTGAGCCTCGGCAAAGGGCTCGGTCCCGTTGTTATCCAGCTCAATACCAACCGAGCTGGAGTTGATGTCGGTGGTGTTGCCCCACCGGGCCACGCCGCCGTGCCAGGCCCGCAGGTAGTCGTTGAGCAGGTGGTATATCCGGCCGTCGCGCCCAATCACGTAGTGCGCGCTCACCTGCGTGCGGGGCAGCGTGAAGGTCCTCAGCGTTTGGGCCGTAGAGTCCTGTGCCGTGTGGTGAATTACGACATAGTTGGGCTTGCGCAGGTTGAAATTGGTAGTGCCCACCCAATACTTGCCCCCCAGGCTGTCGGCCCCCGGCGTGGGCCCGGGCGTGGCGCGCAATGCCTGGGCATATGCCTTCACCTGCGCTTTGTAGGAGCGGTTGGTGGTGGCGTAGGGATTTTTCTGCACGGCGCAGGCACTCAGCACGAGGGCTACAGCCAGACAGCACGAGTTAACTGGGAAACAGACCTGCATCGGCTCAGAGTTTGATATCAAAGAGGAGCTAAAAAAGTAAAAAAAGAAGCCCTTGGAGCAACTGCTTCAAGGGCTTCCTGCATAAACGTAGCCCGCTGCTTACTTGGCGTAGGCCACGGCGCGCATCTCCCGAATCACGGTGATTTTAATCTGGCCGGGGTACTGCATTTCCTTTTCGATTTTCTGCGAAATCTCGAAGCTCAGCTCGGCAGCACGCTCGTCGGTCACGTTCTCGGCGTCCACCATCACGCGCAGCTCGCGGCCGGCTTGGATGGCGAAGCACTGGTTCACGCCCTTGAAGCCGTTGGCGGTTTCTTCCAGCTGCTTGAGGCGCTTAATGTAGCTCTCCATCATCTCGCGGCGGGCACCGGGGCGCGAGCCCGAAATGGCGTCGCAGGCCTGCACCAGCGGCGAAATCATGGCCGTCATCTCAATTTCGTCGTGGTGAGCCCCGATGGCGTTCACCACGTCGGGGTGCTCTTTCCACTTCTTGGCCATCTCCATGCCCAAGATGGCGTGGGGCAGCTCGGGTTCCTCGGTGCTCACCTTGCCGATGTCGTGCAACAGGCCGGCACGCTTGGCTTTCTTCACATCGAGGCCCATCTCGGCGGCCATGGTGGCGCAGAGGTTGGCTACTTCGCGCGAGTGCTGCAGCAGGTTCTGGCCGTAGGACGAGCGGAAGCGCATCCGGCCTACCATTTTAATCAGCTCCGGGTGCAGGCCATGAATGCCGAGGTCGATGATGGTTTTCTCGCCAATCTCAATAATTTCCTCCTCAATATTCTTGCGGGTTTTGGCTACGATTTCCTCCACGCGGGCCGGGTGAATCCGGCCGTCCTTCACCAGCAAGTGCAGGGAGAGGCGGGCAATTTCGCGGCGCACCGGGTCGAAGCCCGAAATGATAATGGCCTCCGGAGTGTCGTCCACGATGATTTCAACGCCCGTCGCCGCTTCCAGCGCCCGGATGTTACGGCCCTCACGGCCGATGATTTTGCCCTTCACGTCGTCGCTTTCAATGTTGAAAATCGACACGCAGTTCTCAATGGCGTGCTCCGAAGCCGTGCGCTGAATGGTTTCCAGCACAATCTTCTTGGCGTCCTTAGTGGCAGTCAGCTTGGCCTGGGCCACGGTGTCCTTCACGTAGGAACTAGCCTGAATTTGAGCTTCGTTCTTCAGCGATTCCACCAGCTGCTCGCGGGCTTCAGCGGCCGTCAGGTTGGCTATGGTCTCAAGCTGGCGCTGCACGGAGTGCAACTGCTCGTCGGCTTCTTTTTGCTTTTCTTCGAGCTCGGCCATGGCCTCCTCGTTGTCAGTGCGGCGCTTTTCGGCCTGGCTTTCCAGCTTGTCGCGCAGCTGCTGGGTGTCGGTCTGGTTTTTCTCGCGGGCTTTTTCCAGGTCTACCTCTTTGCGCTGCAATTGCTCGAGCTGGCGCTGGGTGGTTTCGGTCAGCATTTTGATGCTTTGCTCTTGCTCCACCACGCCCTGGCGGCGCTCGGTGAGCTCTTGGTCCAGTGACTGCTTGAGGCGCTTGCTCTCCTGGTCAAACTCGTTGCGGATGCTCTTGAACTTGTTCTTGGATTGCTCTAGTCGCTCATCGGCCTGCTTGATTTTCTCGTCGCGAAGGCGGTTGCCTTTCTCCTCCGCATCGCGCAGGATTTGCTGAGCGCGGGCCGTAGCCTCGCCCTCGTGGTCTAGCCGGGCTTTGCCGGCCAGCTGCCTGCCTGCTACGATGCCCGCCACCAGGGCGACCACTGCAGTCAGCAGACAGTACATTATTAAAGAGGTCATGGAATTATGGTTTTTGGGGTGGGTAAAAAACCATAACCGGGTAGAACAGATGTGCCCGGGCCGGGCGGAAGCGGCCGATTGCCGCGCCGCCCTGCCGGGCCAACGAGTGTGTGGGTGCTAGCCGGGCTGTATTAGCTCGTTAGCACCACGCCTGATAGCAGCTCGTCGAAACGAGCCAGCCGCTCGGTCAGCGCCGCATCGGTGCCGTCCTTTTCTTTGCTCACTTTCAATTGGTCGGCCATGGTGGCAAGGGCTACCATGGCCAGCAGGTCCTGCTTGTCCTGAATGCCGTAGCCTTCCCGGAATTCGCGCAGCTTGTCGCCCAATAGGCGGCCCGCCAGGCGCAGCCGTTCCTCGTCCTGCACTTCTACGCGCATCGGATAGTCCCGGTCAGCAATACGAATTTTGATGGCTAGTTCGCTCATAAGGCGGCAGTTACGGCGGCGGAGGTGAGGGTCAGTGGGGTTAGTCTCTCAAATAGGCAAGACACTTATCCAGTTCGCGGATGTATTCGTTGAGGCGTAGTTTAAGTTCGTTGGCGTGGGTGGGTTCCCCAGCTATGGTATGTACAAGTTTAACGATATTTTCCTGATTTTGGCGCTCCTTGAGTTGCCGGTCCCGCTCGCGCACATCGGCCCGCAGCTGCTGCACGGTGGTGTTGGCATCGGCCAGGTCCTCGCGCAATTGCTGATAGGCAGCCACTAAGGTGGTAATCTGCCGCTCCAGGCGGTCGAGTTGCGCAAGCTGTTGAGTAGAGGCCACGGGCGGTAAATTTTTGGGTGAAGATAAAGCGGCGATGCGAAAGCTACGCTTTATCCCCGGCCCGTTCGCTGCCTGCTAGTCAGGTCGGTTTGCTTTCGGGCCTGGGTAATGCATAAAAAAAGAACGTCATGCTGAGCGAAGTTGAAGCATCCCGCGTGTGGTAGCAATCCAATCGATTGAATTACTGCTGCACGCGAGATGTCTCGGCTTCGCTCAGCATGACGTTCTTACGGCGCTCGCTTAGCCCTTCTTCGACTTGGTTTTCATTTTGCCGCCGTCTTCCATCTTGGTCTTGGTCTTCTCATTGGCGGGCGCGGCCATTGGCACTGAGGCCTCAGCAGGGGCCTTGGCGGCTTCGGCCGCGCGGTTGCCATCGGCATCCAGCTCCACTACTTCGTAGCCGAGGGCCTGCACGGCGGGCAGCTGCTTGCGGTCGCCTACCACCACGATGTACATTTTATCGGCGGGTAGATTTTTCTTGGCCGAGGCCTGCACGTCTTCCTTGGTCAGCTTCTTCAGAATCTGGCTCTGCTCGTCCACGAACGTAGGGGCTAGGTTGTACTCCAGCAGGCGGCTGAGGAAAGCGGCTTTCTGCTGGCCGGTTTCGTACTTCAGCGCGTCGCCCTGACCAATCGAATTTTGCAGAAAGGTCAGTTCTTCATCCGTGATACCGTTGCTGTAGTCCGTGATTTCCTTCACAAACTCCTTCACCGAAGCCGCCGTAGCGTCGGCGCGCACGCCCGCGCTGGCCGTGAACGGGCCAGGGTAGGCGCTGCTGCGGAAGCCCGAGTTGGCGCCGTAGGTGTAGCCCTTGTCTTCGCGCAGGTTTAGGTTGATGCGCGAATTGAAGGCCCCACCGAGCACGTAGTTGGCCAAGCCGGCGCGGTAGTAGTCGCCGGTGGCGTCGAAGGGCATGGTGCTGAGGTAGCCCACCCGGATTTCCGACTGCGCGGCCCCGTCCTTGTTCACGAAGTAGATGCGCGTTTTGTCGGGCTGCGTGGCGGCCATGGCCGTGGGCAGGGTGATGGGCTTCTTGGCCCAGCTTTTCAGGAAAGCCAGCTTGGGCGTCAGGTCCGCCTGATTCACGTCGCCCACCACGGTGAGGAAGCTCACGTTGGGGGCGTAGTTCTGCGCGTAAAACTGCTTCACGTCATCCAAGGTCAGGCTGGCGGCGCTGGTGGCCGTGCCGCTGGTGGGCAGGGCCATCACGTCGGTTGGTGCGTAGAGCAAGCGGGCGTAGGTTTTATCGGCAATGACCACCGGTTGAGTGTTCTGGTTGGCAATACCCTCCAAGGTTTGCTTTTTCAAGCGGTCAAAATCGGCTTGGTCGAAGCGCGGGTGCAGCAGGCGCTCTTCCAGAAGGGCCAGCGTGGCGGGCAGGTTCTTGGTCAGGCTTTGCACATACACCGTGGTGCGGTCCGTGCCGCCGCCCACCTGAATGGTGCTGCCCAACTTGTCGAGTTCGGCCGCGAACTGCTCGCCGGTGTACTTCTGCGAGCCTTCGTTGAGCATCGCCGCCGTGAGGGCGGCCACACCGGCTTTGCCGGGATTGCCTTGCTCCAGGCGACGGCCGCCGCGCAGAGTCAGCAGCATGGTCACGGCCGGAACTTCGGTGTTGCGGGTACCAATGATTTTCAGACCGTTGTCAAACGCTTCCTGGTACAGAGCGGGCACTTTCACCACGGGATTACCGCTGGCTTTGGGCTGCTTGCTGCGGTCGAAGGTGTCGGTGGCCTTGCTGTATTTCAAGCCGGCGTACTCGTCTTTCGGCGCTTTGTAGCCGGTCTGGTCCACCGTGAAGTTGTCGGCCTTGGCGGGGGCACCGCCGGTTTTGGGCACCACGCTCAGGATAACGGCCTTTTTGCCCTTCAAGTACTGGTCGTACACGCGCTGCACGTCGGCCTTGGTAAGGGCCTTGAGGCGCTGCTGCTCCACGGCGAGGTAGTTGGGGTTGCCGAAGAAGGTCTGGTTGGCGGCCAGCTGGCTCACCTTGCCGCTCACGCTGGCCAGGCTGTTCACGTTCTGCGCTTCGGTCTGGGCCTTGAAACGCTGCACGTCCGCATCGGTCACGCCGCGCTTCTCAAACTCCACCATGGTGTTGCGCACGATGGTTTCGAGGCTGTCGAGGCCCTTGCCGGGGAAGGGTAAGGCCAGGAAGGTGAAGCCGCCGGCCAGCTCCTGGTTCTGCTGAAACACCTGGGCCTGCACGGCTTTTTGGTTTTTCACCAGGTTTTTGTAGATGAGCGAGTTCTTGCCGCCACCCATGATTTCGGCCAGCGCGTCGAGCGGTATTTCGTCGGGGTGGCCGTGGGCCACTGTTGGAAATACCATTTGCAGCATCGGGAAGCGGATATTATCCTGGTAGCTCACGTAGCGGTCCTGGGTCAGCTTAGGGGCTGCCACGCGGGTGGGGGTCACGGCCGGTCCGCGCTTGATGGAGCCGAAGTATTTTTCCGTCAGCTTCACCACCTGGGCCGGGGTCACATCGCCGCCCACGGTGAGCGTGGCGTTGTTGGGGCCGTACCAGCGCAGGAAGAAGTTCTTCAGGTCGTCCACGTTCGAGCGGTCCAAATCGGCCAGTGAGCCGATAACCGACCACGAATACGGGTGGCCGTAGGGGAACAGGGCCTTCTGAATGTATTCCTGGGCCTGGCCGTAGGGGCGGTTGTCCACGTTTTGGCCGCGCTCGTTTTTTACCGTGCTGCGCTGCACCTCAAATTTTTTCTGCGTCACGGCATCGAGCAGGAAGCCCATGCGGTCGGCTTCCAGCCAGAGGCCGGTTTCGAGCTGGTTGTTGGGCAGCGTCTCGAAGTAGTTGGTGCGGTCGGTGTTGGTCGAGCCGTTGAGGGTGCCGCCGGCCGCCGTCACGAACTTGAAGTGCTGCTCGTCGGCCACGTTGTCGGAGCCCTGAAACATCATGTGCTCAAAGAAGTGGGCAAAGCCCGACTTGCCTACCTGCTCGCGGGCCGAGCCCACGTGGTAGGTAACATCCACGTGCACCAGCGGGTCCGAATGGTCTTCGGCCACGATGAGCGTGAGGCCGTTGGGTAGTACGTACTTCTCATAGGGCACCACCAGCTCGCCGGGCTTGCGGGTTACTTTTTCCACCAGCCGGGTGCCACCGGGCGTGGTCATGAGCGCGGCTTTGGCGGCGGGGGCTTTGGCAGCAGGCTTTTGCTGCGCCAGGCTGGCCGTGGTAATCAGGGCCAGGCCCAGAGTAGATAGAAAACGAAGGTTCATTTTTGCGGAAAAGTTGAAAATGGAAAAACAAAAGCGTGAACTGGGCCGCAACTTACTACTGCGAACGCAACCATGCCCGGCATACATCGCGGGTGCGGCCTTGCTCATTACAAATATTTGGTAGAAAATTACCGCAGAAGTCCGCGGAGGAAGTGCTGAGATACGCAGAAGAATATTCTCCGCGCACCTCTGCACTTTCTCCGCGGACCTCTGCGGTAACTTCCCGAACTACTACTTCCGAATCAGTGCTCCGGCCTGCTTCTCAAACTGCGCAATCAGCTTTTGCATCACCTGGTCGATGGCTTGCTCACTGAGCGTTTGCGCAAAATCTTGCAGAATGAAGCTCACCGAGTAAGACTTTTTGCCCGCGCCCAGGTTTTCGCCGGCGTACACATCGAAGACATTGATGCTTTGCAGGAGCTTCTTTTCGGTGCGCTGGGCAATCTGGCGCAACTGGTCGAAGCTCACGCTACTGTCCACCACGAGGCTCAAGTCGCGGCGTACTTCCGGGAATTTCGACAGCTCGCGGGCCACCAGCGTGGGCTTGTACTTCTTACTCAGCGCGTCCCAATCCAACTCGGCGTACCACACCGGCTGCGTCACATCCAGGCGCTTCAACACCGAGGCCGCCACGGCCCCGAGCTGCGCCACGGGCTGGTTGTGCAACAGTAGGGCCAGGCCGCCGGCCAGGTACTCGTGCTGCACCGGCTGTGAGGCCGCCCCGCCGAAGCCCAGCGCCGCCAGCACCTGCTGCACCGCCCCGGCCAGGTCATGGAAAGCGGCTTTCTCCGACTTGTACTGCCAGGTTTCGCCATCGGCGTTGCCGGTCAGGTAAATCACCAGCTTGTTCTTTTCCTGGTATTTGCCGTTCTCGTTTTGCGAGTACACTTTGCCAAATTCGTACAGCTTCAAATCGCGCTGCCGCCGGTTGATATTGTGCCGGATAATTTCAAGGCCCGAATGCAGCAGCGTGGGCCGCATAGCATTCAAATCAACGCTGTTATAATTGAGAATACGGACCAGCGAATTATTTGCTTCGCCCTCTTTGTCGAAATAAGCTGAGTTGGTCAGCGAGTTGGTCAGAATTTCGGAAAAGCCCTGCCCGCTTAGTAATGACGCAATTTTCACCCGCGTCACTTCCGGGTCGGGGTTCGGAAATCTCGCCAGGAAAGAGGCCGAATTATTCGTCCGCAATTCCACGTTGTTGTACCCGTAAATCCGAAGAATTTCCTCAATAATATCGGCCTCGCGCGTCACATCAACTTTGTGGGGCGGCACGGTTAGCAGCCAGGTGTCTTGGTCGCCCTCGTCCAGGTTTTCCTCGGTGATTTCAATGTCCAAATCGGTCAGAATCTGGCGGATTCTTTCAGGGGCGATGTACTGGCCCACCAGCCGCGCCACGCGGGGCAGTCGCAGGCGCACAGTGGCCGGCTGCACCGGGGCGGGATACTCATCCACGATGGGGGCGGCCACGGTGGCCCCGGCTACTTCCTGCAGCAGCAAGGCAGCGCGCTGCAGCGCCACCAGCACCATGTTCGGGTCGGTGCCGCGCTCGAAGCGGAACGAGGCATCGGTTTTCAACTGATGCACCTGCGAAGTCCGGCGCACGGCAGCAGGGCCGAAATACGCGCTTTCCAGGAATACGCGGGTTGTGGTTTCGCTCATGCCCGACGTCTTGCCGCCGAACACACCGGCCAGGGCCATGGGCGCGCCGTGGGCATCGGCAATCACCAAATCTTCCGCTTTTAACGTGCGCTCAGTGCCGTCTAGCGTCACGAATTTCTCGCCGGCTGCGGCGCGTTTCACCCGAATCTGGCCACCGGCAATCTGGTCGGCGTCGAAGGCGTGCAGGGGCTGGCCTAGCTCGTGGAGCACGAAATTGGTCACGTCCACCACGTTGTTGATGGGGGAGAGGCCGATGCTGCGCAGGCGGCGCTGCAGCCATTCGGGCGAAGGGCCAACCTTAACATTATTGAGCAGTAGGCCGGCGTAGCGCGGGCAAGCGGTTGAGTCCTCAATGGTGACCCCAATGTTGGTACTGGCCGAAGTGGGCGCGTGAAAGCCGCTGGTGTCCGGCAGGTGGCAGGGCTGGCGCAACAGGGCGCGCAGCTCGCGGGCCACGCCGTAGTGCGAGGCGGCATCGGCGCGGTTGGGCGTGAGGCCGATTTCGTACACTGTGTCGGAGCCCAGGCCGAAGTAGTCGGCGGCCGGGGTGCCGTTGGGTAGCGCGGTTTCCAGCACCATAATGCCGGCGTGCGAGGTGCCGAGGCCGATTTCGTCCTCGGCGCAAATCATGCCTTCGGAGGCCGCGCCGCGGATTTTGCTCTTCTTGATTTTGAACGGCTCACCCTGCGTGGGGTAGAGCATGGCCCCTTCCAAGGCCACTACCACACGCTGGCCGGCGGCCACGTTGCTGGCGCCGCACACAATTTGGCGCGGGGTGCCGTCGCCCACGTCTACGGTGGTCAGGCTGAGCTTATCGGCGTCGGGGTGGGCGGCGCAGGTGAGCACGGTGCCCAGCACCAGGCCGCGTAGCCCGCCGGGAATGCTTTCCAATTCCTCCAAACTCTCCACTTCCAGGCCCGAGCCGGTGAGCAAAGCGCCGATTTCGGCGGCGGGTTTGTCGGTTGGGATGAGGGTTTTAAGCCAATCGAAAGAAATACGCATTGGGTTGTTCGGTTTATTGTAAAAGAGGTATTTGTTGGCGAATACCCACGGCGAAGGTACGGCGGCGTAAAATGACCGGGTTGGGGACTCGTTCGTATACATCCTCCCAAGCTCTCGCCCGAAAAACAGCGCAGGCTCTGCTGTTGCCCTGCCGCACTGGTCAGCAAGCTGTTTTTGCTTGAAAAAATTATTGCGTTGAAGTCAGTTGTCATACCCCCTCCACGTCAATCTTTTCATTATGCCAGTTATCAACAAAGGCTTCCACGCTAGGCGGCCTACCGACGGGCCGCACAAGCTGCCGCCCGGCCAGTACGAAACACCCGATTTTCCGGTGCTCACGGCCGGCCCCACGCCGCGTATTCCGCTGGTCAACTGGGAATTTCGGCTCGAAGGATTGGTGGAGAAGCAGGTGAAGTGGAGTTGGAACGAGTTTAATGCCCTGCCGCAGCAGGACTTCAACCCCGACATTCACTGCGTTACGAAATGGTCGAAATTTGACACCAAGTGGCGGGGTATCAGCTTCGATACCTTGCTGGAACACGTGCAGCCCAAGCCCGAAGCCCAGTTTGTGATGGCCTTCAGTTACGGCGGCTACACGACTAACCTGCCGCTGGCCGACTTGCGCAACGGCCAGGCATTCATCGGCTTGCAGTATGAAGGCAAGCCCTTGGTGGCCGAGCACGGCGGGCCGGCGCGTCTGGTGGTGCCTCACCTCTACTTCTGGAAAAGCGCCAAGTGGGTGCAAGGCCTGCGCTTCATGGCCCAAAACGAGCCCGGCTTTTGGGAGGCCGCCGGCTACAGCCTGTACGGCGACCCGTGGCAGGAGCAGCGCTACGACAGCGACGACGACAACGCCTCTACCAATAGCATCCGCCTGTGAGCCGGCTCGATTGGCAAATTGCCACCGTCATGGCCATCACGTCCGAAACCGAGCGTGTGAATACCTACACTCTGCGCCTGCCCCAGTGGACGCCCCACCGCGCCGGCCAGCACTACGACCTGCGCCTAACGGCTCCCGACGGCTATCAAACCGAGCGTAGCTACTCCATTGCCTCGCCCCCGGAGCAAATCGGTGAAATCGCCCTCACCGTGGAATGGATTAGTGGCGGCGAGGTATCGGGCTACCTGTACGAAGGCGTGGCGGTAGGCGATGAGCTGGAAGTACGCGGCCCCATCGGCGGCTACTTTGTGTGGCCCGTCGATGGCGTTGACGCTCCGTTGTTGTTGGTGGCCGGCGGCTCGGGCGTGGTACCGCTGATGGCCATGTTGCGCCACCGCCAGCGGGCCGGGTTGGCCAACCCGGTCGTGTTGCTTTTCAGCGTGCGCTCCCCCGACGAGTTTATTTATCAGCATGAGCTAGAAGCCCTGGCCCAAACCGACCCGACCTTCACGCTCTTGCTCACCTACACCCGGCGGGTGCCGGTGGGCTGGGTCGGTTACCGGCGCCGGCTCGACGCCGCCATGCTGGCCGAAGCCCGGGGCTACTTGTCCGGCCCGCCCCAGTGCTACGTGTGCGGCCCAACTGGCTTGGTCGAAGAGGCGGCGACTTTGTTGCAAGCCCAGGGCTTGCCCGACAACGCCATTCGAACCGAGCGGTTCGGCCCAACGGGCAGCTAGTGCAGCATGCCAACCTGCCCACCTGGCAACTACTGCGGGCTAATCGTGAAACGATTTTTCGCCCACCGGAATGGCCACCGGAAGCCGGTTTTCGGCCGGTGGGACGGGGCAGCTATAAGCGTTATTGTAGGCGCAGAACGGGTTGTAGGCGCGGTTAAAATCCAGGGTTATTTCGGTTTCGTTGAGTTTGGGGATGGCCGCGTCGAGGTAGCGGCCGCCGCCGTAGGTTTCGCGGCCGTTGGTGAGGTCGGTGAAGGGAATAAATAGCGTGGAATCGGTGCCGTTGGCTTTCAAATAAATACGCAATTGCTGCGGCGCATTATTGATGGTAAATTTCACTTGGCCCCAATTCAGGTATTTCTCCGATTTGTTGTCGCTCATTTGCAGCAGCGTGGTATCGGGAGTAGTATTGCGCGAAACATCGGCGTGCGGAATCAGGGCTGGGTCGCCGGGATAGTATTTCAGGCTATCGAATTTCGCCTTTTGCGGGGTAGATAGCGGTGATTCTTCGGACTGGCGAAAGCTGCGGTTCTTCTCGCTGCGAAATTTATTTAGTTGCGCTAAATAAGCGCTTGAATTGGGCTTGGAGTCGCTCAGGCAATAGAAGATAATACCAATTACAGCGGCGGCGAAAATTATTTTTTTAATCATGCTACTTATTTGAATGGCGAGGCAACGAGTCGGCTAATAATTGAACCAGGCTGCTAACCTGCACTACCAACAGCCTTCTTACCTTGTTCGCCTCATGCGAAAATCCTTGCTGCTGGCCCTCTGGCTGGGCTGGGCCGCTACCGCGGCGGCCCAACAGCCCACTGCCACCACGTACCGCGCTACCGAGCGCAAAGTAAACGACTTGGTGCACACCAAGCTCGATTTGCGGTTCGATTACGCCAGGCGCTACGCCTACGGCAAGGAGTGGCTCACGCTGAAACCCCACGCCACCGCCATCGATTCGCTGCGGCTCGATGCCAAAGGCATGGACATTAAAGCAGTGGCGCTGCTGCAGGGCGCTGGCCAGCAGCCGTTGAAATTTGATTACGACCAGCGGCAGCTGCTGGTGCACCTGGGTCGGATGATACCGGCAAACCAGCCCTACACCGTTTACATCGAATACACGGCCAAGCCCGATGAGCTGGGGGCCAGGGGCAGCGCGGCCATTCGCGGTGCCAAAGGACTGTATTTCATCAACCCCGACAGCGCGGTGAGCGGCAAGCCGGTGCAAATCTGGACGCAGGGCGAGTCGGAAGCCAGCTCGGTTTGGTTTCCGACCATTGACCGGCCCAACCAGAAAACCACGTCCGAAATCAGCTTGACCGTGCCCGCCAAGTACGTCACGCTCAGCAATGGCCAGCTCACCGCGCAAGCGCCCGCCGGCCCCGGCCTGCGCACCGACACCTGGAAAATGGACCAGCCGCACGCCCCGTATTTGTTTATGCTGGCCGTGGGCGACTTCAAAATTTACCAGGACAGCTGGCGCGGCAAGGAGGTAAACTATTACTTGGAGCCCCGCTACGCCGCCCAGGCCAAAACCATTTTCGGTGACACGCCGCGGATGCTGGAGTTTTTCTCCGAACGCCTCGGCGTGGCGTTTCCGTGGAATAAATACAGCCAGATAGCGTGCCGCGACTACGTGAGCGGGGCCATGGAAAACACCACCGCCGCGCTGTTCGGGGAGCAGGCCCAGGGTTCGGCCCGCGAGCTGCTGGATTGGGAATATTCGGGCGTGGAGCGCGAAATCGCCCACGAACTGTTCCATCACTGGTTTGGCGACTACGTGACCTGCGAAAGCTGGAGCACGCTGACCATGAACGAGTCGTTTGCCAACTTCAGCGAGGTGCTGTGGGCCGAGTACGCCCACGGCCCCGATGCCGGCGCCGCGCAGGCCGACCGCAGCCTGCGCATCTACTTCCGCAACCCGGCCAATTATGCCAAGCCGCTGGCCCGCTTTCAGTATGCCGATAAGGAGGACATGTTCGACGCCGTGACCTACCAGAAGGGCGGCAGCATTCTGAACATGCTGCGGGCCGAGCTGGGTGAGGACGTGTTTTTCCGGGGCCTGCAACGCTACCTCACGCAAAACGCTTTTGGCACCGGCGAGCCGCACCAACTGCGACTGGCGCTGGAAGAAGCTTCGGGCCGCGACTTGAACTGGTTTTTTAATCAGTGGTATTATGGCGCAGGTCACCCTATCGTCACCATTGACTACCAGTGGGATGCGGCTCGCCAGCGGCAGGCCGTGGTGGTGCGTCAGACTCAGGCCGTGCGGCCGTTTGTGCTGCCGCTCAAGGTGGATATTTATACCAACGGCCGCGCCCAGCGCTACGCCGCCACCCTGCGCCACGCCGTGGACACGCTGTATTTCCCAGCCGCTGCCAAGCCGGATTTGGTGAACGTGGACGCGGAAAAAGTGCTGGTCTGGCAGAAGGAGGACCACAAATCCCTGGCCGAATACGCCTACCAATACCGCCACGCCCCGCGCTACCTCGACCGCCGCGAAGCCCTGGCTGCCGCCCAAGCGCAACTGACGGAACCACTAGCTCGGCAACTGCTGGTAGCGGGCCTGAGCGATAAATCCCCTATGCTCCGGCAGTTGGCCGTGGAAAGCACAGACCTCAAAAACGCGGCGCTGCGCAAAGCCGCCGCGCCGCTGCTGGCCCTGCTGGCCGCCACCGATTCGGCGGTGCCGGTGCAGGCCGCTGCCCTCATGGCGCTGGGCACTTTGCAGGAAAAGCGCTACGCTACGCTATTCACTAAGGCGATGGAGAGCAAGTCGTACCGGGTGCAGGCGGCGGCGCTGCAAGGGCTGTTGCCTTTGAATCCGGCGCAGGCGCTGGCCCGCGCCACGGCTTTTGAAGCCGATAACAAAGGCGCCCTGACTACGGCTATGGTGAATGTATACGGTCAGGCGGGCGGCCCGGCACAATGGCCGTTGGTGCTGGCCAAGTACGATGCCGCCGACCCCAGCGGCCGTTTCAACATGCTGCCCGGTATTGGTGAGTTCCTCGGCCACCTTGATGATGCTACGGCCCTAAACCAAGGCATTGCGCGCATCAAAGACCTGACGGTGGAATTCAAGGCGTTTATCGATTCCGAACGAATCATCGGGCTGCTACGCCAGGTTCAGGCGCGCCAGGCGGCCGGGGCCCACGCCGCCCACGCCGCCGGGCTGGTAGAGCAGGCCGTGGCGGAGATTCGGGCCGCGAAGTAGCGGGCTCGCTTGAGGGAAGACTGGCCGTATAAGTGTAGGAAATGGAGTTTGCGAAACTCATCTCGAAAGCTGCTTGACTAAACTTTAAAGGATGAACCAGTTTCTTAAACTTTTATGGAGTTGAGGTCACAATTTGCAAAATTCTACAGAGGTTTAAGATAGTGTTCATAAAAAGGAGCCTTTTCTCAGTCGAGATAGGTTAGCCCGCTTGTTAGGCTCAGGAAATGGTCAAAGTTCTCCTGTTTGACATTGTATAATAACACCACCACCCTTCCATCGGAGTACACCTTGGAAACCCTGCCGGCTTGGCCACCTTTCAACGTGTTTTTGTGATACTTCCTCTCGTTCCAGTACGGGCTCAGCCGTTCATCAATCTCTTGGTTGTCAACATCTCGTATCGTGGGTTTCCGGAGCTGGCTCTTGTTTTTATAGGCTGCTTGAATATAGATTATTTGTTTCTTATCGTACTCAAAGACAAATACATTACCGGAGCTTTGCCAGTTTTTTAAGTTCTTGGGTAGATTTACTCTGAACCGGGTGGTTAGGAAAAATTCGGTATCGGCGACTGCATTGACGCGGGATTTATACACAAATTGATTGTGGTCTTCGAGATATACGAAGTCCATAAAATCGGCATGAATGTTTTGTCCCCTGTCTATCCTGGCACAGGAGGCAGTCAGAAGAATTGCCTGCATGAGAAGGAGGAAAACTTTTTTCATTTACTGTTAACCCTTGTCCCAACGGCACCTAAGCAGGACGCCATGCCCAAAGGGGGATATGGCAAAGATGCCCGCTGGCGCCTAATTCCACAACGCTACTCGTTCAGCAAAACGGTGATTTTACCAAAACTACAGCATGCCCTCATCAGCAAAGCTGTAGTAGCCTTGGTCGGAGTAAATGAGGTGGTCGAGGATGGGCAAATCCAGGAAATTGCCGGCTTCCTTGAGTTTCTTGGTGAGTTGGATATCGGCGGCGCTGGGGCTGCGGTTGCCGCTGGGGTGGTTGTGCACCAGGATAATGCTGCTGGCCAGCTGTTCCAGCGCTTCTTTGAAAATCATTTTGGGGTCGGCTACCGTGCCGGCCACGCCGCCGCGGCTGATAGCCGTTTTGCGCATCACCACGTTGGCTCGGTTCAGGAGAATGACCCAGAATTCTTCGTGGGGCAGGTCCATCAGGTTGGGCCGAATCAGGTTGTAGATGTCGCGCGAGCAGGTGATGGTGGTGCGCGAGGCGGCGTCGACTTCCTTGCGGCGGCGGCCCAGCTCCAGGGCGGCTACCACGGCAATGGCCTTGGCCTCGCCGATGCCGGGGTGGCGGCAGAGCTGCTTCACGCTCTCACGGGCCAGGGCGTTGAGGTCGTTGTTCACGCCTTGCAGCATGAGCTTGGCCACGTCCACGGCCGACAGTTTCACCGTGCCCGAGCCCAGCAGAATGGCAACCAGCTCGGCGTCGGAAAGGGCGGCGCGGCCTTTGGCTTGCAGCTTTTCGCGCGGCCGGTCTTCCTCAGCCCAGCTCTTGATGCCCAGCGCGCCGGGCGCGGCGTAGGGTGGGGCAGCGGCTGCGGCCGGGAGGGCCGCGGAGTTGGGCAGTGGGGCAGGATTTTCCATGCGGCGCAGTGGGGTAGAATGTAAAAAGCGAATTAAATGTAAAGCAAAAGGCGGCCGGGCGCGTTTAAGCCCCGAAGCTGCTGGTGCACTAAGGTGTAACGGCTTAATCTGACTCAAATTTATTTATGCGAAATCCGTTGGTTTTATGGTTAATGCTGGCCGCAATAGTGCTGGCCGAGTGGTATGGTTACCAAGCCGTTCGTACGGTGGCGCAGCACCTATCGCCTAATGCTCGGCGTGGCGCGGCCGTGGCCTACTGGCTGCTCACGGTGGGCGTCTGGGGGCTGGCATTTTGGGCGGGCTCGACGCGCCAGACTGGCAACACCGTGCTAAAAAGCTACCTCATGAGCCTGCCGCTGCTGCTGCTGGGGGCCAAGCTGCTCATGCTGCTGCCGCTATTGCTGGAGGACCTCACGCGCCTGGGCCGCTGGGGCGTGGGCGCGGCCACGCGGCCCGCCGGGAGCGTGGGTGAGGCCATTCCGCGCAGCGAATTCCTGGCCAAATTGGCGCTGGGACTGGGAGCCATCCCGTTTTTTGCGCTGCTCTGGGGCATGGCGAAGGGCGGTACCGATTACACGGTGCGCCGCGTGACCTTGCGCTACCCCAACCTGCCACTGGCTTTCGATGGCTTCAAAGTGCTGCAGATTTCCGACCTGCACACCGGCAGCTTCAACTCGACGGAGCCGCTGGAGCGGGCCGTGGCCATGATAAACCGGCAGGGGGCCGACCTTATTCTGATGACCGGCGACCTGGTGAACAACCGTGCCACCGAGGTGGAGCCGCACATCCCGGCCCTGCAGCAAATAAGGTCCGAACTGCCCATTTTTTCCAGCCTCGGCAACCACGACTACGGCGACTACGTGCAGTGGGAAAGCCCCGCCGAAAAACGCGCCAACCTGGAGCGGCTGATGCAGAACCACGCCAAAATCGGCTGGACGCTGCTCAACGATACCAGCCACACCATCACGCGGGGCGATGATAAAATCTCGGTGCTGGGCGTGCAGAACTGGAGCAGCCACGCCAACTTCCCCAAGCACGGCAACCTGCCCCAGGCCCACGCCGCGAGCGGCGACGCGCCGTTCAAAATCCTGCTCTCGCACGACCCTTCGCACTGGGAAGCGCAGGTGCTCAACTACCCCGATATCGACCTCACCCTTAGCGGCCACACCCACGGCATGCAGTTCGGCGTGAATCTGCCCTTTCTGAAGTGGAGCCCGGTGAAATACGTGTATAAGCAGTGGGCCGGCCTCTACGAGCAGGGCCGCCAAAAGCTGTACGTCAACGTGGGGCTGGGCTTTTTGGGATACCCCGGCCGGGTGGGTTTCTTGCCGGAAATTACGGTATTTGAATTACGCCGCGCCTAAGTAATCAGATGCTTGGGAAAGGGTAATGACAACATCTGCAGGAACATCGCCGTAAAGCGCCCCCAAACCGACTTACGGTCTGCTTTTCTCAATCCCCCTTTCTTCTTTATGAAAAATTCCCTGTTGATTCTCGCGGGTGCTGCTGCCCTTTCGCTGGCTTCCTGCTCGCAGGAAAAAACCACCGAGGTAACCACTGTCCCTGCCGACGGCACCACCACGACAACGACCACGACGACTACCACCGCCATGTCGGAAGCCGACATGAACGCCCGCGCCCAGCGCATTGCCAACAAAATGGTGGCCGATATGAAAATCACGGATGAGGCTACGAAAGCCAAAATCCGCACCGTGTACGTGAACCGCTACAAGCGCATGAACGAGATGAGCACCCGGTACACTGCCGACACCACCGGCATGGCCGCCGCCATGCGGGAGGCCAATATGGAAACCGATACCGAGTTCAAGACCGTGTTCACGGACCCCACGCAGTACCAGGCCTACGAGGCGAGCCGTTCGACGTACTACGACTACGACAACAGCTACACGCCCGATGCCTCGACCATGTCGACCACGGATAACACTTCCGCCGACGCCATGTCGTCGGGCAGTACCAGCAGCAACATGAAGTCGATGGATGCCGGTGAAGGCGGAAAAATCAAGGTGAAAGCCGATGGCGACATCAAAATCAAAGACGCTGCGGGCAACAAAACCAAAGTAGACGGCGATGATGGCACCGTAAAAATGAAGCCCGCTGAAGGCGAAAAAACCAAAATGGAATAGTGAACGGCGGCCTCTGGCCCCGTGTTTCCAGCCCGCGCCTGCAACGGCGCGGGCTTTTTTTGGCTCTATGGGTTGCTACTTTGTGGTAGCGTTGCGTTAATCTGATTGATGGCTGTCGAAGTATTGTTTCGTGTGTGGGCCGGCTGGGGCCGGCTGGGCCGGGGGCTGAGTCTGCTGGTAGCCGTGTGGCTGCTGGCAGGTGTGGGCACGGGATACGTCCAGGCGCAGCAAGTGCGCGTGAGCGGCTCGGTGAGTGAGGCCGGTACGCGCCTGTCTATTCCGGGGGTTACCGTGCAGGTGCAGCGCACGCGCCGCGGCGTGGTCACGAGCACCACCGGCGACTTCACCATCGACGTATTGACCACCGATACCGTTCTGTTCCGGGCCCTGGGCTATAAAACCCAGCGAATGGCGCTGGGCGGCACGGGCCTCTCGCAGCTGGTAGTGCGCATTCAGTTGGCCCGCGACAGCGTGCGCCTGGGCGAAGTGCAGGTAATCGCCGACCGGCCCGACCGCGCCATCATCAACCGGGCGCTGCGCAACATGAAACGGCCGCCCGTGCCCGTGGCGAGCGGGGCCAAGCGCCCCCCCAAGCCCAAGCCGTTGTTTGCCGTGGACACCACTGCGCCCAAAATGCCGGTGCCCACCATTCAAAGCCCCATCAGCCTGATTTACGACCAATTTTCGCGCGAGGGCAAGCAGCGCCGCAAGATGGAGGAGATTGAAGCCAACCAGAAAGCCGAAAAGGCCCGCAAGGTCCGCGCCGAGTATAACAAGGCCTTCCGCGACAATCGCGGCTACGACCAATAAGCCTTCACTAAAATTGAACATGACGGGCTGGTTTAGCCGTCACTACCTTCATTGCCAACCCATCTTCAGCCCTTGCCGTAAGCCTAGGGTATGAAAATTGGGTATCCTTGCGTGAACGAGGCGATGGACTGCAGCGCCGCCAATACCTTTCGGTTGGCCTCGTACGCCGACGAGCGGCTGGTAGCGGCCGTGACGGCTAACCTCGCTTGCCTGCGCCGGATGCTGGCATGGAACGTGGCCCAAGGCCTGCTCTTTTTTCGGATGGGCTCGGGCATTGTGCCTTTCGGCTCGCACCCCATCAATACTTTTCCCTGGCAGACCCATTTCGCGGCCGATTTCCAGGTAATTGGCGACTACATCAAGGCTAATAATCTGCGGGTGAGCTTCCATCCCGACCAGTTTGTGGTGCTTAATTCGCCCAGCGTCGACATTGTGCAGCGCAGCATTCAGGAGCTGATTTATCAGGGTTCGATGCTGGATTTGATGGGCCTCGATGGCACCGCTAAGCTCCAGATTCACGTGGGCGGACTGTATGGCGACCGGGAACTGGCCCTGAGCCGGTTTGCGGCGGTGCACGCTACCTTGCCCGCGGCCGTGAAGGCCCGGGTGGTGGTGGAAAACGACGACCGGCTGTTTCCCTTGCGCGACTGCCTGCGGCTGCATGCCGAAACCGGCGTACCCATTCTGTTCGATAATTTCCACCACGAATGCCTCAACCATGGCGAACCTATGGCCGAGGCGTTGCGCCTGGCCGCCGCCACCTGGCACCCCACCGCCGACGGCGTGCCCATGATGGATTACAGCTCGCAGGCGCTGGGCGAGCGCAAAGGCAAGCACGCCGATGATTTGGTCGACGACCAGTTTCGCCGCTTCCTGCAGGAATTTCACGGTCTGGACATGGACCTGATGCTGGAAATTAAGAACAAGGAAGCCAGCGCGTTGCGTGCCGTAACCATTCTGCGTGAGTTGGGCCTGAGTGTTCCCGCCCCCAACATCCCCAGTCCGCCCCTAAGCCTGCCGCCCGACCCAAATGCGCCGCCCAAAGTTCGGCGCGCCAAAAAGGCCGTGAGCAGTGAATAAATAGCCAACCAGCCTTGCGGACTTGGCAGAAACCGACCCCGTTTACATCAGTACACCTTCACATTTTTACATCAAAAACATGCCTTCAGACCACCTTCTTGCCACCGTTAGCGCCCTCAAAAACGGCCTCACCAGCTTGCCTCTGGGCTCGGCCATGGACAACACCGAAACCTGGCAGCAGCAGTTTCTGCAAAGTGGCCAGCCCGGTCTACAGGACATTGCCCGCGAAATCGGCAACCTGCAGTCGCTGCTCAGCGGTGGCGCCCTAAGTGCCCGCGCCATCGGCAATTCGCTCACCATGCTGGGCAATCAGACCAGTGAGGCGAGTGCCCAAGCCTCTGCCGACCTGCAAAAGCCCTTGGTGGAACTGGCCGACCTCCTCCGCCGCCACGGCAGCGACCTGTTGGCGCACGCTGAGAAAGCTGCTAAATAGTACCCGGCGGTAACCCATCGGCTGCAACGAAAAGGCCCCATTCATCTTTGTGAACGGGGTCTTTTCGTGCATCAAGGGCAGTAGGTCAGTTCTGCTGCCCGTTGCTGCTGCTGCTCCGGCGCGAACGGCTGGGCGTTACTTCCGTCGACTGCCGCCGGCGGTTGTCTTTAATTAAAGGTTGCTCCCGGATATCGGGCACGGCGTTGGGCGAGGATTCGGGCGTGGCGGCGGGCGAGAACCCGCGTTCGGGCAGCAGGCGGCTGGGCTGCGCGTCGCGGTTGGTGGCGGTGCGCTGCATATCCGGTGGGCCTTGAATGGTACTTTGGTTCAGGGCCGGATTCACGGGCGGGATGGTGGTTTGGCCCTGGCTGCCGCCGCGCACCGGCGCGGAAGGGTCGAAAGGCACGGTTTGGGCTTGGGCCGAGCCGGCCAGCAACAGGCTGGTAAATAAGAAGGCTGATTTCATGGAAGTAGGATAAGTAGCAAAAAATAAAGCCGACTGCTTCTGATGAAACAGTCGGCTTATACACAAATAAGCGGCTGATATACAAATGGTTAGTTCATGGGCCTGTTTTTCATTTTGCCTCTGCCCTTCGGCATATTGCTTTTGCTCTTCATGTTACCACGGTCTTGGCGGTCGCGGTCGTAGGTGGTCCCCTCAGTGGAGCGTGGGGTGGTCATAGTGCCGTTAGGCGAGGTCATGGTACCGTTGGGGTTCGGCATGGTGCCGCTGGGCGTAGTCATGCTACCGTTGGGGTTCGACATGGTGCCGTTGGGGGTAGTCGTGGTACCGTTGGGCATAGTTGGGGTACCGCCCGGCGTAGTTTGGGCAAAAGCGGTGCTGCTGAGACCAAGGACGAAAAAGGCGGCGAGAAAGATTTTGCTGGTTTTCATAGTTGGATAATTTGATAGTGTTGAAAAAACGAGGCTAAATTCTGACACGGCAGTACTGCTGCATCTCGTCATTCTTTACGCAGCCGAAGGGAGCAATAGTTACAAAATGACAAAATATTGTAATGAGATAAATAATTTTAAATCAGCTATTTGTATGTCTAAAAACAATCGATTATGGTTGACCTCCTCCACATTTGCAGGGCCGGTTTGGTGCGACCAAAGAGCTCATAAATTGATGTTTTGGGCTGCGTACTGCTCGGATTAAGGAGCTTCATATAATTAAGAGTAATTGTCCAGGTAATTAGTGACTGTGAGCAGGTTAAAAAGGAACTCCCTGTCCGCATGGTGCGAACAGGGAGTTTCCCATAATCGAAATTCTGGAAGCAGTTCTACTGCACTACCAAACGGCTGGTGGCTCCGTCGGCGGCGCGCAGCAGGTAGAAGCCGGCGGGCAGGCCCTGTACATTGAGCTGGTCGGTGGCCACCGGCAGCTGGCGCACCACGCGGCCCAGGCCGTCGAGCAAGGCGCCGGCTACGGGTCGGCTGAGGCGCACCGCCGCGCCGGGCACGGCGGGGTTGGGGTAGCAATAGAGGGCGGCGGGGGCGATGAGGCCGTTTTTTAGGGCTGTGACTACGCCACGCAGACCAATCTGGTACACGGCTACTGTGCTGCTCACTTCGTTGGCCAAAATCAGCAGGGGCGAGCCAGTGGGGCTGTTGGCAGCCGATACGAATAGGAGGCCCTCGGGGCCCTGGTCGCCGGTGCCAGTGGTCAGGCTGCGGTTGTTGAGGTACTGCACCAGGCGCGGGTTGGCTGGGTCGTTTACGTTCAGGATAAGCACGCCGCCCTGGCGCTCCAGGCTCACGAAGGCGTAGGTCGTGTCGCGAATCATGCCGATGGTGGTGCCTTCGGGCTCGGGGCCTTTGTCGTCGGAGCGGTTTTTCCGCACGGGGTTGCCCGTGGTGTTGCTGGCGTTGAAAATGCTGCCAAACGCGGCATCGGTGCTGGTGAGTCGCTCCAGTAAGTCGCCGCTGTCATGCACCAGCGCGCCGGTGGTGGCGTTGAGAATGCTGAATGAGCGGCCGCCAAAGGCATAAACCTCGTCGAAATCGCCGTCGCCATCGGTGTCGCCGAGGCGGTTGGTCACGTTCAGGCGGCCCAGGGCACTGGCTCTTTTTAGCACCGCAGCCTGTGGAAAAACCGTGGGGTCGAGCACGTAGCCGGCATCCCCAAGACGCACCGCTTCGGTAAGGGCCGTGTATTCGCGGGCATCGCCCTCGTTGGCCGTGATGAGGTAGCGGCCGCCGCCCAGGCTGGCGGGCAGCTCGAAAGAGGCAATGGCATCGGGCTGGCGCATGCCGCGCACGGGCCAGTTGGCCAGCAGCACATCGGCGGCCTGGTCCGAGGCATCGAAGCTGAAACCGGACTGGCTGTGGTCTTGGTAGCCAATGGGTCGCAGGCTGGTGAACTGCATGGTGGTGAGGTCCAGCGTGGCCACGGCGTTGTTTTCCTGCAAGCCGACGTAGGCCGTGCGCGAATCGGCCGACACGGCCACGTACTCCGGCTCCAAATCCTGCGCCACGGTGCTGGGCGTGCCCGCCGGCCCGCCGTAGATGCGAATGCCGGTCGCCCGCAAGGCGGCTGCCTGACTATTATAGGCGCTGAAATCGACGGTGGTGACGCTGGCCTGGGTCACGGCGGCGATGCCGCTGGTCAGGTCCACTACCGACACCGAGCCGTTGGGGTCGTTGGTGTAGGCCGCGTTGGGCTCGCCTTCGTTGGCCGTGATGACGTAGCGGCCATCGGGCGAAAAGGTTATCATATCGGGCAGGCTGCCGGCCGTCACTTGCTTGATAAACAAGCCGTTCTGGTCGAAAAACACGATTTTGCCCGCGTTCTGCAGCACGGCGTCTTCTACGGCGCAGGCTACCAGGCCGTTGCGCACCGCCACCGAGTTGATGCCGCCGTACGGGGCCATGTTGATGGATGCCACCGGCGTGAGCATGCCGGGCGTGGCGAAGTTGAGAATATCAAGCTTGCCGCCAATGGAGTTGGCCACGTACAGGCGCTGCGTGCTGGGGTCGTGGGCCACGATTTCGGCCGAATTGGTGCCGCTCGCGCCGTTTTGGTAGCTGCCCAGCAGGTTGAGGCGCAGGTTGCCGGTGCGCGTCGGGGCCGGCGTGTCGTTATCCTTGATAAACACCAGGAACTCGGTAGTGCCGGCCGTGAGGGTAGCGTTGGTGGGATTCTGGAGGCGCACAGTGAAGTATTCGGCGGGCTCGGTCGTGGCATCATCGGTAATAGGCAGCGTGAGTGTGACCGGTGTGGTGCTGCCCGGCGCAAACGTCAGGGTTTGGGCAGTGGCGAAGGTGAAATCAGCGCCGGCCGTGGCCGTGCCCAGCGGGGCTACCACCACCTGCACGGTGCTGGCCGTGGCGTTGGCGTTGCGAATACTGAGCGGCAACGTCACGCTGCTTGCGTTTTCGGCCACGATGAGCGGCGTGGCGGCCCCGGTAAAGCCCAGGTCGGGCACGGCTTGGGCCCGGGCGGCGATACCAGCCAAACTGAGCGTCAGCGTAAAAGCAGTTGCAAATCGAGAAGAGTAAGCGTGGAAGGGCATAGAAGAGAGGCTTGGTGGAATGAATTACCAAAACTATTAGGAACCCATTACCGCAACATTACAAGCGTGTTATCTAATCACCGTCGCCTTATCTCCCGGCCTGCCGGTATTTTTTTGGGGCCGCTGTAACGATTGGCCCGCTACTCGGTATCTCCTTCATTCCAACTCCTAAACAGGGCTTCCGCACCAAAACTAGCCGCTGATTTTGGGGATGTCTACTTTTGAGTCTTTTTTGACAGTGACTGATTTTCGGGTGCGGGGTCGCTGTCTGCACCAGCTGGCAGATGTGCTGGCGTTGCTGCTCTGCGGCACGTTGGCGGGCTGCGACGACCTGGACGGAGTTGCGCACGCTCGGGCTGGTGGAAACCGAACGGCACACGGCTACGGGCATGGCCCACTCCCAACGCTTTTGCCGGAGCAGTGTGACCGACCCCGACCCGGCTGCCTACGCCCGGTTGGTCCGGCAGCATTGGTCCATTGAAAACCCGCTGCATCGGCAACCCGACATGACCTTCGGCGAGGACCAGTGCCGCCTGCGAACCGCTAACGCCGCCCTCACCGTCAATGCTTTGCGTAAAATGGCGCCGTACTTATTGAGCCAAACCCCGGAGAACATCAGCAACAAACGCAAGCGTAAACGCGCTCCCTACGACAATAACTTCCTGGTCGGCACCTTGAAATTAGCCTGATTTTGGTGCAGTAGCCCGAACGTTCTACTTCATTCTGATTCTGCCCTCCGAAAAATGTCCGTCCTTTGCACGGCAATTTTCCCATTCAATACCGCATGTCGGCAACCGTTGTTCCTGAACTCCGAACCGTGGCCGTGACGCGCTACGTGACCCCGCTCCGCGAGGGCGGCTCGCTGCCGGCGCTGGTCGAGGCCGACGACAATTTTCTCTACGTGCTCAAATTCCGAGGCGCGGGCCAGGGCGTGAAGGCCCTGATTGCCGAGCTGATTGTGGGCGAAATAGCTCGCGTACTGGGCCTGCGGGTGCCCGAGCTGGTGTTCTGCGAGCTGGATGAATCCTTCGGCCGTACCGAGCCCGATGAGGAAATTCAGGACCTGCTGCGGGCCAGCACCGGCCGCAACCTCGCCCTGCACTACCTCTCCGGGGCCATCACCTTCGATGCGCTGGTGACCACCGTCGAGCCGCGGCTGGCTTCGCAACTTGTGTGGCTCGACTGCCTGACGCTGAACGTGGACCGCACCGCCCGCAACACCAACCTGCTGATGTGGCACAAGGAGCTGTGGCTGATTGACCACGGCGCGGCCCTTTATGCCCACCACGCCGGCCCGGAATGGGCCGCGCCCCGCCCGCGCCCATTCCCACAGGTGAAGGACCATGTGCTGCTGCCCCAGGCCAGTGAGTTGGCCGAGGTAGACGCCGACTACCGCGCCCGCCTCACGCCCGAGGTCTTCCGCGCCATCGTGGCCCTGGTGCCCGACGAGTGGCTGACCAACGGCGACGCCCCGCCCGAAGCCCAGCGCGCCGACTACGTGCGCTTCCTTGAAGCGCGGCTGGCGGCCTCCGAAATCTTTGTTCAGGAAGCTCAGGACGCCCGCCATGCACGTATTTGAGTACGCCGTGCTGCGCGTGGTGCCCCGCGTGGAGCGCGAGGAGTTTTTGAACATCGGCGTTATTCTGTACTGCCGTAGCCTGGGCTTTCTCGAAACCCGGTGTGCGCTGCCCGCGGCCCGACTGCGCGCCTTTGCCCCGGATTTGGAGCAGGAGGAAATAACTGCCCGTCTGCACGCCTTCGAGCGTATTTGCCAGGGCCGGGCCACTGGCGGCACCATCGGCCAGCTACCCATTGCTGAGCGGTTTCGCTGGCTCACGGCCACCCGCAGTACTGTGGTGCAATGCTCGCCCGTGCACCCCGGCCGCTGCGCCGATGCGGCCGATACGCTCACGCGACTGTTTGCCCAGCTGGTGCAGTAGCAAAACTCGGTCCCGGGGCGCTGTATGCGGTTTCCGGCCTAACTTTTTCGCCTCATCCCACCCATCCCTGACATGACTCCGATTATCGAAAACTACGCTCTTGGCCACTGGATGCCCGGCTCGGGCACCCAGCAGGAATTGCTCGACGCCAGCACCGGCGACCTTATCGCCGTGGCCAATACCGAAGGGCTCGATTTCGCCGCCATCCTCGACTACGGCCGCCGGGTCGGCAACCCGGCCCTGCGCAAAATGACCTTTCACGAGCGCGGCCGTATGCTCAAGGCGCTGGCTTTCCACTTACAGGAGAAGAAGGAGCAGTTTTACGAGTTGAGCTACCGCTCGGGCGCGACCCGCGCCGATTCGTGGATTGACATCGAAGGCGGCATCGGCAACTTGTTCGCCAACGCCTCGCTGCGCCGCAAGTTTCCCGACAAGCCGTTTTATGTGGAGGGCGAGCCAGTGGGCCTGTCGAAGGGCGGCACCTTCATGGCGCAGCATCTGATGGTGCCCCGCGAGGGCGTGGCCGTGCACATTAATGCTTACAACTTCCCCATTTGGGGTATGCTGGAGAAAATTGCGGTGAACCTGCTGGCCGGCATGCCCGCCGTGGTTAAGCCCGCCACGCCCACCGCCTACCTCACTGAGGCCGTGGTGCGCGAGATTATTGCCTCCGGTATCTTGCCGGCCGGGGCCTTGCAGCTGGTCATCGGCTCGGGCCACGGCATCCTCGACCACGTCACCTACCAGGATGTGGTCACGTTCACCGGCTCGGCCACTACGGGGCGCAAGCTGCGGGCCCACCCGCGCATCAACGAGGAAGCCGTGCCCTTCACGATGGAAGCCGACTCGCTGAACGCCGCCGTGCTGGGCCTCGATGCCAAGCCCGGCACGCCCGAATTTGACCTGTTCATCAAAGAAGTGCGTAAGGAAATGACGGCCAAGTGCGGGCAGAAATGCACGGCTATCCGTCGCGCCATCGTGCCCGCTGAGTTCCTGGAAGACGTACAAATTGCCCTAGGCAAGGCCCTGGCCCAAACTACCGTGGGCCACCCGCAGGCCGAGGGCGTGCGCATGGGCGCGCTGGCCGGCCGGGCCCAGGCCGAGCAGCTCCGCGAGCGGGTGCGGCAGCTCGCCAAGACTACGCCCATCGTCTACGGCGACCTTGATAACGTCGAAATTCTGGGTCAGGACCGGGGCGCGCACAGCACCAAAGGCGCGTTCATCTCGCCCATCGTGCTGCTGAACAATGACCCGTTTCGGCACCTCGACAGCCACGAAGTCGAAGCCTTCGGTCCGGTCGTGACCCTGATGCCCTACCGCGATACCGACGAAGCCGTGGCCATCGCCAACCTCGGCAAAGGCTCGCTGGTGTGCTCGCTGGCAACCAACGACCCGCGCACCGCGCAGGATTTCGTGCTGGGCGCCGCCACCCACCACGGCCGCATTCTGGTGCTGAACGGCGAAATGGCCAAGGAAAGCACCGGCCACGGCTCGCCGTTGCCGCAGCTCATTCACGGCGGTCCCGGCCGGGCCGGCGGCGGCCAGGAAATGGGCGGCATCCGGGGCGTGGAGCACTTTATGCAGCGCGTGGCCCTGCAAGGCTCGCCCAGCATGATTACGGCCATCACGCAGGTGTACCAGACCGGCGCAAAGCAGCTGGAATACGACAAGCACCCGTTTCAGCACTACTTCGAGGAGCTGGAAATCGGCCAGACCTACACCACCCACAAGCACACCGTGACGGAAGCCGATATCAGCAACTTTGCCAACGTATCGGGCGATAATTTCTACGCCCACGTCGACGCTACTTCGTTGGATGGCACACTCTTCACCGGCCGCGTGGCCCACGGCTACTACATCCTGAGCAAGGCCGCCGGCATGTTTGTGGACCCGCGCAAAGGCCCCGTTTTGCTGAATTATGGTCTTGACGAGTGCCGCTTCACCAAGCCCGTGTACCCCGGCACCACCATCGGCGTGCAGCTCACAGTGAAGGAAAAGGTCGGCCAGGAAAAGCGCGACGAAACCGACATCGCCAAAGGCATCGTGCGCTGGCTGGTGACCGTAACCGACGAAACGAGCGAAACCGTGGCCGTAGCCACGATTATGACCATGGTCAAAAAGAAAAGCCAGGAGTAGCCCAGTTGGGCAACCCCAAATTGTGAGGCAAAAAAAAGCCCCGCTGGTCGTGCGACCAGTGGGGCTTTTTTCATAATTGGGTGGAGATGCAGGGATTCGAACCCTGGTCCAGACAAGGAAATCAACGTGCTTTCTACGTGCGTATCCAGACTTGGATTTTCATGAAATTTCAGGCGTCAGTCAGGCCTTTGAAATCTCCCTAGCTACAGTGGAGTTTCGCCCCCGAGTCACAGCTCCCCGAAGGCTATTTTCTACTTACGACGCTCCGAACTCCCAGGTGTAGAAACTTACCCGGGCGGAACGATGGCAATTACCTAATTCTGAATTAGGCAGCCATGGCGTACGAATAGTCGCCAGTTGTTGTTTGATAGATTTTTTGACAGGAGAGCTTCCATCAACTCCTGGCACGCTTACCCGCAATTTGCGCAAGCTGTCAATTCCGGTCATCCCCAAATGGTAAAGAACGAGTCCCGCGGTCGCCTCGAAAGGCTAAGCGGGCCGCGAAGGTACGCGGTAGAGGTGAAACGACAGGGAAGGAGGGAAGGTTTCCGGTGGGTTGGGTGTTTGTGAGGTGGAATGAGGGGAGGAGTCGCATGAAAAAGAACGTCATGTCGAGCGCAGCCGAGACATCTCGCCCGGTGCTGTAACCCAATCGTAAGGACGACCCGGCGAGATGTCTCGGCTGCGCTCGACATGACGTTCTGGTTATCAGCGCCGCCCCTTGAACCGCCCCAAACCCCCAGGGTAAACGCATTAAAAAGGGCCGCTTAGCTTTGTCTTTTTTGCTGGCATGAGCGCTCTAAG
>NZ_BMGY01000029.1 GCF_014640435.1 Hymenobacter frigidus | reverse complement strand
CTATCAAGCTGATTTTAGCTCAAAACTCACCCTCACCCCTTAATTTTTAACACAGTTCATGTTAAGCACCACGGTTTCCCATTTACCGAACAGCCGCTTCAACTCTTCACGTGTGGTGGTGAGCTTCTGGGCATCGATAGCAAGATGTAGCTTACTAAAACGGACCGCTAATCCCCTGAACTCTGCACGGTATCGGGCTTCCCAAGCTGCCAAGGCCTGCACGGCTTCTGGCTCTAGTGGTTCGCTTATAGAGTAGTGTTTGATGAATTGGCTGTATCTCATGCGAATACCTTAACTCTTGGCAACAAGTAGGAGTAGGGATTTGGTCATAAGTCAGTGTTCTTGGTGTACGTTACCTTGGCGTTGTTCACCGTCTGGCTGTTTTGGATGGTATAGGAGCGAAGATGGAAAACCAAAGCTAGCACCACCGACGATGTAGTCGGGCTTACTGCTGTTTGTAACTCAATGCGTCCTTCCTGTACTCCGCTTGGCACCGGCCGGATAGCCAAGTTTAAACCAATCATGGTGAAAGGGATTACTATAAATTTTTATAGTTCTCTATGCTCAGGTAAGAGGCAATCCTGTTTCCACAGCGGGAGAGACCTTAGGCATTGAAAGCGCAGTCCCACGTTTGTAAATGGGGTGCCACTCACCCACTGATTGACAGCAATATGCAGGCATTGGGCCTAAAAAAAGGCAAAATCGGCTTTTTAAACTTGTCGCGCTTGTAGGTAGGTAGCAGATTGCTGTTTAAAGCCGCGCAGAGGCCAAAAATGCTGTTATTATTAGGTACGAAAAGGTGCCTTACACCATTGTTTTTACTCAAGTAGACCTCAATAAAGTGGGGTTAGCTGCTATTCAGGAACGTATAATTTAACTTCTTAAAGACCAAGCGAAATCGGAGTGCTAACGGCATGCAACGGTTCAGCCTGACGGACCCCTGGAGAGCCATAGTAATTACCGAGGGCTTCTTTTTAAGGGGTTTTGGGCCGCTACTACACCCCAGGATTCACCAAATTTCCATCAGGTAACAACGTTCTGCTCTCCTCTGCGTGGAGTCATTCGCTGCGCTGCTTCCTTCGCTGGCGCCGGTGGCCACGGTGCTACCGTAGACGCTGCTGGTTGCGCTTCTCGTTGCGCTGTGCTGCATTCCAAACCCAAGCCCCACGGGCAGCAGCTAGCCCCGTTGAGGGTGCTGAAGTTCTTTCTCTTGGGAAGCAAAAAAGTCCCGCGATGCCAGCCACAACCGGTGCCAGCCGATTGTTTTTGATACCACGAGACTCTTTGCCTAGTAACTGATTGATGTATTGTTGCTTACATAGGTCTTACTTGTTTTTGAAACGGCATTGTTATACGGGTGGGTTATGCAGCTACTTGCTGGGCTTCTGTTGGAGCTGGTAACGCTGACGAAGCCGGAGTGAATTTGGCGAGCTGCTTAGCTAGGGTTTCGGTTAGCTGATGACGCTGGGCAACGGCGCGGGCCATGTCGAGGTGAATACTTTCACCGGTGTGGGCGAATTCGGCAACATGGTATTTGATAACGTTTTTCTCCATCGTCAGGGTGCTGGTAGTAGGCCGGAGTTCGACTGTTTTGTTAAGTTCGGCTTCACCGTGAATAGTGTAGTCAATCAGCGAAACACGGGTGCAATTCTGAGGACGGGTAGCATCTTTCTTGCGGATGTCGAGCGGCCAAAAATGCTGAAACAACTGCGCGAGGTAAGCGGGACTGTTGAGTCTTTGTAAATCAATGCAATAACTAGTTGCTTCCGTCTGTTTGCCTGTGTTTGAAACGGCATTGTTGTACCGGTACTCTTTCAGGGCGCGAGCCTTGATGCTGACTTCGACGCTGTACACTGGCTTACTGGGGTCGAACCCATTGGCAAGGTGCCAGTCGGAAACGTACTGTTTTGGCTGGCTGGCCAGCTTAAAGGACTTGTCGTAAATCTTAACGGTTACTGTCTCGCTATCCTTGCCGAAATAGGTAGTATTGAAAATCTTGCCCGTACGTTCGTCCCTGGCCCCAATGACGGTTTCGTGCTTGTCATTGCGGCGCATGATGCGCTGGTATTTACCCGTTTTGCCGGTAAGGCGCTGAATAAGTTTGGCGGGGTCGATTTGTTGCGTGTAAAGGCAAATGTCGAGTTGGCTAGAGTTAGCTACTTCCAGCCCAAAAGCCTGAAGGAATCCGGCCAATTCCCCGCCGTGGTTGAGGGTGTAAAAGGCTTCGTTGGTGACATGGAGCGGCCGGAGGTTCTTGCTGACCCCATACTTTTTGGTTCTATCGGTCAACATGAAGCCCAGGAGCTGGCCACCGGTGTAGATGTTGAGTTGTAGATGATAGGCGGCATCGTTGCTGTGCACCTTTTCAACGGTGTAGGTCCCGGCCGTGTAGGTGTCCTTGGCGGCGGAGTAGGTGAGGTTGACGAGGTCTGCCGGGGCCGGGCCGGTGATAGATAGCGTGGTAGCGGGCTGGACATTTACGCGGTACAAATCGGTACAAATAGCGTAACGGTTGATAACATCTGGCACTGTTAAGAGGGTAAGCGGAATCGGTTATTTGGCTCCGTGCTGGGGCTGTGCGGCAACATAGCATTCGAGGTAGCGTCGAATGACTGCGGAGAGTGTCTGGCAATTAGTTTGAGCGGTGGCGTTGGCCTTTTCGATAAGGACAACGGGGGCTTTGAAGTTGAAGAGCTTGGTGGGTTTTTCCATGTGCGGGGTTTTGCTTAAATAGTCGCCTGTCGGTAAATAAGCGACTTGACCAAACATACACCGACTACCCAATGCGACGAAAATTAATCGTACTGGTTTGACATGAAAAAAGCCCCAGCGGTGAAGCTGAGGCTGTTTTTGCCGTGGGTCTGGGAATTACTAACGGTTGTGGCTGGCAGCGTAGCGGGCTGAACTGGAGGCCTAGGGGGCGTTGGTAACTACGTCGGCGCTGTTCACCACCATGCTAAGCGGTGAAGTAGTTAAGCTTTAGGCGTTGAAGGCATCAATAAACTGCCGAGCAGCTTCAACCTCGCCCTGCATCGCGTTCTGGTACTTGCGGAAGCTTCGAGGGTCCGAGTGATTGCTCCATTTCATGGTAAAATGCTGAGGGACAGACTTTTGAATACACATTGTGACAAAACTTCTGCGAGCTGTGTGGGTTGTTATCCACTGCCATTTAGCCTTTGTGGTTTGCGTCTTTCGCTTGCCAACAGCGTGAAGCTGAGTGATTGACTTTTGAAGACTGGGCGTCGTCTCGGCTAACACTTTCATCACGTCCTTGAGCACCCTGTTATACTCCTGGTTGCTGACGCTAATTGGCTCGGTGCCGATTTCGGCGAGTATTCGCCCGGCCGTTGGGAATAGGGGTACTGAGGAAAAATCGTCTGTTTTGCTTATGTCAATTCGCACCGTGTCGCCGTCAACATGTGAGGCGTTCAGCCTTACTACGTCGGAGAACCTGAGGCCGCTCCACGCCTGCAAGAGAAACAACTGTTGAACCCGGTGCATCCTCGGGTTATGGGTAAGGTCTAAGGCCTCTAAAGCTTTGAGTTCTTCAATGCTAAGCGTTATCACGACAAGGTTCTTCGGCGGCTTAACCTTGTATTTGGGCTTGAGGTCCTTGTAATGAAAGCCTAATTGCTCTTGGTGGGACTCAAGGAACTTCTTCATCGCTATCACCCGGCGCTCCACGGTGGTGTTGTGGAACCCCCTTGATGTTAGCCAACCCTGGAACTCATCGAAGGCATCAACGGTGAGCGTCTCAACGTCCCAGTCCTGCTTTTTATCTTCCTTATAACCACGTAGGTTTTCCTGCAGCGCGGAGTAGACCTTAAGGCTGTTCGGCTTCACATCCTTCGTTTCAATGAAGGCACCCAGGGCATCGATAACGTTGGTGAGCTTGGGAGCTTCGGGGGGTGAAGCCTCTTTCGCTATATCGTTGATGACCTCCACCTGCTTAATGGTTGGCTTTTCACCGTGCTGCTGGAAGTACTCACGGATAATAGTATCAAGCTTGCTCTTGAAATCTTTGAGCTTGTTGTTAGCGGTGGCCACTGGGTTAGGCTTGGTACCCGTGGAGTTCTTTTTGTCATCCTCCACGCTGACGGGGGGAACATCTTCGATACCACTGGGGCGTATCTCTAGCTTAACAGCGTTCCAATTTTTCTCCCGGACCCGGTACCCTGTGGGAAACCATTTCACCTTACCGCCGTGGCTGTATTGCGCTACGATGCTGCCCAACTGGGTAGCTTGGCTGATGTTAACAAGACGAAGTTTGGTTTCGAGAGCGTTGCGGGTTTCGTTTACGTGTTTCATGCGGTGCCGGGGGAGTTACACAGTAGTTACACAGTAAAGTTAACGGAAAGGAGTGGAGATAACAAACCTGTTTTACCCAAAAGGCTTATTTTTGAGCTGTTTAAGCACGTTTAGCTGGTAGACAACAGAATGCATATCCGGTACGGGGAGTCCAGTCCTCGCTACCTAAAAGGCCGTTTCCAGATTGGAAACGGCCTTTTTTCTTTTTAGCCTTTTGGTTTGGGTAGCATAATCAGGAAGCTGCCCGCGCAATTACGGCGTACAGCGGGTCGGAGCTGCCGGGAGGCTGCGGACTGCGGTCAAGCAGCTCGATGCCGTGCCAGCCGCCGGCCGCCAGTAGGTACTGCCGCACCAGGGCGAGGTGGCCACGGTCGTCGAGGGCGTGCCAAGCGGCAATGGCTTTGCTGGGAAAGCACCGGTTCGAGAACGTGATGACCAGCGGCGCTTCGGGCCGGAGCACCCGGGCCAACTCGCGCAACACCGCCACCGGTTGGGTCAGGTAGTCGATGGAAACACAGATGGCCGCGCCGTCAAACGCAGCGTCGGCAAAGGGCAGGGTGGGCTGCTCGTTGAGGTCCTGCACCACAAAGGAATCAAGACGGGGATTGGCGTGCAGCTCGGCGGCGTTCATGCCCAGGCCCACCACGCGGCGGTAGGGCATTTCGGCGGGCAGGTGGCTCACCCAGCTGCTCATCAAATCCAACAGCTCCGTATCGGGCAGAAAGTAGTTGCGGTAAAGCTGGGTGACGGCCGCAATGGCGGGGGCGTCAATGTGCGTTACAAAGCGCGGGAGGCGGTAGAAGTCTGCGTCGGGCGTTTCGTCCTGGCGGCGGAAGGTGTGGTCGGGAAACGGCTGGTTGGTGTTGGGGTCCATGGGGCAGGGAAAATGCTGGGCAATGAAGGCTTGGTAGGTGCCGAAGGGCCGCGTCGCTACCCCGCCGGCTGCAAAAACCGTTTTAGGTAAGGTGCGGTTCGGCTGTCTTTCGCTTGCGCTACTTCGGCGGGCGGCCCGGCGGCCACCACGCGGCCCCCTTCCTCGCCCGCGCCGGGGCCGATATCAATGACCCAGTCGGAGCCGGCCACCACGCGCATGTCGTGCTCTACTACGATGACGGTGTTGCCGGCCGCCACCAAGCCGTCGAGCTGGAGCAGGAGCTTTTCCACGTCGGAGGGGTGCAGGCCGGTGGTGGGCTCGTCGAGCACGTAGAGCGTGTTGCCACGCCCGATGCGCTGCAGCTCGGTGGCCAGCTTGATGCGCTGGGCTTCGCCGCCGGATAGCTCGGTGGCGGGCTGGCCGAGGCGCAGGTAGCCCAGGCCCACCTCGCGCAGCACGGTGAGGGCGCGGTGTACGGGCGGCTCTTCGGCGAAGAAGGCCCAGGCGTCGTCCACGGTCAGGCTTAGCACTTCGGCGATGTTTTTGTCGCGGTACTTGATTTCGAGGGTTTTGGCGTTGTAACGGGCGCCGTGGCACACGGAGCAGGGGGCATACACGCTGGGCAGAAACAGCAGTTCCACCATCACGAAGCCTTCGCCCGAGCAGTTTTCGCAGCGGCCCTTGGCCACGTTGAAGGAAAAGCGGCCGGCGTCGTAGCGGCGCTTGCGGGCCTCGGGGGTGGCGGCGAACAGCTTGCGCACGTGGTCGAACAGGCCGGTGTAGGTGGCCATGTTCGAGCGCGGCGTGCGGCCGATGGGCTTCTGGTCCACGCGCACCAGCCGCTTGATGCCTTCCAGGCCGGCCGTAATCTGCCCGCCGAGGGTGGCCGGGGCGGGTTGGTCCAGGGCGTCGGCCTCCTCGTCTTCGGGATTGAGGACTTGGCCCAGCTGCCCGGCCACCAATTCCACCAATACCTGGCTCACCAAACTGGACTTGCCCGAGCCCGACACGCCCGTGACGGTGGTGAATACGCCCAGCGGAAATTCCACGTCGAGCCGGTCGAGGTTGTTGCGCGTCACGCCGGCCAGCCGCAGCCAGCCGCTGGGCGTGCGCGGGGGCCGGTCGGGCAGCACGGGGGCCTCAAAAAGAAACGGGCGCGTTTGCGATTCCAGCACGGTTTTCAGGCCCTCGGGCGGGCCGCTGTAGAGGATTTCGCCGCCTTTCTCCCCCGCGGCCGGTCCCACGTCCACCAGCCAGTCGGCCTGGCGGATGACGTCCAAATCGTGCTCCACCACGAACAAGGAATTACCCGCGTCCTTCAGGCCGGCCAGCGCCGTGAGCAGGGCTTCGGTGTCGGCGGGGTGCAGGCCGGCGGAGGGCTCGTCCAGCACGTACACCACCCCAAACAGGTTGGAATACAGCTGCGTGGCCAGCCGCAGGCGTTGCAGCTCGCCCGGCGAGAGCGTGGGCGTGCCGCGCTCCAGCGACAAGTAGCCCAGGCCCAAATCGAGCAGCACCGCCAGCCGGGCCGCCAAGTCTTCGGCAATGAGCCGGGCCACGATGGCCTGCTCGGGGTGCCGGTTATCGTGCGGCTGCCGGCCGGCCGTGCCTTGGGCGTAGGGGCGCAGCAGGGCTGCCAGGCGCTGGAGCGGCAGCCGCGCCATCTCGGCAATGTCGATGCCGGCAAATTTCACCGACAGGGACTCCGGCCGCAGGCGCTTGCCGTGGCAGGTGGGGCAGTCGCTGCCCAGCATGTACTGCGCCACGCGCTTTTTCATCAGCGCGCTTTGAGTGGTGGCGAAGGTGTGCCGCACGTACCGCCGCACGCCCGTGAAGGTGCCCATGTAGTTCGGCTGCTCGCGGCGCTTGATGGCCCGCTGGGTTTGCTCGGGCGAGTAGCCGGGGTACACGGGCAGCACCGGCTGCTCGTCGGTGAAGAGTATCCAGTCGCGGTCCTTCTGTGGGAGGTCGCGCCAAGGCGTATCCACGTCGTAGCCCATACTCACCAGAATGTCGCGTTGGTTCTGGCCGCCCCAGGCTTGCGGCCAGGCCGCGATGGCCCGCTCCCGGATGGTGAGCGAGGGGTCGGGTACCATCGTCTGCTCGGTCACTTCGTACACCCGGCCCAGGCCGTGGCAGTTGGGGCAGGCGCCTTCCGGGGTGTTAGGCGAAAAGGCTTCGGCGTAGATAATGCCCTGGCCGGCCGGGTAGTCGCCGGCCCGCGAATACAGCATCCGCAGCAGGTTGGCCAGCGTGGTGACCGAGCCCACCGACGAGCGGGTGCTGGGCGCGCCGCGCTGCTGCTGCAAGGCCACGGCCGGCGGCAGCCCGTCAATGGACGTGACTTCGGGCACCGCCATCTGGTGAAACAGCCGCCGGGCGTAGGGCGACACCGATTCCAGGTAGCGGCGCTGGGCCTCGGCGTAGAGCGTGCCGAACGCCAGGCTCGACTTGCCCGAGCCCGACACGCCGGTGAACACCACCAGCGCATCGCGCGGAATGTCGACGTCGACGTTTTTGAGGTTGTGCTCGCGGGCCCCGCGCACGCGCACGAAGCCGGAGAAATCAGCGGGGGAAGAGGGAGGAGTTGTCGGCATAGCGGGAAGCAGGGAAACGGTCGGAAGATGCATACGCAGGCGGCGGGCTGGCATCCGGAAAAAAGGTTGCCCGGCATTGGCGATTGGGAGCCTTACTTTGGGAAAGCCTTGAATTTCCGTCTGATGATGTCTACCCGTTTTTTGCTGCTGGCCTTGCTGCTAGCGGCGCTACTGCTGGCGGCTGCCCCCGCTGCCCGCGCTCAAACCTATTACCTCGATTTGACCGGCCAGCTGCTGAGCGTACCCAACCGGACCGTGACGGTAGAGCAGGTAGTGGATGGACGCGAAGGACACGCGGCCACCGGGGTGGTGTACCGGGGGCTGGGCAACAAATCGGCCGCTGTGCTCTTCCGACAAGGCCTCGCGCCCGAGCTAACGGCGTTCGTGCAAGCCCAACTGCCGGCCCGGCCCACCGACCACTCGGTGGTGCTGTGCCTGCGGCAGCTGCGCGTGAGCGAAACCATAACCCGGATGACCGAGCAGGCCAGCGCCGACCTGGCCGCCGATGTGTATGAGCACCTGACCGATGGCTACCACTTTGTGCAAAGCGTAGGAGGGCACACCAACGCCCGCGCGCTCGAAACCACGTACTTGCACGCCGAGCACGTAGCCCTGCTGCTGGGCCAGTGCATGGAACAGTTGAACCGGGCCGATTGGACGGCCGCGGCCGCCCGAAAACCTCTCTCCTTGGCCGCGCTGGCATCCGATGTGCCGGCCAGCCTGGCCGGGGGCGGCCGCCGCGGACCGGTACCGCCCATTCTGCGCCAGGCCCCGCGCCGGGGCATGTATTATCGTTTCGAGCAGTTTCTAGCCAACCGGCCCGATACTTCCCTGGCATTTCGGCTCGATACCATCCGGCTGCGGCTTGGAAGCGAGTTGGCGATGCAGAAATGGGCGGGGGTAGCGCGGGTGCGCCCCTTGCCTACCGACGGGAGCAGCCACCGCAAGGAGTTCACGGGCCTGTGGGGCTTCTCAGATGGGCAGCAACTGTTTGTGTTGCACGGCAAGCGGTTTTTCCCGCTGGTGCGGCAAGGTAGTTTTTTCACGTTTGTGGGCGAGGCCCCTCTTGACCAGGAATACGTCCTTGCCCGGGCCGAAGCGCAAGCGCGGGCTGGGGTGATGGGGGTGGCCCTGATGAACAAGCCCGACCACACGGCTGAGCCCATGCCTTACGCCCTCGACATGCGCACCGGCGAGCTGGCGGCCTATCCCGGCTCACGGTCTTCCGCCCGCCCCGACACCGCGTTTATCTACGTGTACCGGCCGGTGCCGGCTACTGGCCCGGCGCTGGTCAAGGTTCGGGTGAATGGTCGCGAAGTGGGGAGCCTGCGCCCTGGCCAGTACCTTGAACTGCCGTGGTTCCGCCACGCCCAACCGTTGCAGCTGTGCTTCGACGGTTTGCCAGTAACGACCCCCTGTCAATACCTGGTGCCTGATAAAGCTCAGCTTAACTATCTGAAAATAAATGCCTCCGGTTCGGCTAGCTCCTGGCAATGGATGCCGCCCGCCCAGGGCTCGGCCGACCTGGACGAATTGGATAAGCAGCGCCAATAGCGCCAAAGATTACTCGCGTAGCCATCATCAGCAAAAGTCCGGGACACCAGGATTGCTGAATGGCCGCGCTACTGCCAAGCGGTGTTTATCGAACGATTGAAGAAATAGTGCTGGCCCGTACGCTGGCTGAGGCAGCCGTTTCCACAGGCAGGCCAGCCGTTTGCCCGCGCATCAGCAGCCAATACACGCCGCCCGAGACCAGAAAGCCCACGAACCACGCGTAGTTGTAAACCGCCACCAGCGCCGGCCACACGGTACCCTTTTCCAGCACGCCGATGGCCGTGAGGAAGCCGGGGATGTTGGGCGCAATGCCCACGGCCAGCGCCAGCATGGCGGCCCAGTTCACGCCGTGGCGGTAGGCGTAGCGGCCGGTGTACTGGTACAGGTCGGGCACGCTGAGCTGCTGGCGGCGGAGCACGTAATAATCCACAATCATGATGCCGCCGATGGGCCCCAGCAGCCCCGAGTAGCCCACCAGCCAGGTAAAAATGTAGCCCGAGGGGTCGGCGATGAGCTTCCAGGGGAAGATGAGCACGCCGAGCACGCCGGTGAGGTAGCCGCCGGTTTTGAAGCTGATGCGGGTGGGCGAAAAATTGGCGAAGTCGTTGGCCGGGCTCACGATGTTGGCCGCGATGTTGGTGGCCAGCGTGGACAGGGCCACCGCCAGCATGGCCCCGCTCACCAGCAGCCGGCTCTCGAACCTGGCGGCCAGCACCACGGGGTCCCAAATGGTTTTGCCGTAGATGACGAACGTGGCCGAAGTCACCACCACCCCCACGAATGAAAAGAGGGTCATCGAGGCGGGCAGCCCGATGGCTTGGCCCACTTGCTGGGCCCGCTGGCTGGTGGCGTAGCGCGTGAAGTCGGGGATGTTCAACGAGAGCGTGGCCCAGAAGCCCACCATGCCCGTGAGCGAGGGGAAAAAGAAGGCCCAGAACTGGGCGCTGGAAGTGAACTTGCTCGGCTGCGCCAGTATCGGCCCCAGCCCGTTGCCGGCCGCTATGGCCCACCACAGCAGCGCCAGCGCGGCCACCGGCAGAAAAAACGCCTTGAACACCAGTAACTTGCGGATGCTCTCCACGCCCCGGTGCACCACGCACATGTTCAGCAGCCAAAACAGAAAAAACAGCAGCGCCGGCCCCGTGGCCAGCCCCCAGCTGGCCGGAAACACCGCCGGCAGCGTGGCCAGCCCCGGCACCCACAACACCGCCATCTGGTAGAGCGCGTAGCCTCCAATCCAGGTTTGGATGCCGAACCAGCCGCAGGCGATGATGGCCCGGAGCAAGGCCGGCACGTTGGCCCCGCGCACGCCAAAGCTGGCCCGCGCAAACACCGGAAACGGGATGCCGTACTGCGCCCCGGCCCGGCCGTTGAGCAGCATGGGCACCAGCACAATGCTGTTGCCCAGGAAAATGGTGAGCAGGGCCTGCCACCAGTTCATGCCGCCCTCAATGAGCGAGCTGGCCAGCATGTAGGTCGGGATGCACAGGCTCATGCTCACCCAGAGGGCGGCGTAGTTGCCGGTGCCCCAGCTGCGCTCGGCCGGGGCCACGGGGGCCAGGTCGGGGCTGGTGAGGCCGGGGGCGTAGGTTGCGGCTTGGGGCGAGGAATTCATGGCGGTCAACGGAAGAAGACGCAATCAGAACGTCATGCTGAGCGAAGTGTAACGAAGCCGAAGTATCTCTACCTCAATACTAAGCTAATAGATTGAATTACTTGCTCGGTAGAGATGCTTCGACCGCGCGGCCGCCCGATAAGCATGACGTTCATTCAGCGCGGAACTGTCGGCGTAACCAGCAAATACCCCCGCGCCAGCTCGCCGAACGCCGCCACCTGCCGCGTCTGCCAGTCCGCGTCGAACCCCAGCTCCTGGGCCAGCAGCGCGGCCACGACTGGGGCCACGCGCATAGCCGTGGCGGCGTCCAGAAATAGCAGCCGCACGCGCCGGGCCAGCACGTCTTCCACGGTGCGGGCCATCTCAAACCGGGCCGCCCACACCACTTCGGCCTGCACGAATTCCAGCTCGTCATCGAGCTTCGCGCCCAGGGCCGGGTTTTCGGCCAGCAGTTGTTGTAGCCCAGCGGCGTCGCCGCCGTAGTGCGCGAATGCCGCCTCCCCCGTGGCCGCAGTGGCCGCTTCGGCGCCGTGGATGGCCAGCTGGGCGGTTTGGCTGGCCGCGGCTGGTAGCTGACCCAAGGAAATGGCTTTGTCGATGGCGTCCTCCCCCATACGGCGGTAAGTGGTCCATTTGCCGCCCGTGATGGTGACGAGGCCGCTGGCCGAGGCCACGATTTTGTGGCTCCGCGAAATCTCCTTGGTTTTGGTGCTGCCGCTGGCGGCGGCGGCCAGCGGGCGCAGGCCCACAAAGATGCTGCGCACGTCGGCGCGGGTGGGGGCGCGGGTGAGGTAGTGGGCGGCGGTGCGCAGTAGGAAATCTATTTCGGCTTCCTGGGCCCGGGGCTCCAGGCTGGCGGTGGGCACGGGCGTGTCGGTGGTGCCCAGCACCACGCGGCCCAGCCACGGCACGGCAAACAGCACCCGGCCGTCCTCTGTGCGGGGAATCATCAGGGCGGCCCCGCCGGGCAGAAACGACCGGTCCAGCACCAGGTGCACGCCCTGGCTGGGCCGCACCAGCGGGGGCGCTCCGGGCTCGTCGAGCCGGCGCACGTCATCCACGAAAATGCCGGTGGCGTTCACCACGGTCTTGGCGCGCAGCTCGTATTCGCGGCCGGTTTCGTGGTCGGTGGCGCGCACGCCGGTCACGCGGCCGTGGGCATCTTTGAGCAGGCCCAGCACGCCGCAGTAGTTGAGGGCCGTGCCGCCGTGGTCGATGCAGGTTTGGGCCAGGTTCACGGCCAGCCGGGCGTCGTCGAATTGGCCGTCGTGGTAGCGTACGCCGCCGCGCAGGCCCCTGGGGCGCAGGTTGGGCAGCTGGCGCAGGGTTTCGGCCCGGCTCAGGTGTTCCGATGCGCCGAGGCTGCGCCGGCCGGCCAGCAGGTCGTACAGCTTTAGACCGATAGTGTAGAACGGGCCGCCCCACCAGTTGTAGTTCGGAATGATGAACGCCTGGTTGTGGCACAGGTGCGGGGCGTTTTGCAGCAGCAGGCCGCGCTCGTGCAGGGCTTCGCGCACCAGCCCCACGTCGCCCTGGGCCAGGTAGCGCACGCCGCCGTGCACCAGCTTGGTGCTGCGGCTGCTGGTGCCCTTGGCAAAGTCGGCCTGCTCCAGCAGCAGGGTTTTGTAGCCCCGGCTGATGCCGTCCAGCGCCACGCCCAGCCCCGTGGCCCCCCCGCCGATGACGATGAGGTCCCACGCGGGCACCGCGGTGAGCTGGCCCACCAGGGCATCGCGGTGAAAGGGGTTAGGGGGCATGGGCAGGGTTTAGAATAAAGCTAGACTTTCGAACGTCATGCTGAGCGTAGCCGAAGCATCTCGCTCGCATAGTTTAACGAAAGGTTAGCTCGGCTAACTATTGAGTTACTACCACACCCGAGATGCTTCGGCTACGCTCAGCATGACGTTCTTTTTTCTGCTTTTCAATACAAAATCAGCGCAGCAGCCCGCTCACTTGCTCCACCAGTACGGGCACGCTCAGGCCGCCCATCACCACCACCACCACCCAGCCGGCGGCCAGCATCCAGCGGGGGTGCTGGTAGCTGCCCATCAGACGGCGGCTGGTGGCGGCCACCAGCACAATGCCCAGGGCAATGGGTAGGATGAGGCCGTTGATGGCCCCAGCAAACAGGAGCAGCTGCGTGGGCTTGCCAATCAGGACGAAAATTCCCGTTGAAAGTAGAATGAACACCGAAATGCATACCCGCTCGTAGCGCGCAAATACGGGGTGGAAAGTCTTGAAAAACGAAACCGAGGTATACGCCGCCCCCACCACCGACGAGATGGCGGCGCTCCACAAAATCACCCCAAAAATGCGGAAGCCCACCTCGCCCGCCGCCGACCGGAACACGCCCGCCGCCGGGTTGTCGGCCTCCAGCACGGCCCCGTGGCTGAGCACGCCCACGATGGCCAGAAACAGCACGAACCGCATAAGCGTGGAAATGACGATGCCGCTGATGGCGCTGCGCGTCACTTCCGCCTGGTTTTCTGGGCCGGTGATGCCAGCATCGAGCAGCCGGTGCGCGCCCGAAAACGTGATGTAGCCGCCCACCGTGCCGCCCACGATGGTGACGATGGCCGCCGCGCTCATCTTCACCGGCAGCAGCGTGTGGTGCAGCGCCTGCAGCAGGGGCGGGTGCGCGCTGAAGGCAATGCCCAGCGTGAGCAGAATCTTGACCGTGCCCAGAATCTTGGTGAAGCCGTCGAGCATCTTCCCGATTTCGCGCACCCAAAACAGCGTCAGGGCCACCGCGCAGCTGATGAGGGCGCCCTTTTCAAACGACATGCCCGTGAGCACGTTCAGCCCCAGTCCGCAGCCGGCAATGTTGCCGATGTTGAACGCGAAGCCGCCCAGAATGACCGTCGCGGCCAGGAAGTAGCCCAGCCCCGGCAGCAGCTTGTTGGCCAGGTCCTGGGCCCGCAACTCGCTCACCGTGAGAATACGCCAGGTATTGAGCTGCGCGCCAATATCGAGAACGACCGAAACCAGAATCACGAACCCGAAGCTGGTGAGCAGCTGCTGGGTAAAAACCGTGGTTTGGGTGAGGAAGCCCGGCCCGATGGACGAGTTGGCCATCAGGAAAGCGGCCCCCAGGCTGGCCCCGCCCCACCAGCGGGCCTTCGGTAGCGCCGGCCTCATTGGGCGCGGCCGGTAGTGCCCGCGGCCAGCTGCACGCCCGCGGCGCGCAAGGCCTGATTGAGCTGCTGGGCAAATTCCAGGGCGTGCGCGCCGTCGCCGTGCAGGCACACGGTATCGGCCCGCAGGGCTACGTCGGGGCCTTGCTGGCTGCGGACCCGACCCTCGGTCACCAGGCGCAGCACTTGGGCCGTGGCGGCGGCGGCGTCCGTAAGCAGGGCGTCGGGCTGGCGGCGGGGGGTGAGGGTGCCGTCGGCCTGGTAGGTGCGGTCGGCAAAGACTTCGTGGGCGGTGCGCAGGCCGAGTTTCTCGCCGGCCTTGGTCAGCTCCGAGCCGGCCAGGCCGTAAAGCGTGAGCTCGGGCTGCACTTTGTACACGGCTTCGGCCAGGGCTTCGGCCAGGGCAGCGTTGGTGGCGGCCATGTTGTAGAGCGCGCCGTGGGGTTTGAGGTGGTGCAGCGCGCCGCCTTCGGCCCGCACGATGGCGGTCAGGGCGCCGAGCTGGTACACCGTCATTTCAAACGCTTCCTCGGCTGAAATATCCATGTTGCGCCGGCCAAAACCGACCAAGTCTGGCAGCCCGGGATGCGCGCCAATGGCCACGCTATGGCGTAGGGCCAGGCGCACAGTGCGCTTCATCACGGCCGGGTCGCCGGCGTGGAAACCGCAGGCAATGTTGGCCGAGGTAATGAAGGGCATAATGGCCGCGTCGTGGCCCAGGTGCCAGGCCCCGAAGCTCTCGCCCATGTCGCAGTTCAAATCAACGGTAGGGATGGGGGGCATAAAGTGGGGTACGGTGGTGAATGAGCCAACAAGAACGGCACGCCGGGCCCGCCGAAGCACAGCGTCCCTCAGATTTTGAAAAAAGCCCCGATGGCCCGCCGCAATGCCGCCACCCGTCGTTCCTGGGCAAGGTACAGCGCCTGCGCATCGGCCAGTGAAACTTCCTGAAAGCGGAGGGTCTGGCCCGGCCGCACTTGCGCCAGGGCCGCAAAATCGACCGAAATAACCTGCGCCAGCCGGGGGTAGCCGCCCGTCGTCTGGTGGTCGGCGAGCAGCACGATGGCCTGCCCGCCGGCCGGCACCTGCACCGTGCCAAACGCGACGGCGCTGCTCAGCAGCTCGGTATCAACCAAGCGTTCCAGCTTCGGCCCTTGCAGGCGGTAGCCCATGCGGTCGGCCTGGGGGCTGACGGTGAACGGCCGTTGCCAGAACGCCCGCTGGCTGCCGACCGAAAACTGCCCGTACTCCGGTCCCGGCAGTGCGCGAATAATGGGGTTGGGCCGGGGCACGGGGCAGAGGTCGGGCCCGGGCGTCCAGCGGGCCTGGCTCCAGTTTTTTTCGGGTTGAAATTCGGGCAGGGCTTGCAGCAGTTGTTGGCTCAGCGGCGCTGGCTCGCCGGTGGGCAGCTCGTCGCCGGCCCGCAGCGCCCGGCCGTGCAGGCCGCCCAGTTCGGCGCGCAAATACGTGGCGCGGCTGCCCAGCACCACAGGCACGGCCACGCCCCCGGCCACCGCCAGGTAGGTCCTGCTGCCCGCCACCGGCGCGCCAAAAGCCAGCGTAGTGCCGGCCCGCACCCTAATGGGCCGGTTCAGGCCCACCGGCTGGCCGTCGAGGGTGGGGGAGAGGTGGGCACCCGTGAGGGCAATGAGGTGGGCGGCCCCAAAGCGGATGGTGGGGCCGAGCAGGGTGATTTCGAGGCCGGCCGCGTGCTCGGCATTGCCCACCAGCAGGTTGCCCACGCGCAGGGCCACGGCATCCATGGCCCCGCTCACGACGAGGCCGTCCTGCTGGTAGCCGAAACGGCCCAGGTCCTGCACGGTGGTGAGCAGGCCGGGACGGAGGATGCGGAGGCTCATAGCAGAAGCTCTTGTTGCTGAAGCCGCGTAAATTCGGCGGTATCGATGGGCACGAAGCGCAGGTGTTGGCCGGCCCGCAGCCGGCTCGGGTGCGCCCATTCGGGGTTGAACAGCCGCAGCGGCGTGCGGCCGATGAGCTGCCAGCCGCCCGGCGTGGGCAGCGAATAAATACCCGTTTGCGGCCCGGCGATGCCCACCGCGCCGGCTGGCACCAGCGCCCGCGGCTCCGGGCGGCGCGGGGTGGCCAGCCGCGCATCCAGCCCGCCCAGGTACGGGAAGCCGGGCGCGAAGCCAATCATGTGCACCAAGTATTCGGCTTTGGAATGCAGTTCGATAACCTGGTCCGGGGTCAGTCCGGCGTGTTGGGCCACGAATTCCAAATCAGGCCCAAACTCACCGCCATAGCACACCGGGATTTCCACAACGGAAGTTTCGGCGGTCGCTTCAGTGGCCGTAGCAGTTGCCAGCAATTGGCGTAGGACTTCCGCTACCCGCTCATACGGCTGGCACTGGCCGTTTTCGCTCACCAGCCAGGGGTCGTAGTACACGGTGAGGGTGGTGAAGGCGGGCACGTATTCGCGCAGACCCACGAACGGGTGCGCCGCCAGGTAGCGGCTGAAAGCCGCAATGGCGCCGTGCGTCAGGGGGCTGATGCCCGTGCCGAATTCGAGCACGACGGCCGAGTCACCCAGCGGAAACAGCCGCACGGCGGGCGGCGGGGCGGGGAGCGGCAGGGGGCGGTTGCTCACGGGGCGGCGGCGGTTACTTTTGAGGCTCTCTGCACCGGTTTCTTCCAATGACTTTTAGCTTCCGCAAATATGGCGGCACCGGCGCGCTCGCGCTCGGCCTGCTCGCCGCTGCCTGCCAGCGCCAGCCCCTGTCCCTGCCCCGTACTGCGAATGCCGCCAGCGCGGTGCTTCCCGTCGGGGCCTTGCCCTTGCCGGAGCCGCCCGTCGAAAAGGGCGTGTCCGAAGCCTTGGCCGTGGCCCGCAAGCAGCTCATCAGCGGGGTGGCCTACAAGCTCAGCCTGACGGTGCCAGCCCAAAAAACGACGCCCATCGAGGCCGTTGAGTCGGTATCCTTTTATTTGAAAGACAACCGGCTGCCGGTGCAGCTCGATTTCAAAGCTCCGACGGCAAACCTGCACGGCCTCACGGTAAATGGCCAGCCCGTGGCAATCGACCACCGCGCCGAGCACCTCGTATTGCCCGCCGCCGCGCTCAAGCCGGGCCACAACGTGGCCGAAATCCGCCTCATGGCCGGCGAGCAGTCCCTCAACCGCAACGACGAGTACCTCTACACCCTGCTGGTGCCCGACCGCGCCCGTACCGTGGTGCCCGTTTTCGACCAGCCCGATTTGAAGGCCACCTTCGCGCTGGCCCTCACCGTGCCGGCCGGTTGGCAGGCCGTGGCCAACGCCCCGGTGCGCGATTCGGTGCTGTCCGGCACCATCAAACAGTACATCTTCGCCACGTCCGACAGCATCAGTACCTACCTGTTTTCCTTCGCGGCGGGCAAATTTTCGCGGGTAAACCGAACCCTGAACGGCCGGGCCATGCGCCTGCTGCACCGCGAAACGGACGCTGCCAAGTTGCGCCTCAGCCTGGGCCCCATCTTCCAGCTGCACGCCGATGCGCTGCAGTTCATGGAGCAGTACACCGGCCTGCCTTACCCGTTTCAGAAGTTCGATTTCGTGTCGATTCCCGATTTCCAGTACGGCGGCATGGAGCACGTGGGGGCCATCGACTACAAGGCTTCGACGCTGTTTTTGGATGAGGGCGCCACCCAGGACCAGCTGCTGGCCCGTTCCAACCTGGTGGCCCACGAAACGGCCCACATGTGGTTCGGCAACCTCGTGACTATGCAGTGGTTCAACGATGTGTGGATGAAGGAGGTATTCGCCAATTTCATGGCCGACAAGGTCACGCGCGTAGCGGTCCGGAATTCGAACTACGACCTCAAGTTCGTCATCGACCACTACCCCGCCGCCTACGGCATCGACCGCACCGCCGGGGCCAACCCCATTCGCCAGCCGCTGGCCAACTTACAGAACGCGGGCTCGCTCTACGGCAACATCATCTACCACAAAGCGCCCATCATGATGCGCCAGCTGGAGCGCCTCATGGGGGAGGAAGCCTTTCGGGAGGGCCTGCGGGACTACCTGCGCCGCTATGCCCACGGCAACGCCACCTGGCCCGCCCTCATCGACCTGCTCGATGCCCGCACGCCCGCCGACCTCCAGGCTTGGAACCAGGTGTGGGTGAACCAGCCCGGCCGGCCGGTTTTCAGCCACGAGCTGACAACCAGTGCCGGTAAAATCACCGGCCTCAGCCTCACCCAGCGCGCCGAAGATGGCTCCGACCGCCTCTGGCCCCAGCTCTTTGAGCTGCTGCTGGTGTACCCCGGCGGCCGCACCAAGGAGCTGACCGTGAACATGAATCAGCGCACCGTGGCCGTGCCGTTGGTCGTCGGCGAGCCCGCGCCGGCCTTCATCGTCTTCAATTCCACTGGTCTGGGCTACGGGGTGTTTCCGGTGGCAAAAGAGCTGCCGGCCCAACTGGCCACGCTAAAGAGCCCCGTGGCCCGCGCCGCCGCCTACGTCAACCTCTACGAGAATATGCTCAAGGGCCAGGTTCTCAAGCCGCAGGAATTGTTGGCCGTGTACCGCCAGGCCCTCGCCCGCGAACCCGAGGAGCTGAACCTGAAGCTGCTGCTCGACCAGGCCACCGACATTTTCTGGCAATTTCTCGGCCCGGCCCAGCGGCAGGCCGTAGGGCCCGCCTTTGAGCAGAACCTCTGGGCCGCCCTCCAACAAAGCCCCTCGGCCAACGCCAAGAAGCAGCTCTTTAAAGCCTATCAGTCCGTGGCCCTGACCCCGCCCGCCCAAGCGCGCCTCTACCGCATTTGGCAAACGCAAGCCGCCCCCGTCGGCGTGAAGCTCACCGAGGACGACTACACCGCCCTGGCCCTGGCGCTGGCCGTGCGCGCCTATCCTGCCGGCCAGGGCGCCGCGCCGCAGCCCATCCTGCCCGCCCAGCTCGCCCGCATCAAAAATCCCGACCGCCGCCAGCGCCTGCAGTTTCTCATGCCCGCCCTGGCTCCCGACGCGGCCACCCGCGATGCGTTTTTTGCCAGCCTGAAAGACGAGCAGAACCGCGAAAAAGAAGCCTGGGTAACGTCCGCGCTCGGCTACCTGCACCACCCGCTGCGCCAGGCCACGTCCGAAAAGTACCTGTCCGCCAGCCTGAACCTGTTGGAAGAAATCCAACTCACCGGCGACATTTTCTTTCCGTCTTCCTGGCTGCAGGCCACGCTGGGGGCTTATCAGTCGCCCGCCGCGGCGGCCACCGTGCGCACTTTCCTGGCCGCCCATCCCAACTACAATCCGCCGCTGCGGGCCAAGCTCCTGCAAGCGGCCGACGACCTGTTTCGGGCCGAGAAGCTGGTGCGGTAAGCCGCGCCGCCGAAGCAGGATACTTGGGGCAACTCCCCTAAACTGGCGCGAGTTTAGCGCAGCGTAACTCGTGACTGTAAATCCGGGCGAGGCTGTGCCTCTCAGTAGAACGATGTCGTCGGATAAAGCTAGCGGCGCAATCCTGCCGTGCCGCTAATACGGCAGTAGAGGTGCAACCTCCACCGCAAAGCTGGTCACGAGTTACGCTACGCTAAACTCGCGCCAGCATGAGGGAACTCGCACTCGACACCAGAAGGTGTTCGCAGCACTTGTGAGCACTACCGGTTGCTGTTTAGGGAAAGGAGGGATTAGTAGCAACCATAGGCTCCATGACAACTGGGGTCGTTTTCTCCACTGCCATCCCCCTCGTTGAACAGCCACGTTTTGCTGTCGTAATTCGAGATGAAAAACCCAAAAAATCTTTCCCGGGCATCGTCTATTGTGTACCCCTGGAGTTGGTCCTCCTCAAAGGTTAAGGTCACTTTTTTGTGCCCAACGGGTAGCAAGAGAGGGACCGGAATGATGAGCCATACTTGAGCTCCGCGCCAAGCCAGTTCGTCGGCCCGGTACTGCCAGCGTTGCTGCAAACCGACTACTGCTTTGCGGCGCGGCTCGCCCCAGAGGCGCAGGGCATCGGCCGTGGTGACCCCGCCCTTATTCAATCCGTTGTCGCCCACATGCAGACCCAGGGTGGTGCCGACCGGCCGTTGGCGGGTGCCAGCGACGAGGCTAAGGCCAACACAGCCGGATAACCCCACCGGCACAAGCAGAAAGAGGAGGCGCAATCGATGCAGCATATATCAACGGAAAGGAAATGACTTACTTTTGGTTAGGCTGCAAAATGCACTTTTGCGCGTTCACGAAAACGGTGGTATATCTACTCCAGCCCCAGCGGTTTCTCCAGCAGCAACATTAGGAGCGTGAGCGGCGGCCGGGGGATGCTGTGGCGTTGCCCAGGCGGTGTGGGCCGCTTGGGGTAGCCGGCGGGTTATCGAAAAAGCGTGGCTGCTTCCTCGTAGGTTACCTGGTCAATTTCTTTGCGAAAAACATAGGAATACACGATGCGCTTAAAGTCGGCGGGGCCTACCAGCCCCGCCCGGATGTGCTGGGCCAGCAGGGGATAGTCGACGAAAAAAGCGGCCGCATGCTGCGCAAACTCTTGGTTATTAGTAGGCATCATTACCAGGTCAGCTTCTTTGGTGGGGCGCAGTACCCAGGTGCGGTAGTGGCCCGCCCCGTACTGGCCCGTCCCGCCGTACTGGCCCGCCCCGTACTGGCCCGGTCCGTACTGACCCGGCACCAGCCGGTCGTGCTCCAACACCTGAAACTTGCCCTTTAGGACGACCCGGTAAACGTCGGCTTCGCCAAAAGGCATGGTGGTCGGCTGGCCAGCTACGGCAACCTCCCGCGCGACGGTGAACGAATCGGTTCCCATTGTGAAATGGCGCAACGCTTCGGGCGCCAGGTTGATGGGGTCGGCTTTGCCCTGGTCCACCTGCACCGCATTACGGGTCAGGGTTTGCCACAAGCGCAGCCTGCCCGCGTGCCGCGTGCCGTCCAGCAGCGTGTACCAGCCCGGTTGGTATTTGCCGTGCGCGGCAGGCTCCAGGAATTTGGCCCGCCGCCCCTGGCCGTGGCTTTGCGCGTGTCCGAGTAGAATGAGAAGGCCAAGGCCAAGGTATTTCATGTGGGCAAGGAATGGGAGAACGAACCGAATTTGAGCGGTACGCCGAAGTATTGCAACGGTACAACCGCGACAAATTTACCCCGCCGCAACGGGCAAACAACGCTGGCTAAAATCGTCGGAAGGTCGTTGGTAAGTCGCTGCCCGCACCGGGGCTCGGTGAAGACTACCCGAGCGGCTTCTGCAGCACCAGCAGCTCCAGCGGCTGCTTGGGAACGCCGAAGCGCGGGTCGGTGGGGAAGGGCTTGGTGGCCCCGGTGGGGTGGTAGCCCTGCCGCTCGTAGTAGGCAATGAGTTCGGGCCGCACCGAAATGACGGTCATCTTGCTCACCGTGCAGCCGTGCTGGCGGCCGTAGTTTTCGGCGGCGCGCAGCAGGAACTTGCCCACGCCCTGGCCCTGCCCGGCGGGCGCCACGGCCAGCATGGACAGGTGCAGCCGTTCGGCATCGGCCTGCACATGAAAACTGCCGAGGAGTTCACCCGCCGCGTTTTGGCACAGCAGGGTGGCGGCCTGGGGCAGGGCCAGCATGTCGAGCAGGCCCGCTTCGTCGATGCGCTGGCCGTCGAGCAGGTTGGCTTCGGTGGTCCAGCCCTGGCGGGACGAATCGCCCCGGTAGGCCGCGTTTACGAACTGGGTGAGGCGCGGCGCATCGGCGGGCGTGGCGGTGGCTAGGGTGAAATCGGCATTCATGCAGCGAAAGTAAAGGAGGGGTATCAACCAACGACTGGTTTAGACAGGAGCATTTGGTGCGTATTCCAGCAGGTCGGCGGGTTGGCAGTCCAATGCCTGGCAAATGGCAGCCAGAGTTGAAAAGCGGATGGCCCTGGCCTTGCCACTTTTTAGCACGCTCAAGTTGGCCAGCGTGATGCCCACCCGCTCGCTAAGCTCGGTCAGACTCATTTTGCGGCGGGCCAACATCACATCGAGCTGCACTAGAATGGGCATAAGTCAAATGGTCAGGTCGGCGTCCTGCTGTAGTTCTTCACTCCGCCGCAAAAGTTGGCCGCAGGCAAGCAGTAGTGAGCCCATGAAGACGTATACCATGCTGCTCGGCTGTGGGCTGAGGTAAAATAAGTGGTTGGTCCGGGTTTCAAATAAGCGGGCAATGCCTAAATCGAAGGTCATTTTGATGACGTACATGGCCGCCGTAAGCCCGCCAATTACCGTAAAAACCCGGCCGGGCCGCAACGCAAATTCCTGGCCGGCCCGCAGCCTCAGCAGCACCCGCCACAAATACAGTCCGACCGCGAACATGAAAAGCGCATCAACAATGGTTATGCCGCTGATGCGGTAGAGCAGCAGGTTTTCCCAAAACGAAGTGGGCTGGTACAGCAGCATACCTTGCGTGCCGGTGAAGTAAGCGCCCACCGGCGAGTTGATGACTGTGCTCAGGTGCGGCCGGCCATTGGCGATTTCGTGGGCCTGAACCTGCACCACCAAACCATTCCTGGCCCACCAGAAACTATAACCCGCCGTTCCCAGGAATAGCAGTAACTGCGCGGAGCTTACGTAGAGTAACGCGTTGGCGCTCCGACGGACGGAAGCAAGTGTAAAAACAGGATGCATGGCACAATAGCTTGGTAGCGAAAAGAAGTTGCCAAGGTACACTATTTACTGTTTATCAATAAATAGTGTTTGTTAATCAATGTTTGTCTAAACGCTTTTTGGCAATCACTGCCGCAAGTAGCCGCCCAAATCCGACACGCTGACGATGCCCAGTTCCTGAGCCTGCTGGCCCCGCATCAGCAGGGCGTAGGTGTTGTTGAAGCCCAGCGGGGCCAGCCACTCGAGGCCGAAGCGGCGGCGAAACTCGGCCCGCACGTAGCCCAGCACCGCCGCCGGCCGGCCACCCAGCGAGTCGACTACAGCGGGCGTGGGCTGCAGCAGCACCAGCAGGCCGGTACCGGTGTATTCGGGGTACATATCAATGGCCCCATCGCGCAGGGCCTCGAAGCAAATGGTGGTGCCGCCGAGGCCGGTTTTGGTTTCCACAGCCAAATCGGTATTGCCGCGGATGAGGGCGGCGTACAGCTCGGCCAAAATGTATTGCTCGGCAAAAATCTTGGAGCCCAGCTTCACCACCGCCGCGCCTGCTACGGCCGGGCGCGGGGCGCGCCACAGCCCGCGTAGCCGCAAAAAGGCTTCGGCAATGGCCTTGGGGTCTTGGTGGAGGTAGTCGGCGCGGTAGTTCAGGTCGGTCATCACCGAATCGGAAATCTGGCCATCGAGGCGGGCCAGCACGGCGGCCAGCTCGGGGTGGGTGCGCAATAGCGCGGGGCGCACCACCGGCACGGCGTAGTAGGGTGGGAAAACGCGGCGGTCGTCGCGAAGCACGCGCAGGCCGTAGGCCCGAATGCGGCCATCGGTCGAGTAGCCGTCAATCACGTCCACATCGGCGTGGCGGGCGGCCTCGTACACCAGCGCGGGGGCCAGCACCACGCTGGGCAGGTGCACCAGGCCGTAGCTTTTGGTGAGGCCCGGCAAGCCATCGGCCCGGCCCACAAACTCGGGGCTGAAGCCGGCCAGCAGCTTGCCCGTGGCGCGGGGCAGCAAATACAGCCCGCCCAGCAGGGGCAGCGCCACCAGCAGCGCCGCGCCCACCTGGCCCAGGCGCTTCGTGCTCAGCCTCTGCACGCCGCCCAGCAGGGCATCGAACGCCAGCGCAAGCCCGGCGGCGGGTAGGGCCCCGGCCAGTATCATCACGGGATTATTGAGCGCGATGCCGCCGAAGATGAACTCGCCCAGCCCGCCGGCCGCCACGTAGGCCGCCAGCGTGGCCACGCCCACGTTTATCACCGTGGCCGTGCGAATGCCGGCCATGAGCACCGGCAGGGCCAGCGGCAATTCGACCCGGCGCAGCACCTGGCCATCCGTCAGGCCCAGGCCGCGGGCGGCTTCCACCACGGCCGGCGCCACGCCCCGAATACCGGCCAGCGTGTTGCGGATAATGGGCAGCAGCGAATACAGAAACAGCGCGAAAATGGCCGGCTTCGGCCCAATGCCCAGCAGCGGAATCAGGAAGCCGAGCAGGGCAATGCTGGGCACCGTTTGCAGCACGCCCGCCAGGCCCAGCACGGCCGGGGCCCAGCGCGGCCTGCGCGACAAAAACAGCCCCAGCGGCACGCCCAGGAGCACCGCCAGCAGCAGCGAGCCCGCCGTGAGGCCGATGTGTTGCAGGGTTTGCTCGCCCAGTTTGCCGGCTTGCTCGTGCCAGAAAGTGAAGAGGGCGGCTAGCGTTTCCATGCCTTCTCCTCTTGTTGTAGGGCCTCGCCGAAAGCGGCCATGAGCTGCGCCACCGTGAAGCGGGCAGTGGCCGGAGCAGCGCCTGTCAGGGCCTCCAAGGCATCGTGTACTGTGGTGGTGGCGGTCAAATCGAAGGTGTCGGTTTCGGTGCTGGGGAAAAGGTCGCCCAGGGTGAGGGTGCGCAGCTGCAGCGCCAGCCGCTCGGCGGCAAAGAAGCGGCGCACAAACGCATTGGCGGGCCGAAACAGCAGCGCCCGCGGCGTGTCCAGCTGCTGTATCTGGCCCGCATCGAGCAGCATGATGCGGTCGGCCAGCTCGAAGGCTTCGGTCACGTCGTGGGTCACGAGCACGACGGTTTTATTCTTCAGCTCCTCCAGCTCCCGAAATTCGCGCCGGATGCTGGCGCGGGTGAGCGGGTCGAGGGCCCCGAAGGGCTCGTCGAGCAGGATGATGGGCGGGTCGGCGGCCAGGGCGCGGGCCAGGCCCACGCGCTGCTGCTGCCCGCCCGAAAGCTGGTGCGGGTACTGCCCCGCATAGCGCGCCGGCGGCAGGTGCAGGCGGGTGAGCAGCGCTGTGGTGCGGGCCGCAATGGCGGCCGGGGCGTGGCCGAGCAGGTGCGGCACCACGGCCACGTTTTCGGCCACGGTGTAGTGCGGCAGCAGGCCCACCTGCTGAATAACGTAGCCGATGCCGCGCCGCAGCACTTCTACGGGCTGCTGGCGGGCGTTGCGGCCGTTGATTTCCACCGTGCCCTCATCGGGCTCAATCAGGCGGTTGAGCAGCTTGAGCAGCGTGGTTTTGCCGCAGCCGCTGGGGCCGAGGAGCACCAGCGTTTCGCCCGCGGCCACGTCGAACGATACGTCCTGCACCACGGCGTGCGCCCCAAAGCTTTTGCAAAGGTGAGTGGCACGGATGACAGGCGGGGCGTCGGGCATGGGGAAAGGTAACGCCGTTTCCAGGCCGACGAGCTGCCACGCGCCCCAAAATTCCGCGTGGGGTTCGGACTTGTAAAGCCGCGTTACTTGCAGGCTAAACCCAATTGCGTTGCTTGGGTTTCCGCTACTCCGGCAATATCGCCATATTCCCAACTCTCATCATGCGTCCCCTATTACCGTTTTTTGCCCTTATTGCCGCGGTGGTTGGCTTCAACCCAATCGGCCTACGCGCCCAGGACGCGCCCGCCAGCCCGCGCCCCGACCGCGCTCAGCACCATGTGTTCGTGCTGGAAAAATTCCGGACCGAAAGCGGCCCCACCCTCCCGCAGGCCCGCGTGGTGTACGGTACCTACGGCCACCTCAACGCCGCCCGCGACAACGCCATCCTGCTGCCCTCGCACTACATGGCCGACCACCACGGCTACGAGTGGCTCATCGGCCCCGGCAAAGCCCTCGACACCGCCAAGGTATTCCTGGTGGCCACCGAGCTATTCGGCAACGGCCATTCGTCGTCGCCCAGCAACACGCCCGAGCCCTTTCACGGCCCCCGCTTCCCGGTGATGACCATCCGCGACAACGTGGAAGCCGGACATCAGCTCTTGGCTCAGGACTTGAAAATAACCCACCTGCGGGCCATCATCGGCTTCTCGATGGGCGCGCAGCAGGCGTTTCAGTGGGCCGTGAGCTACCCCGCCTTTGCCGACCGCATCGTGGCGACCTCGGGCACGGCCAAAACCTACCCCCACGGCATCGTGCGCCTCGAAGGCCAGATTGCCGCCCTCACCGCCGATGCCGCCTTCAAAGACGGCGACTACACCGCCCCGCCCACCAAGGGCATCGAGGCCTTTGCCACCGTCTGGACGGCCTGGCTCTATTCCCAGGAGTGGTGGCGGCGGGAGCTGTGGAAAGCTGATTCCAAGCCCGGCACCACCTTCGAGCAGGTGCTGCACGAGTACCGCACCAACTTCATCCCCGGCGGCGACGCCAATGACCTGATTTTGCAGATGCGCACCTGGGAAGCCAACAACGTGGGCAACACGCCCGGCTTCGGCGGCGACGTCGAAAAGGCCCTGCGCTCCATCAAAACCCCCATCATGTACATGCCTTCGGAAACGGATTTGTACTTCCCCCTCACCGATGCTCGCTACGAAGCCGCCTTCATCCCCGGCGTGCTGCTAAAGCCCATTCCCTCGCTCTGGGGCCACACCGCCGGCGCCGCCCCCAACCCCGTCGATGCCAAGTTTCTCAACGACAACATCCGCAATTTCCTAGCTCCTAAGCGCCGCTAGCTTTGCAGCGCAGCCACACACGCCTTTCCCGGACAATCAACCGATGCCCTGCGCAACAGCAGTAAAAAAGCCCGTCATGCCGAGCGCAGCCGAGGCATCTCGCCCGCTTCGTTGAGCCGCCCACAACGAAGCGGGCGAGATGTTTCGGCTGCGCTCGGCATGACCGTTTTTATTGTGACGTGCTTGGCGTGCCTGTTATCCTCACTATGACCTCGTGAGGTTGTTCTTTGCACCCCCAACCATTCACACGGCCTCACAAAGGCTAAATATCCCCCGATTCCATGCTGCACAAGCACCTCTTGCCGCTCTTGTTTCTCCTGTTGCTGCGCCTGCCCGTTGCCGCGCAGATGTATTCCACCACCGACCCGTTCGCTCACACGTTCAGCATTGTGGCCCGCGACCCGGCCACCGGCGAAATGGCCGTGGCCGTGCAAAGCCACTGGTTTTCGGTAGGCACCTCGGTGAGTTGGGCCGAAGCCGGTGTGGGCGTGGTGGCTACGCAGTCGTTCACCAACAAGTCCTTCGGTTTGCGCGGCCTGGCCCTGCTCAAGAGCGGCAAGTCGGCCCAGCAGGCGCTCGATGAGCTGTTATCCGACGACGAAGGCCGTGAGGTGCGCCAGGTCGCCATCCTCGACAATCAGGGCCGCGTGGCCACCCATACCGGCAAAAAATGCGTCGATATGGCCGGCCACCAGCAGGGCAATCAGTTTTCGGTGCAGGCCAACATGATGCTGAACGCCACCGTGTGGCCGGCCATGGCCAAGGCCTACGAGCAAAATGCCAAGCTGCCGCTGGCCGAGCGGGTGCTGGCCGCGCTCGATGCCGCCCAAGCCGTGGGTGGCGACATCCGGGGCCGCCAATCGGCCGCGTTGCTCGTCGTGCGCGGCACCGTCACCGCAGGCCCCTGGGTCGACCGCCTCGTGGACCTGCGCGTGGACGACAGCGCCGCCCCGCTCCCCGAGCTGCGCCGCCTCCTCAGCCTGCACCGCGCCTACGAGCATATGAACGCCGGCGACTTAGCCGTGGAGAAAAACGACATGCCCAAGGCCATTCAGGAGTATCAGGCCGCCGAAAAAATGTTTCCTCAGAACCTGGAAATGAAGTATTGGCACGCCATCACCCTGGTTAACAAGCAGCAGGTGCCCGCCGCCCTGGCCCTGCTCCGCCCCATCTTCAAGCAGGAGCCCAACTGGCGCACCCTCACCGAGCGCCTCCCCAAAGTGGGCCTGCTCACCGTCACCGATGCGGAGTTGAAGCAGATTCTAGGTTTGAAATAACGCGGGCCGCCGTTATTCGCAATGCCGAATAACGGCGTTTGCCTACCCCAACTCATGAAAATTCTTATTTCGTTAAGCATCCTCGCCGGGCTGTTGAGTTACGGCCCGGCCCAGGCGCAAGCGCCGCTGGTGGTTGCCAAGCCCGTGGCGCAGGCCCTGGAGCAAGTGCAGCCCGCCGCCATCAAAGCCCATATCGCCTACCTGGCTGATGACCGCCTCAAAGGCCGCCAGCCCGGCACCGAAGGCTACAAAATGGCGGTCGATTACGTCACCCAACAGCTCAAAATCCTGGGTGTGCAGCCGGCCGGCGAAGGCGGAACATACGTGCAAAAAGTGCGTTTGCGCCGCGCATTTCTGAAGCCCGGGGCCACGTTCAATATTCGCGATGCCGCTGGCTCGGCCCCGGCGCTCATCGCCGGCCAGGACTACATTGCCTACCCCAGTCCCGAGCTGCCCGCTACCAGCGTGACCGATGCACCACTGGCTTTTGCGGGTTTCGGCATCAGCGCCCCCGAGTTGGGGTACGATGACTACGCCGGCCTCGACGTGCGGGGCAAGGTGGTCGTGATTGTGCGGGGCGCGCCGCGCACGTTCGCGTCCACGGTGGCCTCGGCCAGCCAGGATTTGGCGGGGCTGCTGCAAGCGGCGGCCCGCCACGGAGCGGTTGGGGTAGTTGTGGGCACTACCCACGCCGGCCCCTTGCCCGACCTCAAACGCGGTACCTACAGTGTGCTGGGGGCCAATGGCAAAGTGACGGCTTCGCGCAGCTTTGCCGTGGGCAGTCAGCAGCAGGTGTACGCGGCGGTGAATGCCGCCACGCTGGCCCGTTTGCTACAAACGGCCGCGTTGGATACCGGCCGGGTCTTGGCGGCTATCCGGGGCGGCACGCCGGCTTCGGCGGCTTTGCGCCACACGGTCAGTGCCGCCTCGCAGGCCACTTATCAGGACATCGAGAGCTACAACGTGGTGGGCAAAATTCCGGGCTCCGATGCCAGGCTGCGCGAGGAGTACGTGGTGCATTCGGCCCACCTCGACCACCTCGGCATCGGGGCGCCGGTGCAGGGCGACTCCATTTACAACGGCGCGCACGACAACGCCTCGGGCGTGGCCTGCGTGCTCGAAATCGCCAACGTCTATTCCCGGCTCAAGCAGAAACCCAAGCGCACCCTGCTCTTCGTGTTCGTGACGGGGGAGGAGCTGGGCCTGCTGGGCTCGGCGGCCTTTGCCGCGAATCCTACCGTGCCCAAGGCCCGCATCGTGGCCGATATCAACATGGACATGCCCACCCTCATTGCTCCGCTGCTCTCGGTGGTGGCGCTGGGCGGGCAGCACTCCACCTTGGCCGCGCCGGTGGCCCGCGCCTGCGCCTACATGGGCCTTACTCTGGAGCCGGACCCCGAGCCGGCGCAAAACCGCTTTATCCGCAGCGACCAGTACAGTTTCGTGACGGCCGGTATTCCGGCCCTGCACCTCAAATACGGCAACAAAACCGCCGACGGCCGCAACGACCTCAGCCAGCAAGTGCAGGAGTGGCGCGCCCGCACCTACCACAAGCCGCAGGACGACAGTAACGGCCGCTTCGATTTTGAGGCCGGCAAAAAATACGTGCAGCTGTGTTTTTTGGTGGGCTACCAGGTGGCTCAAAACCCGGCCCGGCCCACCTGGAACAAGGGCGACTTTTTCGGGCAGCGCTACGGCGTCCGGTAGCGTTTCGGGAGCAGAACGGAGGTCCCGATGGCCAACGGCTACCCTACGCAACGCTTTCGTCGTGCGCTGAAGAATGAGCACCGCGAAACCCTGCGCTTTAACCCTGCGAAACCCTGCGAGAAAGGCCCTTGAAAAGTCGTAACCTTGCTGGCTCAATCCGTACCCACTTACGTTCTGCATGAAGGTTATTCTCCGCTATTCAGTGGCCCCCGGGCTGCTTGGCCTGCTGGCCGTCATCGGTCCCGCCGCACTGGCCCAACGGCCTGTGCCTGTCGGCGTTTCCGCAAGGGCTGCAACTGCCCCGCCCGCGGCCTCCCTGGCCGCCTTCACCAAGGGCATGCAGAAATTCGATGGCTACTTCCCTTTCTACTACGAAGAAAAAACGGGTAAAATCTACCTGGAAGTGACGCGCTTCGATGAGGAGTTTCTGTACTTCGGGGCCTTGGCCAGTAGCGTGGGCAAGGGCATTGAGCGGGGGCAAAGCTCGGCCAACATTGCCCGGTTCAGCCGCGTAGGCGGCAAGGTGCTGCTGGTAGAGCCCAACTACGGCTACCGGGCCCTGACCGCCAACGCCGACGAGCTGCGGGCCGTGGACAATGCGTTTGCCAAATCCGTCATCTGGGGCTTTGCGCCCGTGGCCACCGACGGCGCCAAGGTGCTGCTCGACCTCACGCCGTTTCTGGTGCGCGACAGCCAGAAAATTGCCGAAAGCCTGAGCCGCCGCGGCTACCAGGGCCCCGGCGCCAGCCTGATGGGCAGCACGGGCAGCGGCGCGTCCGTCAGCTACAAAGTCGACGACTCCCGCTCGGCCGTGTACCTGGAAAACACCCGCAACTTCCCCAAAAACACCGAGTTCGAAGCCTTGGTCACCTTTACAAGCACGGTCGTGCGCGACGCGGATTCGGACCTGGCGCCGGACCCCAACGCGGTGACGGTGCAGGTGCACCAGGCCTTCATCGAACTGCCCGATGGCGGCTACCGCCCCCGTAAGTTCGACCCCCGGTCCGGCTTTCAGGATTTCAGCTACCTCGACTTTGCCGCGCCCATGAGCCAGCCGCTCACGCAGCGGTTCAGCGTGCGGCACCGGCTGGCCAAGCGCGACCCCGCGGCGGCCGTGAGCGAAGCCGTAAAGCCCATTGTGTACTACGTGGACCGGGGCGCGCCCGCGGCCATCAAGCAGGCGCTGCTCGAGGGCGGCGCCTGGTGGAACCAGGCCTTCGAGGCTGCCGGCTACCGCGACGCGTTCCAGATTAAGGAGCTGCCGGCGGGGGCCGACCCCATGGACATCCGCTACAACATGGTGAACTGGATAAACCGCTCGGGCACTCCCCGGGCCTATTCCTACGGTGCCTCCTACGTCGACCCGCGCACCGGCGAAATCATCAAAGGCGTGGTGTCGTTGGGCGCCGACCGGCACCGGCAGGACTACCTCATTGCCGAAGGACTGCTGCAGCCCTACGAGGACGGCAAGCCCGTGCCCGAGCAGATGGAGCAGCTGGCCCTCGCCCGCATCCGCCAGCTGTCGGCCCACGAAATCGGCCATACACTGGGCCTGCACCACAATTTCACGGCCAGCTCCAAGGAGCGGGCTTCGGTGATGGACTACCCGTTTCCGCGCTTCAAGCGGCAGGCCGATGGCCGCATGGACCTGTCGGACGCCTACGCCACGGGCATCGGCAGCTGGGACAAGCGCGCCATCCTGTGGGGCTACGCCGACTTCCCGCCCGGCGCCGACGAAAACCAGGAGCTGGCCCGCATCATGCAGGAAACCCTGCGGCAGGGCCACCGCTTCATCCCCGGCATCGGTGGCTACGTGCACCCGGCGTCGCACCAGTGGGACGAGGGCACCGACCCCGTGGCCCAGCTGACCACGCTGATGCAGGTGCGCCGCTACGTGCTGGATAGCTTCTCCGAGCGGGCCATTCGCGCCGACGCACCTATGGCCACGCTGGAGGAAGTGCTGGTGCCCATGTACCTGCTGCACCGCTATCAGGTGGAGGCCGTGGCCAAATCCATCGGCGGGCAGTTCTTCACCCACGCGCTGAAAAACGACGGCCAGGCCCCCACCCAAATGGTGGACCCGGCCGTGCAGTGGCAGGCGCTGGACGCCCTGCTCGCCACCATTACGCCCGCCGCGCTGCAGCTGCCCGAAGCGCTGATTGCCAAAATTCCGCCCCGGCCCTCGGGCTACCCCGCCTCGGCCGAAACTTTTACTGGCTACTCCGGCCCCACGTTCGACCCGCTGGCCGCGGCCGAAGCGGCGGCGGGCCCCACCCTGGCGTTCATCCTGGACCCGCAGCGCGCCGCCCGCCTCATCGAGTACCAAGCCCGCGATAGCAAGCAGCCTGGTTTTCTGCCGGTGGTGGAGCAGCTGTTGGCGCACACCTGGCGTGCCCAGCCTGCCGCCGGCTACGCCGGCGCTTTGCAAACCGTCGTCAACAACGTGACCTTGAAATACCTGTTGCAGCTCGCCGCCGACACCAAGGCTGCCGCCAGCGTGCGCGGCCAGGCCCTGCTGGTAGTCGACGGCTTGCAGCAATGGATGCGGGCGCAGGCCAAGCGGAGCAAAGGGCCGCAACAGGCTAACCTGCTGTTCGGCTTGTCGCAAATCGAGCAGTTCCGGGCCGAGCCCAACAAGTTTTCGCCCCCGCCCGCGGTGCTCATGCCGCCCGGTGCCCCCATCGGCACGCCGGGCCTGCATTTTGTGGACTAGATGGAATGAGACAGGTTGCGGCGGTGTGTCGACAGAAGCGCTTCGTCGCGGCCCATCGGAAACCTTTCGCCGCGGCTGAAGGGTTACCGGTTCGTACTTTTGCAGCCTCCGCGGCCCGGCCGCCTTACCTTTTATCCCTACGACAATGGCAGTTTATCCCGAATACATGGTGGCCCCCATCCGCCAAGACCTCACCGAAGTTGGTTTCGAGCAGCTGATGACCGCCGAGGAGGTGGATTCCGCTCTCGCTTCGCACGAAGGCACCGTGCTGGTGGCCGTGAACTCGGTGTGCGGCTGCGCCGCCTCCAAAGCCCGCCCGGCCCTGAAAATGGCCCTGGCCAGCGCCGACAAAAAGCCCGGCAAACTCGTGACCGTGTTCGCCGGCATGGAAACCGAAGCCGTGGCCAAAATGCGCGAACACCTGCTCCCGTACCCTCCCTCGTCCCCGTGCATTGCCCTGTTCAAGGACGGCGAGCTGGTGCACATGATTGAGCGCTACCACATCGAAGGCTCCGACGCCATGCGCATTGTGAACAACCTGCAGGGTGCGTTCGAAGAGTACTGCTAAATCACTGATTTTTCGGATTTAAACGGATTTCACTGATTTTGTGGACGAGTACAGAGAGGCCCAACTGGCATGTGCGGTTGGGTCTCTTCGCGTTTTACTGATTTTTGGGTGAAGGCGGCCGGAGCGCAATCAATGGGAAAGCGGGCGGGCGGTGTTGTGGAGAAAGCGCTTGAACCGCAAGCTGGATTCGCCGAAGTTGATGAGAAGGGCAACTTCCAGCCGGTAAGCTTTGAGGTAGTTGATTACTTGTGCGTAGTTCAGAGAGGTCAACTCGCTGGTTGCTTCCAACTCGACCAACACTTGGTTGTCAACCAGAAAATCAGCCCGTCGAGACCCAATGGACGTCTTCTTATAGAAGACCGGCAAGTGTATTTCTGCCTGAAAAGCAACATCTGCCGCCATAAGCTCCACGCCCAGTCCCCGCTGATAAATCACCTCCGGAAACCCGCTGCCCAGCTCATTGTGCACGCTCATCGCGCAGCCAATTATGATTTCCGTAAGCTTGTTTAATCGGATGTCAACTAACATACTACGTCCAGTAAAGCCCAAAAAAATCGTCGACAAAATTCGCGAAACAGAGCCCGAAAAAAATCGTCTACAAAATCCGTGAAATCCGCTTAAATCCGAAAAATCAGTGATTTAGTTGGCCACCTCGCTGATGAACTTGATGCGCACCAGCCGCAGCTCTTCCTCCGTGAAGTCGTCGCCCAGCTCCTTCATCGCCACGGCAATGTTGTCGGTGCTGGCCGACATGAAGTAGTCGTATATCTCGTCCTGGCGGTCTTCCTCCACCATTTCGTTGAGGTAATAGCCCAGGTTCAGGCGGGTACCGGAGTAGCAGATGTGCTCAATTTCTTCCATCAACTCGGCCATGCCGATGCCCTTGGACGAGGCAATGTCCTCCAGCATCATCTTCTTGTCGATTTGTTGGATGATGTAAATCTTGATTTTTGAGCGGTTCACGGCCGACTTCACCACCACGTCCTCGGCGGTTTCGATGTCGTTGTCCGCCACGTACTGCTTGATGGCGGCCACGAAGGGTGCGCCAAACTTCTGGGCCTTGCCCTGACCCACGCCCGATACGTGCGTGAGGTCGTGTAGGCTCTGGGGGTAGGTGGTGGCCATTTCCTTCAGGCTTGGGTCCTGAAAGAGGACGTAGGGCGGCAGGTTTTTCTGCTTGGCCACCTGCTTGCGCAGCTCCTTGAGCTGGGTGAATAGGGCTTCGTCGTGGCCGGCGGCTTGCTGTACTTCCTCCTTTTCCTCGTCGGCCTTCTGCTCTTCGTCGAAGTTGTGGTCTTTGGTGAGCGTAATGGAACGCGGGTTTTCGATAAAATCGATGCCCTTGTCGTTGATGCGCACCAGGCCGAGGCTGTCGATGTCCTTCTCCAAAAAGCCGTTGAGCAGGCACTGGCGCAGCACCGAGTGCCAGAACTGCGCGTCGCCCAGCGCCTTGCCCTGGCCGTACACCGGCAGGGCATTGTGGGCGTAGCTCTCAATGTGCGGGTTGTTGAGCCCCAGCAGCACCTGGCCCACGTGCTTGAGGTTGAAGCGGGCTTCCGTTTGCACCACGGCGCGCAGGCCCAGGCCCACGGCCGCTTCGCCCTCAAACCGCTCCTTGGGGTGGCGGCAGTTGTCGCAAAAGCCGCAGTCCGTGTCCAGCTGCTCGCCGAAGTAATGCAGCAGCTGCCGGCGGCGGCACACCGCGCTTTCGGCGTAGTTGGTCATTTCGGCCAGCAGCTGGTGGGCGTTGTCGCGCTCGGTCACCGGCTTGTCCTTGCTGAACTTCTCCAGCTTCAGAATGTCGTCGTAGCTGTAAAACATCAGGCAATTGCCTTCCAGGCCGTCGCGGCCGCCGCGGCCGGTTTCCTGGTAGTAGCCCTCAATGCTCTTGGGGGCATCGTAGTGAATCACGAAGCGCACGTCGGGCTTGTCGATGCCCATGCCGAAGGCGATGGTGGCCACAATCACGTCGCAGTCTTCGCTCAGGAAAGCGTCCTGGTTATCAATGCGGGTTTGCTGGTCGAGGCCGGCGTGGTAGGGGCGGGCGCGCACGTCGTTCACGCGCAGCAGCTCGGCAATTTCCTCCACCTTCTTACGGCTCAGGCAGTAAATGATGCCGGCCTTGCCTTTGTGCCCCTTCACGTACTGAATGAGCTGCTTCTTGGTGTTGTGCTTGGCGCGCACCTCGTAGTAGAGGTTGGTGCGGTTGAAGCTGGTTTTGAACACCGAGGCATCGTCCATCTGCAGGTTTTTCTGGATGTCCAGCTGCACTTTGGGCGTGGCCGTGGCCGTGAGGGCAATAATCGGTACGTTGCCCCCCAGGTTGTCGATGATGCCGCGAATCTTGCGGTACTCGGGCCGGAAGTCGTGGCCCCATTCCGAAATGCAGTGGGCCTCGTCAATCGCCACGAAGCTGATGGTCGATTTCAGCAGAAAGTCAATGGTATCGTCCTTGGTCAGGCTTTCCGGGGCCACGTACAGCAGCCGGACGTCGCCGTTGATGACGTCCTTCTTCACCCGGTTCATCTCGGTTTTGGTCAGCGTCGAATTGTACACCTGGGCATTCACCCCGAAGGCACTGAGCTGGTCGACCTGGTTTTTCATCAGGGCGATGAGGGGCGAAATCACGATGGCCGTGCCCGGAATCACGAGGGCTGGCAGCTGGTAGCACAGGCTTTTACCCGCGCCGGTGGGCATAATCACAAAGGTATTGTGACCGGCCAGTACGTTCTGAATGACAGCCTCTTGCGTTCCCCGAAACTGGCCGTAGCCAAATACCTTTTTGAGGGTGTGTTTCAAATCGGCCGTGGGAGCCGGGGCCTCCTGGAGGGCAACTGATGACATAATAAGAATGCGCTGGTGTACTGGATGCAGATAAGCGGTGCTTAACGAAGATAAGCAACAACCCCTGTTTTCAGCATGAAAAATGGTGTTTTTCTTGAATTGTGGAAAACAATTTATTCACATTAGCGTCTGGCTTTCAACGCCCGAGCTGACGAATGGCAAGTCTGGAATTTATCATGTTTTTTTGAGTGATGCGCCGTGCCCCTGCCCACCTGGCAATTGGGGCAGCGTGGTTTTGTCAGCAAGTCGCGTGTTTGGCTGTGCATAATTGGCTTTCGTTTTCTGTTTCAGCTTCGGGGGAGCTTCTTTCCCCCAATTTTGCAATAACAATCCGCCCCTTGCCCATGTCCGCTTCTTCCCCCTCCGAGAACGTTATTAATGCTGCCCCGGCGGCCGTCGATGTGTTGGCTATTGGCCGCCAGGTGCTGCGCGAAGAAGCCGCCGCCCTGCACGACGTAGCCGACGCGCTGGCCGCCACGCCCGATTTTGTGAACTGCGTGCAGGCCATTCTGCAGCTCAAGGGCCGCGTGGTGGTCACGGGTATTGGCAAAAGCGCCCACATCGCGGGCAAAATCGTGGCCACGCTCAACAGCACCGGCACGCCCGCCCTGTTCATGCACGCCGCCGACGCTATTCACGGCGATTTGGGCATGATTCAGCCCGAAGATTTCGTGGTAGCCATCAGCAAAAGCGGCGACACGCCCGAAATCAAGGTGCTGGTGCCGCTGCTGCGCCGCAAGGGCGTGCCGCTGGCCGCGCTGGTCAGCAACGCCGACTCCTACCTCGCCCAGCAGGCCACCTACGTGCTGCACGCCCCCGTGACCAAGGAGGCCTGCCCCAACAACCTGGCCCCCACCACCAGCACCACCGCCGCCCTGGCCCTGGGCGATGCCCTGGCCGTGTGCCTGCTCGAAAGCCGCCAGTTCAGCGCCGCCGATTTTGCCCGCCTGCACCCCGGCGGCACGCTCGGCAAGCGCCTCTACCTGAAAGTGGGCGACCTGAGCCGCCAAAACCAGCGCCCCCAGGTGGCCGAAAACGCGCCGCTACGGGACGTGCTGCTCGAAATTTCCGGCAAGCGCCTCGGAGCCACCGCCGTGCTCGACGCTGCCGGCCAGCTCGCGGGCATCATCACCGATGGCGACCTGCGCCGTATGCTGGGCAGCTTCTCCGACCTCGAAAAGCTCCGCGCCCGCGACATTCTCACCCCGCACCCCGCCACCATCGACGTGGAGGACTTTGCCGCCGAAGCCCTGGTCCGCATGCAGCTGCGCAACATCACCCAGCTGGTGGTGACGGAGGAGGGGCAGTTTGCTGGTTTTATTCATTTGCACGATTTGCTGCGCGAGGGACTGGTGTAGCCCGTACCCTGGCTTCGCGACACACGTACTGTGTCAGCATTACCTTTGTAGCAATGAATTCAACTTACCTCATCGTAATGGCCGGCGGCATTGGCAGCCGGTTCTGGCCGTTCAGCCGCACCCATCATCCCAAGCAGTTTCATGACGTACTGGGCACTGGCCGGTCCATGCTTCAGCTTACTGTGGACCGGTTTATGGGGGTTTGCCCGCCCGAAAACGTGTTTGTGGTGACCAATCGTGACTACATAGGTTTGGTGCAGGAACACCTGCCCGATTTGCCCGCCGACCAGATTCTGGGTGAGCCAATTGGGCGCAACACGGCCCCGTGCATTGCCTACGCCAGCTACCGCATCGCGCAGCGCGACCCGAAGGCCATCATCATTGTCACGCCGGCCGACCACGCCGTACTGCGCGAAGATGAGTTCCACCGCGTCATCGGCGTGGCCGTGGAGGCTGCCCGGACCAACGATGTCCTCATTACGCTCGGCATTCAGCCCTCGCGGCCCGATACCGGCTACGGCTACATTCAGTACATGAGCGAACAGTCGCTGCCCGGCGGCCAGCTGCACAAAGTCAAAACCTTCACCGAGAAGCCGAACTTGGAAATTGCCCGCATGTTCGTCGACAGTGGTGATTTCCTTTGGAATTCCGGTCTGTTCGTATGGCGCGCTGAAGTTATCATCGCCGCATTCCATCAATACCTGAGCGACATTGCCGAGGTATTCGACGAAGGTCTGAAGCAGCTGGGAACCGCTGAAGAGGGAAACTTCATCAGCGAAGCTTACTCGCGCTGCCGCAACATCAGCATCGACTACGGCGTGATGGAAAAGGCTGACAACGTGTACGTTATGCCCGCCGACTTTGGCTGGAGCGACGTGGGAACCTGGGACTCGCTGCACCGCATCGGCCAGCACGACGAGCATGGCAACATGGTGAGCGGCGACGTGATGCTCTACGACACCACCGGCTGCGTCATCAAAACCCCCGCCGACCGCCTCGTAGTCGTGCAGGGCCTGGAAGACTACATTGTGGCCGAGTACGACAATGTGCTGCTCATCTGCAAGCGCAGCGAGGAGCAGCGCGTGAAGGAATTCGTAGCCGATGTGAAAGCCAAGAAGGGGGCCGGGTACAACTAGTCGTCCGTCATTGCGAGAAGGCACGACATTCCGCGTTTCAAGCGGCGTCAATCCGTTCTGTTCTCAACGACAAACCTGATAATGAAGCTGTTTAGGAATTCGATTTTTTATCGTTTGTCATCCTGAGCTTGCGAAGGACCTTATCACCGACGAACAGTTTGCGGTAATTGCAAGCGGCGCAGGCCTGATAAGGTCCTTCGCAAGCTCAGGATGACAGGATTTTCGATTTACCAAACAGCTTCAATGTGAAAGGCCCCGAATCTGCTTAGATTCGGGGCCTTTTGCGTCAAGTAATGAGTCTGTCACCTCTCAGAGCTGGTCGCTTGGAGAGGACGGATTATCGCGTTCCGCTATGCTCCACTCGCAATGACAGTTACTGCGCGCTCACCCGCTGGCGGGCCACTTCAAACAGCATGATGCCGGCCGCCACGCTCACGTTCAGCGACTGAATCTGGCCGCTCATGGGCACGCGCAGCTTCACATCGGCCAGGTTCAGCAGGTCGGGCGAGATGCCGTCTTCTTCCGAACCCATGAGGATGGCTACGGGGCCGGTGAAATCGACCTCGGCCGCGCCTACGGCTTCTTCCGCTTTCTCGGTACAGGCCACGATGGTTACGCCCGACTGTTGGAGGAAACGGATGGTTTCGTGCAGGTTGTTTTCGCGGCAAACCGGCAGAATGTTCAGCGCGCCAGCGGACGTTTTCAGGGCGTCGCCGTTGATTTGGGCCGCGCCGCGGCCGGGCACTACAATGGCTTGCACGCCCAGGCACTCGGCCGTGCGGGCAATGGCCCCGAAGTTGCGCACGTCGGTAATACGGTCGAGCAGCAGCAGGAAGGGTACTTTGCCTTCTTCAAACAGGCCGGTCACGATGGTATCCAGCGGGGCGTAGTCAATCGGCGATACGAAGGCGACCGCGCCCTGGTGGTTTTTGCGGGTGAGGCCGTCGAGCTTCTCGCCCGGTACCAGCTGCACCGGGATGCCAACGGCACGGGCGGCCGTCGAAATATCAGCCACGAGGCTGTTTTTGGTGCCGCGCAGCAGGAAGATTTTTTCCAGCGTGCGGCCCGCGTTCAGCGCTTCCAGGATGGGACGCAGGCCAAAGAGCATGTCGATGCTGCGGTCGGCGGCGGGGCGATTTTCGTAGCGGGGCCGGTCGTTGCCAGCGTCCTCGCTGCGCTCGCGAAAGGGCGGGCGCGATTCGCCCCGGTCCGAGCGACCGGTGCGGTCGCCGGCGGCTTCGTCGCGGTTGTCGCTGCCGCCGCGGCCTTTGGGGCGGGCGGGGCGTTCGTCGAACTCGGTGCCCCCCCGGTCGGGGCGGAACTGTTTCGGGGTAACGGGCCGGTTGGCACCGTCGTAGAAGCGGCGGCCGGCTACCGGTCGGGCAGGTCGGTTGGGACGTTCGGGCCGGTCAGGGCGGTCGGTGGGGTTCTCCATTTTTCAACGGCGGCATACCAGAGCAGTTCGTACTCGGGTCGGCGCACCAATTCGTAATAATCAGGTGCAAAGGTACTCGGCCGGGGCCGGAAGGTGTAGCTGATGGGCCCGCCGCCCAGGCCGCCCTCCGGATAAAACCACCGTTCCTCGCCATTGAACGAGCGCCGGACGCTGGGCGGGGGGCCTAGCACAATGTAAAGCAGGCCCCTATCGGTGAGCCAGCCGGCTTTGTGGGCGGCGAAGAGGTGGTTGGCCGCCGTCACGCGGCCGTAGTAGCGCTTTATCAGGTCGCGCCCCAGGCGCTGGTTGCCCCGGGCAATATCGAGCCAGAACTTATCCACGGCGCGCTTGGGGTCGGGGGCGTTGGTGAGTTTCTGTCGCTCCTGGCTGGTGGTGAGGTAGCGCAGCGGCTCAATCAGCTCCGAAGCCGTGGTGAGGGTGGGGTAGGCGTTGGGGGCCACCAGCACGGCCAGCGTACGGGGCACGGTCCCGTTCAGGCCGCCCACGCGCAGGGCATACAGGCCGGGCTCGGTGAAGCGCAGCATATCGCCGGGCCGGGCGGTGGCCGAATCGAGCACGGGCAGGGTTCGGGGGCCACCGGGCAGCGCGGCCGGGTTGGTCATGGGCGGCAGGGCCGGGGTGGGCGTCACGACGTACTGTTTCCAGCGCACGGGCTGGTAGAGGCCGTAGCTGTCCACGCCAAAGGTTTCGCCGGCCTGCACGTAGCGCCGCAGCAGCGGCCGGCCCACCGAATCGGTGAGTACGAAAGGGCGGGCCAGCTGGGCCTCGGTGAGGCGCAGCCAGGCGGTGGTAGCGGGGAGCTGGTAGTCTCCTTTATTATCGGGGGCGGCGGTGCTCAGCTCCAGCACGGCCCCGGCGGGCACGCGGGCCGCCGCGATGCAGAAGCTCAGGCGCACGCCGCCATCGGGTTCGGGGCGTGGGTGCTGCCGGCGGCGCGGAATGCTGTCCTGCCACAGCGGCTGCTTGGCATCGAAGCTGGGCCAGGCGGCCAGGCGCAGCGGATGGCCAGGCCCCAGGCGGGCGGGGGCGGGCAGCAGCAGGTAGAGGCGCAGGCTGTCGCCCTCGCGGCGGATGTCCACGTCCAGGTGCGCCGCGTCGCGGTAGAGGCCGGCGTAGTCGGGGCGCGGAGCCAGCGGGGCCGCGGAGGCCAAGCGAGCCGCCGCGCGGAAGCTGCTGCTGAAGCTAAAGCTGCCGGCCATTAGAAGCAGCAAGCTGCCGATAACGCTCATTTTAGCAGTGCGTTTCATGGGTTGGCTTTGAGGAATGGCCGGACCGATTACCGGTTGGTGAGGCGGCGGTTGGCTCCGGTTGCTTACGTAAATTTGGTGCCAAGTTCGGTCTTCCTCCTTGTCCTCACCCCGCCCATGTCCTTCCGCCTCGACCGCACAGCTTTTCATGCCGGCACCCACGCCGAAACCGAAGCCTACCACCGGGCGCAACAGCCCGAAACTCTGGCCGAGCGCCTGCGGGCGGCCATGTACCTGAACAGCGTAGCATTCAACTTCGACATCAATCACCCGCCGCGGATGGACCGCACGGCGTTTTCGTGCCGCGCCCACGCGCATCGGTCCGTTCACAATGGGTAATATCTTTAACGAGGATTTCCGCGATTTTCCCGAAGCCCACGCGCAAGCTACGGATGCGCTGGTGGAAGGGCTGACGGTGCGGCTGATTCACTACCAGCACCTGCTGCAAGCCAAGCGGGCCGCCGGCCGACCCCGTGACCAAAACGACCTGGATAACCTGCTGAACCGCGTATAAAAAAAGGCCGGCCCGCGCATTGCGAACCGGCCTTCTAATTGCTGACCCAGCGAAGAGCTAGCGCGGATAATACAAATTCATCAGGCCCAGGGCCTTTTCGCTGCGGGCCTTGTCACCGCTGAGTTCGGCGGCGCGGTACACGCTTTGCAGGCTGAGCACGTAGCCGCGCTGGTCGTCTTCAAACAGGCTGGCATCGGGCTTGGTGGCGTAGTAGGCCAGCATTTGCTCCGAGCGGCGGGTCATGGTGTCGAGCATCTCGTCGGCTTTCTGCTTCTCGCCGCCGGCTATCAGGGCGGGCACCAGCTGGGGCGAATAGTAGTCGTAGGGCACTGTGTTGTCGGGCATCAGCGCCAGGCACTTGTCGGCCACTTCCTTGGCCTTGGCCACGTTGCCGGCGGCCAGGTAGGCCATGGAGAGGCGGGCAAACTTGTCGCGGTAGTTGGCCGGGAAGCGCAGGTGGTTTTCGTCGTAGAAAATGTTCGGGTTATCAAGGCCCCGGTAGCTGAACTCCTTGAACAGACGCTGGTAGGTCAGGTCTTTTTCCACGTAGCCGTCGTCGCCGCTGCGGGGGTCGTAGTTTGGGTCTTTGAGGGGCAGCAGGCGGTAGGCCATGCCTTCGAGCTGGAAGTAGGGCTGCAGGTTCATGTAGTCCTGCGGGGCCACGGTGCTGCTGAAGTAGATGGGCCGCTGCCAGTTATTGGTGGCAATCATGTCCAGAATCACCAGGTTTTTCTTCTCGATGGCGCGCTTGCCCATGCTCCACTCCATGCGGGACACCAGCTGGCCCGCCCGCTCCTTGGGAATAATGCCGAGCTTCTTCACGGCCACCGTATCGATGGGCAGGAAGAAGTTGGGCGTTGGGAACGACATCATGCTCGGGCCGCCTTCCTGGTACTGCACCTGTAGCAGTGGGTTATTGGTTTTCACCAAGTCGATAAACTCCTTGAGATTTACGCTCTGCACGGCGGGGTTGGCCGCGAAGGGCACCATGTCGTTCGTACCCTGCGCGTAGGCTTCCGGACCCATGCTGATGGGGAAGCCCTGCGAGAGGTAGGAGCGGCGCTTCATCTGGGCGATGTACCAGTCGGTGTTGAGGTAGCTGAGCACGGCCACGCGCACGTCGGTGCGCACGCCTTCCACCTCCTGGGCGTACCAGAGGGGGAAGGTGTCGTTGTCGCCGTTGGTGAACAGGATGGCGTTTGGGGCGCAGCTGTTCAGCAGGTTCTTGGCCGAGTCCACCGAGTTGTAGCGGTCGGAGCGGTCGTGGTCGTCCCAGCCCTGGGCCACCATAATGCCCGGAATGAGCAGGCCCACGGCCAGCGCCAGGCCGGCCCGCAGGCCGTCAGACTTCACCACTTTGCCAAACAGCTCGGCCAGCCCCAGTACCCCCAGGCCTATCCAGATGGAGAAGGCGAAGGTGGCCCCGGTGAAGGTGTAGTCGCGCTCGCGTGGCTCGCGTGGCGGTTGGTTGAGGTAGAGCACAATGGCCAGGCCGGTCATCAGAAACAGCAGGCCCGTCACCCAGGCGTCCTTGCTGTCGCGCCTGCTCTGGAAGAACAGGCCAATCAGACCCAGAATGAGCGGTAAGGCCAGAAAGTTATTATGCGCCGGGCTCTCACCGATGCGGGCCGGCAGGCTCTGGGCGCTGGCGCTGAACGGCGTGACTGTGCCGGCCTGCTGCACGTCGGACTCGCGCCCCACGAAGTTCCACATGAAGTAGCGCCAGAACATGTGGCCCATCTGGTAGCGCAGCAAAAAGCCAATGTTCTGGCCCATGGTGGGCTTCACGCCGTCCTGAATATCCACCCACTTCTTGTAGTTGGCAATCTGGTCGGGCTCGTAGCTGTAGATGCGCGGCAGCAGCATCTTGTCCTCGTCGCGGTACACGGGCTCCTGCTGGCGGGGCAGAATCTCCTTATAGGTATTGGTCTTGGGGTCGCGGGCGTAGCGGGGGGCACCCAAGGTGTAGTCCACCGGCTGGGCGTTGAACTGCGGGCCGTAGAGCAGGGGCCGCGAGCCGTACTGCTCGCGCTTGAGGTAGCTCACGAAGCTGAGCACATCCTCGGGGTCGTTTTCGTTGATGGTGGGCTGAAACGAGCTGCGAATCGGCACGATGAGGTAGCTCGAATAGCCAATCAGAATAAACACGAAGGCGAGCATGGCCGTGTTCAGCAGTTGGCTGCGGCGCTGAAAGGACAAGCGGAAGCCGAACCAAATCAGCCCAATAAACACAATCAGGAAGATAAACAGACCCGAGTTGAAGGGCAGCCCGATGGTGTTGATGAAGAATACCTCAAAGTTGCCGGCCAGCGTGGGCAGGCCCGGGATGATGCCCACCAGAATGGAACCCACAATCACCATGCTCACCACCATCACGATGATGCCGCCCTTTACCGACGGATTGGCCGTGCGGCGATAGTAGTAGATGAAGCCCAGCGCGGGCAAGGTCAGCAAATTCAGCAAGTGCACCCCGATGCTCAGGCCGATGACGTAGGCAATGAGAATGAGCCACTTGTCGGAATCGGGCTCGTTGGCGTGGGCTTCCCACTTCAGCATTATCCAGACCACGGCGGCGGTGCAGAGGGCCGACATAGCGTACACCTCGCCCTCCACGGCGTTGAACCAGAAGGAGTCAGAAAACGCGAAAGCCAGCGCGCCCACGGCGCCCGCACTCAGAATTAGGAATGTCTGGAAGCGCGAAGGCTCGATGGCTTCGGCCGCCAGGGCGCTGTTGCTCACGGCCTCTCGCAGTACCAGCTTGCGGGCCATGCGGGTGATAATCCAGAACAGAAACAGGACGGTGAAGGCACTGCTCAGGCCCGAAAGGGCGTTGATGAGCACGGCCACCTTGGTCACATCGCCAAACGAAAACAGCGAAAACAACCGGCCCAGCAGCAGGAACGTGGGTGCCCCCGGAGGGTGCGGTACCAGCAGCTTGTAGGAACAAGCAATGAACTCGCCGCAGTCCCAGAACGAAGCCGTGGGCTCCAGGGTAAGCAGGTAGGTGGCGGCGGCAATGGCAAACACGAGCCAACCAACGAGATTATTCAGGCTTTTAAAGGAGCGCATAGAAACGAGTGAGGCACAAGGGCCCAGCCGGTACCGGGTACAAGCCGGAGCTGGAAATAGAAGCGGACGAATCGGTGAAAAGGCAAAAGTAGGCAATGCACCGTTGCACTGGCACTCCGCTCAATCCAATTCGGGCTAGAAACACAAAAAGCAGCCGAAGGCTGCTTTTTGTCAGGATACCGAGTTGGAGTGGGGTCTGCTCAATTCTGCAGCACCAGCCGCTTGGTGGTTATCGCCTTGCCATCCACGAGCAGCGTGTAGAAGTACATGCCGGCGCGCAGGTCGCTCAGGTCCACGGGCAGGCCGGTGGTGAATGCCTCGGACTTGATGACCACGCGGCGGACTTCCTGGCCGATGATGTTGCTCAGGCGTAGTTGGTAGTCGCTGTTGCTCAGCTTCTGGTCCAGCTTCACGGTAACCTGACCGCGGCTGGGGTTTGGAAATACATTCACGCTGATGCCGGCTTCCTTGGCATTGAGTGTGGCCGTGGGCGTGCGGGCAACGACTGTCAGCACCCCGTATTGGTTTTGGCCTGGGAGTCCATGCGCTTGGCAATGGTAGGGAAAAACTCCAACTGTATTAAAGGGAATAATAACAGAGGGCAGGCTCGCGCTCGGCGTGAAAGTTGCCCAGGTCTGTGGGGAACTGTCCGACACCGTGGGGTGGAAGCCGGCCACCCACACAAAGTTGATTCGGTCGCCCACCGTGATGGTACGGATGTCGGCATTTCCGGTCGTGCCCGGCCCACGGTAGTAGTTATTGCCAACCAAAATGGTGATGTCCACCGCCAGTGACGGTGCCAATGAGCCGACCATCAAAAAAAGGGCAATCAGTGAACGAGTAAAGAGTTTCATAATCGAAGCAGAAAAAATAAAGGATGAAAAGAAGCAGAATAGCTCCCAGTTAAAAACAAGCACCGTGCCGGGTTGGCTCTTTCATTGCCCTTACGGCAGTGGTTGAACCCGGTTCATGCAGAATAAACCGGCGAAAACGGTTAAAGTTGGCTACGCTGGCAAAACAAACTCGGGGTGAGTAACGAATTGGTTGCCTGATGCATTCAGGTCCTTAGCAGAATCTAAATATACTACCCAGATGCCAAAACGGCCGGAAGGGTTGGGTCGGAGTGACTAAAAAGAAATGCGCACGGTCAGCGTGTCTAAAGCAGTCGGTTTTATCGCTTGCTCATATTGCGTGTCGATTCCTTGCTGATTAGTAATAACCCAAATGATTTTTCCGGGGAAACCAGCAAGCAAGGGCCTGATTAGAGTCGTGTCACGGGGGTAATATAACTGGGTGCCACCTCCTTCATAGCCAGAGATGAACATATACACCCGGCTCCTGGGCAACGCATCTACGAGTTGCAGGCGGACCCAGGCGGGGGCGTACATGGGAATGAGCAGGCCGGTATTTTTGCGTCCGGCGGTTAGGTTGGGAGCTAGGCCCCAGTCGGTGAGGTAGCCGGGCGGGGCGCTGGCTTTCACCAGGTAGCCGCTTTTGCTGGTGGCGTCGAAGTGGAAGGAGAAGCGGCCCTGCACATCGGTGGGGTAGGGGCTGCCCACCGCGCCATAGCCCCCCCCCCGCCCGGCCTGGTACACCTGTACCAAGGCCCTGGCCACGGGCTGGCGGCCCTGGATTTCCACCACCTGCCCTTCCACCAGAGTCGCACCCGTGGTGGGGTCGTTGTTGCACCCGCTCATCAGCAGGGGCATAACCAAGAGAAGCGTGGCTACGAAAGGAGATGCGTTTTTCATGGAAAGATGATGGAAGAGGTGGGGTGCTGTGCTCAGATAACCAATAGCTGGGGCCAGATGAAAATGAGTCATATACCACATCCGGGTCATCTCAGTGATTTGCCGAAAAATAGCGGGTTCGTGTTCATGAAATGGCGGATACAGGTATTGAAGCTGTTTAGAAAGTCAAGAAGTCTGTCATCCTGAGCGCAGCGAAGGACCTTATCACAACTGAAGGGTCTCGTTCAAGCGTGTTGTAGCCGGGATAAGGTCCTTCGCTGCGCTCAGGATGACAAACGCTCAAAAAAATTGACTTTCTAAACAGCTTCATTGTAACGAAAAGAAAATACAGACCGTCCAATTCTGGATGACCATAAACAAAAGGGTTGCTAGACGTGCCGGATTTCCTGCAAGCCAAACCGCCGCAGCTCATTTTCAACGGCCACCGCCAGCCGCCCATCCTCCTCCACCCCGACAATCTGGCCGCTCACCGGGCGGCCTTCAATTAAAAATAAATGTTCCTCCTGGTAGCGGTACAGCACCCGCAGGTAGTCCTGCCGCAAGTGGCCCACCTGCCCGGCGCGCAGCTGCAGATAACGCCGCTCCAGACTTTCGAGCAAGCGGGCGACTAGTTCCTCGCGCAGGTAGCGCCGGCCCGTGACCTGGCTGAAGGAAGTAGCCGTGGTGTTATCGAATACTTGTTGGTTGATATTTAGCCCAATACCAATGATACTGTGCTGAATGGTAGTGCCGCTCAGGCTGTTCTCAATCAGGATGCCGCCCAGCTTTTGGTTGCCGTAGTACAGGTCGTTGGGCCATTTCAGCTTTAGGTTGGGGGCGGGGCCGAGCAGGGCGGCGGCCCAGTCGTGCACGCCCAGGGCCACGGCCTGGCTGAGCTGAAACTGCTGGGCAGCGGCCAGAAACCGGGGCTGCCACACCACCGAGAGCATCAGATTTTCGGCGGCGGCACCCTCCCAGTGGTTGCCGCGTTGTCCGCGGCCGGCCGTCTGAAAGTCCGTAATAATCGTGCAGCCGTCGCTGGCCCGGTTTTGGACAACAAAATTCTGGGCCTCCGAATTGGTGGAGGTACAGGTCGGCAGCCAGATTAATTGCTGGCCCGTGAATAGGGTTTGAGGGGTCACAACCACAGCCTTCTTTCGCGTATCGTTAACTTCGTGGACTTTCGGCTGTAAAGCTCACACCTAACAAGACAATATGAAAAGCACGTTGGTCCGTCAGGATTCAGACACATTGGCAGATTTGGTCGTTCGCGGCATGCAGGATAAGAAGGCAGCGGACATCGTGGTGCTGAATTTGAAGGAGCTAAAAAACGCCGTCGCGGATTATTTTATCATCTGCTCAGCCAATTCCGATACCCAACTCGAAGCCGTGGCCCGCTCGGTAGAAGAGGAAGTTGAAAAAGTAACCGGCGAAAGCCCCTGGCAGACCGAGGGCCGCACCAATCGTGAGTGGGTGCTGCTCGACTATGTCGACGTAGTGGTGCACGTTTTTCTGCGCGACCGCCGCAAGTTTTACGCGCTGGAAGAGCTGTGGGGCGACGCCGATATTAGCTACATCGAGTCGGAGCCGGCCTAAGTTGGCCCAGCACCTGCCATCCTGAGCGCAGCGAAAGACCTTGTCACGCCATAGCAGTGTGGGATTATTGCCAGCTGTTCAATCGTGAGAAGGTCTTTCGCTGTGCTCGGGATAACAGGCAAAAAATAATCCGGTAAAATAAGGACGATTCTCACGCGTCTTGCATTTTACCGAACATTTGTTTTCGGCGCGGTGTTTTGCTCATAGTTATTCCTGATTTAACTAGCTATTTTCATGTCGGATAAAAATCCCAATAACAATAAAAAGAAGAAGCCCTTAGTGCCTTCCCCGACTCCGCGTCCGGGAGTGCAACTTTGGGTGCTGGCGGGTTTGCTGGTATTCTTGTTCGGGGTGATGTGGGTGAACAACCTGAATTCGCCCGCCCGAATCAACCAGCAGCGCTTCGAGCAGATGCTGGCCGCCGGTGATGTGCGCGATGTCACCATTGTAAGCGAGAAGAAGGAAGTTGAGATTACTTTAAAACCCGAGGCGCTGGCCAAGTCAGAGTACCGGCAGGAGCTCACACGCCGCACGCCTTTCGGGGCTACCGGCACGGGTTCGCAGTTCTACTTCCCGATAGTGGATGCCAAGCTGTTTCAGGAAAACCTGGACAAGCTGCAGGCCGCCCAGCCCGCCGCCCAGCGCCTGCCGCTCAACATTGATACCCGGCAGAGCCCCGGCGACTACGTGGGTACCTACGGCTTCATCATTCTGATGATTGTCGGTTTCTGGTTCCTGATGCGCCGCATGGGCAGCGGCGGTGGCCCCGGCGGCCAGATTTTCAACATCGGCAAGAGCAAAGCCGCCTTGTTTGAGGGCGGCGATAAAGTGAAAATCACCTTTAAAGACGTAGCCGGCCTCGAAGAAGCCAAAGAAGAGGTGCAGGAGATTGTGGAGTTTCTCAAGAACCCCAGCAAGTTCACCATCCTCGGCGGTAAGATTCCGAAAGGTGCGTTGTTGGTAGGCCCTCCCGGCACAGGCAAAACGCTGTTGGCCAAAGCCGTAGCCGGTGAAGCCGATGTACCGTTCTTCTCCCTCTCAGGCTCCGACTTTGTCGAGATGTTCGTGGGTGTGGGTGCGGCCCGAGTTCGTGACTTGTTCAAGCAAGCCAAGGCCAAGGCTCCGTGCATCATCTTCATTGATGAGATTGACGCCGTGGGCCGCTCGCGCAGCAAAGGCAACATGCCCGGCGGCAACGACGAGCGCGAGAACACCCTGAACTCGCTGCTGGTAGAAATGGATGGTTTCGGCACCGATTCCGGCGTCATCATCCTCGCCGCCACCAACCGCCCCGATACGCTGGACTCCGCGCTGCTGCGCCCCGGCCGCTTCGACCGGCAGGTGAGCATCGACAAGCCGGACATTAACGGCCGCACCGAGATTTTCCAGGTTCACCTCAAGCCGCTGACGCTGGGCCCCGATGTGGATGCCCGCCGCCTTTCGGCCCAAACGCCCGGTTTTGCCGGCGCTGAAATTGCCAACGTCTGCAACGAAGCGGCCCTGATTGCGGCTCGCCGCGATAAGAAGTTCATCACCGACCAGGACTTCACCGACGCCATTGACCGCGTGATTGGGGGCTTGGAGAAGAAGAATAAAATCATTTCGCCCGGCGAAAAGCGCATTGTGGCTTATCACGAAGCTGGCCACGCTATCACGGGCTGGTTTTTGGAGCACGTCGACCCTTTGGTGAAAGTTAGCATTGTACCCCGTGGCGTGGCCGCGCTGGGCTACGCGCAGTACCTGCCCAAGGAGCAGTTCCTCTACAATACTGAGCAGCTGATTGACGAGATGTGCATGGCCCTGGGTGGCCGCGCCGCCGAGGAGTTGGTGTTTGGCAAAATCTCCACGGGTGCCCTCAGCGACCTGGAGCGCATCACTAAAATGGCTTACTCGATGGTGACGATGTATGGCATGAACACCAAGCTGGGCAACGTGTCGTTCTACGACTCGAAGGGCCAGAACGAGTATGGTTTCTCGAAGCCCTACTCGGAAGCCACTTCGCAGTTGATTGACGAGGAAGTTCGCACCATCATCGAAAACGCCTATATCCGCACCAAGGAGCTGCTCACCGAGCGCCGCCATGAGTTGGAAGTAGTGGCGAAAGAACTGTTGGAGAAAGAAGTGCTTCAGCAGGAAGACCTGACCCGTTTGGTGGGTAAGCGCCCCTTCGACAACCAGACCAACTACCAGGCCCACATGGCTGGCACCGACCGGAGCGAAACCGCTTCGGAAGTGAAAGGCGAGCTGGCTGCTGGTGGCAAGTTGGGTAGCGACCTGCCCGAGCTGCACTTGCCCGGTATCGATGACAACCGCAACAACGAAACGTCTACGCCCAGCGGCAACGCCATTGCCGGGTAGCGGATTACTAGTCGCGTAGGTTGATACTTACGCTATTTAAAGAGCCAGTCCGGTTTTGGGCTGGCTCTTTTTTATGTGCGTTACTTTTGCGCTATGTCTGAAACTTCTCGTGATGCCGTTTTGGCCCGTATTCGGCAGGGGCTGGCGGCTGGTCCTGCGCCGTTGCCGCTCCGGCCCGACTTCGTGGCCCCCGTGCACCCGCCCCTGAGCAGCCCCGACCCCGTGGTGGCTTTCGCCGAGAGCTTCCAGCGCGTGGGCGGCGAGTTCTACTATTGTGAGACGTTGGAGCATTTGGCCAAGCAAATTGCCGGGTTCCGGCAGCGGCAGCAGGTGGGCGCGCCCTATGTATGGGAGCCTGATTTGCAGGCCGTACTGCGGGCCGCCGGCGTAGCTTTTCGGGCCGATGAGCAGGACTTTATCGCGCAGGCTGACTTGAGCCTGACTTCCTGCGAGGCGCTGGTGGCCCGTACCGGTAGCGTGCTGGTGTCGGCGGCCACGGCCAGCGGGCGGCGGCTGAGCATCTATCCCGACCAGCACCTCGTGCTGGCCCGGCCCAGCCAGGTTGTGAGCGAAATAGGGGAGGCGCTGCGGGTGATACAGTCGCGTTACGGCTCCCAAATGCCCTCGATGGTATCGCTCACCAGCGGCCCCAGCCGCACTGCCGACATCGAAAAGACCCTCGTGCTGGGAGCCCACGGCCCGCGCCGTATCGCACTGTTCCTGCTGGAAGAAGGTGAAAATAACGGTGAATGATTAGTGGTTAACGGTTGACGAGAATCATTGCCGGGCATTATCACTCATCTACTATTAACCACTGACCGTTACTCATTAACCATTGATTAAGTCCCCCCACATGCTGGCTGACCTGGCGCTGCCCCCCGGCAAGCGGGTTTATTTTGCTTCCGATTTTCACTTGGGCGCCCCCGATGCGGCTACGTCGCTGGCGCGGGAAAAGCGCATTGTGCGCTGGCTCGATGCAGTGGCCCAGGACGCGGCGGCCATCTACCTGCTGGGCGACTTGTTCGATTTCTGGTTTGAGTACAAGCACGCCATTCCGCGCGGGTTCAGCCGGCTGCAGGGCAAGCTGGCCGAGCTGACCGATGGCGGGCTGCCCATCACCATCTTCACCGGCAACCACGATATGTGGATGTTCGGCTACTTCACGCAGGAAATGGGCATTCCGGTGCTGCGCCATGAGGTATCGCAGCGCATCGGCAATCGGCTCTTTCATATCGGGCACGGCGATGGGCTGGGGCCGAAGGATTATCAGTACAAGGCGCTGAAACAGGTGTTTTCGTCGGGTGTGGCGCAGTGGCTGTTTGCGCGGCTACATCCCAACTTAGGCATCGGCATGGCCAACAAGTGGAGCCGCCGCAGCCGCATGCAAACCGGTAAAGACGATACGGAATACTTCGGCGATGAAGAGTGGTTGTTGCAATACTGCCGCGAGCTGGAAACGCGTTTGCACCACGACTATTACGTGTTTGGCCACCGCCATTTGCCCATTGATGTAGAAGTAGCGCCCGGCAGCCGCTACGTGAACCTGGGGGAATGGGTCAATTATTGTTCTTACGGCGTGTATGATGGCAACGAGCTGGCCCTGCGGCATTTTGAGAAGTAGCCGGTTCGCCGCCCTGCTCTTAGTGACCGCCGCGGCCCAGGCCCAGGTTACCGTGCCCTCGGCAGCTTCCGTTGCGCCGGCGGCCCAGCAGCCGGTGGCTCCCGTGCAGGCCACGCCGCCCGCCGCCGACGCGACTACTGCCGCCACCGCCACGTCCTGGAAACAGCTGCGCCTTATCAAGCTGCCGAATCCGGGGGCCGCGTCTCTTGACCGGCGCGGGGCGCTTTACGTGGCCGATGCGGATAACAACCTGCGCCAGTACGGCCCCGAGGGCCTGCCCCTGAACACTTACGCGCCCGCCCAGCCCGGCCACGTGGCCCAGGTGGAGGCCTGGAACGTGACCACCACGCTGGTGTTCAACGACGACCGGCAGCAGCTGGTGCTGCTCGACCGCTTCCTGGCCCCCATCACCGAAGTGCGGCTGGCCGACTACCTCGATGGCACCGTGCGCGTGGCTACTCTGGCCCCCGACAACGTTATCTGGCTGCTTGATGAAAGCAACCTGGTGCTGCGCGAGTTTGACCCTAACACCCTGCGCCTGGTGCAAAGCACGCCGCTGGATTTAATCATCGGCCGCTCGCGCCCTGATTTTCGGTTCATCCGGCAGTACCAGAACAACATCTACCTTGTCGACCGCAGTACGGGCATCTACGTGTTTGATAACCTCGGTAACTACAAAAAAAAGTTGCCCTTCACCGGGCTGGGGGCTATCGGCTTTCGGGGCGATGAGCTGTACTACCTCGATGCCGGGGCCATTCACTTTTATCACCTCTACACCCAGGCCGAGCGCCGCGTGGCCCTGCCCGCCGGGCTCGACCCCGCCACGGTGCGGCAAGTGCTGGTGGGAGAAACGTACGCGTACATTTTTATGGCAACGGGAATAGCAGTCTATCAGCTTTAAAAGCAAAATTCATAGTCGAGTTTTTCAGGGGAAATAGCTGACTGGCAACAACCTGAGTTATTGACCGGGCGTTAGGGGTAAGAGAATTTTTCTCCACTTACCACCTACTCCTTATGAAAGCTCTCCGAATTCACGGTGCCAAAGATGTCCGCGTCGACAACGTGGATGACCCCGAAATCAAAGAAGCACGCGACATTATTCTGCGTGTGACCAGCACGGCCATTTGCGGGTCCGACCTGCACATCTACAACGGCAGCATCCCCCAGCTCCATCCCATGACCTTGGGCCATGAGTTTATGGGCATTGTGGAAGAAGTAGGCAAAGGCGTGAAAAACCTCAAGCGTGGCGACCGAGTGGTGGTGCCGTTCCCGGTAGCCTGCGGCCATTGCCTGTTTTGCAGCCACGACCTGCCCGGCCACTGCGAAAATTCTAACCCCGACCACTACGGCCCCGAAGGCGGCCTGATGACCGAAAAAGGCGGCGCGCTGTTCGGCTACACGGATTTGTACGGCGGCTACGATGGTGGGCAGGCCGAATTTGTGCGCGTGCCTTACGCCGACTACGGCCCCCGCAAAGTGCCCGATAACCTTACCGATGAGCAGGTGCTGTTCCTCACCGACATCTTTCCCACCGGCTACACCGGCATCGACTGGGCCAACGTGCGGGGCGGCGAAATCGTGGCCATTTTTGGGGCTGGCCCGGTGGGCATTATGGCCGCCAAGTCAGCCTGGCTGCGCGGGGCTAAGCGCGTTATCATCGTCGATACCCAGCAGTATCGTCTCGATTTGGCCAAGCAATCGGCCCGCGCCGAAGGCATCCTGTGGGAAAGCCAGCAGCAGGTGGTTGACGAAATCCGGAGCATGAGCAAGGGCTACGGGGCCGATGTGGTGGTAGAAGCCGTGGGCTTCGAGCCCGACCGCAACCTGGCCGACCGCGCCAAAGCCGTCATCAACCTGGAAAAAGGGTCCGACAAGGTGCTGCTAGCCTGCATGAGCGCCGTGCGCCGCGGCGGCTTCGTGTCGGTGCTGGGCGTGTACTCCTCGCCGTTCGATAACTTCCCCATCCACCAGTTCTTCGACAAGGGCATCACCCTGAAAGGTGGCCAGGCTCCCGCCCACAAGTACATCGATAAGCTGATGGGCCACGTTGCCAACGGCGATGTGCGGCTTGATGACATTATTTCGCACCGCTTGCCGCTCTCGCAGGCTCCACACGCCTACGACATCTTCCGCAACAAGAAGGATAACTGCACCAAAGTGGTGTTGAAGCCCGGTGAATAAGCGGGAGGTTTTTGGTCAAGCATAAAAAAAGAAACCTGCTTACTGCAGGTTTCTTTTTTTATGCGCAGCACACTGGCGATGAAGCGGCGGCGGGTTTCGCTTTATCTTTGGCAAGAGGCATTTTGAAGGGGCTTTAATCAGTTAAAATACCGGCTGCATGAGTCAAAATCAAGAAGTGCCAGCTAAAGTGGTTGTGTTGCTAAGCAAGTTGCTGACCAGTTGGCGATGGCTGGTTCTGGTGCTGCTGACGGCTCCCAATATGCTTTTGGCGCAACTCGCCCCGCGGAGCCAGGCCTCTGCCAAACTGGCCCCGGCCCTGCAAACGGCTGCCGCCCAGCAGGGTACTCGCACCGTGAGGGTGAGCGTGCGCGATAAAGCTGCTTTCCAGCTTTGGATGCGACAGTACCTGCCCGGCGCGCAAGTGTCGCAGCCCAGCGCGTCGGCGCGCACGCTACTGGTGGCGGGCCTCAATGCTACGACGCTCGTCCAACTTGCTGCCTGCCCGTGGGTTGATTTTGTGGATGTGCCCGACCGCCGCGCCCATGAGGAGCGCCGCCTCAGCAACTCTGATTTATCGGTCAACGCTATTTCGGCGTTGCACGCCCGTTTTCCGCAGCTCCGGGGGCAGGGCCTCACGGTTTCGGTAAAGGAGCAGCCCTTCGACCCTAACGACATCGACCTGCGGGGCCGGGTGACCACGGCCGGAATCTTTCCGGGCCCGGCCTCGGACCACGCTACGGGCATGGCCACGCTCATCGGCGGCGCCGGCAACTCTGACCCGCTCGGCCGGGGCGTGGCAGCGGCCGTACGGCTGACTACCTCCAATTTTGCCCGCTTGCTGCCCGATGACGGCCAGCAGCTGGCCCAAGCCGGTGTGTCGGTGCAAAACCATTCCTACGGGGTTGGTATCGAGAACTATTACGGCGTAGAGGCACAGGAATACGACCGGCAATGCCAGCAGTTTCCGGCGCTGCTGCACATTTTTTCATCGGGTAATGCTGGTACCCTGGCTAGCCCCAGCGGCATTTACCAAGGCATTGCCGGCTTCGCCAATATCAGCGGGCAGTTCAAAATGTCGAAAAACACTCTGACCGTGGGCGCCACCGACCCCAGCGGGCAGGTATCCGCCCTCAGCTCGCGGGGGCCGGCCCATGATGGCCGCGTGAAACCCGAGCTGGTGGCCCACGGCGAGGGCGGCTCCTCCGAGTCGGCGGCGCTGGTGTCGGGCCTCAGCTTGCTCTTGCAGCAGACTTACCGCGACCAGCACAACGGCGCGCTGCCGCCCGCCGCGCTGGTAAAAGCGGTGCTCTTGAACAGCGCCGATGACCTGGGCCGGCCCGAAGTAGACCATTTGAGTGGGTTCGGCCAAGCGGATGCCTTGGGTGCCGTTGCGACCATGCGCAATGGCCAGTTCTTCGCCGGTACTGCGACGCAGGGTGTCGACCAGGTTTATACCCTGACCGTGCCGGCCGGCCAGCAGCAGCTGAAAGCTACCCTCACCTGGAGCGACCCCGCCGCGGCCGCCAATGCCGCTAGCGCCCTCATCAACGACCTGGACGTGGAACTGGTGGCCGTGGGCAGCGGGCAGCGCTGGCGGCCGTGGGTGCTCAGCAGCTTCCCGCGTGCCGACTCGCTGGCCCTGCCCGCCCGCCGTCGGGCCGACCACCTCAACAACGTGGAGCAAATTACCCTGGCCCTGCCCGGCGCGGGTACCTACGAGCTGCATGTACGTGGTTTCGCAGTGCCGCAAGGCCCGCAGACTTTCAGCTTGGCCTATGAAATCAACGCGCCGGGCCTGACCTGGGTGAAACCCGCCCGCCCCGACAACCTGAAGCCCGGCACTCCCAACACCCTGCGCTGGCAGTGGAGCGGCTCTGCTGCTGCCACGGCCCGCCTCGAATACCGGCCCGTGGGCCGCTCCCAATGGCGTGAAGTAAACCCGGCCGTGGTGCTGGCTCAAAAACGGTTTGCCTGGTTTGTGCCCGATACTACTACGCTGGCCCAGTTGCGCCTGGTGGCTGGCAGCAGCGTCTTTGTCTCCGATACATTTTCCATTGTGCGACCGCTGGCGTTGCAGGTCGGCTACACTTGTTCCGACGAAACCTTGCTGCATTGGCCCCGTGTGCCGGGGGCCGGCACGTACCAGCTCTATCAGCTAGGGAGTACGTACTTGGTGCCTTTTGCCCAAACTACCGATACGGCCCTGGTGCTCAACCGCAGCCAGATGCAAGCGCGGTACTACGCCGTTGCACCCATCCTGCGGGGCCGGGCAGTGGCTCCAAGCCTCACCATCGACTACAGCAGCCAAGGTACGGCCTGCTATTTCCGCTCCTTTCTGGTTCGCCAGCTGGTTGATGAGGTCGTGCGCTTCGATGTGGTGCTGGGCAGCGTGTATCGCCTGCGCTCGGCCACGCTCGAGCGGTTGGGGCCGGCTGGCTACGAAGCCGTACAAGCCATAAGGCCCATCACACAAACTTCCTTTGCATTCTCTGACCAGCCACCGGTTGCCGGGCGCTACCTCTACCGCGTGCGGCTGGACAATGTAGTTGGTCAATCATTCTACAGCCAGCCCGAAGAAGCGTACCTGTTGAGCACGGGCGCGGCCCAGGCATATCCCAACCCCGTGCTGGCCGGCGAAAAACTGAGCTTGGTGGCCAATACTGCGGCTCCGATGTCCGTTCGCTTGTTCGACGCGCTGGGGCGGCTTCAGCGGGAAGCCCTTGTCGATGGGCTCATCAACCGGGTTGATACCGATGGGTTGAAGCCGGGGCTGTACCTGTTGCGGGTGCAGATGGCTGAGCAGGCTGTTCAAACCATTCGCGTGGTCATCCAATAATTTTCGGGGCAATGATTCAAATGCCTAGAGCGTGAGGACAATCAAAAATTTATTTATTTACCTAAGCCAATCTAGCGTAGCACCAATATG
>NZ_BMGY01000028.1 GCF_014640435.1 Hymenobacter frigidus | reverse complement strand
TCCAGCGTGCAAGTCATCATAAGCTGCTAAACGGGCTAAGATGCCCAACGACTGCGTAACATCAGTAAGTACCACAACCAAAAGGCCGGGATGCCCCGTCCTTTTGGTACTCGCGGCCGCCTGAAAAGCCGTTTATCAAGGACGCTACTTGCCGCGCACAACCATGGTGCCGCTGCCCTGGGCAGGCTGGCCGCTCAGGCTCACGCCCTCAGCCACGGCCTGGAACGTGCCGCTGCCATCGGCCGTGAAGAAGTGCAGCTCGACCTGGCCATTGGCATTGGTGCGCACGCTGGGGTTCCAGTAGAGGGTACTGGTGCGGGGGTCGGCGGGCGGGTTGGTGAGCAAGGCGTTGTAGCGTGGCTGGTAGAATTCGCGGGCCGTGTAATAGCCCGGCAGCTTCACCGTGGCAATACCGGGCGCGGCGGGCAGGTCCTGGCCTTTATAATTCGGGTCAGCCCGCTTGGTGTAAATAGCAATAGCGCCCCCGCTACCCCCAAAAATGGCAGCTTCGGGCCCCTTGAATATTTCCACTGATTCCACATCGGAGGCAGTGAGGTTGCCGATGAACGAAATATCGACCTTCTGACCATCCAAAATCATGAGTGGCGTTCCCTGTCCCCGAATCTGCACCGTCATATCGGGTGGATTACCGGTGACAGTCAGGCCAGGCACCCGCGATTGCAGCATTTGCAGCACTGACATGCCGGACTGAGCCATGGGGTTATTGGCAAAATCAACCACCGTGCTGCCCGTGGCCCCGTACAGACGGCGCGGGTCGTCGCGCGGTACGGCCACCCGCTTGGCCGTGACGGCCACATTGCCCAGGATGATGTTGCGGATGGCTTTTTCGGGGTGCAGCTCCAGGTCGGCGGCCTGGGCCTGGCGGCTGCGGCGCACGTAGGCAGCCACGCCGGGCGGGGCGGCAGCTACGGGCGGCAACACGGGCAATGGTCCGCGGGCTGGCACCGGCCCATTATCGGGCAGGATAAGGACGTTGGAACCGCCCTGCGACCGCCGCGCCTGGAGCGTAATAACGGCGGTATCCCGCAGCGGGAAGCCGGAGAAGGTGAAACGGCCATCGGCGTTGGTGGTAGCCGTCGTCACGTTGCGCGCCGGTTTGGTTTGTAGGAAAGTGAGCTGACTGTTCGGTATCGGGCGGTTGCCGTGCTCGCTTACTACCTGCCCGGTGAGCACAATATCCTGCTCCGGGGTGAAGGGCGCGGGCGGGGCCTGCCCGGCCAACACCGCTTTCCACACGAAGCGCCGCCAGCCTTGCGTCAGCAGCAGGTCATCGAGGGCCTGGGCCGTGGCAGCCGACTGTTCCCGGAAGTAATAGCCGGGGTTTTCGACATAGCCCGCCAAGTCAGACGTCAGCAGCAGGTTCGAGGCGATAGTTCCGGCGTTGGGGTCGAGGGCAGTGAGACCGGCGTCGCTCACAGCCAGCGAGAAGTTGGTAGCCACGGGCTGGCCCTGAGCATCGGCTACGCGCACGGTAAGCTGCACCGGTGCGTGGGGGCCGTAGCTGGCTTGGTCGGGCGTGACGCTGATGCGGAGAGCGGCCGGGCCGTTCTGCACGAAAGCCAGCCGCTCGCACTGCGGCACACCCTGCGCATCAAACAGCGTGAAGTGCACAATGCCGTTGGGGTAGTTCTTCTTGGGCATGCGCCAGGAAGCGGGCACGTCGCCCGTGAGCGGACGCGGGCCGGGATAGGCGGCCACGCCGCGCACCTGGCTCATCAGCTGCACGGGACCGGGCGCGGGTACGCCAGTGGCCCCGCGGTAGCGCGCTTCCACCAAAAAGCTCTCGCTGGTTTCAACCACGCGCAGGGTGTAGCCCGCAGGCTTCGCCACTGGCAAGGGGTAATCGACGGTGCTGCCATCGGGCAGCGTGAGGTGGGCGTGGTAGCGCTGGCCACTGCCGGGCACCAACGAAAAGCGCCCCATGCCCGCGTGCCGGCTGCTGAAAGCGGCTACTATCACGGCGTTCTGGGCATTCCGAATCTGGCCACGTACCACAATGCTTCGACCATTAACATCGATGGCTTTGCAGGCCACCACGGCGGGCAGCCCCTCTACCATATTGCCGCCTTCCGGGAAAAACTGCACGTCGGGCCGGCTGGCCGTGGCCCCGCCCGGCCCCCGCTGCTTGCGGGCCACCAGGGCAGCGGCCTCCGCCGTGAGCTCCTGCGGGCCGATGGGCGACGCGGGCCAAATGCTCAGACGGCGGCTATACACGAAGTCATCGCCCGCGTTGCGCATCCAGTTGGTGTAGGCGCGCAGCACGTAGGTGCCGGCGGCCAACGAATCGGCAATGTCGAGGTCGCCGCTGGCCCGGCCGCCCTGCAGGCGCAGCGTGCGGCGCGCCACTACTTTTTGCTGGGCCGAAAGCAAGTCGACATGCAGCACTTGGCTGAGCGAGTCGAGCTGGTGCTGATTGGCGTCCACCACGTAGGCGCTGAACCAAATGGTTTCGCCGGTGGCATACACCGGGCGGTCGAGGTGCAGGTAGGCCTTTTCGCCCCGGGCCGCCGTGTAGTATTCCGACATTTGCCGCGCAATGCGCTGCAGGGGAGTTTCCTCAAGGGGTTGTGGTCGAAAGGCCATTAGGCCGAGCCCACCGGCCAGCACAACGGCCACTATTGCTTTCTGCACGCGCACAATTCTCATGGTTGCATTCTAGTCAAAATCAGTTGGTTCGATGGAAAACCAACCGCAAGGTTACGGGACCAACATGGCAAGGCCATGAAGCCGGATGGCTGGCCGGAAGTTGCTTAAACTACCCGAATTCGCCTTTATTCCTTTTCGAAAATGGCCGATACCCAGCTGCGCAGTGTGCGGTGACGCTGGTAGCGCAAGCCGTGCTTGCTCGCTTCAGCCGTGATTTTGGGCAGGTCTTCCTCGTAGAAACCGCTGAACAAGATGGGCCGGCCGCTGGGCAGCAGGCGGGCGTAATCGTGCATGTCTTCGAGCAGCACGTTGCGGTTAATGTTGGCCAGAATCAAGTCGAAAGGCTCTTCATTGGCCAGCGTCTCCACTCCGCCCAGGCGGCACTCGATGGTGTGGCACTGGTTTTCAGCGGCGTTGTCGCGGGCGTTTTCCACGGTCCAGGGCTCGGTGTCCACGGCCAGGATTTGGCGGGCCCCCAGCAGCTCGGCCATGATGGCCAGGATGCCGGTACCGGTGCCCATGTCGAGCACGCGCAGGCCTTTGTGGCTCACATCAAGCTGATTTTCAATCATCAGGGCCGTGGTTTCGTGGTGGCCCGTGCCGAATGACATGCGCGGCATAATCACGATGTCGTAGTCCACGCCGGCCGGCGCGGGGTGGAACGGGGCCCGCACCGAAACCCGCTCGGCAATGATGAGGGGCTGAAAGTTCTTCTCCCACTCGGCGTTCCAGTTCTGGCGGGTGATGACGCGGTGCGAGTGGCTCAGCTCGCCCTGGCCCTCGTAGCGGCTCATGATTTCGGCCACCGCGTCGGGGTTAAACACTTCTTCGGTGGTGTAGGCGCAAAAGCCCGCGTCGTTGTCTTCAAAGGTGTCGAAACCTACTTCGGCCAGCTCGGCCACCAAAATGTCGGCCAGCTCACGCGGGGCTTCAACGGTCAGTTCAATAAAATCCATTCGGAACAGGAATTAAAAATGAAGGATTAAAAATCAAGTTATGAAGGCGTTAGCAGGGAGTGAATGTTGTCATCCCAAGCTGCCTACACGGCTTCACCGCTAATTTTTAATTCTTTTCGTACCCGCAAAGGTCGCCCAAAAAGTTAGGCCCCGATGCCGCGCCACAAGCGGCGGCGCAAGCGGCCATCATTGCGCAGCACTGCCCGGATAGGCCACCAAGCCGAAGCGGTGATAACGGCCGCCAGCGCAATGCGCGCCCACCACGGCAAAAAATACAGGGCCGCCGCCGTGGCAATGGTGGCGAGGCTCATGAGCGCGCTGGCGTTGCGGTTGCTGGTGAAGTCGACGGCTTTCACTACCGCTCTGGCCTGGTAAAAGCTGCCCCAAAGCCCCAGGCTGGTGAGCGCAGCTGCGCCCAGCGGCAGCAGCCCCAGCAACGGCCAGAACGTGCGGGGGAACAAGCCCAGCAGGAACGCCGCCGTGAGCAGGCAGTCGAACAGCACCACCGGCAGCACCAGCCGCAGGTACAGCACCAGCATTCGCCGCGTGAGGCCCAAGCGCTGTATCTCATTGGCCGCCATGGTTTTCATGAAGCCGAATAAGTTGTTGTTGGTGTAGGTGAAGCCGACCAGCGGCACCAGCGCCAGGTAAAAAAACGACTGGCCCTTCAGCTTCTCGTTGTCGCCCATGCCCCAGCGCGTAATGCCCAATATGACCACCTTCATTACCAGGCCCATCAGCAGCAACACCCATACTTTAGAGAAGTAAGCGCGATGCTCCGGCGACAGCCGCGCCAGCAGCGAGCCCGAAACCGGCGCGGCGGGCGCTTCAGCATCGGGCAAGTAGCGGGCGCTGAAGTACGGCCCCAGCCAATACAGCTGCCCCGCGCCCAGCAGCCAGGGCAGCACGGCCATGGCCACACCCAGCGGCGTGCTGTAGCTGGCTTCGGGGTGGGCCAGCCACCACAGCATCAGGCCCAGGCTGGCCAGGTGGGCCAGCATGAGCGGGTGCCGCCAGCGCCGTAGCGCCACCAGCAGCCGCAGGTTGAAGCTGAACACGGTGGCTCCCAACATCAGCAGCAGGCTGAAGCCCGGCACCACGGCGTTGTGCGGCACGGTTACCACGGCCACCACCAACGCCGTTATAATCAGCAGGCGGCGCAGGGTTATCAGGTTCAGCAGAAAGGCCGACACCACGTTCCAGCGGGCCGATACCGGAAAATGCTCGGGCAATACCCGCGTTACCGGCCGTAGCGCGGGTAAAAAATCAACCAGCAGCGCCGAGCTCAGCCAGGCGGCATTTAGCGCCACCTGTAGTTTGGGCAGGAAATCGGCCGATTCTTCCGAGGAGCCGGAGCCGCCGTGGCTCAGCAGGATGCCCAGGCCGGCTCCGTAGGCCACCATCAGGGCCAGCAGCAGCAGGACCATGGTGCGCTCGCCGCCGTCGGCGGGCCAGAGCACGGCGCGCAGGCGGCGGCGCAGCAGGTAGGGCAGAAAATGGCCGAGCCGGCCGCCAGTGCCCGTGGGTGCTAGCGTTGCGAGGTCAGCCATGTCAGGTCCTGGGCTTGGTTGGTGGCGGGGTGCAGCAGCTGGAGCAGGGCATCGCCGAGGGCGGCGCGCTCGCCATGGGCAAACTCGTCCATCGTGCCCCAGAATTTCACTTCGCTCTCGTCAATTATCAATAAGTGGGTGGCCAGCTGCTCGATGTGGCCCAGGTTGTGCGACGAGATGAAGGTGAGCGCCTGCGGCTGGTAGCTGCGCAGCAGGCTCAGCACGCGGTCGGCGGCAAACACGTCGAGGCCGTTGAAGGGCTCGTCCAGAATCAGCAGCTCGGGGCGGTGCAGCAGGCACGAGGCAATGGCCACGCGCTGCTTCATGCCGGTCGAGAACGTGCTCAGGCGCTTGCGGCGCACGGTGTCGTAGTCCTCCAGCAGGTGAGCCAGCAGGCTGGCAATGCGCGTCTGGGCATCGGGCAGCTCATAGATGCGGGCCACGAACTGCAAATATTCCTCAGCCGTGAGCTCCTCCACGAGGTAGCCCTGGTTCACCAGGGCTACCATGCGGCGCTTCGTGGCTACCGGGAAAGTTTCGCCCAGCGCCTCGCCATCGAGGATGATGCGGCCGCTGGTAGGCAGCAGCACGTTGGTAAGCAGGTTGAAAAGTGTGCTTTTACCCGCGCCGTTGCGGCCCAGCACGCCCACGCACATGCCGGGGCCGGCCGTCAGGCTCAGGTCGCGCAGCACGGTTTTGGGCCCAAAGGACTTGGTGAGACTTTGTAAGGTTAATTCCATGGAAAAGAGTGAAAACAGAACGTCATGCCGGGCGTAGCCGAGGCATGACGCGAACGGTAGCGACTCAATCGTTGCCACGACCAAATCATTACTACCGCACGCGAGATGCCTCGGCTACGCTCAGCATGACGTTTCTGAAAAACTTACTTGTTCGACTTATTGCTTGCAGCCGGCAAACGAGCGCACCGTGGTGTAGTGGATAGAAAAGTCGGCTTTGCTGCGGTCGGGGGTCACGAACAGCACGTAGTCGGCGAAATCGCGGGCGGGGGCATCGGCCCACAGGCCTACTTTATCGGCAAATAGCTTGTTGGTTTCCTTGAATACGATGAGGTCGGCGAAGGCCTCCTGGGGCTCCACGTATACTGTGCCGAAGCAGTAGGGCCGGCGGGCGGGGTCGGTTTCGAGGTATACCGAGCCGTAGATTTTGCACGGCTCCAGCGAGCCCGCAGCCGGGGCTTTGGCGGGCAGCAGGGCCAGCAGAAAGGAGAGCAGGAAGGAGAGCATAGCGAGTTGGGCGAATTTTGACTAGGGAGCGTGGGCGGCTACTGACAAGTGCCGTGCCGTTAACTCCGCACTCCTCGGTTAAAATCCAACCTTGTTTAAAACGACTGAATAATCGCCAGGAAGTCGGCCGCTTTCAGCGAAGCGCCGCCAATCAGGCCGCCGTCCACATCGGGTTGCGCGAACAGCTCCTTCGCGTTCTGCGCGTTGGCTGAGCCACCGTAGAGAATCGTGGTATCGAGGGCGGCCTGAGCATCGTAGGCGCGGGCAATCTGCTCGCGGATGAAGGCGTGCACCTCCTGGGCCTGCGCGCTGGTAGCGGTGCGGCCCGTGCCAATGGCCCAGATGGGCTCGTAGGCAACGGTGACCTGGGCAAACTCCTCGTTGCTGAGGTGAAACAATCCGTCGGTAAGCTGCTTGGCAATATAATCGAACGTTTCGTCGGCCTCGCGGGTGTCCAGCGACTCGCCCACGCAGAAGATGGGTTTGAGGCCAGCGGCCAGCGCGGCCTTCAGCTTCTGGCCGAGCAGCTTGTCGTCCTCGCCGAAGTACTGGCGACGCTCCGAGTGGCCCAGAATCACGTATTCGCAGCCCACCGATGCCAGCATAGAGGCCGACACTTCGCCGGTGAAGGCGCCGCTTTCTTTCTGGTGGCAGTTCTGCGCGCCCAGGTGGAAATTAGCCGATTTGGGCAGCAGTTGCCCCACGCCGTGCAGCAATGGAAAAGGCGGGCAGATAACAACTTGCGGCGCGTTGGCGGCCGGAGCGGCCTCGCCGGCCAATCGAGCCATTTCTTCTACCAGAGCCATCCCCTCAGGGTAGGTCAGGTTCATTTTCCAGTTGCCGGCAACGAGGTTTTGGCGCATAATCAAGCGGGACAGGTAAGGGGAAGTACTACCCGCAAAGCTAAGCCCCAAACCACTGCGTGGGAGGAATGAGCGTGTGGAAGAACGTCCTGTTCTCAGTCAACCCGTCGGCTCGCGTTGCGGGCGGCGATTTCGGCCTCCGCAGCGGCCGCAGCTTCGTCGCGCAGCTGCCAGGGAGTTTTGCGGCCGCCCATCCGTGAAAACACGAAGCCGGCCACAACGCTCACGGTGGCCCCGACCAGCGCGGCCCAGCCCAGCTCGGGCACTTCGCCCAGCCGCGCCACCCACAGCCAAGCCAGCGCCCACGCCACCACCAACGGGAATACCAGGTCGCGGAATACGCGGCTCATCAGCAGCCCTATGGCTACCACCGCGAAAATCAGCCCCAATGTGAGCGTCACGGACAATCCTGCGGCGGGCTGCCAGCCCAGCTGTTGCAAGCCAATGGTGATGTTGATGACCGAGGCCACCGAAATCCACCCCAAATACAGCGAGAAGGGTACGCCAGCCAAGACGGGAGCAGCCTCGGCGAAGATGCGCCGTCGGGCCCGGCCGTAGGTCACAATGAGGCAGCCCAGAATGAGCACCATGACGCCCACGCTGGGCAAAATCATTTCGTTGGCAAACAGCACCACCCAGCTCGCGGTAGCCACACTGGCCAGCGTGAGGGGCTTGGCCAGCGCATCAGGCAGCGACAGTTTCTGCTGCCCGGGCAATAACTGCCACACGGCGTACACCGCCAAGCTCAGAAAAATCAGTCCCCAGATGCTAAATGCATAACCAGCGGGCGTGAGCAACGTTGGGTATTTGGCTGACACCATTCCCATGGTTTGCCCCGCAAACGGACGCGTATTGGCGTAGTAATTGAGGAAAATATTGCCAAAAATGGCGGCGGCGGCTAGCCAGCGCCACGCCCGGCCAGTGGCCGTGCGGTCGGGGGTGGCGTAGTGGTCGGGAGCGGAAGCGGTGAGCGGCATGATGGCGCGATAGGTGGGTGACCTACGAAGCTGCAAGTGAATCGGATTAGGTGCCAGAGGCACTCAAGGCGACGCACTGGGAGCGCGGGCGGTGGGGTAGAAACAGACATCGAACCTGCGCAATTAATCAGGCGACAGGCTCAGTGCCGCAACATTACACTTTCTCCGCTAGAAAACGCGCGGTATGGTTCGAATCTTTCAATTTCACCAACTCCTCCGGCGTGCCTTCAAAAAGCAAGTGGCCGCCGTTGAGGCCGCCTTCGGGGCCCAGGTCGATGAGCCAGTCGGCGCATTTAATGATATCGACGTTGTGCTCGATGATGAGCACGGAATTACCCTGCTCGATGAGCGCATTGAGGGCTCCCAGCAGCTTGGCGATGTCGTGGAAGTGCAGGCCGGTGCTGGGCTCATCAAAGATGAACAGGATTTTATCTTGGTGAAGGGTAGCGCCTTTGGTGAGGAAGCTGGCCAGCTTCACCCGCTGGGCCTCCCCGCCCGAGAGCGTGTTGGCCGACTGCCCCAGGCGGATATAGCCCAGGCCCACATCCTCCAGCGGCTTGAGGCGCTCGGCTACTTTGGGCTGGCTTTTGAAGAACTGAACGGCATCGGTCACAGTCAGCTCCAGCACTTCGTCGATGCCCTTGTCCTGGTACTTAATGTCCAGAATGTCCTGCTTGAATTTTCGACCGCCGCAGCCTTCGCAGGTCAGGTAGATGTCGGCCATGAACTGCATTTCGATTTTCACCTGGCCTTCACCCTGGCACACTTCGCAGCGCCCGCCGTCCACGTTGAAGGAGAAGTGCGACGGCTTGAGGCCCCGAGCCTTGGCCAGCGGCAGCTCCGAAAACAGGGTTCGGATGGCATCGTACGCCTTCACGTAAGTCACTGGGTTCGAGCGCGACGACTTGCCGATGGGGTTCTGGTCCACAAACTCGACGTGCGACACCTGCCCGTTCACGCCGGTGAGACGGTCGAACTTGCCGGTGCTTTCGCCCGCGCCACCGCCCAGCATCTTCATCAGGGCCGGGGCCAGAATGCGCTTGATGAGCGTGGATTTGCCCGAGCCCGACACACCCGTCACCACGGTCATCACGCCAAGCGGAATCTTCACGCTCACGTTTTTGAGGTTATTTTCGCGGGCTCCCGTTAGCTCCAGCGCGTTGCGCCAGGGGCGGCGCACGGCGGGCACGGCCACTTCCATGCGGCCGCTCAGGTACTGGCCGGTGTACGTGGTGGTGTCCTGCAGCAGCTCGGCCATGGTGCCCTGAAACATCAGGTTGCCGCCGCCGCTGCCGGCTTCGGGGCCGATGTCGATAATCTGGTCGGCGGCTTCCATCATTTTCTCCTCGTGCTCCACCACCACCACGGTGTTGCCGAGCTGCTGCAACGAGCGCAGCACGCCGATGAGTTGCTCCGCATCCTTCGGGTGCAGGCCAATACTGGGTTCATCGAGCACATACATGGAGCCCACCAAGGCTGAACCCAACGAGGTGGCCAGCGAAATGCGCTGACTTTCGCCGCCGCTGAGCGTGTTGCTCAAGCGGTTCAAGGTCAAGTAGCCCAGTCCCACGCGGTTGAGGTAACCGAGTCGATTGGTGATTTCCGTCACGAGGCGTTCGGCCACTTTGGCGTCGTGCTCGCTCAGGCTCATGTTCTGAAAAAACGTCAGCGCGTCGGAGATGGGCAGCAGCACGATATCGGCAATGCTGCGGCCGTCGATGCGCACATACTGGGCATCTTTGCGCAGGCGGGTACCGCGGCAGTCGGGGCAGGTAGTGCGGCCCCGGTAGCGGCTTTGCAGCACGCGGTACTGGATTTTATGGGTTTGCTCGCTCACCCATTTGAAATATTTGTCCAGGCCGTCGAAGTGCTTGTTGCCGGTCCAGAGCAGGCGCTGCTCGGCTTCGCTCAGGTCGTTGTAGGGCCGGTGAATGGGGAAGTCGAAGCGGATGCCGTTTTTCAGCAGCGGCTTCAGCCACTCGCCCTGCTTCTCGGTGCGCCAAGGGGCAATCGCGCCTTCGTACACCGTCAGGCTCTTATCCGGAATCACCAAATCCTCGTCAATGCCCAGCACCGAGCCAAAACCCTCGCAGGTTTGGCAGGCGCCGTAGGGGTTATTGAAGGAGAAGAAGTTGACGCTGGGTTCTTCAAACACCAGGTCGTCCAGCTCAAACTTATCAGAGAAAGTTCTCGTTTCTGGTGCCGGGCTTTTCTCTGTTGAGGCGATAGCTGCCGCTTGCTCACTGCTGACTATTAACTGAACCTGGCAAGTGCCGTGGCCTTCGAAAAAAGCGGTTTGCACCGAGTCCGCGAGGCGGAAGAGCAGGTCCTCGTCATCGGGGCGCAGCACGGCGCGGTCAATCATAATAAAAACGTCGCCCTTCACTTCGGGCTGCCCCTCCCCTATCAGGTCCTCAATCTGGGAAGTCACGCCGCCGGCCACCACGCGGCTGTAGCCTTTTTGCAGCAGCAGGTCCAGCTCCTTATTCATGGTGCGGGTGTGGTCGGCGCGGTGCAGCGGGGCCAGAATCATGACCTTGGCGCCCTCGGGCTGCGCGGCCAGAAAATCGACCACATCGGCCACGTTATCCTTGCGCACCTGCTCGCCGCTGACGGGCGAAAACGTGCGGCCCACCCGCGCAAACAGCAGCTTGAGGTAGTCGTAAATCTCGGTGCTCGTGCCCACCGTCGAGCGGTTGTTCTTGATGCTAACCTTCTGCTCGATGGCAATGGCCGGCGAGATGCCCCGGATATAGTCTACGTCGGGCTTGTCCATGCGGCCCAGAAACTGGCGGGCGTAGCTGCTCAGACTTTCCACGTACATGCGCTGGCCTTCAGCATACAGTGTGTCAAACGCCAGGCTCGACTTGCCCGAGCCGCTCAGGCCCGTGATGACGATGAATTGGTTGCGCGGCAGGGCTACGCTGAGATTTTTAAGGTTGTGAACCCGAGCGTTTTTGATGAGGATAAATTCGCGCGGGTCGAGGTTATCAATGGCGTTGTCGGCGGGGGCCGAAACTTGCAGCGAGTCTTTTTTGGGCATAAACGAACTAACAATGGGAGGGGGCCGGAAGGTTTCGGCCCAGGCCCATTTGCTTGGGGCCACGAAGGTACGGCCGGTAGGAAGGCAGGAATAAATTGTTTTTAATAATTAGAGGCTTGCCTAATCATCTTTGTACTATTGCATGTCCATTCTCACCTTCCACTTCCCATGCGCACACTTACCCGCTTTCTGTTCGGCACCTGCTTCGCCCTCATTGCCGCCCGCACCCACGCCCAAACCGCCCGCCCCAGCCTCACCGGCAACTGGGCAGGCACGCTAATGGGCACGCTGGATTTTACCGCCCATCTCACCGACCCGGCCAGTGGGCCGCGCACGGCCACGCTGGATATTCCGGCGCAAAAGGCGCAAGGGTTAGTCATGCAGTTTACCACCCCCGCCGACAGCGTGTACCTGCGCATGCGCCAGCCCGTGGCCGCACAATTTGCCGGCCGGCGCTCAGTCGATGGGCAGCAGCTGGTAGGCGAATGGCAGCAGGGGCTGCGCTCGTTCCCGCTCACGCTCAGCCGCCAAGGCAGCACCGGAAAAGTATCGGGCCCCAACCGCCCCCAAACGCCGCAACCGCCCTTCCCCTATCAGTCGGCCGATATCACCTTCAAAAACGAGAAAGCCGGCGTGACGCTGGCCGGCACCTACACCGTGCCCGCCGACATGGGCCCGTTTCCGGCTGTGGTGCTGCTCACCGGCTCGGGGCCGGAGGACCGCAACGAAACCATCCTTGGCCATCAGCCCTTCGCGGTGCTGGCCGACTACCTCACGCGCCGGGGCATTGCCGTGCTGCGGTTTGATGACCGGGGCGTGGGCCAATCCGGCGGCACGCTGGCCGGCACCACCAGCGCCGACTACACCGCCGATGCCCAGGCCGCGCTGGCGTGGCTGCGCGCCCAGCCGGGCATTCGCAAAAACCAGGTGGGCCTGGTGGGCCACAGCCAAGGCGGCACGGCCGCGATGGGGGCCGCCATACTGCCCGCCGGGCCCGACTTTCTGGTGTTGCTGGCCACGCCGGGCATCCCCGGCGATGAGCTGATTGTGCAGCAGTCGTTGGCCATAGCACGCTTGCAAACCACGGATGCCGCGCAACTGGCTACCACTGAAAAGATGCAACGGGCCATGACCCAGATTGTGCAGAAAAACCCCGATAATGCCCGGGCAAAGGCCCAGCTCCGGGCCTACTATACCGCCATCGACCCGCAGCTGGCGGCCCGGCTGGAACCGCAACTGGCGATGCTAACCTCGCCCGACTACCGTAGCATTCTGGCCGACCGGCCCGCTCAAACGCTGGCGAAAGTGCATTGCCCGGTACTGGCCATCGGGGGCAGCAAGGATGTTCAGGTGCCCGCTACGGCCAGCCTCGCGGCCACTGCGGCGGCCCTAAAAACGGCGGGCAACCGCGACGTGACCGTGAAGGAATTGCCCGGCCTCAACCACTTATTCCAGACTGCGGACACGGGCAGTACGGCCGAGTACGGCACCGTTGAGGAAACCTTCGCGCCGGCTGCTCTTCAGGTAGTAGGCGACTGGATTACGCAGCACACCCGCAAGTAGAGTAGGCCGCATTTATGGCTGATGATTTTCAAATGGTCGGCCCCGTAGGCTGACCAGCTGCTTTTTAACACCGCTCAAAAGCCGGGCATAAATCAATTGCCAAAAGAAAAGATTTGTTGTACTTTTCAGCCTCAATATGCCCAAATCTACGTCTATTATAGGCTGATTCCATGATACGATTTCTGCTTGCCGCCCTTTTTCTGCTTCATTTTCTTCCTTCGGCTGGCGCAGCCACTCTACCTACTCCCGTTCCGCTCAACGGCCAATGGAAAGGCCCCCTGAAGCTGCTCGGCGGCGAAATCTCCCTCATTATCACCATTGTGCCGCTCACCGACGGCACTTTTTATGCGGCCCTCGACGCGCCGCAGCAGCGCATCAGCCGCATGCCGGTGGAGGTAGAGCTGAAAGACGATAACCTCACCCTGCGCATCGAGCAGGCTGGCAGCAGCTTCGTGGGCAAGGTCCTCGATGGCGGGGCTACCCTGCAAGGCACCTGGAAGCAACCCGGTGTGACGGCTCCCATGGTGCTCACGCGGGTGGTGGCCTCCACGCAGGCCGTCACCCGGTTTAAAGCCACCCCGCCCTACCGCGAGTCGGAGGTCAGCTTTGTGAATCCCACCACCAAAAGCCACCTCAGTGGCACGCTCACGGTGCCGGCCGGCGAAGGCCCATTTGCGGGCGTGGTGCTGCTTACCGATTCGGGCCCCCAAACCCGCGACGTGGAGGTGAACGGCTACCGCATGTTTGGCCAGCTCGCCGATTACCTCACCCGCCACGGCATCGCCGTGCTGCGCTTCGACGACCGGGGCGCGGGCAAATCGACCGGCAATTATGCCACTGCTACCACCGCCGGCTTCGTGACCGATGCCCAGGCCGCGCTCACGTTTCTGCGCTCACGTCCGCTGGTATCGGCGCACCGCGTGGGCTTGCTCGGGCACGGCGAAGGGGCCAACGTGGCCCTGCTCACGGCCGCCGAGCCGGGCCGGGCCCCGGCCTTTGTAGTGTCCTTGGCCGGCTACGGCCAGCCCGGCGACGAAGTGCTCCGGCGGCAGCAGGGCGAAATCATGCGCCTGATTGGGGCCGACCCGTCGCAGGTGAAAGCCGCGCAGGACGTGTACCAGCGCACGGTCGACGTTATCCGCCAAACGCCTGACAACCCCACCGCCCGCACCAAAGTAGCCTCGCTGCTCACCGGAGCCAACATGGGCGTTGATGCCAGCATGGCCCGCGCCCGCGCCGTGCAGCTGACCTCGCCGTGGTCACGGTATTTTTTCGATTTCAACCCCCAGGCGCAGCTGGCCAAGGTGCAGTGCGCGGTGCTGCTGCTCAACGGCACCGCCGATTTGCAGGTATCGGCCCGGCGCAATATGACGCCGCTCTACAAAGCCCTGCGCCGCGCCAAGCGCACGGCCGTTTCGTATAAGCTCGACGGCATCAACCACCTGTTTCAACCCGCGCCCGCCCGGTGGCCGATGATAAACGGCGTGCAGCAAGCCGTTTTCTCCCCGGATGGGTTGAAGCTCATCCAAACGTGGGTAGCGCAGGAAACCCGCCTGCCCGGCGGCCCGCTACCCGTCACGGTGAAGCGCCCCCCGTCCTCGGCCCGTAAGGTGAACCGTACGCCCAGCACCACGAAATCACGCAGCTGATTCAACCGGTTGGGGTGAGTGGTTTTGCGGGCATTTTGCCTATACTTGCAGCTACTGCCGAAGGTGAATCGGCCCACGCCGAACACCTTCGCCACCCTCATCCTTCGTTTCTACCACGATGCCGCCCTCGCCGCCACCGCGTCCCCGCCGGTTTTGGGATGCTATTAGTCCCACGCGCTGGCTGCGGCGCTACTTCGGTTACTCGCGCGGCGAGGCCCGGGGCGTGGTTGGGGTGTTGCTGCTCATGCTGGCCTTCATCGTGGCCCCCATGCTGCTGCGCCCGGAACTGCCCAAGTACCTGCCCGCCGCTGACCAGCAAGGACTGAATGAGCTGGCCGCGCAACTAAAAGAGCACCGCACGGCCGAGCAAGGCTTTGCGAACCGCTACCCCCGGCGCGACTATAAAAAGTTTGCGCGCGGCGGCTCGCGCTACCCCAAAGTCGCGCCGGTGCGCCTCGCTCCTTTCGACCCCAATGCCCTGACCGCCGAGGGCTGGGAGGCCCGCGGGGTGCCGCATTTTGTGGCGGCCCGCATCGTGAAATACGGCGCGGCGGCCGGCGGCTTCAAAGCCAAAGCGCAGGTGAAGAAAATGTACGGGCTCGATGATTCGGTGTACCAGCGGTTGGCTCCCTTCATGCAGCTGCCCGACGCAGCACCGAAGCGCGAGTACGCCGCCAACCGGCCGGGGCCGGATGGCAAGTTCCCACCCTTCGCCAGCCCCGATGCTGCGGCTGGCAAGTTCCCCCGCAAGCCCCGTAACCTCCAGCCCTTCGACCTGAACACCGCCGATACCACGCAGCTAATGCAAATTCGCGGCATTGGCGCGGGGCGCGCCAAGTGGGTGGTGCGGTTCCGCAACCAGCTCGGCGGCTACCTGCGCGAAGACCAGCTCGACGAGGTATTCGTGCTACGGGATGCCCCGGATTTGCGTGACAGCCTCAAAAAATACACGTTCGTGACGGCTGGCTACGCTCCCAAAACTTTGAATGTAAATATCGCCACCTTCGATGAGCTGTACCTGCACCCCTACATCGGCAAGCCGCGGGCACGGCTCATCATAGCCTACCGGCAGCAGCACGGCCCGTACAAAACGGTGGAGGATTTGAAGCAGATTCCAATTCTGAAGCTGACCGACTGGGAAAAGATGCGGCCTTACGTGCGCTGCGAGTAGCAGATTAGGTAAGCTACCCATACTGCAATAAATGCAGCAACTGAAACCACAAGAATCAAGGTATTTTTGTGGTTCACCTAGTGGTGGTTAGCCTTGCCCTAGTGGCACCTGTCTGCATAAACCAGTAAAAAGTCTTGCTGATTAATGCCCTTGGTGAATAGTATGACCGTACACAAGTAGTTAAACCCAGCAACGCTGGCTGTGCTGCCAGCCCAACCAAAGGCCGTTGGGCCGGTTAGCTTTCTCAATTCAGCCCCTTATCGCTATGATGGATACCAACACGCCCGATTCTGCCGCGCAGCCCGACGGCCCCGTCCCGCAGGACAGCCGCCGCAGCTTTATCAAGCAAGCCTCCGGACTGCTGGGGCTGGCCCTGGCTCCGCCGCTCATCAGCCAGGCCGAGCGCCTCACCGCCATGTCGAAGAAGGTGGAGGGCGTGAGTGAGATGCGCCTGAAGGTGAACGGCACCGTACGTACCATTCAAGCCGAGCCGCGGGTGTCGCTGCTCGATGCTTTACGCGAACAGCTGGACCTCACCGGCTCGAAAAAAGGCTGTGACCACGGCCAGTGCGGGGCCTGCACCGTGCTGGTTGACGGCCGCAGCGTGAACAGCTGCCTCACCCTGGCCGTGATGGTGCAGGGCAAAGAAATAACCACTGTGGAAGGGCTGGCCAAGGGCGAGGAGCTGCACCCACTGCAGCAGGCCTTTATTGAGCACGACGGCTTTCAGTGCGGCTACTGCACGCCGGGCCAGCTCATGTCGGGCGTGGCCTGCCTGAAAGGAGGCCACGCCAAAACCGACGCCGACATCCGCGAATGGATGAGCGGCAACCTCTGCCGCTGCGGGGCTTATCCCAACATCGTGGCCGCCATCCGGCAGGTCGAGAAAAGCGGTTTCAAGTCCTAGTCCCCTGCCATGAACAACTTCAGCTACATCCAGGCCAATTCGGCCAAAGAAGCCACCGGCATCCGGCAGGCCACGCCCCAGGCGGCGTACATCGCGGGCGGCACCACGCTGCTCGATTTGATGAAGGCCCATTTGGCAGAACACCCGCAGCTGGTAGATATCAACGCGCTGCCCTTCAAAGGCATTGAGCAAACGAGCGACGGGCTGCGCATCGGGGCCATGGAGCGCATGAGCGACGTGGGCGAGCACCCGCTGGTACTGCAGCAGTACCCGGCCGTATCGGAGTCGCTGCTGCTGGCGGCCTCGCCCCAGTTGCGCAACATGGCCAGCATCGGGGGCAATATTTTGCAGCGCACCCGTTGCGGCTATTTCCGCGACGCGGCCTTTCCGTGCAATAAGCGCGTGCCCGGCTCTGGCTGCCCGGCCCTGGAAGGCGACAATCATAACCTCGCCATTCTGGGCACGAGTGATGCCTGCATCGCTACCGCCTACCCCGGCGACTTATCAGTAGCCTTGGCGGCGCTGGATGCAGTACTAACCCTGGAAAACGCCAAGGGCAAGCAACGCCGCGTGCCCGTAACCGAATTCTACGTGCTGCCCGGCAAAACGCCCCAGCGCGAAACTGTATTGGAGCCCGGCGAGCTGATTGTAGCCGTGACCATTCCGGCCGCCGCCCATGCCCGCCGTTCTACCTACCTCAAGGTGCGCGAGCGCGCCAGCTATGCCTATGCGTTGGCCTCGGCCGCAGTGGGGCTCGATGTGCAGGGCGGCATCATCCGCTCGGCCCGGGTGGCGCTGGGCGGCGTGGGCACCAAGCCCTGGCGCAGCCCCGAAGCCGAAAAAGTACTGACCGGTGCGCCCGCTACGGAAGCCACTTTCCGGGCCGCCGCCGCCGCCGCCCTGCGCGGAGCCCAGCCGCGTGATGATAACCGCTTCAAGGTGGAGCTGGCGCAGAACACGCTGGTGCAGGCACTGCTGAAAGTGGCGTAACCCTCATATCGCTCCCTATGGATACCGAACCAAAATTTTTCGAAACCAACCCTACCGCCGGTGTGGTGGGGCAGCCGCTGAACCGCGTGGACGGCCGGGACAAGGTGATGGGCCGGGCCAGGTATTCGGCCGAGTTCAACAACCTGCCGGGCTTGGTGCATGCCGTGCTCAAAACCAGCGACGTGGCCAAGGGCCGCATCACCGGTTTCGACACCACGGCCGCGATGAAGCAGCCGGGCGTACTGGCCATCATCACGCATCAAAACCTACCCAAGCTGGCTAAAACGCCCAACGATGCCGAAGGCAAGAAGGCCATTGGTGCGCCCATGGGCTACCTGCCACTCACCGACGACCAGATTCACTACGCCGGCCAGCCCGTGGCCGTGGTGGTGGCCGATACGCTGGAGCGGGCCCAGTACGCTGCTGCCCTGCTGAAAGTGCAGGTAGCCGCCGAAAAACCCCTGGCTTCCTACGAAGACCCCAGGGCCCAGCTGTTTGACCCCACCAAAATTCAGGACGGCAAGGCCCAGGCTCATGTGGTGCGCGGCAATGCCCAGGCGGCCTTCGCGGCGGCTCCCATCCAGCTCACCCACAAGTACACCCACGCCACCAACCACCACAACCCGATGGAGCCCGGCGCGACCACCGCCCATTGGGAAGCGCCTGACCGCCTCACGGTGTATGAGTCGACCCAGGGCGTGACGCGCACCCAAAAGGCGCTGAGCACCATGCTGGGCCTCGCAACCGAGCAGGTGCGAGTGGTCACGAAGTACCTCGGCGGCGGCTTTGGCTGCAAAGGCTCGTGCTGGCCGCACACCATCCTTACGGTACAGGCCGCCAAATTCGTGGGCCGTCCGGTAAAGCTGGCGCTTACCCGCCCGCAGATGTTCACGAGCATGGGCCACCGCGAAGACCAGACCCAAACGCTACGCCTGGGGGCGACCAAAGAAGGTAAGCTGACGGCACTCATCCACGAGAAAACCTCCACCACCTCGCCTTGGGACAACTACGCGGAGTCTAACAGCAAAATCGTCAATATGCTCTATGAGTGCCCCAATTTCGAGGCCTCGTATCAGCTGGCCCGGGCCAATGTGATGACGTCGACCTTTACCCGCGCCCCCGGCGAGGCGCCGGGCTCGTTCGCCATTGAGAGTTCGATGGATGATTTGGCGTATCAGCTGGGCATCGACCCCGTTGAAATCCGCCTGCTTAACTACGCTGAAAAAGACTCCAGCACCGGCCAGCCGTGGAGCAGCAAGAGCCTGAAGCAGTGCTACGCCCGCGGGGCCGAGCTCTTCGGCTGGAGCAAGCGCAATCCCAAGGCCGGAGCCACCCGCAACGGCCGCCTGCTGGTGGGCTGGGGCATGGCCACGGCCAGCTACCCGGTCCACAATTCACAGGGCACTGCCCGCGCCCGCCTCTACGCCGACGGCCATGCCGTGGTGCAGTCCGGCGCGACCGACCTCGGCACCGGCACCTACACCGTGATGACCCAGGTAGCGGCCGATGCCCTGGGCCTGCCCGTGGAGAAAGTCCGGTTCGAGCTCGGCGACACCAAGCTGCCCACGGCCCCCAACTCGGGCGGCTCGGTGGCGGCGGGCACGGTGTCCTCATCGGTCTACATGGCCGTGCAGGACCTGTGGCAGAAGCTCATCAAGGTGGCGGTGCTCGATAAAAAGTCGCCCCTTTACCGCGCCAAGCTTACCGATGTGGAGGCCAAACAAGGCCGCTTGCAGCTGAAAGCCGACCCGAAAAAAGGCGAGGATTTCGCCGCCCTGATGAAGCGCGCCGACATGGCCGATGTGGAAGGCAACGGCCAGGGCCGCTACGGCAGCGGCTACGAAGATGCCCAGGCCGCCGCCAACGCCGACCCCGCCAAAAAGGACGAGGCCGCCCACCACTCCATGCACTCCTTCGGCGCGCATTTTTGCGAAGTGCAGGTCGACCCCGACCTCGGCACCGTGCGCGTTACGCGCTGGGTGAGCGTGCACGGGGCCGGCCGCATTCTCAACGCTAAAACTGCCCGCAGCCAGATTATCGGCGGCAGCGTTTTCGGTATTGGCGCGGCGCTGATGGAAGGCACCGTGCGCGACCAAAACCTGGCCCGCTACACCAACGCCTCACTGGCCGACTACCACATCCCCGTGAATGCCGACATCCCGGACATGACCGTGGAGTTCATCGAAGAGCACGACCCTTACATCAATGCCATGGGCGTGAAAGGAATTGGCGAGATTTCGACGGTGGGCGTGGCCGCTGCTGTGGCCAATGCCGTGTTCCATGCCACCGGCAAGCGCGTGCGCGAGCTACCCATTACGCCCGATAAAATACTGGGCACCAAATCGGTGTGACGTCCACTCTTGCATCAATCAAAGCCAGCGCCACCGTTCCGGAACCGTCCGGGGCGGTGGCGCTGCTGTTGCTGGCCGCTGGGGCTTCCACCCGCATGGGCCGGCCCAAGCAGCTACTGCCCTACCACGGCCGCACCCTGTTGCGCCACGCCGCCGAAACGGCCGTATCCGCGGGCTGTGCGCCCATCGTCCTCGTCACCGGGGCCCTGCACGATGAATTGCTGGCAGAAATCGTGGGCCTACCCATCCTGGCCGAGCGTAATCCCGATTGGGAAACGGGCATGGCCTCGTCTATCCGCGCAGGCCTGGCTGCCGTGGCAGCGGCCGCGCCCCGCGCCGTGCTCGTCATGCTAACCGACCAGCCACTGGTGACGCCTGAGCTGCTCCAGCAGCTCATCGTGCAGCAGCAAGCGACCCAGGCCCCCATTGTGGCCGCAGCCTACGGCGAAACACTGGGGGTACCCGCTATTTTTGATAAATCTTTGCTGCCTGAGCTGCTGAAGCTGCAAGGCGCGCAGGGAGCTGGCCGCCTCATTGCGCGGCTAGGCGCGGCCGTGGGGCAGGTAGCGTTTCCGGCCGGTTTGCTCGATGTGGACACGCCCGCGCAGTACACGGCCCTGCTGCAAGGGTCGCTCGAATAACGCGGTGGCCTTCGCCATCGGCGGTTGGCCGTATTCAAGGATACTTCTACTTCGTGCCCGACTCCAGCTTGCGCAGCTTGTCGGCCTTTAAGGCCGTCACGGCCACCACCACCAGCGTCATCAGGCCGCCAAATACCACGCTGGGTACCGTGCCCATGAGCTTGGCCGCCGCGCCGCTCTCAAAGCCCCCAATCTCATTGCTGGAACCGATGAAGATGTTATTTACCGCCGACACCCGACCCTTCATATACTCCGGCGTGTAGGTGTGGATGAGCGTAGAGCGCACAATGACCGAGACCGAGTCGAACACCCCCGTCAGGAACAGCAGGAACAGCGACAGCGCGAAGCTTTTCGACAGGGCAAACCCAATAGTAGCGAGTCCGAAGCCCGCCACGGCCCACAGCAGTTTGCGCCCCGCACCGCGCTTCATGGGCGAATAGGTGAGCCACACGGCCATCAGCACCGAGCCCACGGCCGGGGCGGCCCGCAAGTAGCCCAGTCCGTCGGGCCCGGTTTGCAGAATATCCTTGGCGAAGATGGGCAACAGCGCCACCGCCCCACCAAAGAGCACGGCGAACAGGTCCAATGACAGCGCCGCCAGCACAATCTGATTGGCAAAAATGAAGCGTACGCCGCTCAGAATACTCTCGCCCAAGTTCAGTTGTTCGCCCTCCCGGGTGGGCAGCGCCCGGCCGGCAATGCTCAGAAACAGCAGAAGCGAGAGCAGCATCAGCCCCGAATCAATGCCATAGGCGAAGCCCTTGCCCATTTTGGCAAACAGCAGCCCGCCAATGGCCGGCCCCAGCACCGCCGCCGCCTGCCAGCTGCTCGAATTCCACGTCACCGCGTTCGAGAGCAACGCCCGATTGGGCAGCAGCTGCGGCATGAAGGAGAACACCGCCGGACCCAGAAACCCGCGCGCAATGCCACTCACGAACAGCACCGCGTACAGCATCACCACATACAGCGGAAAAGCGAGCACCTGCTGGTTGGCAAACAGCGCCATGCCGCTCGGCCGGGTCAATAAAAACAAGCTCAGCGAACACAGGAACAGCACTATCATCGTCGGCACGATGATGCGCTTGCGCGGCACCGAATCGGCCACGTGCCCGGCATAGAGCGACACCGCGATGCTCGGAATGGCCTCGGCCAGGCCAATCAGACCCAAAGCCAGCGGGTTGTTGGTGAGTTCGTAAATCTGCCAGCCCACCACCACACCCTGAATCTGGCTGGCGACGGTGAATAGCACCCGGGCCGACACCAGCCGACGAAAATCAGGAATACGAAGGGCCGCGTACGGGTCGTGGGCCGGCGAGGAATCAGCAGATGGGAGCATAGCGCGCAAAAACCGCCGGTGCGGCGGCCAGTGGCAAAGGTAGCCCGGGCCACCCGTCGGCCGTTTGGCTTAGCCGTGGGTTTGGCCTACATTGCACCTTTCCTTTTCACTGCCCGCGCAGCCCCAAACAATGCACTCCCACGGCCTGGAAATAACGCCCCGCCCCGACCTCCCGGCCATCGTGGCCCGCTGGCAGCGCGAAATCACGCCTATTGAGCTGCAAACTGGCTATTTCGCCATCCTGGCCGCCGCCGATGAGCTGGGCTGCTGGCGCTGGCTGCTCGACCTGCGCCGCCGCGAGGAACTGGCCTCGCCCGCGCTTACGACCTGGATGAACGCCGATTTTTTCCCCCAGCTCGTCGGCCGCTACGCTAATCCCGTGCGCATTGCCTTTCTGATTTCACCGCTGCGGGCTGCCCACGGCCAGTCCGATAGCTCGGTGGCGGTCATCAGCACTGCTGTACGGCCCGATTCAAGCTATTTTACCTCGCTTTTTACCGATGAAGCTGTTGCCTATCGGTGGTTAGCCCAATAGAAGAGGGGGATTTTTTTCGGCAATTGAAACTTTTTTTACTTTTTTTATTCCTTCAGGATTACAAAAAGTGGTCTGGATGAAGTTTTGAGGAAGGTTGCTCCTTGGAAGCAAAAAGATTTTGTCTTTTTTCGCTTTCCTCTGTTGCAGATATTCATTCCCTCGCTCTACATTTGGTCCGATAGTAGCGGGGTTTAACACACCCGCATTCGTCGCTCCCCCAGTTTTTTTCTCGGTAACTGCATACTATGGCCTAAAGCTCTACGTTCCCCTCATCCGTAGCCCTTTATGGACCTCTTGCAACCGAGCGACTCCGCGCTCATCTCGCTCTACCTGGCTGGCCAGGAATCCGCCTTCGCCATCCTGTTGGAGCGGCATCGCAGTCGTGCGTTCACGACCATCCTCCTCATCGTGCGCGACGAGGACGTGGCCGAGGACCTGTTGCAGGACACCTTCATCAAGGCCATTCACACCATGAAGAGTGGCCGCTACAACGAAGAGGGCAAGTTTGCCCCCTGGATTTGCCGCATTGCCCACAACCTGGCCATCGATTCGTTCCGGCGCGGCAAGCGGATGCCCCACATCAGCCTCACCGACAACGACCGCCTCGCCAATACCCTTACCATCGCCGACGACGGCCCGGACGATATTCTGTCCCGCGAAGAAACCCATACGCGCCTTCGGGCGTTAATTCAGCAACTGCCCGCCGCTCAAAAGGAGGTATTGCTGATGCGCCACTACGGGGATATGAGCTTTCAGGAAATTGCCGACGCAACCGGCGTGAGCATCAACACGGCCCTGGGCCGGATGCGCTATGCGCTGATTAACCTGCGGAAAAAGATGACCGCCAACCATCCTTATTATGATTCAAACCTTACCCCATTCGACACTACTCCAGTATGTGTACAACGAATTGCCGGCTGAAAGGCAGCGCGAGGTAGAAGAGGCCCTGCAGCACGACCCCGACCTGGCCGCCAGCTGTGCCGACCTCCTTTTGGCCCAGCGGGCGCTCGACGGTGTCCGTCGCGAGCCCCGGCCCGAAACTTCCGAGGCCATTTTGCGCTACTCGCGCACTTTTTTAGCCAGGTCCTAAGCCCGTTTATCTTTCTATTGCTGCCGCTCCGCGCGCGGCGGAAAGCATAGCTTACGTCTTTAGAAGTCCGGTCATGCTGGATTTGTCGACGCATCGTAACAGCAGTGGCTAACCCAATTGATGGGAGTACTGTTGTGGTCGCGCTGCTTCGACAAGTCCAGCATGACCGTTTTATTTCCGCCTGTTTATCTCCACTCCGCATGCTCCGCGCCGACCGGTTTCGTCACTTCCTCGACTACTTCACCACCAATTTTCCGGAGCCCAAAACCGAGCTGGCCTACCGCAGCCCCTATGAATTAATTGTGGCCGTGGTGCTCAGCGCCCAGTGTACCGACAAGCGCGTGAATCTGGTGATGCCGGCCCTGCTGGCCGAATTTCCCACGGCCGCCCACTTGGGTGCGGCCACGGCCGATGACATTTTTCCCTTCATCCGCAGCGTTTCTTATCCCAACAACAAGGCGAAGCACCTGGCCGGCTTGGGCCGCATGCTCACCGAGGAGTTTGGGGGCGAAGTACCGAGCCAGATTGACGAGTTGCAGCGCCTGCCCGGCGTGGGCCGCAAAACGGCTAACGTGGTGGTTTCCGTCATCTACAACCAGCCCGCAATGGCCGTCGATACCCACGTTTTCCGGGTATCACACCGCATCGGGCTCGTGCCCAAAACTGCCACCACTCCGCTGGCCGTGGAGAAAGGATTGGTCCGCTACATTCCGCAGGAACTGATTGCCAAAGCCCACCACTGGCTCATTTTGCACGGCCGCTACGTCTGCGTGGCCCGCACGCCCAAGTGCGGCATCTGCCCGCTGGCCCCCAGCTGCGCCTACTTCGCGAAGAATGCAGTGGTACCAACTGCCAAAAAAATAGCGGCCGCTTAGCCTTGCAATGGCAGCCTGACGGCCCCATTCTAGCCGTTACAAATGTGTCCGATGCAGACGGCCGCACATGGCAGTATAAGCGCGGCACTACCAACCACAAAACGCTGCTTGTTAAACTGTAATGCGCATCACTCTTTTATGCCTGCTGAGCTGCGGCCTCCAGTATTTGCTGCACTTGTTGGGCTAACTGCTGCCGGTCGAATTCCCGCTCTGCCAGCCGCCTACCATTGAGGCCGGCTGCTGCTACCTGTTCGGGCTGTTCCAGGAGGCTTTGCAACTGCGCCACCAGTGCGGCTACATTGCCGGCCGGCACGTACCAGCCGCACCCATGCTCGTCCACCAGCGCCTTGGTCCAGCCACGATTAGTGACGATTACCGGCGTGCCCACCGCCAGCGAATCATAGAGCTTGGCCGGAGAGTTAGCATCAAGCACCGGCAAGCCCAAAAATGAAACCACCGACACCTCGGCCAACGCAAACCAACCGAAAACCTGGTGCCGCGCCTGCCCGCCCACCAGTCGGATATGCGCCGGCCACCGCGCCGCTGCCGCTGCAATCAGCGGCTCGTAAAAGCCGTGCCCCAGAAATACCCACACGGCATTAGTATCGGCGGCAGCCATTGTTTCCGCAGCCGCTACCAGCTCCGGAATGCCATTGGCCCGCCCGAAGGCACCTGCATACAAAATAACTTGCTTACCAGTCAGCCCCTGTGCTCGCCGCAGGTTCTCAACCACCGCAGGCGTGGCGCGGGCGGCCAGTTCCAGGTCGGTGCCGTTGAGCACGGTGGTCACTTTTTCAGGCGCAATGCCCAAATCAGTCACGTAGCGCGCCATATCAGGCGAGAGCGGCAGAATGTGAGCCGCGCTTTTATACAGCCGTTTTTCCAACTGATAAAGCTGCCGCCGAGCCAGCGCCGTGGGCACCGCCCCCATCGCAATCGGGAATGACGGCCATAAATCCTGCACCTCAAACACCCACGGCACGCGGCGGAACCGCGCGACCTGCGCCGCCGCCCACGCCGCCGTCAGTGGCGTACTGATGCCCCAAACCACATCGGGCTTGTCAATTCGCAAGCCTTCGCGCACGGCCCAAGCGGCGTATTGCGCAAATGCCAGCGCCCGCCGGGCGGTCCCCATTTTGTTGTCGTAGGCTACCTGCGCCTCGCGGATTTCTACCCCCGCCGGCACCCACGGAAACTCCTGCGCGAGTTGTTGCCCACGCCAGGCGGGCGTGGTCAGCAGGGTTACCCGGTGCGTTTTGGCCATGTGCGCCAGCAGCGTGTAGTGCCGGCTGGTGGCCGGGCAGTCGGGGCTGGTATGGTACTGGCTAAAAACGACGATGTGCATGGGAGTCAAAGAATGACCGAGTAACTGAGCGAGTGACTTGCTGAGGTGATTCCTCCACTCAGTCACCCACTAATTCACTCAGTCACCGTTTTGGTCGATAGTGCGACTCGTTCAGCATGCGCTGGGCATCCTTTTCCCCCATCAGGCGCGCTAAGCTCACTTCGGGGTGCTCGGCCACGTACTTGCGCACTATTTGCAGGCCTACCCACTGCCCTACCCGGCCGGGGCACGTTTTGTCGATTTCGGGCACATTGGGACGCTCGCCTACGTATTTCTGAAGCAGAAACGGCGTGGTGGCATACAGCAGATTTTTCTCCAGAAAATGTCCCCACACCCGCGCCTCGTTATCTTTAAGGCCCGCCAGCTCACGCCCGGTGTAGCCCATCAACAGCGAATCGGAGGCGCAAGGCAGTACTTGGCTGGCGAAGTACAGAGCCTTGCCCGCGTGCACCATGGCATCGAGCACAGTATTGGCCGTGAGTTCGTGGCGGTTGTATTTGCTCGACACGTTCTGGGCCAGCATGGGTAGCAGGCCAGCCGGCGTGTAGCGCCGCAGCATATACTGCGGCAAGTCAGGTCGCTTGCTGGCTTTCGGACCCACAAACCAATCCAGACTCAGTACCAATAGGCTGTCGTTCACGTAAATATCCTTATTCAGGAAGCCGCTCACATACGTCACCGTTGGCGGCACCCGAAAATCGGGGAAGTAATAGTGCACCCGCCGAAACAGTTCGCCCAAATCCTTGGTGAGAGCGGCACTGTCTGGGAAAGCCGCGGCCGTTTCGCGGCCTAACTGCTGAAAGGCGGCATTAGTAGCCAGTTGCGGCAGGCCACCTGCTAATTCTTTCTCATTGGCGGGTTGGCGCTGCAAATAGTACCGGGCAAATGTCCGGTTCGCATCCATAAACTGCTGGGCATCAGCCGGAGTCTTTATCCCAAAGAGAACCGGTTCCAGGCGTTGCACCCGCATGGCTACCGCCGGAGCCCCGGCAGCAGCATCGGGCCGGCAACCGTCGGCGGGGCCGCTTTTACAAGCTCCCAGGCTTAGGCTGAGCCCAAGAAATAAGGGCAGCCAACGCCGCCAGGCAAAATTATTCGTGTCCACGCGCATTACTTTTGGGTAAAATTAGCCAAAACCCACCGCCGGTTAGTGCCTTCCCTAATTAATCCGTTCATTCGCGTCACATGAAAAAAATATTCCTTGCCCTGGCAGCTCTGGTAGCTTCGGTCAGCACTGCATCAGCCCAGGTTGAAATTGGCCTGAAACTTTCGCCGTCCATTACCAGCCTACGAGCCGAATCAACTTCCAAAAACAGCTTTGCCAGCGACGGAAGCCAACTCGGTTTTAGCGGTGGGTTGGTTGTTGATTATTTCTTTGGCGAAAACTACGCCTTTAGCACGGGCCTGGAACTGGCCGGCAAAGGGGGCACCATCCGCTATACCGACTACCTGAATAGCGGCAGCGGCAATGGTAATCCTGTTGCGGTTTCGATGAAAATCAGCACCCAATACTTGCAAGTTCCGCTTTCGGTGAAACTCTTTACCAACGAAATTGCCCCCGCTACGCGCCTTTACTTCCAGGTGGGCGGCTCGCTGAACGTGCCCATCGGCACGCGCATCAGCGGCAGCAAATTTTATAAGGACCCCGTCACCAACGCTGAAAACAAGGGCAGCGACTACGTCTACCTCTTTGATGCCGACGCTTTGGTGGCAGCTGGTGCCGAATACACGCTGGGTAAAAGCACGAAGCTTTTTGCTGGACTCGGCTACCACCGCGGCCTGGTCGACATTGACCGTTACTTTGAAAGCAAGCGCGGCTTTTCAGATGTAACTATAAAAAACAGCTCGTTCGGACTCGATTTGGGCATCAAGTTTTGATAATCACGCCCAATGCACTGCGAGTGCGGCACCATATAAATAAATAGCAGGTCACAAAAAGCCCCAACTCCGTCGGAAGTTGGGGCTTTTTGCTGAAGCGAGGATTTAATTCCTTCTCTTAATCCACGATTTCAACTTCGCGGTCCTGCAAACGGCTCATGGCCGCAGCCGATGAGCGCAGTTGTATTTCCTCGCCCCGCTCGTCTTCGATGCGGTAGTCGGTGAGGCCCAAACTGCTGTCTTTCACCACTTTCACCCATTTGTAGTACTTGAGGTACCACTTCATCTGGCGCGAAACCAGCCCTTTGGTGTAGTAAGCGTGCAGGAACGGATGCACCGACAGCGTGATGCCCGATTGGTTCTGGTTCACCAGCAGGTCGTCGATACTGTTATCAATATCATCCGTAACCTGGATGGAGGCCGAAATCTTACCGGTGCCACCACAAGTAGGGCATACCTCACCGGTGATGATGTTTTCGGCCGGCCGCACCCGTTGCCGGGTAATTTGCAGCAGACCAAACTTGGTGATAGGCAACACGGTGTACTTGGCTTTGTCAAGCTTCATCACATCGCGCACGGCATCTTCCACCTTCTTGCGGCTTTCAGCAGCGCGCATGTCAATGAAGTCGACCACAATGATGCCGCCCATATCGCGCAGCCGCAGCTGACGAGCCACTTCTTTGGCAGCCAGCATGTTAATCATCAGCGCCGTTGCTTCCTGGTCGTTTTCCTGGTTGCTCTTGCTGCCCGAGTTCACGTCGATAACGTGCAGAGCTTCAGTATGCTCGATGACGAGATAGCCGCCACCGGGCACAGTCACCGTCTTGCCAAACAGGGTTTTAAGCTGTTTTTCGATGCCCGTTTGCTCGAAGATTTTAATTTTCGAGTTGTGCAGCTTTAGCAGACCCAATTTATCGGGCGCAATTTTCTGGAGATAATCGCGCATTTCGTCATACATCGTCGGAGCATCGACCATGATGCTGTCGAACGACTCGTTGAGCATATCACGGAGCATCGACGATGTACGGCCGAGTTCGCCCAGCACTTTGTCGTTGGACTTGGCCGTGCGTAGCGTGGTGGAGAGTTGCTCCCACTTCGCCACCATGTCCTGCATGTCCTTATCCAACTCGGCTACTTCGCGGCCCTCCGCCACAGTGCGGATTATGACCCCGAAGTTTTCGGGTTTGATGCTGGCGATGAGCCGCTTGAGGCGGTCACGTTCGCCCTTGCTCACAATTTTCTTGCTGACGCTGATGGTGTTCGAAAACGGCATCAGCACGAGGTAGCGTCCGGCCATCGAAATGTCGGTGCTAACGCGGGGTCCTTTGGTCGAAATCGGCTCTTTGATGATTTGCACCACCATTTGCTGACCTTTCTTGAATACGCTTTCGGCCTTGCCCACTTTTTCAAGTACCGGCTCAAACTTAAAGTCGTTCAGCCCAGTACCCGACCGGCCGTTCTGTACCCCACGCGCCCACTTGGTGAGGGAAGGGTATTGTTCGCCAAGGTCGCCGTAGTGCAAAAACGCGTCTTTTTCGTAGCCAATGTCTACAAAAGCTGCGTTCAGGCCGGGCATCACCTTTTTCACGGTGCCCAGGAAGATGTCGCCTACTGAGTAGTTGGTGTCGTTGCGGTCAAAGTGGTACTCAATGAGCCGCTTATCCTGCAACAACGCAATCCGCTCGCCTTCCTGAGTAGAATTAATCACTAATTCATTACTCAAAGCGTTGATTTAGTTAAGGTAACCTGCGGGCTAACTCACCGAAGCACTACCCCAAAACTAGCAAAGGGAAGCCAGAACCGATGGTTCTGGCTTCCCTCGCGAGCCACGGGAAAAGCACCCAGTAAGCCACACCCGGGAGGCTACGTGAGAGATTGACAACTAGCTCCTTTCCCGTTAGGAAAACTGCCAGCCGCCGCTACGCCCCGTGAGGCTTATTTCTTCTTGTGACGGTTCTTGCGCAGGCGCTTCTTGCGCTTGTGAGTAGCAATTTTATGACGCTTTCTTTTTTTACCGCAGGGCATGATGCTTGGGGGTTAAGTTGGTGATTGTTTGTGTCGTAAACTATTTTAATTTGGCAATTTCCTCGTCTACCGAAGCGGCCAGAGCCGGGTCGGCGCTGAGGCTTTTGGCAGCCAGGAAGGCCGCCTTGGCTTCTTCTTTGGCTCCGGTACGGGCCAAAGTTACACCAAGGTAAAATTGGCCGTTCACGTTCTTCGGATTGACTTTCACCAAATCCTGAAACCGCTTCACAGCTTTATCAAACTGGTTGCTTTGAACCGCTAAGATACCCATATTGTAAAGGGCTTTCTCGTTGCGGGGGTCGGCTTCCAGCACTTCGCGCAGCAGCGCTACGCCCTGCACGGGGTTTTCGGAGGCCATATAGGCCATACCGAGGTTGGTTTTAGCGTCGAGGTTGCCGGGCTCGTCCTTCAGCACCTTGGTGTAAAGCTCGCGGGCTTTGCCGCCGAGCAGTTTCACCCGCTCATCGGTAGCCGCAAAGCTAAACGCCTGGAAGTAAGCATCGGCGGCCTGCTGCCAGTTTTGGGCGCTGGGCCGAGCCAATGCCACCTGCTCCAGGTAATACCCGGCGCTGTCGAACCGCTCCACGCTGTTGTAGCGGCGGGCCAGGGTGGTAGCCACTGTGGCTTTAGCTGCTGCATTAGGGGCGGCCTCATACTCAGCCAGCAAACGCGCCAGTTCCTGGCGTTGGGCTGCGGTAGCCGAAGTGTGCGGGGCGGCATCGGGACCGTTGTTCTCGGTGGCCGTGGCCGGCACAGGGCCAGAAGACGCCTCTGTTTTGGAGCCGTTGGTGGCCTTGCCGCCACCATCGCGATTGGCAGTAGCCGCCGCGTCCTTGCTCAGCTCTGATTTGCTTTCCTTGGGCTTCATGATGCCCTTGGGCAACACAAATAAGCCCCCGACCAGCGCGAGTGCGGCGGCGAGGACGACCAATTGATGCGTAGCGGAACGGGAAATAGCCATGGGCTGGAAAAGCCGGCCGCCGGGTTTTTCCTTTCGGAAAAGACACCGGCGGCCGGGCTGAAAATTCAGTAGCAAGTATCTAGCATTGAGCGAGTTCGGCAATCACCAAGCTCATGCTCAACACTAGACACTTAATTGCTTACAAAATTAGGCTTTGGCCGCAACGGCTTTCACCTTCTTGCTGTTTTTGATTTTTGCCACGAAGGTCTTCGATGGCTTGAAGCTCGGAATGTAGTGCTCCTCAATGATGAGCGACGTATTTTTCGAGATGTTGCGGGCGACTTTACGAGCACGCTTCTTGTTTACGAACGAGCCGAAACCGCGTACATAAATGTTGTGGCCCTCGGTCATCGAATCCTTCACGACTTTGAAGAAGGCTTCAACAGTCATCAATACATCAGCTTTCTCGATGCCGGTCTTCGTGGAGATTTCGGCGATTACCTCAGCTTTCGTCACGTTGGTATGGTACTTAGGTGGTTAAAAAAATACGTTGTTTGGGCAAAAAATCCCCGAATTCCAGCGTAAGCCCTTGCCCGGTAGGCGGTTCGCCCTTGAATTCGGGCCACAAAGGTAGCCCCCTTTTTTCGTTTTACCAACCCAGGTGTTGAAACAACCCCCTGGGCCAAATTATTCGCTTTCAAAATTTTGACAAAATCCAACCCTCAGCCATCCTTTCTGGCGGCCGCGCTTCTGACCTGGTATCCGCGGCATCACCGCGACTTGCCGTGGCGGCATACCCGCGACCCGTATGCCATCTGGCTGTCCGAAGTTATTCTGCAGCAAACCCGCGTGGCGCAGGGCCTCCCCTACTACGAAACATTCCTGGCCGCCTATCCTACCGTGCAGGCTTTGGCGGCCGCTCCCGAGGCCGAGGTACTGCGCTATTGGCAGGGCTTGGGCTACTATTCCCGGGCCCGTAACATGCACCACACCGCTCAGCAGGTAGTGAGCGACCATAATGGCCGTTTTCCAACTACTTATGCTGGCTTGCTCCAGTTGCGGGGAGTAGGGCCGTATACGGCGGCGGCTATTGCCTCTTTCGCCTTTGATGAGGCCGTGGCTGTGCTCGACGGCAACGTGTACCGGGTACTGGCCCGCGTTTTTGGGCTGCACTCGGACATTGCCGCGCCCAGCTCTCGCAAAGAGTTTCAGGCGCTGGCCGACCAGCACATTCCGGCAGCCACTCCGGCCGATTTCAACCAGGCCATCATGGAGTTTGGGGCGCTGCAGTGCACGCCAGCCAAGCCCGACTGCCTGTTTTGCCCGTTGCAGCAGCAGTGCTGGGCGTTTCAGCATGGGCAGGTGGCCCTGTTGCCAGTAAAAAGCAAGGCCAAGGCCTCGCGCACTCGCTATTTCCATTACTTCGTGCTGCGCCACGGCGAGCAAACCTACTTGCGGGAGCGCCGGGAGAAGGATATTTGGCAGGGCCTCTACGACTTTGCTTTGGCCGAAACCACCGTACCCGAATTGCCGCCGGCGGAGCTGCTGCGCCACCTCAATGCCCTTGGCGCCAGCCTCGATACCAGCCAGGCTGCCGAACCCAGCGCAACTTATCGCCACGTATTAAGCCACCAAAAGCTAGAGGCGCGCTTTCACCCGTTGGCCCTTGCGCAACCGCTGCCCGCTGCTACGTTGCGCGACTTGGGCCTGCGGGCCTATTCCGCTGCTGAGATTGAGGCGCTACCCAAGCCTAAGCTGATTGACAACTATTGCAACCAGAATCTGTAGCTCACTCCTCCTAATATCATTAGAATATCTGGCTGATATTTTTAGCAAAATATTGCTTTATCCCGACTTAATTTATTATCTTTGAATCAGAAAGAGCCGAGTGGCGTTTTCAATTCTGTATTTCCTAACGTGCAATGATATGGCCGGAGTGAACAAGGTGATTTTGGTAGGTAACCTGGGCAAAGACCCCGAAGTGCGCCATTTGGAAGGCGGGGTGAGCGTGGCTCATTTTACCCTCGCTACCAACGAATATTACAAAGACAAGCAAGGCACCCGGGTAGAACGCACCGAGTGGCACAACATTTCGGCGTGGCGAGGCCTGGCTGATATGGCTGACAAATACCTCAAAAAGGGCCAGCAAGTGTACATTGAGGGTAAGCTGCGGACGCGCCAGTACCAAGACAAGGACCAGCAGACCCGCTACATTACGGAAATCATCGCCGATGAGATTTCGTTGCTGGGCGGCCGGCCTCAGGGTCCGGGCACTCCGGTAGGCGAGGCCAATGGCACTGTAGCGGCCGACCCAGCGCACAGCTTTCGGCAAGAGCCGGAACTTGACCAGTTGCCGTTTTAACGGCGGATTATCTGTTTTCAATTGAAGCCCTGGCACCAGTCCGGGTCTCTACCCACATTTCTAAAGCCCTCCTGACCATGTGGCCGGGAGGGCTTTTTTGGACGTGTACCCGGTCGTTTCACTGTTGGCAAAGCGGTGCTGACTGGTGAAAAAGCACCCTCAACGCATCGCCACAAAACCGAAAGAAAGATATGGGCAAGGACGAGCACCAGTCCGGGGCTTTTTCCGTTGTGCCCGGCACGGGTGCACAGGTTACCTTTGATGTGTGGGGCACCAGCCAAGGCGGTGGTGCCGCGTTTCCAGCCTAACTATACGTGGTGTCGATACTGAATAAATTTCCGGGCCTGTTGGTGGGGCTGGCTTTGCTGGCAAGTTGCTCGGCGGCACCCGACTTTACGCCTAAGCCCAAGGGTTACAACCGCATTGACTTGCCGGCGCATCGCTACCAAGTACTGGGCGGCGGGCACCCGTATGAGTTCGAGTATTCCAAAGAAGCAGTCATTAAACGCGACTCGTCTTATATGGCGCAGCCGCACTGGCTGAATGTGTATTATCCCAAGCTGCAGGCCAACGTACAGATTACCTACATGGACGTGCAGCGCGACCGCCGCCTCTACAATAAAATGATGGAGGATGCACGCAAGCTCACGGGCAAACACGAAATCAAGGCTACCGCCATCGAAGAGCGGATTCTGAAAATGCCCAGCGGCATGCGGGCCTCGGTGTTTGAGTTGTCGGGCGAGGTACCGAGTCAGTTTCAGTTCTACACCACCGACAGCACGCACCATTTCCTGCGCGGGGCGCTGTATTTCCGAACGGCGACGGCCAACGACTCGCTGGCTCCCGTGATTGAGTACGTGAAAGCCGACATGGTGCGGATGCTTAACACCCTGAAATACAAGTAGACACGAAGAATGAGCAATTTCTTCAATACCCGGCTCGAACATTTGCGCTCGGTGGGCAGCACCCAGCGGGCCCAATTGCTGGGCAAAGAGCTGGGCTTGTTTACCTACGGCGACCTGATTCAGCGCTATCCGTTTCGGTACCTGGACCGCACGCAGGTGTACAACGTGGCCGACCTGAACGACGACCTGCCCTACGTGCAGGTGCGCGGCATGCTGCGCGGCAAGGAACTGATTGGTGAAGGGCCCAAGCAGCGCCTGACGGCTAAGGTGGGCGACGGCACCGGCGAACTGGAACTGGTGTGGTTTAAGGGCGTGAAGTGGGTGCAGCAGTACACGCGCAACAACCAGGAATACATCGTTTTCGGCAAGCCCACCATGTTCAATGGCCGGCCGCAGATGGCCCATCCGGAATTGGAGGAAATAACCGAGGCTAAGCCCGGCCAGAGCTATTTGCAGCCGATGTACAACACGTCGGAAAAGCTCAAGAACTACCACCGCGTAGACAGCAAGGCCATTATGCGCATGGTGGCTGAGCTGCTGAAGCTGGCATTGCCCCACGTGGTGGAGTCGCTGTCGCCGGCTTTGATTGAGCAGTACGCGCTGATGTCCAAAGCCCAGGCGCTGCAGCAGATTCACTTTCCGCAGAGTAACGAGCTGCTGGCGGCAGCCAAGTTCCGGCTGAAGTTTGAGGAGCTGTTTTACGTGCAGCTCAAGCTGCTCCGGCAGCGCGACCAGCGCAAGGTGACGCTGGCCGGCCAGATTTTCAACCAGGTGCCCACGCTGGTAGACTTCTACAAGAACCACCTCACCTTCGATTTAACCGGAGCGCAAAAACGCGTTATCCACGACATCTACAAGGATTTTTGCACTGGCCAGCAGATGAACCGGCTGTTGCAGGGCGACGTGGGCTCGGGTAAAACCATCGTGGCCTTCATTTCCATGCTGATGGCAGCCGACAACGGCGCGCAGAGCTGCATCATGGCCCCCACCGAAATTCTGGCCGACCAGCACTACACCGGCCTGAAAGTGTACGCCGACGCGCTGGGCATCCGAATTGGCAAGCTTACGGGCAGCACCCGCACCGCCGAGCGCCGCGTGCTACACGAGGCCCTGCGTGATGGCTCTATGCACATGCTGGTGGGCACCCACGCCTTGCTAGAGGACGTGGTGCAATTCCGCAACCTGGGCCTGACTATTATGGATGAGCAGCACCGCTTCGGGGTAGCGCAGCGCTCTAAGCTGTGGCAGAAGAACCCGCACGTCATCCCACACGTGCTGGTGATGACGGCCACGCCCATCCCGCGCACGCTGGCCATGACGCTGTATGGTGACCTCGACGTGAGCGTGATTGATGAGCTGCCGGCCGGCCGTAAGCCCATCGTAACGGTGCACCGGTTCGATGGTAACCGCCTGAAAGTATTCGAATTCATCCGCGACCAGGTGAAGCTGGGGCGGCAGGTCTACATCGTGTACCCGCTGATTGAGGAATCGGAAACGATGGACTACAAAGACCTGACCGATGGCTATGAAAGCGTGAGCCGGGCTTTTCCAGAGTTCCAAATCAGCATCGTGCACGGGCGCATGAAAGCCGAGGAGAAAGACTACGAAATGCAGCGCTTTATTAAGCGTGAAACGCAGATTATGGTAGCGACTACCGTAATCGAGGTCGGCGTGAACGTGCCCAACGCCTCCGTGATGGTGATAGAAAGCGCCGAGCGGTTTGGGCTCTCGCAGCTACACCAGTTGCGCGGCCGCGTAGGTCGCGGGGCCGACCAGAGCTACTGCATTCTGATGACGGGCTTCAAGCTGAGCAAAGACGCCCGCACCCGCCTCGAAACGATGGTGCGAACCAACAACGGTTTTGAAATCGCCGATATCGACCTGAAACTGCGCGGCCCCGGCGACCTGATGGGCACCCAGCAAAGCGGTGTACTCGACCTGCTTATTGCCGACCTGGCCAAAGACGGCCGCATTCTGAGCGAAAGCCGGGCGGCCGCTCAGCTATTGCTAAGCGAAGACCCCAATTTGGCCAGCCCGGAAAACGGCAATATTCGGCGGCACATCGAAAGCCTACCCGCCTCGGCAGTTAACTGGAGCCGGATTAGCTAAGCATCTGTTTCCCGCAGGGCAAAAAAAAACGACCTTATTAAAAGTCGTTGGTATTTTTCGGCTAGAACATCTCGGCGATTAGTCCGTTGCCGCTTTGCTGCGGCTGCAGCTGCTCCCGGGCCGGTTTCACCGGCTCAGAAGTGAGCACCTGATGCACCAAAACAACGGAGGTAGAATTATTAACACTTTTAGCTTCAACTGACTGCCTTACAGTTGCCTGAGTGGGCTGCTTGACAAGCTTACCGGTGACGATAAGTGATGCTAAAAGGGCAAACTTGAGAACTGACTTCATAACGATAATAGATAATTGCTGGTGCAAAGTTAAGCCGAAGCTTGTGTTTGTTAAAGAAAAACATTTAAAAGGCCAATATACCCGGCCAAAGCAGAACCGTTAGAATCGGAATTTGGTGACTCTTGGGCTTTATTTAGGAAGCTCCGATTGAGGCTCCTGAGCATATACGAAGTAAACGGATTTCCTGTACGGAAGTGACCACGGGAGTGTTATGGTTCGGCTACTTTTTTGTTAACTAACCCGAAAATTCTCCTGTCGGCAAGGACTGATTATAACGCGCAGCAACCCCAATACGCTTACTTTTGAGCGTACTGAGCCCATTTTGCCCATCCATTGATTTTCCACCTATCCCAAATTTTATGTTGCAGCGCGTTTTACTTACTAGCCTGATAAGCTGGACAATACTGGGTAGCATCGCTCCGGCTACAGCCCAAAAAGTAAAATCAACCCCGTTCAGCTACCTGCCCGAACAAGGCGCGGACCGGTACGACATGCGCGTGCCCCGCAAGACCCTAGCGCTGGCCGATGGCTCAGGCTTCGTGATTCTGGCCCACCAAAGCGCGGGCGGCTACGCGGTAGAGCGCTACGATGCCGACCTCAAAAAGCAGTGGAGCACTACCATTCCGGTCACGCCCGGCGAAACCCTGGAAGCTTTCGGGCGTGGGCCGCAACAGGCTTGGGTGGTGCTGCATCATAAAGATGACAATGGCCAGAATCTGGCCGTGGTACCCGTGAACCTGCAAAGCGGCCAGCGCGGCCCGGCCAAAGTGGTGATGACCGCCGCCCCACGCGACCGCCGGCTGGGCGTGTCCATTTCGCCCGATGGCACCCGCCTCCTGGCCTTCCGCTACCTCACCCGCGAGCAGCAGGTAAAAAGTATCGCGGCCACGCTGTTTGACCAAAACCTAGCGCAGCAGGAAGAAAAAGCCTATGATTTCCGCGACCAGGGCGACTTCTTCTCCCCCGCCGTGCACGTAGCCAACGACGGCACGCAGTACGTGACGCTGATAAGCGACGGCATGAAGAAACTAACCGTGCGCCGCTACCCGGCCGGCAAATCACCCGAAATCAAGGTGCTGGGCGTGCCGGTAGGCGGCACTTTCGGGGGCCGGCCGGTCACCATCCGCGATGCCAAATTCACGGTTTTAAACGACGGCCGCCTCTACGCCGCCGCCTTGTGCGCCGACTACGCCACCGGCGAGTACTACAGCCTGAAAGTGGTGAAATACGATTTCAGCGGCACCGGCGACATGAAGTTTTCCCCGGAATTCCGCTTCACTCCGGCTTACCTGACCGAAGTAGGCAAAGCCAGCGGGCTCGACGTAAAACGACTGGACGACATCTACCTAGGCGAAATGCTCCTGACTCCCGAAAAGCAGCTGGTAGTCGTAGCCGAAAAGCATTTTGAAGAAGGCGGCAGCGAAGCTCCGGTACACGCCCGCGAGCTGCACGTATTTGGCTACAACGAGTTTGGCGCGCCCACCTGGCACAGCATCGTAGCTAAAGACCAGGTGGCCCCGGCCGTAGATTCCTATACCGGCATTGGCTTCCGGGCAGCGGTGTTTGGCGGCACCGTACAACTCCTCACGCTGGAAAACATCAACAAGAAATCAGACCTGTACCTGCGGCGCGTGAATGCCCAGACCGGCGTAGTAAGCGCCCCCGAACGCCTGAAGCTGAACGTGGCCGACGACCAGCAGCTGGCTTACGTGAAGGATTTCACGGCTTGGCTTAATGAGAAAACCATCATCGGTGTGAGCCGGCCGAGCAAAAAATCGGCAGCCTTGCAGCTGGAGAAGATTGTGTTAAAATAGCGTTCTGGCAGCGCAAACGTCGGTTCCCGCAGAGGGCGCAGAAGAAACGCTGAAGGTCGCAGAGCGCAACGATAAAGGGCCGCCCCCATCGGGAGCGGCCCTTTTCGTCACCTACAAAATCCGACTAATCCGCCGAATCCGATAAATCTGCGGTTCAGACGGCGTACTCGTTAGCCGTAATCAGCTTAGCGGCGATGCGACGACGAGCCTCTTTCACGTTCAGTAATTCGGTTTTGGTAAAGCGCTTGAGGCCCATGAGCAGCAGGCGCTGCTCGTCGCCCTCAGCCATGCTGCCAATGGCGTCTTTGCCAGCTTTCTCCACGATGTCCACGGCATCGGACAAGTACACGCGGGCAATGTCAGCTTCTACGGCCATTGCCTCTTCACCCTTCGATGAAGCCTCCTTCTCCACGCGGAGCAGGGTGCTTTCGGCGATGTACACCTTAATGGACATGTCGGCAATGTTCATCAGCAGTTCCTGCTCCTTGGCGAGAGTAGCGGTGAACTTCTGCACAGCCGAACCGGCTACCATCAAAATAGCCTTTTTCAGGTTGGCGATGGTTTTCATCTCCTTGCTGAACAGGCCGGTTTCCTCGTCCTGGCTCATGCTCGGGATGCTCAGCAACTCCTGCTGCACGGCCTGGGCGGGGCCCATCAGGTCGATTTCGCCCTTCAAGCCCTTTTTCAGAATCATGTCAACGGCCAACAGGCGGTTAATCTCGTTGGTGCCCTCGAAGATGCGGTTGATGCGCGAGTCGCGGTAGGCGCGGTCCATCGGATAGTCGGCCGAGTAACCGTAGCCGCCGTAAATCTGCACACCCTCATCCACCACGTAGTCAAGCACTTCCGAGCCTTCTACTTTCAGTATGGCGCACTCCACGGCAAACTCGCGGGCAGCACCCAGCAGGGCTTCGTTCGAGCCTTTGCCTTCGGCTATGAGCTGCTGCTCCATGCGGTAGATGTCGGAGCCGGCGCGGTAAATAGCCGATTCCACGGCGTAGATGCGGATGGCCTGCTGCGCCAGCTTGTAGCGAATCGCGCCAAACTTCGAAATGGGCATCTTGAACTGCACCCGCTCGTTGGCGTACTTCACGCTCAGCGTGGCGGCCATTTTGGTGGCACCAAGGCAAGCCGCGGCCAGCTTGATACGGCCAATGTTGAGCACGTTGAAGGCGATGAGGTGGCCTTTGCCAATCTCGCCCAGCACGTTCTCCTTGGGGACGGTGCAATCGGACAAGAACACCTGCCGCGTGCTGCTGCCCTTAATGCCCATCTTATGCTCCTCGTTGCCTAGGCTCAGGCCGGGCGTGTCGCGGTCCACGATAAAGCCGGTGAACTTATCGCCGTCGACCTGAGCAAACACGATGAATACGTCGGCAAAGCCGCCGTTGGTAATCCACATTTTCTGGCCGTTGAGCACGTAGTGTGTGCCTTCCGTATTCAGCACGGCCTTGGTTTTGGCGCTCAACGCATCGGAACCGGAGCCGGGCTCGGTGAGGCAGTAAGAGCCCATCAGCGTGCCATCGGTGAGGCCGGGCAGGTACTTGGCCTTCTGCTCGTCGTTGCCGAAGTACAGAATGGGCAGCAGGGCAATGCCGGTGTGGGCCGCAAAGGCCACCGGGAACGAATGGCCTCCGCCCACGCCCTCTGTCACCCGCAGGGCGGTAGGGAAGTCCATGTCGAGGCCACCAAACTGCTCGGGCACGCTCACACCGAACAGGCCGAGCTGGCCGGCTTTCTCCATCAGGCCGCGCATAAGGCCTTCCTCGTGATTGTCGAGGCGGTCAAGCAGCGGGGTCACTTCGGCAGCTACGAAGTCCAGACAGGTCTGGTGCATCATAATCTGTTCTTCGGTAAAGTCGGCCGGGGTGAAGACGCTCTGCGCATCGGTCGGCTTGATGATGAATTCGCCGCCCTTCAGGCTGGCTTGTTGCGTTACTTCCATGACGGTTAGGATGAGATTGTGGAGTTGAAAAGTGTTAGGCTAGCCTACTAATTAACGAAACAATGGGCCGGCCGATTTAGTGTTGCAAGATAAGAAAAAATGTTAGGCGTGCCTACTACTTTGCCGAAAGAAAACCCCGGTTGCGCGGGGTTTTCTAGTTCTTTCAGAATATCATGCTGAGCGCAGTCGGAGCATCTTTACCGCAGAAGTAATTCATGCGATTGATTCACTACCCCAAGCGAGATACTTCGGCTGCGCGGACGCCAGATGAGCATGGCGTTCTAACTAGCAATATGATGGCTTATTTCAGCAGCTCATAAATGCCGGCCACACCCTGACCACCGCCCACGCAGGCCGTGACCATGCCGTACTTCTTGCCGCGCTCGCGCAGCTCGTCGAATAGCTGGATGCTGAGCTTAGCGCCGGAGCAGCCCAGCGGGTGGCCCAGGGCAATAGCACCGCCGTTCACGTTTAGTTTCTCGGGGTCGATGCCCAGTTCGCGCACCACGGCCAACGATTGCGAGGCGAAGGCTTCGTTCAGCTCGAACAGGTCGATGTCTTCGAGTTTCAAGCCGGCTTGCTTGAGGACTTTCGGCACGGCTTTAATGGGGCCCATGCCCATGATGCGCGGGTCCACGCCCTCGGTGGCGTAGTTCACCATGCGGGCGATGGGCTCCAGGTTCAGCTCCTTCACCATGCGCTCCGACATCACAAGGACGAAAGCCGCGCCGTCGGAGGTTTGGGACGAGTTGCCGGCCGTGACGGTACCGTTGGCGGCAAACACGGGGCGCAGCTTGCCTAGGGCCTCCACCGAAGTATCGGCGCGCGGGCCTTCGTCGGTATCCACCACGTAGGTGCGGTTTTTCTTCTTGCCGGTGGCCGCATCCACGTAGGTTTCTTCTACCGTGATGGGCACAATGCTCCTGGCAAATTTGCCGGCGGCGATGGCTTTGATGGCCTTCTGGTGCGAGTTGTAAGAGAATTCGTCCTGGTCCTGGCGGGTGATTTTGTAGTCGTTGGCCACGGCTTCGGCGGTGAGGCCCATGCCCATGTAGTAGTCCGGGTGCTTCATGGCCAGGCTGTAGTTGGGCACGGTTTTCCAGCCCACGGTGGGCACCATGCTCATGCTCTCGGTGCCGCCCGCAATAATGCAGTCAGCCATGCCGGCCGTGATTTTGCCCACGGCCATGGCTATGGTTTCCACACCGGAGCCGCAGTAGCGGTTCACGATGAGGCCCGGGACGTTGATGGGCAGCGCCAGTAGCGAAATCAGGCGGCCCATTTGCAGGCCCTGTTCAGCCTCGGGCACGGCGTTGCCGACAATAACGTCGTCGATGCGCGTGGGGTCGAGGGCGGGCACTTCGGCCACAAGGTGCTTGATAACGGCAGCGGCGAGGTCGTCGGGCCGGGTGAAGCGGAGACCGCCCCGGGGGGCTTTGCCCACGGCCGTGCGGTAGCCGGCTACGATGTATGCGGTGTTGGTGCTAGACATGATTGTAGGTTTTTTCACACAGAGTCAGATAGAGTTAAAAGAGGAGTTTCACGGAGAAGACCCCCCTCTTGACTCTGCCTGATTCTGTGCGAATAATTAATTGCGCAAAGGCTTACCAGTCGTCAAAATGCTCTGAATCCGCTCCAGTGTCTTGCGTTCGCCGCACAGGCTCAGAAACGCCTCGCGCTCCAAATCCAGCAGGTACTGCTCGCTCACTTCGGTGGGCGACGACAGGTCGCCACCGCACATCACATAAGCCAGCTTGTCGGCAATGAGTTGGTCGTGGGTCGAGATGTAGTTACCCTGCTGCATGGCGTATACACCGGTCTTGAACATGGCCAGTGCGCCTTTGCCGTGCACTTTCACGTTGGTTTTCTGCATGGGTTGGGTGTAGCCGGCATCGGCCATATCGATAGCTGCAGACTTAGCGGCGGCAATCACACGGTTCGAGTTCAGCACCACTTCGTCGCCCCGACGCAGGAAGCCCAGGTCGAAAGCTTCAGCGGCGGAGGTCGAAACCTTAGCCGTGCTGATGGTCATGTAGGTGTTGCGCAGCAGGTTGAATTCGGGCTCGCCGTCTTCGTACTTGGCGGCAGTGCGCAGGGTCATTTCCTTGGTGCCGCCGCCGCCGGGAATCAGGCCCACGCCGAATTCCACGAGGCCGATGTAGGATTCAGCGGCTGCTACCACGCGGTCGCAGTGCAGGTTCAGCTCGCAGCCGCCGCCCAGCGTGAGGCCGTGTGGGGTGCCCACCACCGGGATGCTGCTGTAGCGCATCCGCATCATGGCCTGCTGAAACTGCTGAATCATCATGTTCAACTCGTCGAAATCCTGGTCGAGCGCCTGCATGTACACAAGACCGAGGTTGGCACCGGCCGAGAAGTTCGGCGCGTCGTTGCCCACCACGAGGCCGCGGTAGCCGGCTTCGGCCATTTCTACGCCCTTCAAGAGGCCCTGGATGACGTCGGTGCCCAGCGAGTTCATCTTCGAGTGGAACTCCACGTTCAGGATGCCGTCGCCGAGGTCGATAACCGAAGCGCCTGAGTTTTTCCACAGCACTTTGCCGCTGGCGCGCAGATTGTCGAGAATGATGAAATTCTCCACCCCCGGCACCTTCTGGTAGCTTTTCGAGGCGATATCGTAGAACTCGCGCACGCCGGCTTCGGTCACGCGGTAGAAGGTTTGGTGGCCGGCAGCCAGCATTTCTTCCACCCAAGGGGCCGAAGTGCGGCCAGCGGCCTTGGCCAGGTCGAGGCCAGCCTGCACGCCTAGCGCGTCCCAGGTTTCAAACGGACCCATTTCCCAACCGAAACCGGCCCGCAGCGCATCATCCAGCTTGAACAGTTCGTCCGAAATTTCGGGAATACGGTTACTCACGTAGGCGAACAGGCTACCGAAGCTTAGACGGTAAAACTCGCCGGCCTTGTCCTTGCCCGCCACCAGCACCTTGAAGCGGTCGGCCAGCTTCTCGATGGTTTTGGTCAGCTCCAGCGTGGCAAATTTTACCTTCTGGCTCGGCTTGTACTCCATCGTGGAGAGGTCCAGCGCGTGGATTTCCGACTTGCCGCCTTCGCCCTTCACCTTTTTGTAGAAGCCCTGGCCGGTTTTGTCGCCCAGCCATTTGCTCTCGCCCATTTTCTTCACGAAATCGGGCAGTACGAATACGTCCTTGGCCTCATCGTTCGGCAGGCTCTGGGCCAGGCCATTGGCCACGTTAATGGTCGTGTCTAGGCCCACTACATCGGACGTGCGCAGCGTGGCCGACTTCGCGTGGCCAATCACCGGGCCGGTCAGCTTGTCGGTTTCTTCCACGGTCAGACCCAGCTTCTGCATGGTCTGCATGGCGTCGAGCAAAGCAAACACGCCCACGCGGTTGGCGATAAAGCCGGGGGTATCCTTGGCCAAAACCACCGTTTTGCCCAGGTACAAATCGCCGTAGTGCTGCAGGAAAGCCAGCACGTCGGGGTTGGTATCCGGCGTCGGAATTATTTCCAACAGCTTCAAGTAGCGCGGCGGGTTGAAAAAGTGCGTGCCGGCAAAATGCTGCTTGAAATCCTCGGAGCGGCCATCGGCGAGCAAGTGAATCGGGATGCCTGACGTGTTGCTGGTAATCAGGGTGCCCTTTTTGCGGAACTGCTCTACCCGCTCATAAAGGCTCTTTTTAATGTCAAGACGCTCGATTACCACTTCAATCGTCCAGTCGCAGCCGGCAATTTCCTTGAGGTTGTCGTCGAAGTTGCCGGTCTTGATGCGGCTGGCGTCGGCCTTGCGGTAGAGCGGCGAGGGGTTGGCAACGATTGCGGCTTGCAGCGCGGCATTCACAATGCGGTTGCGTACGGCCGGGGCCTCCAGTTTCAAGCCTTTCTTCTCTTCGTCGGGCAGCAGCTCTTTGGGAGCGATGTCGAGCAGCAGTACCTGCACGCCGATGTTGGCGAAGTGGCAGGCAATGCGCGAGCCCATAACGCCGGAGCCGAGCACGGCAACTTTCTTGATGGTTCGATTCATCCTCTTTGTGGGGTGATGAGGTGGGTGGTAATTTATTGGGAGAATGTCATGCTCATCTGGCGTTCGCGCAGTCGAAGCATCTCGTTCGCATCGTTAAACGATTGGTTTACTGCCACACGCGGGATACTTCGACTACGCGGACACCAGATGAGCATGACGTTCTACTTTTATTTATGATTCTTAAGAAGCCGCCGACTCTTGCCGCAGCGGCTTGAGCACGAATTCTTCGAAAAGCGTTTTTACTTCAATCATGCCCGTAATCTGGGCCGCTACTTTGAAGAAGACATCGAGCTGGCTCTGCGGTATTTTCTCCCGGATTTTCAGGTTGAAGTGCCGAACCGTTTGGCGCGAAACCTCTTTTTTCTCCAGCCCCAGCGGGGTCAGGAAAATGCGAACTGAGCGTTTGTCCACCGAATCGGCCTGCTTATAAATCAGTCCCTTTTCCTCCATGCTGCGCAGGATGCGGGTAAGGCTACGGGTTTCCAGGCCCAGCAAAGGGGCGATTTTGGTGGCCGGCGTGCCGCGCTCCTGGTCGATGTTCAACAGGACGAAGCCGATGCTGGTGGTGATATCGTTTTGCGCGGCCTGCGTGTTGTACATCCGCGAAATCGCATGCCAGGCCACTTTTATATTATAATCGACGGTTTCTTCGGGTTTCATGGGCGGGCTGTAAGTGCGGTAAACTTACGAAAAATTTGTTAGGCTTGCATACTATATTAAGTTAAAAAAAAAGAGACTGGGGCTTCCAGTCTCTTTCTTGTGTGTAAACGCTGAGGGTAAATTTAAGGCACTACAATAGTTGCCGTTGGGGAAGCGGTTGTATTCAGGGCCGGGTACACAAAACGGCCCGTGGAGGGGTCGGGATACGAAAACAACAAGGAGGTAGAGCCATAAGCGGCTAAGTTCACCGTGGTGCCGGACGCAAAACCGGCATTCGTAAAGGTAATCCGGTTCACAGTTGTACTAAATGTTAAAGTATTCATTCCGCTTGTAGTAGGGAATACGTTACCCGTAAACAAGAGTATTCCGTTGGTTGGACCTGCCGGCGAAGTAGCGCTGGCATACAACGCATACCGAAATGCACTGGGAGGCGTTGGACTCGATATGGTGAAAGTAAGCATGACCGTTCCGGCCCCGGTATTGGGAACAGCTGAAAAACCCGTCACGGTTTGAGTCGAAACCTGGGTAATTGTGAGAGTTCCCAAGTAGGTGGGCTGGTCGCCGCCTACATGCCCTAGGCCAAACCGACGGAAGGTGGCCAAGCCGGCCCGAGAATAGGTCAGGTTATACGTTCCATTACGCACATTCGCGAGGGTATACTTGCCATCGACATCGGTGGTAGCCGTAATAGCGGGGTTGGCACCGTCGATGCTGACAGTTACTCCGCTCTTAGACAGCAAGGTCCCGTTTTCATTTATTGGGTTAACATAACCGATAAGGTTACCCGTCAGGTTCTGGCCCGATGTACCCGTTGGACCTTGAGTGCCCGTAGCACCTGCAGCACCGGCCGGACCGGGGTCGCCGTCTTTGCCTTTACAGCCAGTGAGTAGGACAGCTGCACCGAATACGATGCAGGCAAATTTGGAGATGTGACGCATGTGTAAAAAATGAAAAAATGGATGACTCGATAACAAAGCTAGAGCATTACAATCAACGCTCAATGTAGAAAAGCGCATTTTTCTTGCCAATACGCCAGCTTATCTTCTCCTTATTTATACATTCCTTCGATTACGTCCTGGTTATTGGCAGTAATAATCTTACGCTTCACTTTCATAGTTGGCGTCATTTCGCCGCTTTCCACGGTCCAAAGTTCGGGTAGCAGTACAATGCGCTTCACCTGCTCCCACTGCGCAAAGCTTTTGTTGTACTTCTTCACCAGCCCGTCGTACAGCTCCACTATCTTCTCGTTTTTAATAAGTTCTTCGTTGGAAGCATCCGGCACGCCGTTGCGCTTACACCAGCCCTTGAGGTCGGGGAAGGACGGAATGACGAGGGCGGAGGCAAATTTCTGGTCGGCCCCCACCACCATGGCCTGCTCGATGAGCGGGTCCTCCTTCAGCTTGCCTTCGATGACCTGCGGGGCAATGTATTTGCCACCCGACGTCTTGAACATCTCCTTCTTACGGTCGGTGATTTTCAAAAACTTGCCGTTCACCAGCTCACCGATGTCGCCGGTGTGGAACCAGCCTTCCTCGTCGAATTCCTTCGCCGTAAGCTCGGGCTGATTATAGTAGCCTTTCATTACGGAGGCCGACTTGGTCAGAATCTCGCCATCGGCGGCAATTTTGACCTGCATGTTATCGATGAGCGGCCCCACGGTACCAATCATATTGTTCTCCGGTTCGTAGCCACCCACGGCAATTACCGGCGAGGTCTCCGTCAGGCCGTAGCCTTCCATCACGCGGATGCCGGCCGCCCAGAACACGCGGGCCAAACGCGGTTGCAATGCACCGCCACCACTCACGATGCAGCGCAGGTTGCCGCCCAGCGCCTCGCGCCACTTGTTAAAAATCAGCTTATTGGCCAGCGCCAACTGGGTATTGTAAAGGAAGCCCTGGTCCTTTTGGGTATCGTACTTCAGGCCCAAATCCAAGGCCCAGAAGAACAGACCTTTCTTCACGCCATCCAGCCCGTGGCCTTTCGCCACAATTTTATCGTACACCTTTTCCAGCAGGCGCGGCACAGTGGTGAAAATCTCAGGCTTCACCTCGCGCAGGTTGTCGGCGATGACGTCCATATTTTCGGCGTAGTAGATGCTCACTCCATTTATCATGTAGAGGTAAGTCACCATGCGTTCGAAAATGTGGCAGAGCGGCAGGAAGCTCAGGGCCTTGTCGTCTTTCGTCACGGGCACAAAGCGCTGCGAGTTGCGGCAGTTGCTCAGGATGTTATCGTGCGTCAGCATCACGCCCTTGGGCTGGCCGGTGGTGCCGCTGGTGTAGATGAGCGTGAGCAAATCGTCGGGTTGCACGGCAGCTTTCAGGGGTTCCAGGTCGGCTAAGTTGCCTTTCTTGCCCAATTCCAACAGCTCACTGAAATGACGGGCCCCTTCAATTTTATCGAAGGTGAAGACGTTTTCGGCGGGGATATCGAGGTCCGCAGTGGCCTCCTTCACTTTGTCGAACAGCTTTTGGTCGGCCACGAATACGGCGCGCACGCCGGCGTCGGCGAAGATGTACCGATAGTCCTCGACGGTGATGCTCGGGTACATCGGCACGCTGGTAGCCCCGATTTGCGAAATACCGAAGTCGGCCAGCATCCACTCGGGCCGGTTCATGCTGATGATGGCTACTTTATCGCCGTGCTTAAGGCCCAGTGACACCAGCCCGAGGCTGACGAGGTTGGCCTGGTCCTGCACCTGCTGGGTGCTGACGGGCACCCACTGGCCGTCAATTTTAGAGGCCAGAGCGTCTGATTTCGGGAAGTTGGCTAGTTGGTGAGCTAGGATATCAAAGGCGCGGCGAACGTCCATGGGTGGGGCTGGATAAGGCGTAGTGAATGAAATTCAGCTTAAATAAAGAGCTTTTTTTTTGGCTATGCTACCCAGAGGCAAGACCGGCCCCAACACCACGGCCCCGCACCAAAACCAAATCAGTAACGCAAACCGCCAAAAAGCCCGAAAACCCGGTCTTTTCCTGCGTAATTTTGGCTCCTTGCATTTCCGTTCCCAATGAATCTGGCCCTGTTTTTTGACCCGCTGCCGGAAACGCTGACCGAGGCCGTGCCCGCGCCCACCACGCTGGCCGCCTACGCCTCCCGCTTCACCGAGAACTTCCCCGACTGGCGCACCGCCGACGTGGCCCTTATCGGGCTGGACGAGTGGCGGGGCAGCGCCGCCGGTGCGCCCGCGCCCGACCGGCATGGGGCCAATGAAGTGCGTCAGCGCTTCTACCAGCTCCAAAAGGGCACCGGTAACGTGCGCCTGGTAGACCTTGGCAACCTGCGCCCCGGCCTCACCCTGGAAGACACCTACCAGCGCCTGCGCGAAATAATTGGCGCACTGCTGGAAGAAAACACCGTGCCTGTGCTGATGGGCGGCAGCCATGACCTCGACTATGGCCAGTTTCTGGCCTACGAGAGCCAGGACCGCGCCATCAACTTTACCATGGTGGATGCCCGACCCGACATGGCCGAGCCCGGCCCCGGCACCCCGCCCGAAGACAGCCACCTGCGCCGCCTGCTGGTGCACGAGCCCAACTTTGTATTCAGCCTGGCCCACCTGGCCCACCAGCAGTACCTCACGCCGCCCGAGGTGATGGTGGCGCTCGAAAAACTGCACTTCGAGACGATGAGCGTGGGTGAAGTGCGGGCCGACCGCCGCCAGGCCGAACCCTTGGTTCGCCAAGCCGACTTCATGAGCGTGGACATTGCGGCCCTGCGCTGGCAGGATGCCCCCGGCTACTACCCCGCCAACCCTTTTGGCCTGGGCAATGAAGAAGCGACTCAGCTTTGCTGGTACGCGGGTCACAACGAGCAATTGAGCTCCTTCGGACTCTACGGGTACCGCGCCAACTACGACCCGCACGGACTGGCCGCCGCCACACTGGCCACCATGCTCTGGTATTTTATAGAAGGATTTTATCACCGCAAGCCTGAAACGGGCTTTGGCACGTTCCGCTTCCTCACCTACACCGTGGTGCTGCCCGGCAACCCCGACAAGCTGGTCTTCTACAAGTCGCGCCGCGCCGACAAGTGGTGGATGGAAGTAGAGCGCCTCGGCGACAACGCCGTGAAGCGGGTAGTGCCCTGCACCTACGAAGACTATTTGAACGCCTCGCAGGGCGACCTGCCGCAGCGCTGGATTCGACTGCAGGCGTTGTTGAGCTAGCAGATTATGTCAACAGCACGTCATGCTGAGCGTAGCCGAAGCATTTCTACTGAACAACTAATTTCATCGATTCAACGAAGCGGAAGAGATGCTTCGACAAGCCCAGCATGACCGTTTCGGAAAACCAAATCGAGCCCAAAGCCTACACTAAGAACCAGCTTGCCCTGCGCAACGGCCAGGACCGCGACGAAATCTGGGTAGCTTACCGCGGCCGGATTTACGATGTGAGCCGCTCGCGGCTGTGGCGGCGCGGCAACCATTACGAACACTGGGCCGGCCAGGACCTGACCGCCGAGTTGGACAAGGATGCCCCCCACACGGCCAATGTTTTCGATAACTTCCCCATCATTGGCCGATTAGCGTAGAACTGGCTTTTTCGTCCCTGCAACGACAACCCATAATCTAGAGCAAGCCCCGGCTTGTTCTCCTGCTATGATGACTACCGAAGCACCTTCCGAATTCAACAACCTCGAAACCCTGTCGACGGCTGACCTACTGGCGGGCATGAACCAGCTCGACCACACGGTGCCCCAAACCGTGGCCCGTGCCCTGCCCCAGATTGAGCGGCTGGTGGAGGCTGCCGTGGCGCGGCTGGGCGCAGGCGGGCGGCTGTTCTACATCGGAGCGGGCACCAGCGGGCGGCTGGGTGTGGTCGATGCTTCGGAATGCCCCCCCACATTTGGGGTGCCGGCCGAGATGGTAGTAGGCATCATGGCCGGGGGCGACGGGGCCATTCGGGTAGCGGTGGAGGGTGCCGAGGACGATGCCGAACAGGCCTGGCGCGATTTACAAACGCACAACATCGGGGCCGGCGATGTGCTGGTGGGCATTGCCGCTTCGGGCCGTACGCCCTACGTTATTGGCGGGCTAAATGCAGCGCGGGCCGCCGGCCTGGCCACGGGCTGCGTGGTGTGCAACGCCGGCTCGGCGGTGGCAGCGGCGGCCGAGTTTCCGGTGGAAGTGGTGACCGGGCCGGAATTCATCACCGGCAGCACTCGGCTCAAAGCCGGTAGCGCGCAGAAAATGGTGCTCAATATGCTCACCACCGCCACTTTCATTCGCCTGGGTTACGTGCGGGGCAACAAAATGGTGGACATGAAGCTCTCCAACATCAAGCTAGTGGAGCGCGGCGAACGAATGCTGATGGATGAGCTCGGCATTGATGAGGCAGAAGCGGCGCAGCTACTGCAACAGTACGGCAGCGTGCGGGCAGCCCTTGTGGCCCGGCTGTAGCAGATGCTTCGGCTTGTGTCTCACAGGCTTATTTTTTCTCTCGAACGATTCGGGATTTCTGGCGTTTCTAAGAAGGCACCAGCTACTGCAAGTGCCAATACCGTCCTATGCACACCATCGAGCCCCACTACAATTGGATTGAGCAATACTCGGCCTCCGAGGACCCACGCTCACCGCTCTTCGAAGCCGAAAATAGCCTCGATACCTACACCAATACCATTTATGGCTATTATATCCACCCGCAATGGGACAGTCTGGGGTCGGAAACGCTGTTTTGCAAAATCCTGTTTGCGGACTACGAAACCGGCTTGGCCGTGCTCGAATTCATCGGCGAGTGGAACGACGCCATCGAAAACGACATCATGGCGCTTAAGCGCAACATCGTGGATGTACTGGTGCACGAGGGCATCCGCAAGTTTATCCTCATCGGCGAAAACGTGTTCAATTTCCACGGCTCCGACGATGATTATTACGAGGAATGGTTTGAGGACGCGGAAGATGGCTGGATTGCGGGCGTGAACTTCCAGGAGCACGTGCAGCGCGAAATGCGCCAGTACAACGTGGATAACTACGTCAACTTCGGCGGCGAGCTCGACGACCTACCTTGGCGCACCTACGAGCCGCGACGCCTTTTCGAAATAGTGGATGGCCTGCTCAACCGCCGCCTTGGCCTACCGGAAACCACGCTCTAGCACAAGCATAAAAAAGCCTCTCCGTTGCCGGAGAGGCTTTTTTAATTGCAAAGCGGCAAGAATTACTTCTTAACTTCTTCAGCGGGCGTCTCGGTGGCAGGAGCCATTTTGTCGGCCGCATTCTCCATGGCATCCGACTTAGCGTCAGCCGAGTCACGAACGGCATCAGCCTGGTTCTCCATGGCATCAGCTTTAACTTCACCAGCGTTTTCTACGTTGTCGGCAGCCTGCTCAACAGCCTCTTCTTTCTTGCTTTCGCAAGCGGTGAACGAGAACGAAACAGCAGCCAGGGCGAGGAACAATACTTTTTTCATCTTGGGTTGGGTTAAAATGGGTTGAATTTCAGTTGCTTATTGAAGGTATGCCGATGGCAAATCTTCAAATTCGGGGTTTTATACCCGCGCAACTCAGAGGTAACCCATCGGTTATGAAGTTTATGAAGTTTTCGTGAAAATAATTTTTTACGAAAACTTCATGAATTGCATGGTCCCTAGCCGGTTACTTCTTGCGGTACACGATGCCGATGGGCACACCGGTGAAGTCGAAATGCTCGCGCATCCGGTTCTCGAGGTAGCGCGTGTAGTTGGTTTGCACGTACTGCGGCAGGTTGGCAAAGAAGGCGAACACCGGGTTGTGCGTGGGCAGCTGCGTCACGTACTTAATGCGAATCATCTTGCCCTTGAGCGCGGGCGGGCCGTACTTCTCAATCTCCTTCAGCATCACGTCGTTCAGCTGCGAAGTCGGGATTTTGCGGCGCTTGTTGTGGTACACTTCAATGGCCGTTTCGATGGCCTTGTGCACCCGCTGCTTGTTCAGCACCGAGATAAAAATGACGGGGATGTACGCGATGGGCGCAATTTTTTCCAGAATCTTCGCCTCGAAATCTTTGGACGTATTGGTTTCCTTGTTCTCCACCAGGTCCCACTTATTCACCAGAATTACGATGCCCTTGCGGTTTTTGTCGGCCAGGGTGATGATGTTCACGTCCTGGGCCTCAATGCCGCGGCTGGCGTCGAGCATCACGATGCAGACGTCGCACTCTTCCAGGGCGCGCAGGCTACGCATGTTGGCGTAGAACTCCACGTCCTCGCTCACCTTGGCTTTGCGGCGCAAACCGGCCGTATCAACCAGGATAAACTCGTTGCCGAAGGCATTGTACCGAGACGAAATCGAGTCACGGGTAGTGCCGGCGATGTCGGTCACGATGCTGCGGTCTTCACCAAGCAGCAGGTTCACGAGGCTGGACTTGCCCACGTTGGGGCGGCCCACTACGGCAATGCGCGGGATTTCCAACTCCGGCTCTTCCACGCCGGGGTCATCGAAGCTGCTCACCACGGCATCCAGCAATTCGCCGGTGCCGTGGCCGTTGGCGCTGCTCACGGCGTAGATTTCGCCGTCGCCCAGGCCTAGCGAGTAGAACTCGCCCACGCCATTGGCGCGCAGGTTGGTATCGGCCTTGTTGGCTACCAGATAAATCGGCTTTTTGCCGATGTAGCGGCGCAGCACGTGCGCAAATTCCTCGTCGAGGCCGTGCACGCCGGCTTCGGCGTCTACCATGAACAGGACGACGTCGGCCTCTTCAATGGCCAACTTTACCTGCTTGTTGATTTCACCTTCGAAAATATCTTCCGAATTGTGCACGTAACCACCCGTATCGATAACGGTGAAGTTCTTACCAATCCAGTCGCCGTAGCCGTAGTGGCGGTCGCGGGTTACGCCGCTCTCGTTGTCCATGATGGCCTTGCGCTGGCCCACGAGGCGGTTGAATAGCGTGGATTTGCCCACATTGGGCCGCCCCACGATGGCGATGGTGTTTTGCGTTGACATGTTATGGTGGCCCCAGCCGCCGACCCGACCTAGATTCGGCAGTGCCCGGGGTTATTTTAGTTGTAGATGGTCGGTTTGTTACTCCTTGATGGTCAGAACGTCATGCCGAGCGCAGCCGAGGCATCTCGCTCGCATCGTTCAACGATATCGTTGCTGCGGCACGCGAGATGCCTCGGCCGCGCTCGGCATGACGTTCTTCTATTGGTAGCCGAACCGGCTCAACGCTTTGGGGTCAGTGCGCCAGTTCTCGTTCACTTTCACATACATTTCCAGAAATACTTTCTTCTGGAAAAACTTCTCCATTTCCTCGCGTGCCCAGGTGCCTACTTTCTTCAGTGCCTCGCCGCCCTGGCCGATAACGATGCCTTTCTGCGAATTGCGCTCGACGTAGATAATACCCCGAATCCGGATGATATCCTCTTCTTCCTTAAACTCTTCGATAACAACTTCGCAGCTGTAGGGAATCTCCTTCTTGTAGAGCTTGAAGATTTTTTCGCGCACCATTTCCGCGGCGAAGAAACGCTCCGGCTTGTCGGTTAGTTCGTCTTTGGGGTAATACGGCGGGTGAACGGGCAGGCGCTCCATCACCAGCTGCAGTACGCCGTCGGTACCGAAATGATTGAGGGCGGAGATGGGCAGCACTTCGGCGGCGTTGGGTAGCTGCTCCTTCCAGTAGGCCAGCTTGGCTGCCACTTCTTCCTGGTTGGCCTGGTCGATTTTGTTGACCAGCAGGATGATGGGCGTGTCCACCATCTTGCGCAGGCGCTCGACAACGGGTTCCTCGTCGTGCTTCTCGTAGATGTCGGTCACGAACAGCACCACGTCGGCATCTTCCAGCGAGGAATACACGAACGACATCATGGCGTTGTGCAGCTCGTACTTGGGCTGGATGATGCCGGGGGTGTCGGAATAAATCAACTGGAAATCCTCGCCGTTGAGGATGCCCAAGATGCGGTGACGCGTGGTTTGGGCCTTGCTGGTGACGATGCTCAGCCGCTCGCCCACCAGCGCATTCATGAGCGTGGACTTGCCCACATTAGGCTTGCCAATGATGCTCACAAAGCCGGCGCGGTGGGGTTTGGTTTCGGGGTTCACGAGGGATGGGTTTGATAATCAGGGCCGCAAAGGTACGGCTTACGGGCCGCAAAAGCTACCAGAGCGAAAAAGTACGCTGCTAGATGGCATGGGTAATGTTCGGTTTGGAGCCGGGGAAAGCGGTAAAAATCACCTGGTAACGCTCGCGGCAATGGTGGGGTCTCAAACCATGACAGGGCATGGCTGTTTGCTTAGCCAATGCGTAGTTCGGCCTGTGGCAGTTTTTGTGGCAGTCCGCTAGTTATCCCTGAACTTTGTTCCAATGAATCCTTCCATTACCTCCGGCCGCCGCATCGGCGTGCTGCTCGTCAATCTGGGCACCCCCGACTCGCCCAACACGCCCGACGTGCGGCGCTACCTCAACGAATTCCTCACCGATGGCCGCGTGGTGGACATGCCGGCGGCTATCCGCTACCCGTTATTCCAAGGGCTAGTCGTGCCGCTGCGGGCTCCAAAATCAGCCAAGATTTACCAGCAATTGTGGACGGAGCGCGGCTCGCCGCTGCTCTACCACGGCCTCGATTTGCAGAAGAAAGTGCAGGAAGTACTGGGTCCCGAATACGTGGTGGCCTTCGGAATGCGCTACCAGAAGCCCAGCGTCGAGAAGGCGCTGGATGAGCTGCGCGAAGCCGCAGTGGAGCGCATCATCGTGCTGCCGCTATTCCCGCAGTACGCCTCGGCCAGCACGGGCTCGGTGCAGGAGAAGGTGATGGACATTGTAAAGGACTGGTGGATAGTGCCGAGCATCAACTTCATCAGCCAGTTTGGCTCCGAGCCGGGCTTCATTGCCACCATTGCCGCCCGGGGCCGGGCCGAAATGGAAAAGCAGCACTACGACCACGTCGTGTTCAGCTACCACGGCATTCCGGAGCGCCATGTAAAAAAAGGCGACCCCACCAATTACTGCCGCTTCGGCAGCTGCTGCGACACGCTCACCGACCAGAACCAGTACTGCTACCGCGCCCAGTGCTTCGCCACTTCACGCCTGATAGCTGCTGAGCTCGACCTCGCGCCGGAGCAATACACCGTGAGCTTCCAGAGCCGCCTGCAGAGCCGCCTGCGCGACCCCTGGCTGCAGCCTTACACCGACGAAGTGCTGAAGGAAATGCCCGCCAAAGGCATCAAGCATGTACTGGCCTTCAGCCCCGCGTTTGTGGCCGACTGCCTGGAAACGACCATCGAAGTGGGCGAGGAATTCAAGGAATTATTCGAGGAATCGGGCGGCGAGCACTGGCAATTGGTGCCGTCACTAAACTCAGAGCCACAGTGGGTGGAGACGGTGGCGACGATGGTTCGGCGCAGCTAGGAAATCTATTTCGCTCCCTTGCCGAGTATAACGTGCAGCCCCAGCTGCCCCACCAGGGGGTTCACGGTGCCAATGGCTGCCGAGCTATTCAAAAAACGCTGCACGCCGAAGCTGCTGGAAAAGGCCAGCCACCGCAACACCCGCCAGCTATACTGAAAGGTAGGCTGCATAAAAGTGCCTTGGTGGCCCGCGTAGCTGGTGGCCAGGATTGGGCCGCCTAGGACTTCGGCGCGTAGCTCAGTGAGCTCATGGTAGTAGGCGCGCCCCATCCGCAGGCCAAAGCCCCAGGTTTGGTTGGTGGTTTGAAGCAGAGCCGTGGGCTGCACGTAGGCGTAGGTGTAGCGCACCTCGTATTCCGTGCCGGGGGTACCAACGCACTCAAAACAGGCGCTGCTGCCTGAGGTACCGCTGCCGTAAGCAACTCCTGCGTGCCCGCCCAAGCGCCAGTAGCCGTTGGGCGGAGCGTAGTAGTAGCCCGCGCCCAGGTCGGCGGAGCGAAAGCCTTTGCCGTCGCCCGAGCGGCGGTTCCGGTAGTTGAGCAGAGCCGCGTGTAGTATCAGTTTATCGGAAGCCTGGTAACCGGCCTGCAGCTCGCTGCCATTGAAGCCCGTGGAAACGCGAATTTCGGCTTGCCCACGGTCCCGGATAGTTGGCAGATACGCTGTGTGGGGCACCAATGTCGGAGCGCACCCCGTCAATAGCGTTGCCGTAAGTCCCGCCGCTAAATATTTTCCTGCCATAATCATCGGAGCCTTACTAGGCCCGAAAGGTTGCTTATCCGCCTTGTTATTCAACATTTATCCTTACCGGTGGCCACGGTAAAAAGTAGTGGCATCATGCACCGGCGTACCGTAGAAGTCGCCATCGGGCACCGGCATTAGGCCCAGCGCCCGCATCATGGCCGTTTCGTAAGTGCGGGTCACCTGGATTTCGACATAAGGCGGGTAATGCAGCACGGATTCGGCGTTCAGCGCGGGCACGAACACGTTGTCGCCGTCGGCATCGAGCGAGGCTACCCCGATGGGCAGCAGAATATGGTTTTCGTATTCCTTGATTTGAAAGCGGGTGTCCAACTCAATATCCAGGTAGCGCACTTTTAGGATTTCCGGGTCCACAATCAGCTCGAACACGGTGCCCAACGCCTGACCGTCGTTGCCGCGTACGGTCCAGCCACGCACATCGGGATTGTCATCGGCCACTTCAAAGTCGGTCAGGTCGCACAGGCGGCGTAATATTGGGGCTTCCATATAATTAACGGGTAAATACCTGACAACTAACGATTGGGTTCGCTGAGCACCCGCACCGCGGCGGCGGCCTGGGTCAGGAATTGTTGATTTTGCTGCTGGTCGGCGGCCGTGGCACTGCGGCCCGATAGCTGACCCGCCAGGCTCACCAGGTCGTTGGCGACACCTTCCATCTCGGGGTAGGCTTTCTGCTGCATGGCCCGGATGAGGCCCGCCGCCGCCACAAAACCAGGGCGCAGGCTGGCGTTGGGTTCGCCGAGACGGCTGGTGGCGCTGGTCAGGTTATCGCGCTGCTCCGTGATGGTGGGGTCGCGCAGGTCGTCGCGGTCGGTGAGGGCTACCAACTGGCCCGCAAGCTTTTGCAACCCGTTCAGCGCATAATCGGGGGCAGCGGGATTGGTGGCGGCCTGGCTGGTTAGCGACGCCGCTGCATCGGACGAGGATTCCAAAGGTGCTGCTGCCGCGGCTGAATCATTGGCCGTTGTGGCGGCTTCCAATGTCCGCTGGGCAGTGGTATCAGCGCCCAGCGCTGCGCCGGTAGTCCCGGGACCGGCTGGCGGAGTGGGCTCATCAGCGGGGCCGGTTTTCAAAAAAAAGTAGGCGGCTCCGGCCAGCAGCACCGCTGCTAATACGACCAGCAGCCAGGGGCTAGGAGCCGATTTTTTGCGTTGAATGTTGATGTCTGCCATAAATGGGATGCGGGTGATGCTCCGAATTACAAAGCACACCGAAAAATAGTCGATTCGCCCGCAAGGACGGCACAACTCGCCAATGCAGCGCTCCATATGCTCCGCCGGGTTGCCCCAATGAATACACCGTACTTGCAGCTGAGCCGCTACTCCTCCGTTGGCTTGTTCGCTTCATACCGTCGTCGCTCCCACCCGACCCTTACCTACTGGACTTGCAGGCCAGAGGCCTGCTCCCACCCGAAATTGCCGCGGTACTTGGCCGGAGCAGTACTGATGGTTGCGGCCGGAGCCCTGCTGCGGACATTGCGGCCAGCACGCTTCGGCCTCACTTCCCTGCCCGATGACGAGCCCCGCCACTTTAACCTCAAAACCTGATTCAGGCCCAGACGGCCCACGCACCGAGCGCGCCCGCTACGGGCAGCTTCGAGTTTGGGGGCGGGCAGTTGGGTGGCGGCGGGGCCACGGGGCAGTTCTAATCAGACGGCCACCGGGCTGTACAGCTTGGCCAAAGTAGCCACGGCGTAGTCGACCTCGGCGGCGGTGTTCATCTTACTCATCGAGAAGCGCACCGTCGCCCGGCCGGGGTCGCAGCCCAGCGCTTCCAATACGTGCGAGCCCGTCTGGGCCCCACTGGTACAGGCCGAGCCGCCGGAAGCCGCTATTTTGCTAATATCCAGGTTAAACAACAGCATTTCGCTGATGGCCGATGGCGGCAAACTCACGCTCAGCACGGTGTAGAGGCTTTCGCTGGCCCGCTCCGACAAGCCGTTGAACTGCACGTCGTGAATTTCGGCCTTCAGCTTGGCAATGAACCGGTCCTTCAGGCCTTGCACGTGGGTGTGGTGGGCTTCAACATCCCGCACAGCAATTTCCAGTGCCTTGGCCAGGCCCACGATGCCGTACACGTTTTCGGTGCCCGAACGCACGTTGCGCTCCTGCGAGCCGCCGAGGATGAGCGGGCTCACCTGCATTCCGCTGCGGGTGTAGAGAAAGCCCACACCCTTCGGCCCGTGAAACTTGTGCGCCGCACCCACCAGGAAATGGACTTTCAACTGTTGCACGTCGTGCCGGTAGTGCCCCATCGTCTGCACGGTATCGGTGTGAAACACGGCATCGTACCGGGCGCAGATTTCGCCGATGGCCCCGAGGTCGTTCAGGTTTCCGATTTCGTTGTTGGCCTGCATCAGGCTCACGAAGGTGCGGGGCTGAGTGGCCAGCAGTTCTTCGAGGTGGCCCAAATCAAACTTCCCCTGTGCGTCGTGCTTCAGGTAATGCAACTCGATTTCGCCGCTTTTAGCCATCATCTGCAACGGGTGCAGCACGGCGTGATGCTCCAGGCGCGAGGTAATGGCATGTTTCAGTCCCAGGGTACGCACGCTGCCGAACGCGGCGTAATTGTCGGCCTCGGTACCACCGCTGGTGAAGGAAATTTCGGCCGGCGAGGCGTTGAGCAGGTGCGCGACCGTCTTGCGCGCGTTTTCGATGGCGGCCCGCACCTGCCGGCCCGGCCCGTGCAGACTGCTCGGGTTGCCGTAGTGCTGGCTCAGAAACGGCAGCATGGCCTCCAGCACCTCGGGGTCGAGGGGCGTGGTGGCCGCGTTATCAAAGTAAACGAAGGCAGGGGCGGTTGGGGTCATCTGAAGAGGTAAAAGCAAGCCGCCGGACGTGGGTGCGCCCGGCAGCAGGAATTGTTGGTGTTGTTGTTCTACAAACCTCGCGATTTGGACCGAAACCAGCCCAGTGCACTACTACTACAAACCATTGACAGGCACTGATTAGGTCTTCTGCGCGATGATTTCCTTGATATCACCAATAATTTTCTGCGCCAGATAATTGGCTGTCGCGTTCGAGTCCGACTCAGCGTAGATGCGGATAATCGGCTCGGTGTTGGACTTGCGCAGATGCACCCATTCCTTATCGAACTCGATTTTGACGCCATCAATCGTGTTTACTGGCTGCTTGGCGTAGCGCTGCTCCATTTTGGTCAGCACGTCGTCGGTATTGATGTCCGGCGTCAGCTCAATCTTATTCTTGGAGATAAAATAGCCCGGGTACGAGTTGCGCAGACGGCTAACCGTAAGACCCGACTTAGCTAAGTGCGTCAGGAAAAGGGCAATACCCACCAAGGCATCGCGGCCGTAGTGCAGCTCGGGGTAGATGATGCCACCGTTGCCTTCGCCCCCAATCACGGCGTTGGTTTCCTTCATTTTGGTCACCACGTTCACCTCGCCCACGGCGGCGGCGGCGTACTGGCCACCGGCTTTTTCGGTCACATCGCGCAGGGCGCGGGTGCTACTCAGATTGCTCACGGTGTTGCCGCCGCCGAGCGCTTTCAGCACGTAGTCGGCCACGGCCACCAGCGTGTATTCTTCGCCAAACATCTCGCCGTTTTCGCTCACCAAGGCGAGGCGGTCCACATCGGGGTCCACCACAATACCAAGGTCAAAACCGCCTTTTTCCAGCACCTTGGCGATGTCGCGCAGGTGCTCAGGTAGTGGCTCGGGATTGTGAGCGAAGTCGCCGGTGGGCTCGCAATGCAGTTTCTCGATAGTCGTCACGCCCAACGCTTCCAGCAGCTGCGGCACGGCAAAGCCCCCCGAGGAGTTCACGGCATCTACCACCACCCGGAAATTGCGAGCCCGGATGGCTTCCACATCCACCAGTGGCAATGCCAAAATGGCTTTGATGTGCTTTTTGAGGAAGGTATTGTCCGTAGTGTACTCCCCGAGCTTGGTTACCGGCGCGAAATCGAAGTCTTCATTTTCGGCCAATGCCAATACGTGCTGCCCATCAACTTCAGAAATAAATTCTCCGGCGGCGTTCAGCAATTTCAGCGCGTTCCACTGCTTGGGATTGTGCGACGCGGTGAGGATGATGCCACCGGCCGCTTTTTTGGCCGGCACGGCCATTTCTACCGTGGGAGTGGTGCTCAGGCCCAAGTCGCACACGTCGAGGCCAAGTCCTTGCAGCGTAGCGGCCACCAGCCGGCTCACCATTTCGCCCGAAATGCGGGCATCACGCCCAATCACAATAAGTTTGCTGTCGGTGGCCTGGGTTTTCACCCACGTGCCGTAGGCGGCGGCGTACTTCACCACATCAAGCGGCGTAAGGCCTTGGCCGACCGGGCCGCCAATGGTGCCGCGAATGCCGGAGATAGATTTTATTAAAGTCACGAAGTAGTTTTTTTGAAAGACCAAAATTAAGCATTGGCGAGCAGTTGGCGCCGCGGGTATTTATCTTTGGAACAATGCAAAACCCCAATCTCCTAAATAACCCCCTGCTTATCAGCGCCCGTCGGCCCGCGCAGCTCGAAGCCTTTGGCCGCCTGCTCGATGTGCTGGACCGCCTCCGCACCGAGTGCCCCTGGGATAAAAAGCAAACGCTGCAGACCCTGCGTCACCTCACCATCGAGGAAACTTACGAAATCAGCGATGCGATTTTGCGCGACGACCTCCCCGACTTGAAAAAAGAATTGGGCGACGTGATGCTGCACCTACTTTTTTACGCCCGTATCGCGGCCGAGAAAGGGGCCTTTGATATCGCCGACGTCCTCAATGCCCAGTGCGAAAAGCTCATTTACCGCCACCCGCACATCTACGGCGACGTGCAGGCCGACGACGAAGACACCGTAAAACGCAATTGGGAGCAGCTCAAGCTCAAAGAAAGAGGCACCGCCACGGGCGTGCTCAGTGGCGTACCCACCTCCTTGCCAGCGTTGGTGAAAGCCATGCGCATCCAGGAGAAAGCCCGCGGGGCGGGCTTCGACTGGGAGCAGCCCGAGCAGGTGTGGGACAAGGTGCAGGAAGAATTAAACGAATTTGGTGACGAGTACAGCCACGGCCAAGCCGACAAAATGAACGCCGAAAAAGCCGCCGATGAGTTCGGTGATTTACTTTTTTCCTTAGTCAATTTTGCCCGCTTTGCCGGCATCAACCCCGAGGAAGCATTGGAGCGCACTAACCGCAAGTTTATCAGCCGCTTTCAGTACCTAGAAACCGCCGCCGCCGCCAACAATGAGCGCCTGGCAGACCTCACCCTAGCCCAGATGGATGTGTATTGGGAACAGGCCAAGCGCCAGCCCCCCCAACCCGAGGTCCGCAATTAGCATTGGTAGCTTTCAATTGTCCTTTTACCACCTGCGGCAGGGCTTTAGACAAGTTTTCTTTGGTCAGCCCGCACTTATTGGCTAGGTTTGCCTAGCCAAGAGGAATCGATAGGCAGTTTAGACTTCGATAAGTGCTATTTACAGTCCTTATACAGCGGGATTTTTGACTGCTTTGCGAAGCATTTTGTGCCCCCAACCAACTTTTTGCTTTTTCTTTACCCAACAAATTCAACTACTTCACTCAACAACCCCCAAACACTCCGGAATAATGGAACAGAAAAATGCCATGAATACGAGCCCCCGGCCCGCCGCTCCGGCCGCCAAAGCCGAAGCCCAAAGCAGCGGTGGTGCCTCGCTGTTCTCCGTCCTGGTTATCATCCTGGCTTTTATCGTCAGTGTTATCGTTTATAAATTTGTCTTAGGTGACGGCAGCCACTTCCAGGGCGGCGACAACAAAAACAACCCCCTGCCCGGTGATTACCTCGGGATTGTATACAAAGGCGGTGTTATCGTACCCGTGCTGATGACCATGCTGCTTTGCGTGATTACGTTCTCCATCGAACGGATGCTCACCATCGGCAAGGCCAAGGGCACCAAGAGCATTGAGTCTTTCGTACGTACCGTCCGTCAGAAACTGAATGCCAATGACATCAACGGTGCCCTCGTTGCCTGCGACCAGCAGAAAGGCTCGGTAGCCAACGTGGTGAAAGCCGGCTTGATGAAATACAACGAAATGTCGCGTGAAACCAGCATGGCCACCGACCAGAAGGTTCTCGCTATCCAAAAAGAAATCGAAGAAAGCACCGCGCTCGAGCTGCCGATGCTGGAGAAGAACCTGGTTATCATCTCGACGCTAGCTTCCATCGCCACGCTGACGGGTCTGCTCGGCACCGTATTCGGTATGATTAACGCCTTCGCCGCTCTGGCACAGGCTGGTAGCCCCGATGCAGTAGCCCTGGCAAACGGTATTTCGGAGGCCTTGATTAACACGGCCCTGGGTATTGGTACTTCGGCCTTGGCCATCGTAGCCTACAACTACTTCACCAGCAAAATTGACGAGCTGACGTACAGCATCGACGAGGCTGGCTTCAGCATCATCCAGACCTTCGCCGGTCAGCACGGCAACAGCGCAAACCAGCCGGTTCGGACGGTTTAATTCCGGCTTTTACTGATGCACTAAAATGTGGGGCGATTCGTTCACGAGAACAGAACGAATTGCCCCCTTTTAATCCCACCTCGCAATGCCTAAAGTAAAACCGCACCGTACCTCGCCGTCGCTCGACATGACGCCGATGGTGGACCTGGCCTTCTTGCTGGTGACGTTCTTCATGCTCACCACCAAGTTTGCCCCCGAAGAGACGGTGGTAGTAGACACGCCATCGTCGGTCTCGGAGTTGAAACTGCCTGAGAGCAATGTTATCACCCTCACCATCGACAAGAAGAAAAACAGAGTGTTTTTCGGGGTCGATGACACCAAAACCAAGATTCAAGCCTTGCAGAATGTGGCGGCCAAGTACGGGGTCAGCTTCACTGCAGCGCAGGCCAAGGAATTCGGCAACCTGCCCAACTTCGGCTTGCCCATCAACCAGTTGGGGTCCTACCTCAATGTGGATAAGGAGGCCCGCAAGGAGTTGAATGCGCAGCAGCCCGGCATTCCCATGGACTCGCTCAACAATCAGCTCATTGATTGGGTGCTGGAGGCCCGTAAGGCCAACCAAGCCATTTTCAAGAAGCCTACCTATATCGCTATCAAAGGCGACGGCAATGCCGACGTACCAACGGTGCAGGCCGTCATCAAGCTTCTGCAGGAACGCGACATCAACCGCTTCAACCTCATCACGGACCTGGAGAATAAGCCCGTAGCCGCTGCCAAATAAGTTCGGGCAACCCGTGCGAGCCATTTATTTCCTAGTCCATTCACTTTAGTAAATCCCATGGCAGAAATTCAAGGAAAAGCCGATTCCGGTGGGAAAGGCGGGAAAAAGCGGGCCAAAAAAATGTCGACCAAAATCGACATGACACCGATGGTGGACTTGGCCTTTCTGTTGCTCACCTTCTTTATGCTGACCACCACCTTTGCCAAGCCCAACGTGATGCAACTCACGATGCCGGTGAAGAAGACCGACGACGTAGAGGACACCAAAATCAAGAATTCGCAGGCCATGACCATCCTGCTGGGCAAAGACAACAAAGCGTACTACTACTACGGTATGAATACGCCCAACGACCCAACGGTGCAGAAACCGGAGCTGAAGGTTACAAATTTTTCGGCCAACGGCATCCGGCAAATCATCATGACACGCCAACGCCAACAGCCGGAGCCTATCATTCTCATCAAAGCAACTGAAGACGCCAAGTATAAAAACATGGTGGACATTCTGGACGAGATGAACATCACGAACCAGAAAAAGTACGCGCTGGTGAAGGTTCCTCAAGTAGACCTGGACCTTATTAAAGAATCCGCCTTATGATGGATAACTCGCAAATCGCCAAGGCCAGCCTAAACGACATCGTTTTTGAAGGCCGCAACAAGGCATATGGAGCCTACGTGCTACGCCGCTTGTACCAGCGGCACGTCACGCGGGCACTGATTATTGCCACGGCGGTGTTCTTGCTGTTGATTGCTTTCCCGCTCATTTCGCAGTACCTGAAAGACAGGCTGCCGAAAGAAGCGCCGAAGAATCTCAAGGTGAACGAGCTCATGGACGCTCCTCCCTTGGACGACACCAAGCCCCCGCCCCCCCCGCCGCCCCCCGAGGCCCCGCCACCCCCGCCCCCCAAGCTAACCACCATCAAATTCACTCCTCCGGTGGTGAAAAAGGATGAGGAAGTAAAGAAGGAAGAGGTGCCGGACCAGGAAGAGTTGAAAGACAAAACCGTGGCTACCGTAACCGTAAAAGGTAACACGGATGCCCCCGACCTTTCGGAGCTTTCCGGTACTGGTGACAAAGTGGTTGAAGAAGTTGTAGAAAACAAAGTCTACACCTACGTAGAGCAGATGCCGCAGCTGCCCGGTGGTGGTGGCAATGGTGCTATCGTAGCAGCCATTCAGAGGGCGACCAAGTATCCTTCGCTGGCACTCCGCAATCAAGTAGAAGGCCGCATCTTCGTTAGCTTCACGGTGAACCCGCAGGGCGACGTTTCGGATGTGAAAGTGGTGAAGGGTCTGGGTTCCGGCCTGGACGAGGAGACGATTCGGGCCGTGAAAACGCTACCCAAGTTTATCCCCGGTAAGCAGAACGGTCGTGCGGTAAGCGTATCGTTTACTGTTCCGATTACCTTCAAGATTCAATAAATAGTGACGCTGGCTTTGGCCAGTATCAGCAGAAACCCCGGATTGGGCCTCACGGTCTGGTCCGGGGTTTTTCATTAGTGCTTTTTTTCTCACAGCACACTCATGTACTAACTGCGTCGGCTCTGCGTTACCATCAGCGCCGAGCAGAGTTGCAAGAGTAAATATCAGTTTACGTACTACGGATGACGACATTACGGCGGAATACTACTTCCTATGTTCAGACACGACCTCTTAATTTAGGTCAATGAAGGAAAGGAGTGGAGTAAGATTCTAA
>NZ_BMGY01000027.1 GCF_014640435.1 Hymenobacter frigidus | reverse complement strand
TCAAGCTGATTTTAGCTCAAAACTCACCCTCACCCCTTAATTTTTAACACAGTTCATGTAAAGGGAATTTTCCAACGAATCTGAGCAAGACGGTTCCTTCGCCTTTATCCTCAAAATTATAACCCGCCACCACATCGCCGCACTTGCAAACCGTGGAGCGGCCCGCGTACCAAGCCACGGACTTGCTTCGTTGCTAAAAAATAATTTAGCGCTGAACAGCGCTTGCGCTCATCCACTTCGTCAAAAAACGAAAGGTATCACCTACACAAGTTGTTTACCTCTGCCCTATCTTAGTGCTATGAAGCAAGGGATTAAGCAAGTGAAAACTTCCCGTCGGGGCCAGCTGTGGCTGGTTCTGGCGCTGCCTTGGCTGCTGATGCAGACGACCGAAGGCAAAGCCCAACAGGTAATGTCATCCGATACCGTGGGCCGCCCCAAAGCCGCCCTGCCGGCCCTGCTGGGCGACACCGTGCGGGTGCGGCTCGAATTGCAGCCCGATTCCTTGGTGGCCGTGCCTGTGCCGGCCGTCGACTCGGCGCGCCTGGAGTGGCTGCGGACCCCGCCCACCATCCGCGATTTGGTGTGCGACCGGGTGGGCTGCTTTGAAACCGACGTGCCGCATACGTTCAACAATTCGGTGATGGCCTACGTGACGTTGTTCACGGCCCGCAACCGCAGCTATTTGCAGCGCGTGCTGGAGCGCGAGAATTTCTACTTCCCCATCTTCGAAAAATACCTGGCCAAATACAACCTGCCTACCGACCTGAAATATTTGGCGGTGGTAGAGTCGGCCTTGATTCCAACGGCTAAATCACCAGTGGGCGCTACCGGCCTCTGGCAGTTTATGGGTCCCACCGCCGGCGACCTGCGCCTGCAGCGCGATGAGTGGATTGACGAGCGCATGGCTCCCGAAAAAGCCACTGAGGCCGCCTGCAAGCACTTACGCTACCTCTACGGCATCTTTCACGACTGGGAGCTGGTGCTGGCGGCCTACAACTGGGGCGCGGGCAGCGTGCAGCGGATGATACGCCGCACGGGCAAAAAGACGTTCTGGGACCTGTACCCGCACATGCCGGCCGAGACGCGCAACTACGTGCCCACGTTTACGGCCATCATGTACAGCATGAAGTACGCCGAGGCCCACGGCCTGCGCACGCCCAGCCTGCGCTACCAGTACGCCGAGCCCATGGATACCCTAAACGTGCGCGGCTACGCCTTCGACCTGCGCCGCCTGAGCCGCGCTTGCGGCTACGAAGATTCATTATACCTCACCCGCTTCAACCCCGAGCTGCGGCGGGCGGCGCTGCCGGCCGGCTATCGGCCCTACGTGGTGCGGTTTCCGGCGGCCGCCGCCGTGCATCTGGGTGATGTAGACAGGACCACCTTGCTGGAATATTGCCAGCCCACCGCGGCTTTGCCGCAGGCCCTGGCCACGCTGCCGCCCCGCCTGGAGGGCGTGGAGCCGTGGGTGAGCCAATCGGTACTGGCCGCTACTGAAGGCCCCCGCGCCAGGGAAGAATCTGCCGCTCCACGTTTCCGGCGAGTGCCGCACAAGGTGAAGCGGGGCGAAACGCTGGCTAGTTTGGCCGAACGGTTCGAGGTGAGCCCGGCCCAGCTGCGCCGCTGGAACGAGCTGCCCAAAGGCCGGCCCCTCAAGCCTGGTCGCGAGTTGGTCGTGTTTGTGCCGCTGCCGGCCGCCGCGCCGCGTCGCGCTCCCGTGGCAGTGGCGACGGAGGTTTTGCCGATGATTGCAGCGGCTCCGCGTCCGGTTGTTTCGACGGAGGAAGTAGCCGCCCGCCGTGAGCAGGCGGCGGCTAACGCCCGTGAGGTAACCCGCCTCCAGGATATTGTGCGGCAGGAGAAGCTGCAGGAAGCCCGGTTGGTTGGCATGCGGCAGCGCCAGGCTATTCAGCAAGCGGTGGCCGAGGGCCAGGCTCGTACCGCTGCTCGCCGCTTGGTACAGGTGCAGGCCGCCGTAGTTACCGAGGCCCGGCGCAGCGAGGCCAAAGCCACCGCCGCCGCGGAGCCGGCTGAGGAAACGCCCGAGGCCGTTGCCACTGCCCCCGAAAGCAATGCGGCAACCTACACCGTGCGCAAAGGCGACTACCTCACCAAGCTGGCCCGCGAGCACAACCTGACGGTAGCGCAACTGATGAGTTGGAACGGGCTGGAAGCCGAAACCGTGACGCCCGGCCAGCGGCTGGTGCTGCGCGCTCCGGCCACCAGCGATGCCGGCCCGGCATCGCCTCGGCGGCAGCCGAAAAGCCCGGTCTCTAAAGCCACGGCGGCGGTCCCCGCTCGCTCCGCGCCGGAGCGTAAGGCCTTGCTGCCGCAGGTGCACAGGGTGCAGCGCGGCGATACGCTGTTTAATATCTCGCAACGCTTCGGCGTGACGGTGCAGGTGCTGCGTGAGCTCAACCACCTTACTTCCGATGACGTGAAGCTGGGCCAGAAGCTGCTGGTGCCGCAGGGCTAAGGCAAGGCTGCTACCGGGTCCGAGCAAGTAGCACGAGCCTAAATCGACTGCACTTTTGAGGAAATAACCTGCGTTATTAGTTTGCCAAAAAGCCCCGTGCCACTTCGGTATGGGGCTTTTTGGTGCCAAAATCAGCCCAGTTCATTACTTTCGGCGGAAATAGCCGGACCTTGCGGACCCAAGGCCACCCGCGCCGCGCCGTTTCCCTGCTTCGAATTCCTATGCTCAAAATCAACAAACAGGACGCCCTAAACTACCATTCACAAGAGCCCGCTGGTAAGCTGGAAGTGGTGCCCACCAAGCCCATGAGCACCCAGCTCGACCTCGCGCTGGCTTACTCGCCGGGCGTGGCCGAGCCCTGCAAAGCCATTGCCGCCAACCCCGACGACGTGTATAAATACACCGCCAAGGGCAACCTGGTGGCCGTTATTAGCAACGGGACGGCGGTGCTGGGGCTGGGCAACATCGGGCCCGCGGCCAGCAAGCCGGTGATGGAAGGCAAGGGCGTGCTGTTTAAGAAATTCGCGGGCATCGACTGCTTTGACATTGAGATTGATGCCACCGACCCGGACGAGTTTATCCGGATTGTGAAGGCGCTGGAGCCCACGTTTGGCGGCATCAACCTGGAGGACATCAAGGCCCCGGAGTGCTTCCGCATCGAAACCGAGCTGCGGGAGAAGATGAACATCCCGCTGATGCACGACGACCAGCACGGCACGGCCATCATCACATCGGCCGCGCTGCTGAACGCGCTGGAAGTGGTGGGTAAGAAAATCGGTGAAATTAAGCTGGTGGTGAGCGGAGCGGGCGCGGCGGCCGTATCGTGCCTGCGCCTGTACCTGGCTCTGGGCCTGACCCGCGAAAACGTGGTAGTCTTTGACAAAGACGGCATTATCAATGCTCAGCGCACCAGCCTGGACCCCATTCAGATGCAGTTTGCCACCGGCCGCGCCGTGACCACGCTGGAGGAAGCCATGAAGGGCGCCGACGTGTTCCTGGGCCTGTCGGCGGCCAACGTGCTGCCCGCCGGGCTGCTGCTGCTCATGGCCGATAACCCCATCGTATTCGCCCTGGCCAACCCCGACCCGGAGGTGAGCTATCAGCTGGCCATGGCCACCCGCGACGACATTATCATGGCTACGGGCCGGTCGGACCACCCCAACCAAGTGAACAACGTACTGGGCTTCCCCTACATTTTCCGGGGGGCGTTGGATGTGCGCGCCACCGAAATTAACGAAGCCATGAAGCTGGCCGCCGTGCACGCCCTGGCCCAGCTGAGCAAGGAGCCCGTGCCCGAAATGGTGAACAAGGCCTACGGCGATAATACGTTGACTTTTGGCCGCACTTACCTCATTCCCAAGCCGCTGGACCCGCGCCTGATTACCACCATCAGTCCGGCGGTGGCCAAAGCGGCGATGGAAAGCGGCGTAGCCCGCCTGCCCATCGAGGACTGGGCGGCCTACGAGGACCAGCTGCGGGCCCGCCTCGGCGTGAACCAGAAGCTGATGAACCGCATCACCTCCGCGGCGCGGGCCAACCCCAAGCGCGTGGTATTTGCCGAAGCCGACACCTACAAGATTCTCAAAGCGGCCCAGATTCTGCACGACGAGGGCATTTGCACGCCGATTTTGCTGGGGCCGCAGGAGAAAATCGAAGCCCTGGCCCGCGAAAACAGCCTCGACCTGGAAGGCTGTGAAATCATCAATATTCTCAAGCAGGATGCCAAGCGCGACGAGTACGCGGCCCTGCTTTACGAGAAGCGCCAGCGCCGCGGCATGACGATTTACGAGGGCCGCCGCCTGATGCGCGAGCGCAACTACTACGCCGCCATGATGGTGGAAACCGGCGAAGCCGATGCCTGCATTACGGGCCTCACCAAGGACTACGGCAAGAGCATTATCCCTTCACTGCAGGTTATCGGTACGGAAGATGGCGTGAAGCGCGTGTCGTCGATGTACATCATTCAGCACAAAAAGGGCCCGTACTTCTTCGCCGACACCACGGTGAATATCGACCCCACGGCCGAAGAAATGGTGGAAATTATCGGCCTCACGGCCCGCGCCGTGCGCTTCTTCGACGCGGAGCCACGCATGGCCGTCATCAGCTATTCCAACTTTGGCTCGAACCCCGGGCCGCTGCCCGAAAAAACCCGCCGCGCTACCGAGCTGGCCAAAGCCCGCTTCCCCGACCTGCTGATTGACGGGGAGATGCAGGCCAATGTGGCCTTGAGCCCCCGGTTGCTGCAGGAACATTACGGCTTCTCGCCGCTGGCCGAGAAAGGGGCCAACACCCTCATTTTCCCCAACGTGGAGTCGGGCAACATCGCCTACAAAGTGCTCCAGGAAATCGGCGGGGCCGAGGTAATCGGGCCGGTGCTGATGGGCATGCGCAAGCCGGTGCACATTCTGCAGCTGGGCGCTTCGGTACGCGACATCGTGAACATGGCCGCCATCGCGGTAGTGGATGCGCAGCTGGGCAGCAAGGCGCTTTAGCAGCGGCCACAAATCAAAGCACGTCATGCCCATCTGGCGTCCGCGCAGTCGAAGCATCTCTCCCGCATTAGTGACTCATACTACTGGCGCAGTAGAGATGCTTCGACTGCGCTCAGCATGACGTGCTTTTTTACGGCTTATCTACTGATTCACAACTTCTTTATTTTACCCAAAAATTTTGGCCGAAAAGCCAGTAAATTTGGGAGATAAAAAACCGGATGTGGCGTTACACTGCTCCCACTGCAACGCTCTTTTCTTGCCCCCTTGCCCTAGTTTATGATTGCCTATCTCGACGGTAAACTTGCTTATAAAGACGCCACCCTGGCGATAATGGACATGCTGGGGGTGGGCTACGAAGTTCGGATTTCGCTGGCCACCTACTCGAAGCTCCCGGCCGAGGGCGCGGCCACCAAAATCTACACCTATCAGCACATCAAAGAGGACGGGCAGACGCTGTACGGCTTCCTCGACCCCAGCGAGAAGGCGTTGTTTATGCTCCTGATTTCGGTGTCGGGCATTGGGCCGGGCACGGGCATTGTGATGGTGAGCAGCATGAGCGTGGGCGAAATCCGCGAGGCCATCGTGAGCGGCAACGTGCGCGCCATTCAGAGCATCAAGGGCGTGGGGCCGAAAACGGCGGCCCGCGTGATTCTGGACTTGCAGGACAAGCTGCGCAAAGACGAGATGCTGGCCAAGGCCGGCGTGGACACCGTGCCCCTGGCCCGCCAGCACAATACGCGGCGCGCCGAAGCGTTGCAGGCCCTGGTTACCCTGGGCTTTGCGCGGGCCGCCGCCGAGAAGCTGCTGGACCAGATTCAGCACAAACACGGCGGGGAGCTGAGCGTGGAGGAATTGATTAAATTTGCTTTGAAGTCGCACTGAGTCATAGCGTGAATTTTATCAATTTGTGTCGTCGCAAAGACTGCCTCGGTTGACTTGCTGTCTTATTGAAATGCCGAGCCTGACACGGGCCCCTGGTCCGTGCCACTATTCAGTTATCCTGCTTGAAATCCGGTCAGAAGTTTCTCCCCGCGTCGGTTGTTGTGGTTGCGTCGTTGCTGGCGTGGTGGGCTCAGGCCGCACCGGTAGCGGGCGCACGCCTGCCCGGCGCGTGGCTGCGCATGAGCCGCGCCCTGGCCACCGATACCCCCCGGCCCGTGGGCGCGGTGGTGGATACCACCGGCCCTTACAAGGCCAGTCGCCGCCCGCGGGTGCGCGCTCAGGACCGGCCCGGCAGCCCGTTTGGGAATAAGCGCCGCGAGTCGCCGCTGATTCTGCCGCTGCCCAAAAACGTGAAGCTGAACGTGGTCGTGGACGACAGCCTGACCCAGTTTGATGTGCGCGAAAAAGTGGGGGCCGAAATCGACTACCGCGACCCGAGCGTGCTCAGCTACAAGGAGTACGAGGAGTTTCAGCGGCGCGAAGGCATTCGGAACTACTACCGCGACAAGGCCAAGGGCGGCATTACGGGGCCGGCCGCGGCGGCGGGCACGCCCCAGGCCCAGCGCCTGATTCCCAAGATTTACCTCGGACCCATTGCCAACCGCATTTTCGGGGGCAGCTACGTGGATATTCGGCCGGCGGGCTCGGTCACGCTCAAGTTTGGCGGGCGGTTTAATCGCAACGAAAACCCGGCCCTGACCCTGCGCCAGCAGAGCGTGGGCGACTTTTTGTTCGAGCAGAACATCAACGTCAACCTCACCGGGCAGATTGGCACCAAGCTCAAGCTGGTGTTCAACTATGACACTAAGGCCTCGTTCGACTTCGACAACCAGATGAGGTTCGACTACGCCGGCGAGGAAACCGACATCATCCGGAAAGTGGATTTGGGCAACGTGAGCCTGCCGCTCACCAACTCCCTGGTGCAGGGTGGGCAAAACCTGTTCGGCATCAAAACCCAGCTGCAGTTTGGCAAGCTGGGCGTGACGGCCGTGGCCGCCACCGTGCGCGGCACCGCCGACGAGGTACGCATTCAGAACGGGGCCCAGAGCCGGCAATACGAAATCAAGGCCAGCCAGTACGAGCGGGACCGGCACTTTTTCCTGTCGCAGTTTTTTCGCGATAAGTACGACCGGGCGTTGCGCAACCTGCCCACCATCCAGAACGACGGTGTGGCCATTACGCGCCTGGAGGTGTACGTGACCAACGACAACCGTACCACCGAAAACCTGCGGAACGTAGTGACGCTGATGGATATCGGTGAGCCGCTGCGCCTATACCAGGGCAAGTACCGCAACGGTGCCCCCAATTCCCAGACCCCGGCGCAGAACTCTGCCAACCGGCTGTATGGTCTGCTCACGGGCCCTACCGCCCGCGAAAACCGGAGTATTGACGGCCTGCTGCAAAACGAGCAGGGCCTGACCAAGAACGTGGACTTTGAGCGGGTGCGGGCCCGCAAGCTCGACCCGCGCGAGTACACCTACAATGCCCAGCTGGGCTACGTTTCGCTGAACACGGCCCTGCTGCCCGACCAGGTGCTGGGCGTGAGCTTCCAGTACCTGTTCAACGGCCAGACCTACACCGTGGGCGAAACCTCGGACAACTACGGTTCGGTGAGCCCCGAACAGGTGATTTTTTTGAAGATGCTGCGCGCCAGCAACCCCGGCGTGGGCGTGGCCGAGCCGAGTACCAATCCGCAGAACCTTAATCTGCTCACCCGCAACACGCCGACCTGGGATTTGATGATGAAAAACATCTATCCCCTGAACGCCTCGCAGCTGCAGCGCGACAACTTTCAGCTCCAGATTATTTATAAGGACGACGAGACGGGCGTCGACTTGATTTCGCTGAAGGAAGGCGCTAAAATCAACAACCGGCCGCTGATTGAGGTGCTGGGCCTGGACCGCGTGAATCCCAACAACGACCGCAACCCGGACGGCAACTTTGACTATTTCCCCGGCGTGACGATTGACCCGGAATTGGGCAAAATCATTTTTCCGACCGTGCAGCCGTTTGGCTCTTTCCTGCAAAGCCAGCTCGCGGGCGAACCGGATTTGATAGCCAAGTATGTGTACTCGGAGCTGTATGACCAGACTCAGAGCGACGCCCAGCAGCGCCAGGAAAAGGACAAGTTTTTTCTGCGCGGGCGCTTTCAGGGCGGGGCCGGGTCCGACGAAATCAGCTTGCCGGGCATCGGCATTGCGCAGGGCTCGGTGCGGGTGCGCTCGGGCTCGACGCTGCTCACGGAGGGCGTGGACTACCAGGTGTTCTACGACCAGGCCAAGGTAAAAATCCTCAATCCGGCCTACCTCAACTCGGCCAACGAGCTGCGGGTGGAGTTTGAAAAAAACGCCCTGGTGCAGGTGCAGCCCCGCCGGATGGTGGGCGTGCGCCTCGACTACAAGCTGAACAGTGACGTGACCATCGGCGGCACGGCCCTGAGCCTGCTGGAGCGGCAGGCCCCCGGTATCAACCGCGTCAACATTGGCGATGAGCCGGGCAACAACACCATCGTGGGCCTCGACGGCAGCATTCGGAAAGACAGCCGGGTGCTGACCAAGTACCTCGACATGCTGCCCTTCGTCTCGACGAAGGAGATTTCGACCATTGCTTTCAGCGGGGAGTTTGCTAGGCTGCTGCCGGGCCGCTCGCGGCTGGGCAACGGCGAGGACGGCGTGTCGTACATCGACGACTTTGAAAATGCCCGCACGCCCTACACGCTGGGCGGGCTGGCGTCTATTCCGGCCTGGCGGCTGGCCTCCACGCCGCTGCCCATCGGGGGTAGTACGGCCGTGGGCCTGGGCTACAACTACCAGCGCGCTAAGCTGGCCTGGTACACCGTGGACCAGAGCTACTACACCGGCGGCCCCAGCGTGCCGGGCAACATTGGCGCGGCCGACCTGACGAACCACTACACCCGCGGCGTGAAGCGCGACGAGGTATTCCCGAATAAGGACTTGGGCGCGACCGGCAACGGCTACGAATACACCTTCGACATGGCCTACTTCCCGGGCGAGCGGGGGCCGTACAACTACAACCCGAGAATCGACGCGGCGGGCAAGAAATTCACGGGTACCGAGCGGCCCCAGGACAAGTTTGGCGGCATCAGCCGGGCCATCACCTTCGATACCGACTTCGACAACGCCAACATCGAGTACCTGGAATTCTGGATGATGGACCCGTTCATCAAAACCACTACGGACCGAGGTAACGTCTTCGATTCCGACGGCAACAACCAGCCCAACACCACGGGCGGCGACCTCATCATCAACCTCGGCAACGTGAGCGAGGACGCCCTGAAGGACAACAACCAGCACGAGTTTGAGAACGGCCTGCCCGTGCCCGGCACCGACAGCACGGGCCAGACCCGCCGCACGCCGTATGGCCTAGTCACGCGCCAGCAGTTCCTCACCGATGCCTTCAATGCTGCTCCCGGCGCACGCACGGCCCAGGACGTGGGCCTCGACGGCGTGAACAACGACGCCGAGCGGGTACAGGCCGCCCGGTCCAACGGCTATGGTCCCGCCTTCGCGAACCTGCCCGACCCTTCGGCCGATGACTTCCGCCACCACCTCGATGCGAGCTATGGGCAGACCAACGCCAAGATTCTGGGCCGCTACAAGAATTACAACGGCTACGAGGGTAACTCGGCCGAAAACAGCCAACTCAGCTCCACGGCCTTTCCCGATAAGGAGGACCTGAACCGCGACAACGTGGTGCAGGAAGTGGAGCGCTACTACGAGTACCGCCTGCGCCTCGGGGCCACGCCCGGTGCGCTGCAAGTGGGCCAGAACTTCATCATCGATAAGGTGACGAACAAGGACCAGCGCACCAGCGGCGACGAAGTGACGTGGTACCAGTTCCGCATTCCGATTCGGGAAGGCTACCGGCTGCGCGGCACCACCCAGGAGTTCGGCTTCAAGAACATCCGCTTCCTGCGCATGTACATGACCGGCTGGGAGCAGCCCGTGGTGGTGCGCCTGGTGCAGCCGCAGTTCGTGGCCAACCAGTGGCGCCGCTTCCTGCCCAGCATCACCGACCCGCGCCTGGGCACCGTTATCGGCCAGCTGACCGATGCCGACGCCTTTAATATTTCGACGGTGAGCGTGGAGGAAAACGGCCTAGCCGTCGCCTCCGGCACGGGTAAAATCCCCTACGTGTCGCCCCCCGGCATTCTGCGCGACCAGGAATACGGCAGCAGCAGCACCTCGCGCCTGCAAAACGAGCAGAGCCTGCGCCTGTCGGTGACCAACCTGCGCGATGGCTACGCCAAGGCTGCCTACAAGAATATTACCATCAACATGCTGCGCTACAAGCGCCTGCGCCTATTTCTGCACGGTGATAGCGACGACCCCACTACCATGAACGGCGACGTGCAGGCCTTTCTGCGCATCGGCACCGACTATACCCAGAATTACTACCAGTACTCGCTGCCGCTGATTTTGACCCGCGCTGGTGACACCGGCGTGAACCAGGTGTGGCCCGATGCCAATCGGCTCGACGTTTCGTTTCAGGATTTCATTGATGCCAAGGCCGAGCGCAACAAGCGCAGCCCCATCAATTACCTGGTGCCCTACATCAAAACCTTGCCCAGCGGGGCCACCATCACGGTGGTCGGCAACCCCGACTTTTCGGCGGTGCAGGGCGTGATGCTGGGCATTCTCAACCCTGTCACCGACGGTTCGGACCCCAGTACCAGCGCCAAAACCGTGAGCTTGTGGGCCGATGAGCTGCGGGTGTTCGACTTTGAGCAGCAGGCCGGCTACGCCGCCACGGCTCGTCTCAATGTGAAGATGGCCGATATCGCCAATATCACGGCCACCGGCAGCTACACCAGCGTGGGCTTTGGCGGCCTGCAGGACAAGGTGCAGCAGCGCTCGATTGACGACGTGTTCCGCGGCGACCTCAACGCCACCGTGGCCCTGGAGAAGTTCTTGCCCCCGCAGATGAACCTGCGCGTGCCCGTGCTGCTGCAGCTGGGCCACGAAAGCCGCTCGCCCCTCTACGACCCCCTCGACCCCGACACCAAGCTGAAGCAGAGCCTGGAGAAGTTTAAGAATGCGGCCGGCGAAACCGATGTGACGGCCCAAACCGGGTACCGCAACAAGGTTATCGACCAGACCACCAGCCGCAGCATCGCGGTGCTGAACGTGCGCAAGGAGCGCGGCACGCCCAAGCCCGGCGCTCCGCCCCGCACGGCCAAGCCCTGGGACATTGAGAACGTGGCCGTGAGCTATTCCCTCACCGACCGCCTGCACACCGACATCCGCACCGACCGCGACTACACCAAGTCGTACACCGCCGCCGTGGCCTACGTGTACCAGACCACGCCCAAGAACTACACGCCGCTGAGCAAGTTCAAGGCCCTGGACAATCCGTACCTGAAGATTTTCCAGGAGTTGAACTTCACGCCGCTGCCTTCGCGCTTCTCGTTCCGCACCGACATTGACCGGCGCTACAACGAGCGGTTCCTGCAGCGGGTGCGGGAGCCGGGCACCGTGCCCACGCTGGCCGGCCTGCCGGTGGTGCAGAAATCCTTCTACATCAGCCGGATTTACGACTTGAAGTGGGACCTGACCAAAAGCCTGATTTTCGACTACACCGCCACCAACCGTGGCGTGGTGGACGAAGGCCGTGGCCGGACCATCGGCGACAGCCGCGAGGCCCTGGATAACCGCGACCTGCTCCGCAAAAACCTGTTGCAGGGCGGCCGGACTGTCAATTTCAACCAAGTGGCAGCCCTGACCTACCGGCTGCCGCTCGACAAATTTCCACTCACCGACTGGCTGAGTGCCGATACCCGGTACGCGGCCAATTACACCTGGCAGGCTTCGTCGGTGTCGTTGCGGGCTCCGCGCTTCCCGGTGCCCATAGGCAATGAGGCGCGGGATACCCTCACCAACGAAATCAAGCTGGGCAACACCATTCAGAACAACCGGGAAATCAGCGCCAACGGCCGCATCGACCTGGTGAAGCTGTACAACAAGGTGAAGTTTCTCAACATCATTAACAACGCCCCGGCTCCGAATGCCCGGCCCCGCGCCGACCTCACGAACCCCAACCGCATCGGCGAGGAAACTGGTCGCCCGCAAGCCGCTGCCGCCACCGACACCACCCGCGAAAAGAACCGCTTCGTGAAAGCCGTGCTCCGCTCGCTGATGACGGCCCGCTCGCTCAACTTTACCTACATCCGCTCTCAGGGTACGCTGCTACCCGGCTACCTGCCCAAAACCAATATTTTCGGCCTCGACCACGACCTGTCGGCCCCCGGCCTGCCGTTCATTCTGGGTGAGCAGCCCGAGCTGGCCGGCCTCTACAACCGGGCCATCGACAACGGCTGGTACACCAACAGCAGCGAATACCTGAACACGCCGCTGAGCTCGCTGCTCACCCAAACCATCACGCTGCGTACGGCCCTGGAGCCGTTCCGGGGCTTCAACATTCAGGTGGATGCCCGCCAGCAGCTGGCTCGCAACCGGGAAGTTTACTACCGCAACCTGCTCGACAAGGACTCCTTGACAATAACCCCGGACCCGCTCCGGCCGGGCCGCTTCCTGCTGGCCCCGCCGCGGCTGCTGGGCACCGGCTCGTTCCAGACCTCGACCATCACCATTCAAACCCTGTTTGGCGACCTCGGGGCCAACGGCGAAACGTCGCGGGCCTTCGAGCAATTCGTGAAAAACCGCAGCTTCGTGCGCCAGAGCCTGACAGCGGCCAACACCAACCCCAGCAACCCTGGTAACCTCGGCAGCCCTACCCCCAGCGGCCCCAGAGGCAGCTACGGCTTCAACTCGCAGGAAGTGCTGGTGCAGAGCTTCGTCGACGCCTATCACGGCCGGTCGTCGGACGGGTACAAGGCCAAGAAGTTCGACCCGTTTGCCATGCTGCCGCTGCCCAACTGGACCGTCAGCTACAACGGCTTTTCTGACCTGCCCTTGGTGAAGAAGTACTTCTCGTCCTTCACCTTCAACCACGCCTACCTCTCTACCTACAGCGTGGGCAGCTACACCACCGCCACCGACTACGAGCGCGAGCCCGACTTCACCGACCCTGGTGCGCCCTATCTGCTGAGCTCCGCTACCCGGCAGTTTCTGCCTTACTACGTGGTGGGCCAGGTGAGCATTGCCGAGCGCCTTTCGCCGCTCGTCGGCATCAATTTCCAGACTGTGAGCCGGGCCACCGGCCGCCTCGAATACCGCACCGACCGCACCGTGGTGCTGAACACCACTAACGCCCAGGTAACCGAGCTCTACACCCAGGAAATCGTGGTGGGCTTCGGCTATGCCACCAACAGCCTCAAGCTGCCCTTCCGCATCGGCGGCGAGCAGCGCGTGCTCAAGAACAACCTCACCGCCCGCCTCGACCTGAGCATCCGCGACAACATCACCATCCAGCGCAGTATTCTCGATGTGGTGGAGCCCACCAGCCCCACCGACCTTGGCAAAGAAGGCCGCGCCCAGGGTCAGATTACCAACGGCTCGAAAACCTTCCAGCTGCGCCCCACCATCGATTACCTGCTCAATACCCGCCTCAACCTGCAGCTCTACTACAGCCAGACCATCACCACGCCGCGCATCAGCAACGCCTTCCGTAACGCTACGTCCGAAGGTGGCGTGCAGCTCCGCTACAGCCTCACGCAGTAGTAATCATGAGTTAGGAGTGATGAATTATGGGTTAGTAATGGAGAATTATGGAGCGGAGAAGTTTGTCGTTTCTACTTTTGAGGTACCGCCGCAGTTGGTCACCGGTCCAACTCAACTCGTAACTCATCATTCACAACTCATAACTTCTTCAAGATGAACCTGCCCGCCACCCTGCACTACACCAAGGACCATGAATGGATTCGCGTCGAAGGCGACGTGGCCTTTATCGGTATCACCGACCACGCTCAGAAGGAGTTGGGCGACATCGTGTACGTCGACATTGACACCCTCGACAAAGACGTCGCTCAGCACGCCGTGTTTGGCACCGTGGAGGCCGTAAAAACGGTTTCGGACCTGTTCAGCCCCATAACCGGCACCGTGCTGGAAATAAACGACAAGCTGGCCGATGCTCCCGAAACCGTGAATTCGGACCCGTACGGCGACGGCTGGATGGTGAAAATCTCCATCGCCAAGCCCGAGGAGCTGAAAGAGCTGCTGACTGCTGAAGCCTACGGCGAGCTGGTCGGCGCGTAATAATTAACTGGGTGAGGCATAAGCTTCGGCTTGTGCGCCATTCGTCACGCACAAGCCGAAGCTTATGCCTCACCCACTCCGGCCCCGCCGGTCTTACGCTGCCCTGCCTTTGCTGTGGGCGGCCCTGGTGCTGGTGCTCACCCTCACCCCGGCTGCCGATATGCCCATCACGCCCGTTTGGGAGCTGCTGTCTTTCGACACGGCGGCCCATGCGGGCGTGTTTGTCGTTTTGGCGGGGCTGAGCTGGTTTTCGTTGCGCCGCCAAACCCGCTGGCCCCTTTTGGCTCGGTACGCCGGAGCAATTGCTCTATTGGCCAGCATCTTGTTCGGTGGGCTGATTGAGGTGTTGCAGCACACCATGCACCTGGGTCGTCACGGTGATTGGACTGATTTGCTGAGCGACGCCATTGGGGCGGCGCTGGCGGTGGGCGGGGCCACGCTGTGGGCCGCCCGCTACAAGCCGCACCAGTTGCCCGTTGCGTCTTTGTTGCTGCTGGGAATGCTGCTGGCCACGCCCAACGCCCAAGCCCAAGACCTGCCCCGCGCCCGGCGCACCATTGAAAGACTAGCCGCGCCGCAGATGTACGGGCGCGGCTACGTGCAGCAAGGCGAACGTATCGCGGCCAATTATCTGCGCGACCGGCTTAAAGCACTGAAAATTGAGCCGTTGGCCGCGGACTACATACAGCCATTTACGCTGGACGTAAATACGTTTCCGGGGAGCATGTCGCTGGAGCTTAGTCAGAGCCGGGTACCGCAATTTGGACGCCGTAGCCGGCTGCGAGCGGGCCAGGACTTTATTGCAGCACCCAATTCAGGTGGTGGGCAACTGCCCATTGGCCAAGTGTTGTGCTACTTGGATAGTGCGACAGTTGTTACCCCTGACCGGCTGGCGTATTTTCTGCAATTCACTCGCAAAACACCGTGGAGCGTCGTGCTACTTGACCCCTACGTACAGCAGCCGGCACGTCTGCCCGCCCGGCTTCGCAGTCGGCTTGATTCCGCTGCGGCTATCATCAGCGTGGTACCCAAGCTCACCGCTTCGCTGGCTTCCACAGCCGGCTCTGTCATCCGCATCGAAGCGTTGCCGCACCCAATGCTACAGCCGGCAGAACGCAACAAGCCCAGTTTAGCTGCTTCCTCGGCCGGTATGGCGATAGACGCCCAGCTCCAGCGCAACTACCAAACCCAGAACCTCGCAGCTATCATCCGCGGCACGGCGCAGCCCGATTCCTTCCTCGTCGTATCGGCTCACTACGACCACCTGGGCATGATGGGCCGCCGCACTTACTTCCCTGGGGCCAACGACAATGCCAGCGGCGTGGCCTTGCTCCTGGAACTGGCCGCCCACTACGCCCGCCCCGAAAACTGGCCCGCTTTTTCCGTCGTGTTCCTGCTATTCGGGGCCGAGGAAGCTGGTTTGGTCGGTTCGCGCTACTTTGTGGCGCACCCGCTGGTACCGCTCAAAAGCATCAAATTCCTGGTTAACCTTGACCTGCTGGGTACCGGCGAAGAGGGAGCGACCATCGTCAACGGCCGCGTATTTGAAGCGCCCTACCGTCGCCTGCTAGCCCTTAATAACGCCCACCATTACCTGCCCGCCCTGGGGGCCCGTGGCCGCGCCGCCAACTCCGACCACTTTCCCTTTTCTGAAGCGGGCGTGCCGGCCTTCTTTATGTACACCCGCGGCGGCAGCCCGGCTTACCACGACGTAAACGACAAGCCGGCCGCATTGTCGCTGGCCGGTTTTGCGGGAGCCTTTGGGCTGGTGCGCGATTTTCTGGGCGAGCTGGGGGCCGCGCCGGTCGCAAAAAAATAGTCGGTGGCCGAACCTGCGTTCAACCACCGACCACTAAATAATATAATGTTAATTACCTGGTGCTAATTAGCCTTTGGCTTTCAGCGAGAGCATGATTTGCTTGGCAATGGGCTCCCACTCGGGCTTCTGACGGTCGGCGCAGTTGAAGGTGCAAATCATCAGTTTGCCTTCCACGTCGGTGAAGAACACCAGCGTGTAGACTTCGTGGCCCATTTCAGGCTTCATGAATTCGAGGTAGCCCACCTTGCGGTTGTTGATGTTCTTTACGCCATCGCCGAACCAGGTGGCGTCCTTGTACTGCTTGTGGTAAGTCTTGCCAAACGAGGCGGCGTAGATGTCGACCATGTCCTGGTCCGAATCGTTGTCGCTGTAATTGAAGGCGAGGGTGATGAGGTTGTTGTTAGTGAAGATGACGCTGGGGCGGCTCTGGGCTTTGGCGTAGGCAAAGTCCATCTGCTGCTCGCTCATTACTTCAAAGCCCTTGGGAATCAGAATTTCCACCCGCTCGCTGAGCACGCGTTTTTTTATCAGTTCAATTTCGGATGCAGGACGTGCTGCCGTAAGTAACAGTCCCAGGATACAGAGTAAAAATGTAGTTTTCATGCCTAATGGGGATAAAAGGTGGGTAACTAAGTCTTCTTGATGAGCCCAAGTTAGATACAATATTTAGTTTTCCAACTTTCGAACAACAAATATTGCGAATCTTTTTGATACTGCCGAAGAAGCAGTGCTTAATAAGTCAATAAAGTCTTAGTATTCCGCAAGTTGGGAAGATTAAGCTATGAGCATTGACCCAAATATAAAATCGTAGTCAAGCAGTGGCATGCAGATGTTTGATTGCGAATTTTAATCAGATAGTGCAAAATCATGCCAAGAATTCTGAAAAATTAGCAATCCTCCAGTCGCCGGCGAGCGGGTGGTTGGCCGGGTACTAGAGGATATTATTTAATTGTTCTTTTATTTTTTCCAGCTCTTCTTTCATGCCCACCACCAGGTGTTGCACGGTGGCATCGTTGGCCTTGGAGCCGATGGTGTTGATTTCACGGCCGATTTCCTGGGCCAGGAACCCTAGCTTCTTGCCCACGGCCTCATCGGGCTGCAGCACGGCCTGCTGGAAGTAGGCCAGGTGGGCAGCCAGGCGCACCTTCTCCTCGGCGATATCCAGCTTTTCGATATAGTACAGCACTTCCTGCTCGAAGCGGGTGGTATTGAACTGCTCGTGGCCGGTGAGCTCGGCCAGGTGGGCGGTGAGGCGCTGGCGCACGTGCTCGATGCGGGCGGGGTCGTGCTGCTCTACGGCAGCCAGCTGCTGCCGGATGGTGTCCAGGTAGCCCAGGATTTCGGTGGTGAGGGTGCGGCCTTCGTCTTGCCGGAACTGCTGCATGGCCGCCAGCGCCTCGGCCAGCAGCGGCTGTAGTTCTACCCAGGTTACGTCTTCGGCCAGGGGCTCTGCCTCGCGGGCCTCCGAAGCGCTGGGAATAACGCCGGGTAGGCGCAGAGCCGCTAGTAAAGTGTCTTCGCCGGTGGTGAGGCCCAGGCTTTGGGCAATGGCTAGCAGCTCGTGGTAGGCCGCCACGAGGGCTTCCTTGTTAAGCGCCGTGGCGGTGCGGGTGACGACGGGCCGCGCAAAATCCAGGTTCAGGTTGATTTTGCCGCGCAGCAGGGCTTTAGCTACGGTGTTGCGCACTTCCAGCTCGTGGGCCTGCAGGAACCGGGGCAGGCGTAGCGTGAGGTCGAAGGTTTTGGAGTTGACGGACTTTAGCTCGACGGTGGCGGTGTAGCTGTCGGTTTCGCGGTGGGCCTGGCCGTAGCCGGTCATGGATAGAAGCATCGGGGAATCAATTAACGGGTATCAAGAGGCCGGGGAACAGCGCGCCGCGCGGGGCGGTGCCTTGCTCATTGGCACTGTAAAGGAACGGCATTGCCGGGAACCGGGCCCGGAGCCACTGCCAGCAGCTGGGTGGTGGCCTCGAAACCCCATGATTCCGAGGCCACTGGACCAACCCGAATTTTGAAAAAGGCCGCAAAAGTAGTCCCTCCAGTCGGTGTTGGAAACAGGTGGAACGGGCAGTAACAATAACATAATCATCCGGCTATTTTGTCATAATAGAGCCCCGGTACTTTTGTACTGTAAAACCAACTTTCGTTGTATGCGCTTTGCCCTACTAGGATTTTTATTGTTGTGGATGAATATGCTGGCCTTCGGTCAGCAGGGGACACTATCCGGAAAAGTGACGGATAAAAAGACCAGCGAGGGCGTTATCGGCGCTACGGTGCTGGTGACCGGCACCATCCAGGCGGCCCCCGTGAACGTGGACGGCAGCTACACCCTGCCGCTGGAGCCGGGCACCTATGACATCACGATGACCTACGTGGGCTACAAGCCGCTCACCTTCCCGGGCATCGTGGTGAAAAGCGGCGCAACGACCACCCTCAACGGCCTGATGGAGGAAAGCGCTACCAGCCTGACCGAAGTAACCGTGACCGGCGTGAAGCAGACCGGTACCGAAGTGGCCCTGATTCAGGACCTGCGCCGAAGCGAAGTGGTGGTGAGTGGCATGAGCAACGACCAAATCGTGAAAACCCTGGACCGCGACGCCGCCGAAGTGGTGAAGCGCATTCCGGGCGTCACCATCCAAAACAACAACTTCATCGTGATTCGCGGCCTGGCCGAGCGCTACAACACGGTGCTGCTCAACGATGCGCTCACGCCGAGCGCCGAGACGGACACCCGCTCGTTCTCGTTCGACATCCTGCCCAGCTCGGTGATAGACCGGGTGCTGATTTTCAAGTCGGGCTCGCCGGAGCTGCAGGGCGAGTTTGGCGGTGGCATCGTGAAGGTGTACACCAAGAATTCGGTGCTGGAAAACAGCACTTCGCTGAGCGTTTCGGGCTGGGCGCGCAGCACCAATACTTTTAAAGACGGCTTCCTGAGCACCAACCACAGCTCGACCGACCTGCTGGGCTTCGACAACGGGCAGCGTACCATTCCCGGGCTGCTGAGCAACCTGACCCGCGAAACCACCAGCACCACGGCCCCGCAGCTGGCCGATGGCCGCGCTAGCCTGCGCAACGAGTTTCTGCCGCGCTCCATCACCTCGCGGCCCGATATGCGCTTTTCGTTGGGCATCAACCGCAAGTTTGAAATCGGGAAGGTGTACGTGAGCAACGTAACGTCCATTTCGTACTCCAACACCCAGGAGCAGTACACGTCGGAGCGCCAGCGCTACGATTTCTACGACCCTAAATTTCCGGACCTGATGCCCCTGCCCCAGTTTCGCTATCAGGACAATCGTTCGCTGTCGGCGGTGCGGCTGGGCGTGATTCATAACTACCAAGTGCGGCTCAACGACCGCAACCGCCTGGAGTTCCGCAACTTTTTCAACCAGTACGGCACCGACGAGGTAGTGAACCGCCGCGGCCCCAACTACAGCGAAGCACCGGATGGCAACGAGCATAACGACTACAGCCTGCACTACCAGAGCCGCAGCATTTACTCGGGCCAGCTGGGCGGCACCCACGAGGTGGGACCCGCCAACCGCACCACCCTCACCTGGGCGGGCGGCTACAACTACGTGAACCGCAGCGAGCCCGACTACCGCCAAAACCAGCAAACCCGCGCCTACAACCCCAGCAAGCCCGGCGACCTCAACCCGGCCCCTTTCGAGGTACAAGTAAATAGCGTGCCCCAAACCAGTTCGCGCTTCTACGCCACGCTGAACGAGAACACCTACATGGCCAGCGGCCAGGCCGAGCACCGCTTCACGGGCCGCGACACGCTCAGCGCCAACCTCTACAAGCTGCGGGTGGGCTTCTACACCGAGCAGAAGAAGCGCAACTACGACAGCCGGATTTTCAACTACACCCGCGCCCGCAACTTCGACCCCGCCATCGGCAGCCAGCCGCTGGCCACCATTTTCAACTCCGAAAACCTGAACACCACCACGGGTTTCGTGCTGAAAGAAAACACAAACGACTTCGACCGATACACCGGCGAAAACACCCTGGCTGCCGGCTACGTGGGCGGCGTGGCCCCGCTGTCGGACAAGTTTAACCTGACCGGTGGGGTGCGCGTGGAATACAACCGCAAGTCCCTGGATTCGCCGGGCTCAAAGAAGCCCTACGAAGAGAAACGGACGTTCGTGCTGCCGTCGCTCAATGCGACGTATAATTTCGACGAGCGCAACCTGCTGCGGGCCGGCGGCAGCATTTCGGTGAACCGGCCCGAGTTCCGGGAAGTGGCCCGGTACACGTACTACGATTTCAGTAACAACTTCTTCATCACGGGAAATGACTCGTTGCGCACGGCCAAAATCTATAATGCCGACCTGCGCTACGAATTCTACCCCACTCGTTCGGAGATGATTTCGGTGGGGGTGTTCTACAAGCATTTCACCGACGCTATCGAACAGATGACCACCTCGATAACCGGCAGTGATATGTACCTGGGCTTTCAAAATGCCCCCAAAGCCTACGACCTCGGCGTGGAAGTGGAAGCCCGCAAGTCGCTGGTGGGGCTCACCGAAAACCCCTTTCTGGAGCGCATCTCGTTTATCCTGAACGCCTCGCTGATTAAGAGCCGCGTGCAGGTGGACACCGCCGCCCGCGGCAACACAAACTTTGCCCTCACCGACCGGCCTTTGCAAGGGCAGTCGCCCTACGTGGTGAACGCCGGGGTGTTCTATCAGGACGACGCCAACCACTGGCAGGTGTCGGCGCAGTACAACGTCATCGGGCCGCGCATCTCCTTCGTGGGCGACAAGCTCAACAACCCGTCCATCATCGAGCTGCCCCGCCACGTGGTGGACCTGGCCGTGACCAAGGGCATCGGTACGCACTTCGAAGTGCGCGCCGGGGTGCAAAACCTGCTGAACCAGCTGGTGCGCCAGAACTACGACTTTGACCGCAACGGCAAAATCAACGGCATCGAAAACGAAGCCTCGTTCAACCGCTACCGCCGCGGTACCTACTCTACGCTGGGCCTGACCTACCGCTTTTAACGAGCCTTCGTAACAATTTCTTAAACGAAGACAGACAATATGATAACGGCCACCGGGTTCCGGTGGCCGTTCTATTTTCGGACCTTTGCAGCATCAATTTCCGCTGCTCATTTCCACCCCCTTGTCGCATATGAAAAAGATTATACTCCCGGCCCTGCTCGCTCTGGCCAGCCTCGCCGCCCACGCCCAAACGCCTTGCCCGGCCGCCGGTGCCGTTATATCCATCGGCCTCGGCAGCACGGTTACGTCGGGCGTTGAAATCACCTCCAACACGACCTGGACCAGCAACAACATCTACCTGCTCGACGGCTTCGTGTACGTGAACAGCGGTGTGACCCTGACCATCCAGCCGGGCACCATCATCAAGGGTAGCCTGTCCAACAAGGGTGCTCTCATCATTCGGCAGGGCGGCATGCTCATCGCTGATGGCACGCCCACGCAACCCATCGTCTTCACTTCGAACCAGCCCGCCGGTTCGCGGGCTCCCGGCGACTGGGGCGGCCTCATCATCGTGGGCCGGGCCCCGGCCAACCTGCCGGCCGTCACCAACGTGGAAGGCGGCGTGGTTGCCACCTTCGGCGGCCCTTCGGCTAACCAGCCGGCCGATAACTCCGGCATCATCCGTTACGTGCGCATTGAGTACCCCGGCGTGGCCTTCCTGCCCAACAGCGAAATCAACGGATTGACGCTGTGCGGCGTGGGCTCGGGCACCACCATCGACCACGTCCAGGTGACGGGCTCGGGCGACGACTCGTTTGAGTGGTTCGGCGGCACCGTGAATGCCAAGTACCTGATTTCCCTGGCCGGCACCGACGATGACTTCGACACCGACAATGGCTACTCGGGCCGGGTGCAGTACGGCCTCAGCCTGCGCGACCCGCGCCGCGGCGACATCGCCACGGGCGGTGTGTCCAACGGCTTCGAGAGCGACAATGATGCCACCGGCACCAACAACGCCCCGCAGACCTCGGCCGTGTTCGCCAACATGAGCGTGTTTATGCCCACCACGCCGGCCGCCGCCACCCCATTCGCCAACGCCAACGCCGCCCTGATTCGCCGCAATTCGGCTCAGAGCATTTTCAACTCGGTGTTCGCTGGTCGTCCCTTCGGCCTGGAGCTGAACAGCGGTGCGAGTGGCAACACCCAGAGCAACGCCCAGTCGGGTTTGCTGGCTTTCCAAAACAACGTGCTGGCCGGCTACAGCCCCCGCGCGGCCCGCGCCACGGGCGGTGCCCTTGCCGGCTTCAGCATCAACGCCTTTGTGGGGGCCAATAACGACACCACCCGCACCGTGGCCGGCCTGGGCCTGAATGCTGACAACTTCGCTTTCGAAAGCAACTGCCCGGCCAACCGGCAGTGCGCACCTGCGTTCAACCTGCCCGCTGCTTCGCTGCTGAACACCGGCGCGGCCTTCACCAATGCCAAACTGACTGGTGCCGGCAACGGCGGTCCGAACAGCACCTTCGACGTGGTGACCTACCGCGGTGCCTTCGGGGCTACCAACTGGGCTACTGGCTGGGTGAATTTTAACCCCCAGATTACTTGCTACAACGTGGCCGGCCAGACGCTGGCGACCCGCGAAGTGGCTAACGCCCCGCTGCAAGCCCTCTCCGTGTCGCCGAACCCCACCGACGGTGCTGCCGCCACGCTGGGCTTCGACGTGACCCGCGCCACTACCGCCACCGTGCGCGTGGTGGACATGATGGGCCGCCAGGTAGCCACCGTGCTGAACGCCGGTAAGCTGGCCGCCGGCCCGCAGCGCCTGAGCCTGCCCGCTACGCTCGCTCCCGGCGTGTATGTGGCCACGGTAGCCACCGGCGATACCGTGCAATCGGTCCGCTTTGTAGTAACCAAGTAATTCGCTGTTATTGAATAGCTTATCAAATAGAAGTGTTTTTGGTATTGGTTATGAGCCTGCCCCCTGCAAGGGGCAGGCTTTTTTTATGGATTGCGGTCACTCAAGGCCCAAGCGCAGCCAAAGCCGTAATTTGGCAGGAATTCTTCATTTCCTAATCGTCCTTTCTTTCGTGAAAATGCTCCGCGTGCTGATGCTGCCCAAGTGGTACCCGCACCGCTACGACGACCAGGACGGGGACTTTGTGGGCCGGCACGTGGCGGCCATCGCGGCCCACGGCGGTGCGGACGTAGCCGTGCTGTTTGCCGCCGTGGCCCGCGGGCCGCTGCCGGGCCTGATTGAGGCGGAGGAGGATTTCGTCGGGCCCTGGCCCACGTTGCGCTACTACTACCGCGCCGCCCCCACCGGCCTCGCTTTCATCGATAAGCCGCTGAAGCTGCTGCTGTATTTCTGGTGCCTGCGGCGCGGCTACCGGCGGCTGCGGCAGCACTGGGACGGGGCCGCGCCCGATGTGGTGCACGTGCACGTGCTGCTGCGCACGGGCTTGTTTGCGTGGGCGCTGCAAGCCGTGCGCGGCATCCCGTTCATCATCACCGAGCACTGGACGCTGTATTTGCCCCTGCGGGCGGGTGGTATCTCGGGGCTGCGGCGGGTGCTCACGCGGGCCGTGGTGCGGCGGGCGGCGGCGCTGCACACCGTGTCGGGCGGCTTGCGCGATGCCATGGCGGCGCTGGGCTTCGTGAATAAAAATTCCATCGTCATCGCCAACGTAGTGGATACCGCGCTTTTTCGGCCCGCCGTTTTGGCCCCTCTGCCAGCTCACTTTTCGCTGTTGCACGTTTCTGCTTTCAACGACGAGGTGAAGAACCTCTCGGGCGTGATGCGGGTGGTGGCGCGGCTGCGGGCCAGTTGGCCCGGTCTGCGCCTGCGCATTGCCGGCTACGGCCCCGATGAGCAGCCGCTACGCGCCTACGCCGCCCAACTGGGCCTGCTGGCTGATGGCACGGTGGTCTTCCTCGGCAAGCTGGCGCACGCGGCCGTGGCTGCCGAAATGGCCCAAGCTACCGCGCTGGTTTCCTTCAGCCGGGCCGAAACCTTTGGCTGCGTGCTGCTGGAAGCGCGGGCCTGCGGCTGCCCCGTGGTAGCCCCCCGCACCGGCGGCGTACCCGAGCTTTTTCAACCCGAAAACACCTTCGGCCTGCTGGTAACCCCCGACGACGAGCCTGGTCTGGAAGCCGCCCTGACGGCCGTGCTCAGCGGCACTGTCACCTTCGATGCCGCCCGGCTGCGGGCCGATGCCGCCGCCCGCTGCGCCCCGGCGGCCGTGGGCCAGGCATTCGGGGCCGTGTACCGGCAGGTGCTGAAAGGTTGAACGCAAACTTCTCTCCTTGGTGAGGAGGGGAGTTTGCCGTTCTTTGCCGGCAGTTTCTCCCATGATAAAACGCATACTTCAGCATTTCGCGGCGCGGGTCCTCACGGCGGGGTTGGGCTTTGCGGTGGTGTGGCTCACGGCGCGGTACCTGGGGGCGGCGGGGCGCGGGCAGGTCAGCCTGTTTTTCACCGATATGTCGGGGCTGGTGCTGCTCTCGGGGCTGGTGGGGGGCTCGTCGCTGATATATTTGGTGCCGCGGCGCAACGTGTGGCACCTGCTGCCGCCCGCCTATGCCTGGGCCGCGCTGGTGAGTGGGCTGGGCGCGGGCGCAATAGCCTTGCTGCGCCCCGTGAGCCTGGAATACGTGCTGCACCTGGGTGCCGTGGCGCTGGTGCAGGTGCTGCTCTCCATCAACCTGTTTCTGCTGCTGGGGCGTAAGCGCGAGCGCGACTACAACGTGCTCACCACCGTGCAGGCGGCCCTGCTGGCCCTGGCGCTGGGGGTAGCGTTTGCCGGGGTGCAGTGGCTCGATATTCGGGCGTATTACTACGCCAACTACGTGGCGTATGGGCTGCCGTGGCTCATCAGCACCGCGTTGCTGCTGCGTTTGCCCGATGCCCGAAAGTTGCGGCTAAGTGGTGCTAACCGCGCCCGCCGCTACGCCGCCGCCCGCGAGCTGGCCCGCCACAGCCGGGGCGCGCACCTGTCCAACCTGCTCACCTTCGCCAACTACCGCTTCGGCTACTACGCCGTGGCCTACCTGGCCGATGCCCGGGCGCTGGGCATTCTCTCGGTGGGCGTGGCCCTGGCCGAGGCCATTTGGATGATTCCGCGCAGCACGGCGCTCATTCAATACGTGGCCCTGGTGAACGCGGCCGACAAGCGTGAACAGACGTACGCCGCCCTGCGCGGCAGTCGCCTCACGCTGCTGGCCACGGCCGGGGCCGTGCTGGCGCTGGCCGCCGTGCCGGCGGCGTGGTTGGTGGCCATCTTCGGCCCAGAATTCGGAGCGGCGCACAGCGTTATCCTGGCGTTGGCCCCCGGTATTTTTATCAACGGAGTGGGCATGCAGGCCAGCGGGTATTTCAGCGGCACGGCCCGCTACCGGGTGAATAACCAGGCCGCGCTGCTGGGCCTGGCCGTCACGGCTCCGGTGTGCCTGCTGCTGGTGCCGCGTTTGGGCATGGTGGGTGCGGCGCTGGGCATGTCGGCTTCTTACGCAGCTAGTGTGGCGTACCTGGGCTGGCACTACTGTCGCGCCACCGGGGCTACCTGGGCCGACTTGCTGCCCGGCCCGGCCGATGTGCGCTGGGCTTTTGGAAAATTGAGAATTAAGAATTGATAGAAGACTTACGCACTCCTTCCCACCGATTATCTCTCGCAGTGTCTCGCAGTGTTCAAATTTGCTCGATAATGCGAGACACTGCGGTTTTAACACTGCGAGACACTGCGTGAAAGGTCATTCAACTACTTTGCGCAAGTCCTGTGATAATTAAAAAGAAGAAGGGCGCTTTGCAATGACCCGCGCCCTTCTTCTCAAAAGCCCATTACCGCACCACTTCCACCCAGCCTTTCACCCGGTGGCCATCGGGGTAGGAGAGGAGATAGTAGTACACGCCATCGGGCTGGCCGACGGCGGCCCATTCGTCGTGATAAGTGGGCGAATCGAACACCTGCTGCCCCCAACGGGAAAATACCTGTAGGCGCGGGGTACAGTCGGGCCCAATTTTGAAAGTTGGGTTCTGGTCATCGCCGTTGGGCGTGATGATGTTGGGGATTTTGTGCTGCTTCACTTCCACCACCGGCGCGTTGGCCTGGGCTTCGCAGCGGCCGGAGTTGTAGCGCACCCGCACGCGGGGCTGGTAGGTGCCGGGTATGGTGTAGGTATGCGTGGGGCTGTTTTCCGTGGTTTGGCTGCCATCGCCAAAATCCCAGACCACCGCCAGGCTCGGCAGGCCGCTGATGCCACCCAGGCTGAAACGCACCGTGAGCGGAGCCAGGCGGGTTTCGGGACAAGCCACCGGCACCCAAGTCGGCAGTAAAACCGGCGTCGGGACTACTGTTATTTGCCGGGTAGCCGCGTTGCTGCCCCCGCAGCCCGCAGAGGTCACGGTGTAGGTTAGGGTGAGCGTGCCGGTAAAGTTGACGGGCGACGTGAACACAAAGCCCGTGGCCACGCTGCCGCTCACGCCAATTCCGCTGAAGGTGCCACCGGCCGGCGTGCCACGCAATGCAAATGACTGGCCTGCATTACTGCACAGCGTGGTGTCGGCCCCGGCCGTTACCGTCGGCACCACGGTCACGCGGCGGGTGTCCACGGTGGTGCACAGGCCGGTATTCACCACGGTGTAGGTAAGCACGTTCGTCCCCACCAAAGCCGCCGATGGCGTGAACACGAAGCCCGTGGCCACGCTGCCGCTCACGCCCGGCCCGGCCCACACGCCGCCCGCGGGGCTGCCCACCAGCGCCAGCGGGCCGGCCGATACGCACACCGTCTGGCCCGGTCCGGCGTTGGCAATGTTGGGCTGGAAGTTGAACACAAAAGCCGCATTGTTGCAGCCTGCCGCCGCTGGGGAGTTGCTGTTATTAACGGTAGAATAGGTGTTCGCACCGGGTGGAATGGGAAAGCCGGTGCGCGAAAAGCACGAGCACACCGCCTGGTACACCACGCCGCGCGGGTCGAAGCGCGAGGTGCCACCGTCCACGTGCTCGCCCCCGCTGTTGGGGTCGGGGTTGCCGTAATACGTGCCGTAGGTGAGGGCCGTGAGGCCGGCCGAGAACTGCGCCAGGTAGAAGTCGCTGCCATCGGTGACGGACTGGGCCGCGTCGGTGGTGAGGGGCAGGCGGTCGGTGCTGCCGTTGCCACTTAGGTAGGGCGAAGAGGCGATGGCCCCGCCGGTCCAGCCGTTCACTTGCCCGCCCCAGCCGCACACGTACACCCGGTCGCAGCGGTCGACGAGGAAGGCGGTGGGGTCGAGGGCCACCCGGCCGGCATTGGCCGGGTCGGTGCTGCCGAAGGCGGTGGCCAGCAGGCTCTGGCCCAGGTTGGCATCCAGCTTCTGAATAAACTGGGTGCCGCCCGGCGTGCTAAACAAGCCGAGCGTGGCCGGAAACTGCCCCAGCGTCTGGCCCAGCAGGTACACGCCGCCATCGGTGCCGAGCTGCAGGAAATACGCCTGGTCGTAGGCGGCCGTGCCCACGTAGCTGGCCCGCAGCAGCGCCGTGCCATTGGCCGCGATGCGCACCGCAAAGCCGTCCACGTTGCCGGGCCGGGTGGTGCGGTAGGCCCCGGTAGTCACCGGAAAGTTGGCGCTGAGCGTACCGCCGGCCACGTACACGTCCCCGCTAGTAGGTTCTATCTGAATGGAATACGCGGCATCGGCCCCGGAGCCGCCCAAGTAGCTGCCCCAGTTCAGGGCCGTGAGGCCAGGCGTGAGCTTGCACACCACTCCGTCGGAAGTACCGCCCCGGTAGGCGCTGGCAAAGCCCCGCGCCACCGGAAAATTGGCCGAAGTCGTGTGCGAGGCGATGTACACGTTATCGGCCGCGTCCACCAGAATGTCGCCCCGAAACGGGTCGCCGTAGTTGTGGGGTAGTTGCGGCGTGGGGCTAGACGACGACAGGTTGGGGTCGAGCGGCAGCAGGCCGTCATTGCCGGAGCCGCCCAGGTAGGTCGAGCCCACCAGCGCCGCGCCGTTGGCCGCCAGCCGCGTAATCACCAGGTCCGAGCCGTTGGGCGAGTCGTAGGGCGCGCCGTAGCCGAGCGGAGCCGTGCCGCTGCCACCCCCGAACGTGCGCTGCAAAGCGCCGGCCGAAGTGGGGTAATTGAGCGAGCCCGACGAGCCCAGCACCAGCAGTTCACCCTGATTATTGACCACCAGGCTGTGCGGAAAATCGGCGCTGCCGCCGCCCAGGTAGGTGGCCCACACCCGCGCCGCCGGCCCGTTCGCGCTGGTGTTGTACTTGATAATGGCGATGTCAATCAGCGCTGCAAAGGACGTTTGAAACGCGCCCGGGCTGACGGGGTAGCCGGGCCCGAACGCAATGCCGCCCGAGTAGAGGTTGCCCTGCGCATCGTACGTCGCCGTGAACCCCCAGTTGTCGGCCACCGAGCCGGAGTAGGTCGAAAACACCACCACCGGGTCGATGGTGAGCGGCCGGGTGGTATCGTACTTACCCAGCGCGAAATGCACCAGCTTGCCCGTCAGCACGTAGCGGCAGGCCACGGGCTGGCGCTGGCCGGCGGCCGTGGCCTGCCAGGCTACGGGCGCGCGCTCCGTCACGGTGCCCACGCTGGTGCCCACCAGCAGGTTGCCGGCCGCGTCCACGGCCAGGCTTTCGGCCCCGTCGTGCCGCAGGCCGATGGCGGCCGGGTTGGCCCCGGGCGCCAGCTCAAAGTCGTATTCCAGGTGCTGGTCGGCGCTTTCGTACACGCGGGCCTGCACGCCGGGCCACAAGCCGGCGTAGTGCAGCGTGCGGAAGCTGCGCACATCGGCGGCCCAGCGCCGTGCGTCGTTGCCCAGGAAATAGCTGCGGTGCTCGGCAGTGGGCGTTTCGGCCGTGATGGTGGCCGGCCGGGCTCCCTCAAAGTGCAGGGTGAAGGCGTGGCCGCGCACGGCCTGCGCGGGCGGGGGCATGCCGGGGCGGGGGCGGCCCTGGTGGCCGGTTTGGGCCGGCCCGCCGTTGGCCAGCAGGGCAAAGGTCAGCCCGTCGCTTTCGGCAAAAAGCCGGCCGCCGGGCAACGGGGCCATGTAGCGGGCGGGCGTATCCCACTGGCCTTTGTTCTCAATAAATTCGAGGGTGTGATTGGCTGGCCTGGGGTGCTCACTGGCTTGGGCAAAGGCACGGGGAATAACCAGCAGCAATAGTGCGGTGGCCAGGTAGGGTAGGGGTAGCTTCATCGGAATAGTGGAAAGAAATCAGAGCAACGCAAAATACCATCGAGTGAGTTGAATTACGGCTCAATCAACGGATTCATAAAAGACACAGAGCCCCGAAAGCCCGTCGAGCCGCGCAGAGGAGCGCCCGACGAGCTTTCTGAGGCTAGCTGAATAGTCTATTCACCCGTTAGCGGCGCACCTCCACCCAGCCCTTCACGCGGCGGTCGTCGGCATCGCGCAGCAGGTAATAGTAAATACCATCGGCCAGGCCCGCGGCGTCCCAGTTGTTGTGGTAGTCATCGGTCTGGTACACGCGCTGGCCCCAGCGCGAATACACTTCCAGCGAAGCCGGGCGGCAGCTGAAGCGTGGCTGAAAAGTCTGGTTGTCGGCATCGCCGTTGGGCGTAATGATGTTGGGTACGAAAACTTCCCCCACTTCAATCGGGGCAAAGCCCGTCACCACTTCGCAGTTGGCATAGCGGGCCGTAAGCTGAATGCGGTAGGAGCCCGGCCGCTCGTAGCGGTGCGTGGGCGTAGCCAACTCGCTGATGGGGCTGCCGTCGCCAAAATCCCAGCGGTAGGTGGCCGTTGGGCTCAGCAGTACGGGCGTGAGCGGGCAGTCGAAGGGCGCTAGGCCGGCGTACTGCGGGGCGGCGGCGCACACGGGCAGGTTCAGGCCCACGTTTTGGTTGGAGGTGGGGGCCAGCGTGACGGTGCGCGTGGCGGTGGCCTGGCAGGGGCCCTGGTTCACGGTGTAGGTGAGAGAGAAAAGCCCGCCGCGGTTATTGGTGTTCGGGGGCGTGAAAAAGCCGCCAAGCGTCACGCCCGTCCCGCTCCAGGTGCCGCCGGCCGGCGCGAAGCCGCGCAGCTGAAACGGCTGCCGCAGGTCGGCGCAAAGCGTGGTATCTCTTCCGGCCCGGAGGGTGGGCGGGCGGCCCACCGTCACCTGCTGGCTGATGGTGCCGCAGCCCAGGGAGTCGGACACGGAGTAGGTGAGCGTGTGCACGCCCGCGCCGGCCGCGGCCGGGTCGAAACGCCCCCCCGCCACGCCGGGGCCAGCAAACGTGCCCCCCGCCGGTGTAGCCGCCAGCGTCACAGCCCCCAGCGTGGTGCATTGCGGCGATACCGGCGCAAATACCGGCACCACGGGCGGGGCCACCACGTAGCGCACGGCCTTGGTGCTCTGGCAGGTGCCGGTGGCCGCCACCGTGTAGCTTAGCCCGTACTGGCCCGGGCCCACGGCGGCGGGCACAAAGCGGTAGCCCCCGCCCGCCACGGCCTGCACGCCCGGCCCGGCCCACACGCCGCCCGCCGGGCTGCCGCCCAGCGTTATGGGTCCGCCGTCCACGCACACAAAGCGGCGGGGGCCGGGGTCGGCAATTATCATCTCAAAATTCATTTTGAAGGCCCCGTTGTTGCAGTTCGAGCTGCCGTTGCGGGTGGTGTAGGTGCCCGCGCCCGGCGGAACGGGGAAGCCTTGCGAGTTGCAGCTGGCGCACACGGCCTGGTAGGCCACGCCGCGCTTGTCGAAGCGTGAGGTGCCGCCGTCCACGTGTTCGGGGCCGCCGCCGTTTTGCCCGAAAAAGGTGGCGTACTCCAGGGTTCTCATGCCGGCTCCAAACTGGGCCAGGTAGAAATCGGAGCCGTCGGTGGTGCGCTGCAGGGCGGAAGCCGTCACGGGCAAGCCGTTGGTGGTGCCCCCCAGCCACTGCCCGTTCAGGTAGTTGTCCTGCCCGCCCCAGCCGCTCACGTACACCCGCTCGCAGTCGTCGACCAGGAAAGCGGTGGGTACCAGGTTGGGGCCGTTGTTGGCCCCGCCCCGCTGGCCAAAAGCCGTATTGTATAGGCTGGCGGTCAGGTCCGGGTTCAGCTTCTGAATAAACTGTGGGCCGCTCGCGTTGCCGTACAGGCCGGGCGTGATGGGTAGCGTGCCCAGCGTCTGACCCAGCAGATAGGCGTTGCCGGTCGCATCGAGCTGCAGAAACTGGGCCTGGTCGTAGGCGCTGGTGCCGAGGAAGGTGGCGCGTTCCAGCGTGCGGCCGTCGGCGCTGATGCGGGCCGCGAAGCCGTCGGTGCTGCCGCCCTGGTAGCTGGTGCGGTAGGCCCCGGCCGTGGCCGGAAAATTGGTCGACATGGTGCCGCCGCACACGTACACCCGGCCCTGCGCATCGCGCTGCACCGAGTAGGCCGCCTCCCCGCTATTCCCGCCGAGCAGGCCCGCCCAGGTCACGGCATTCAGGGCCGGGGCCAGTTTGCACACCAGGGCATCGGAAGCGCCGCCCCGGTACGTGCCGTTGAAGCCCAGCCCCACGCCGGGGAAGTTATTGGAGCTGGTAGCCGCCGCGACGTACACATTGCCCGAGTTATCGAGCAGCACGTCGCTGCGAAACGGGTCGCCGTAGTTGGCCGAGATGGCATCGGGCTGCGTCAGTACGCCGTCGTTGCCAGCGCCGCCCAGGTAGGTGCTGGCCAGCAGGGCGCTGCCGTTGGCGCTGAAGCGGCTCACTATCAAGTCCGAGCCGTTGGGCATGAGGTAGTAGCTCGGGCTGCCGACGCCCACCCGAAACGGATTCAGGGCCGAGCCGCCCCCAAAATTGCGCTGCACCGCGCCGGTCGTGGTGGGGTAGTTGAGCGATGAGGTGCTGCCCATCACCACCAGCTCATTCTGCGCGTTCACCTCCAGGCTGTGCGGAAAGTCGGCCTCGTTGCCGCCCAGGTAGGTGGCCCACACCCGCGCCGCCGCGCCGGTAGTCGCGGTGTTGTATTTGATAAGGGCAATGTCGACCAAGCTGCTGAAGGTGGTGCGAAAAGCGCCTGGCGTGGCCGGAAAAGAGCCCCCCGTATTGAACGCAATACCCCCCGAATACATGTTGCCCGCCTCGTCGTAAGTCGCCGTGAACCCCCAGTTATCGGCCGTCGAGCCGGTTAGGGTCGAGAACTGCACGGTGGGGTCGATGGTGAGCGCCCGCGACTTATCGTAAGTCCCCAGCGCGAAGCTGATGGTGTTGCCCCGCAGCACGTAGCGGCAGGCCACGGGCTGGCGCTGGCCGCCGGCCGAGAGCTGCCAGGCCTGCGGGGCCAGCTCCGTGGTAGTGCCCACCGTGGTTTTGATGACGAGGTTGCCGGCTGCGTCCAGGGCCAGGGCGGCGGCTCCGTCGTAGCGCAGGGCCACGCGGGCGGGGTTGGCGCGGGGGGCCAGCAGCACGTCGTATTCCAGGTGCTGGGTGGCGTTTTCGTACAGCGTCAGGGCTATGCCCGGCCAGAGCTCTTCGTAGCGCAGCTGGCGGAAAGCCCCCACGTGGCTGGCCCAGCGGGTTTCGTCCTTGCCCACAAAGTAGTTGCGTTCGCCGGCCGTGGGCACGCTGGCCGTGAGGCGGGCGCGGGCACTGGCTTTCTCAAAATGCACGGTGTAGGCGTGGCCCGCAATGCCTTCGGCTTGGGCGGCCGGGCTGGTGGCTGGGGCCGCGCCGCCGTGGTGGTGGCGGAGCGCGGCGGGGTCCAGAAAGCTATACGTGAGGGCATCGGCCTGCACAAACAGGCAGCCGGCGGGCAGGGCCGCTTCGTAGCGCACCCGGCTATCCCACTGGCCTTTGTTTTGAATGAATTCCAGGCTGGGCGAGCGGGGCACCACGGTGGCTGGCCGCGCCGCCTGCGCGGAAATGGCCAGTAGCGCCAAGCCGGGCAGCAGCGTCAGCCAAGGCCGGTATAATGAGCGGAAACGTGTAGACATACGAAGGCCGGGAAAGCAGAAATAGGTGGAAAGACGAACTGCTGAAAGAGCCCGCAGGCTGGCAAAAAGCCCCAAGGCGAACGAAGTTACGGGTCCACAAAAATCAAACCACGCCCCTCGCCAAATCCGCTGACTTTAAAGATAAATAAACCCGGTCCGCCGTGGCCTCACCGCCGTGCCGCTACCTTTGCGCTTCCCCCTTGCTTGTGTTGTGCGCCGCTCTTTTGCCTTTAAAATCACGTTGCTGACCCTGGCCTGGCTGCTGCTGGCCATTGCTTGCCAGCAGGTGCCGGCCAAGGTATTCTGGCCCGTGGTGTTTGGGGCGCTCACCACGCCGGTAGCCTTGGGGTGCACGGCGCTGCTGGCTCTATACTGGCTGCGCCGCAACTGGCGGGTGGCCCTGCTGCCCGTGGTGGCGCTGGCCCTGACGTGGCCGCAGGTGCAGCGCGGGCTGGCCCTGCATGCCCCGATTGGTGAGAAAGTCAGAACAAAGAATCAGGAATTGGGCGGTGGCAAAACGCTTCGTTCCACATTTTTTGCTTCTCCTCCGAACACGGTGAGCCTGTTATCGGCCAATGTGCGCATTTTCAACGTGTACGCCCAGCTGCGCGACCCTGATTTTGCCTCATCCACTGGCTTTATCCGCTGGCTGGCCGAGAGCCCGGCCGACGTGCTCTGCCTGCAGGAATACTATAACGAGCCGGGCGGTTCGAAAGAAGACGGCAGCGTGTTCCGGTCCGAGCGCGCCCTGGGCCGGGCCAACGGCCGCCACTCCTTCGTGTCCACCACGCTCACCAACGCCATCGGGGCCGAGTTCGGGATGGCCATTTTCTCGCGCTTCGTGATTGTGCGGCGCGGCGTGATTCCCTTCGGCAAGCTCTCGCAGAACCACGCCATGTGGGCCGACCTGGCCCGCCCCGCCGCCCGCACCGGCCGCAGCCGCCCCGACACCATCCGGGTGTTCAACCTGCACCTGCAAAGCATGTCCATGGCCGATGCCGACATTGCCATGGCCACCGAAAGCCGCGCCGGCCTCCGTCAGAAAGCCCCCAACCTACTGCGCCGCTTCCGCAACGGGGCCGTGGCCCGGGGCGCGCAGGTCGATACCGTGCTGGCCCGCATCGCCCGCTCGCCCTACCCCGTGCTGCTGGCCGGCGACCTCAACGACCTACCCTACTCCTACACCTACGACCAGCTGGCCGACGAGCTCCAGAACGCCTGGGCTACCGTGGGCCTGGGCCCCGGCTTCACCTACAATGGCCGCCTGCCCGGCCTGCGCATCGACCAGCAGTTTGCCGGCCCGCAGTGGCAGGTGCGCGGCTGCCGGGTGCATCGGGAAATCAATTGGAGCGACCATTTCCCCGTCGAAGCAGTTTATCGGCTCCGGTAGGGGCGGGGTAGCGCCCTGCGGCGGATGAAACTTGAGCCGCTCAATTAGTGCTTCGGGCTGAAACATCTTGCTGCGCTGACCCAAACACCCAAATGTTTTGTTGGGCCGGGCCAGCCGCCGCACGCCGCCCGGCCCGCTACCTTTGCAGCATGTCGCTCACGCTCTACAACACGCTTACCCGCAAGAAAGAAGAATTCCAGCCCGTGCACCCGCCCCAGGTGGGCGTGTACCTGTGCGGCCCGACCGTGTATAGCGAGGCGCACCTGGGCAATGCCCGGGGCCCGGTGGTGTTCGATGTGCTCACGCGCTACCTGCGCCACCTGGGCTACCAGGTGCGCTACGTGCGCAACGTGACCGATGTGGGCCACCTCGAAAACGACGCCGACACCGGCGAGGACAAGATGGAGAAAGCCGCCCGCGCGGCCCGCATCGAGCCCATGCAGGTGGCCCAGCACTTCGTGAACCGCTACCGCCAGCACATGCTGGCCCTGGGTTGCCTGCCGCCCGACATCGAGCCCCAGGCCAGCGGCCACATCATCGAGCAGCTGCAGGTGATTGAGGAAATCATCGCCAACGGCCTGGCCTACGAGGTCAACGGCTCGGTGTATTTCGACGTGCCCAAGTACAATGAAACCCAGCGCTACGGCAAGCTCTCGAACCGCAGCATTGAGGACCAGCTGGCCGGCACCCGCACCAACCTGGAGGGCCAGCGCGAAAAGCGCAGCCCGCTGGACTTTGCGCTTTGGAAGCAGGCCTCGCCCGAGCACATTATGCGCTGGCCTTCGCCCTGGGGCGAGGGCTTCCCCGGCTGGCACCTGGAGTGCTCGGCCATGAGCCGCAAGTACCTCGGCGACCTGTCCGACATCCACGGCGGCGGTTTGGACCTCATGTTTCCGCACCACGAGTGCGAAATTGCGCAGAGCCAGGGCAGCCACGCCCACACCGACGAGGCGCGCATCTGGATGCACAACAACATGATAACCGTGAACGGCACCAAGATGAGCAAGAGCCTGGGCAACTTCGTGCTGCTGGGCGATATGTTCGCGGGACCCACCGGCCCGCTGGCGTACGGCTACTCGCCTATGGTGGTGCGCTTCTTTCTGATGCAGGCCCACTACCGCTCGCCCGTGGACGTGAGCGACGACGCCCTGCAAGCCGCCCGCAAAGGCTACCGCAAGCTGATGAACGGCCTGCGCCTGCTCGACAAGCTGGTGGCCAGCGCCGCCGCCTCGGCCGGCACGCCCGAAGCCGACGCCCAGCTCCTGACCCTGGCTGCCAAGCCCGCCGAGTTCCTCAACGACGACCTGAACACGCCCCGCGCCCTGGCCGCCCTCTTCGACCTGCTCAAGCGCTTCAATACGTTGGTGGCTACCCCGGCCGCCCTGGCCGAAGTAGGCGCCGAGGCCCTGGCCACCGCCACCGCCCGCTACCGCACCTTCGTGCAGGACGTGCTGGGCCTGCACGACGAGCCCCGCGCCAACGCCGAGCAGCTGCTGGAGCTCACGCTGGGCTTCTATTCCGAAGCCAAAGCCGACAAAGCCTACGACAAGGTCGACGTTATCCGGGCCGCCCTCAAAAGCCAGGGCATCGTGATAAAAGACACCAAGGCCGGCGTGGAGTGGGCCTACAGCGAGGAGTAACTTGCTGTTATTTATTTCCGACAAAATCAGCCACAAACGCTAGGCTCCCCCTCTCCACGGGAGAGGGGGCCGGGGGGTGAGGTTCACCCTTCCGCGCCGCATTTACCGCCGCATGAACTTCCGCTCCTTCCGCCTGCCCCTCGCCGCGCTCACCGGCCTCCTCTTCCTCACCGGCTGCCCGGATAAAAAGTCCGCCGAAACTGCTGACAGCGGTACGCCGGCCGCGTCGGCCTTGCCCAGGGCTCCGGTCTTCAACGCTGATTCTGCCTACGCCTTTACGGCCAAGCAAGTAGCGTTTGGCCCGCGTGTGCCCAATTCCAAGGCGCACGTTGCCACCGGAAACTGGTTGGTGGCCAAACTGAAAGGCTACGGCCTGAAGGTGATGGAGCAGCCCTTCGAGGCCATGACGTTTGACGGCACCAACATCCGCGCCCGCAACATCATCGCGCAGTACCAGCCCACGGCGGCCCGCCGGGTAGCCATCTTCGGCCACTGGGACACCCGGCCGTTTGCCGACGATGAAAAGGACCCCAAAAAGAAAAATGCCCCCATGGACGGCGCTTCCGACGGGGCCAGCGCCGTAGCCGTGGCCCTGGAAATGGCCCGCGTGCTCAGCCAGCAGCCCGACTCGCTGGCCCCCAACGTGGGCGTCGACTTCATTTTCTTCGATGCCGAAGACTGGGGCCATGACGACACGACGCAGGCCGACCTCAAGAATCAGCTCGACGGCAGCGGCACCGATTCGTGGTGCCTGGGCTCGCAGTATTGGGCCAAAAATCTGCTGCCTGCTAACTATAAGGCCGAATACGGCGTGCTGCTCGATATGGTAGGGGCCAAGGGCGGCACCTTCACCCGCGAAGGTCTTTCGCGTTCGAACGCCCGCGGCCCGCTCGACAAAATCTGGAACACGGCCACCCGACTGGGCTACAGTGACTTTTTTCTGTACAAAGACACTGATAGCATCACCGATGACCATGTGTACACCAATCAGGCTGGTATTCCCACCCTCGACATCTACGACCACCCCACTTACGGTACCAGTTTCTTCCCGGCCTACCACCACGCCACCACCGACAACATGAGCATCATTGACCGCAAAACGCTGAAAGCCGTGGGTCAGACCATGGTGCAGTCGCTGTACGTGGAGTAGGTTTCATTCCTACTTGCGGGCTTATCAAAAGAGGCTGATGGAGCAATCCATCGGCCTCTTTTGATAAGCCCGCAAACCCGGGTTATTTAGTTCAGAAGCGCGCCGCTGCCGTCCACGGCCAGCCGCACGGTTTGGCCCACTACCAACGCCACGTTTTCCGCCTCGTGGCCGATGGGGAAGCCGTAGGCCACCGGAAAATCGTATAGCCGGGCGTAGGAATCGATGATTTCCGCCGTCGTGGTGCCGAAGGGAATGGTGTTGTCGCGCATATCGGAGAAGTGGCCCACCACCAGCCCGGCCAGGCCCGCCAACTGCCCGCTACGGTGCAGGTGCAGCATCATGCGGTCGATGTGGTAGAGGTATTCGTCCAGGTCTTCGAGAAATAAAATCCGGCCCGCGAAGCTGGCCTGTGAGGCCGTGCTCGTAATGGTGTGCAGCAAGCTCAGGTTGCCGCCCACCAGCGCGCCGGTGGCCGTGCCGGGCCGGTTGAGTGGGTGCGCGGGCGCTTCAATGAGCTGTGCAGCTTCGCCAAATAGTGCCCGCCGCAGGCTTTCCAACGCCATTTCGCCGCCCGCTTGGTGGAACAGCACCGGCATCACGCCGTGAATGCTGGCGTGGCCCAGGGCCAGCAGGTGGGTATTGAGCACCGTAATATCAGAGAAGCCGGCGACCCACTTGGGATGGGCACTGAAGCCAGTGAAATCGAGGCCGTCCACGATGCGGGCGGTGCCGTAGCCGCCCCGAGCGCACAGGATGGCCCGGATGCTGGGGTCGTCGAGCTGCTGCTGGAAGTCGCGGCGGCGCAAGGTGTCGTCGCCCGCAAACTGGTGGTGGTCGCCGGCAATGCTTTCGCCCAGCACCACTTCCAGGCCCCAGGCAGTGAGGGTTTCGATGGCGGGAGCCAGCTCGGCGGCGCTGATTTTGCGGGCGGGGCTGACCAGGGCCACGCGCTGGCCGGCGCGCAAAGCGGGCGGAAATTGAATCGACATAAAGGGAAGCGACAAAACGGGACTGCAAATAACGCAGGCCGTAACTCCAGAAGCGCAGCTCCGGGGAGTCCGTCCTGCCGGTTTTGCGTCAGTTAGAAAGTCGGATTCCTCGTTGCGGCCCGCTATTTTCCTTTCCGCGTCATTTATGAAAACAGCTTTTCTCCTGCTTGCTGGCCTGCTGATGCGGGGCCTGCAACCTGCTACGGCCCAAATTGACACCACCAATGCTCGTTACTGCCGGCCCGTTTTCCCAACCATGACCGTGACGCCGAACATGCCCTACACTCCCCGTACGTGGCCCAAGCGCGTAGCTGGTTGGTAAGCCAGGCCAGCGCCTTTGCTACACTCGATACGGCAGTCTTTGCGCGGCTAAATCCGACCCGTCCAGACGCAAAAAAGCCACCCCGAAACAGAGTGGCTTTTCTCACCTTTTTTCTGCAAAAAAGTACCTAGAGACTAGGTAGGGTCAACACCTGGCCCACTTCAATGAAGTCAGGGTTGTTGCCGATGAGGACCTTGTTGGCCTCGTATATCTGGTGCCACTTGGCGGCGTCGCCGTAGTGGTGCTTGGCTATTTTTGAGAGGGAATCCCCACTGACTACGGTATACGAGTCGCCAGCGGTTTCCGGTTTGGCGCTACCGAAGAAATCGGTGCCACCAGCCGCGGGCTTGGCTGCGGGCTCTACGGGCTTTTGCTCGCCTTTGTCGCTAATAAAATCGAAGAGTCCCATGGATTCGCTAAAGTTAAAGAGTCAGATGAGAAATGAATGCCGCCGAAAACGCTATTTAGCGGCCCGGCCGGGTTGCTATACGGACAAGTACAGGCGAGGTTTCGTTGTAAACTCTTTTGCGTCCGGGCCGTAAGCCGACGGGTCCGCACTCTGCGCGCCGCCGTTCCGTTCCTTCACCATTACCCCTTGCGCTCATGAAACTCCAGTCCCTTTTCCCGTTCCGTTACTTTGCCAGCCTGCTGCTGCTTGTGTCGCTGTTTGCCGCTTCGTGCAGCAACGACAAAGGCAAAGTGGAAGGCGTGAACATGCTGTACGGCGCCGATAGCAAGGTGTGGAAAACGCACAAAGAAACCGACACCGCCGGCGACAAAGTGAAGCAGACCGATGCCCAGAAGCAGGAGGAGCTGCGCATTTTCGCCAACGGCACCTACAACATGACGGGCACGGACGGCGCAGTATCAGGCAAGTACACGTTCGACCAGGCTGGTAAAACCATCACCCTAATTCCCGACGTGGGCACCACCAGCAACACCTTCGCCGTGGAAACCCTCACCGACGACAAGCTCACGCTGAAGTCGGCCGACGGCGCGGCCCTGATGCTCGAAGCTCAGTAATCCAGGAATCAGTATTTTTGAAAGGCTCCGAACCACTCTGGTTCGGAGCCTTTTTTTGTGGTTCGTGTCTGGTTTCAGAAATGGTAAATAGCGGTAGCTTGCGGCTTCAAACAGCCTGCCAGAGCAGGTTTTCTTTCGATTCCTGCCACCGCTTATGCTGCCTGGCCTCAAAGCCCGACTTGTTATTTTATTGATGGGCGGCCTGCTGAGCCCGGCCCGCGCCCAAACGCCGGCCCCGCTGCCAACGCACGCCGTGCGCAGCATCGCGGCCACCGATACTGACTTTCGGGACCTGGAATTTCTGGCCCGGGAAATTGGCTCGGCGCGGGTGGTGATGCTGGGCGAACCCAGCCACGGCGAAGGCAACGTGTTTGAGGCGAAAATCCGACTGATGCGCTTTTTGCAGCAGCGGATGGGGTTCACTACAGTGGCGTTTGAGAGCGGATTCTACGATTTGCACAAAGCCCAGCAGGAGCTGGAGGCGGGCAAGTCGACGCAGGAAGCGCTGGTCAACAGCGTGTTTCCCATCTGGACGGGGGCGCAGGAGTTTCAAGCCGTGCTGCCGCTCATCGGCAAAGGCAAGCTGCGCGTGGCCGGCTTCGACCCGCAGCTGACCGGCGAGTACAGCGGCGATTTGGTGGACGAGCTGCAGGCGTTTTTGGCCGTTGAAAAGGGCGATATGGCGCTGAATTACGACTATTTGGATGAAGTCATCAGCTTCATGGGCGAGCATCATACTTTTCTGCCCACCGCCAAGCTGGCCGATTTTGAGCAGGAGTTGGGCAAGGCTGCGCGCCTCACCGACAAGGCTGCCGCCGGCTCCGCGCCCAAGCGCCGCGCCGAAGCCGCGTTCTGGCAGCAGTGCCTGCGCAGCCTGCTGGCCCAGGCCCGCAACTACGCCATCAACGACCCGGGCGGTAAAAGCGAAACCGAGTTCAAGGCCAAAGACAGTAACCCGCGCGATGCCGGCATGGCCGATAACCTGCTATGGTACCTGAAGCAGCACCCCCAGGAAAAGGTGATTTGCTGGGCCGCCCTGCCGCACCTGGCTAACAAAGGAGGTGCTGGATGATGCCGAGATGAAGGACTACCGGCCGATGGGCCGCGCCGTAAAAGCGGCGTTGGGTGCCGACCAAGTGTATATTCTCGGCACGCTGGGCGGCAGCGGCACCTACGGCTTTATGTTTCAGGAGCCCAAGCCGGTGCCCGCGCCCGCCACCGGCTCGCTCGAAGCCGAGCTGCTGGCCCAGCCCGCCGACTACGCCTTTGTGAGCCTGAAGCACGACGCGCCGGGTCGGCGGCTGACGACCTATGCCTTCGATTACAGGCCCTTCGCCGGCCCGTGGAGCGAGGTAGTGGATGGGTTTCTGTTTTTGCGGAGTGTGAATCCGCCACACTGGGCCACGGCCGGCGGGGAAGTACGTCCGGTCACCGCCGACACGGCGGCCGTGGCCCGCACCGCGCCCAGCGTGCTCAACCCCGCCACCCGCCCGCAACGGGTGCGTACGGGAGTGGCGGCGGCGGCCGGAACTACCGTGCGCGGCGTGGTGCTCGACAAGAAAACCGGCCGTCCCGTGCCTTACGCCTCGGTATCGGTGCCGGGCCAGGGCGTGGGCACGGTGGCTGATGGCGCGGGTCGGTTCTCGCTGTCCGGTGCCGGGCTGGGCGTGGTGCAAATCAGCAGTGTGGGCTACGCCACTGTGAGCGTGAGGCCTGACGCAGGTGGCGCGCCGCTCACGGTGCGGCTGGTGCCGGCGGCATACGAGCTGCAAAGCGTGCAGGTGCGCGGCGAGAGTCTGGACCCGCGCAAGATTATGAAAAAAGTACTGGCGGCGCTGCCCAAGAATTACGAGCAGGCAGATTACTTGGCGGAGGTGTACACCCACCGCCGGTTGAGCAATTTCGATACGCTGCGCTATGAGGCGGAATACGTGAGCCAGGTGTTTGAGCCGGCCGGTCACCGCGACTTCAATGGCGGCTTTCTGATGATGGGGCCAATGGAGCAGCACCGTGTGCGGGAGGCGCGGGTGCTGCTTCAACCGAAAAAGACTATGCGCTATCGCGACCTGATGGTTGGTGGCCAGGGTTTTGTTTCGGCGGCGGCCGACCCGGTGCGGATATCGCCACTCTTCAAAACGGGCCGGTGGCGCAAGTACGATTTGCATCTCGACAGCGTGCAGCAAGCGGGTGCGGAGACTATTTACGTCATCCGCTTCGCCGTCAAACGCGCTACCCACCGAAGTACGGGTTCTTCACTGACATCGAGCTATTCGGGCCGGTTTTATGTGCAGCAGCGCGATTACGCCGTGGTGCGCTACGAGGCGCTGTGGCAAACCGACACCGTGACCTACAACGCGGTGGCGCACAAATACATGGGGCGGCATAATAGAATTTCGGCTTTGTACAACACTATTTATACCGACAGCCGCACCGACCACACGGTTTGCTACGCGCGGTCAGCGAATGGGCGCTACCACGTGGCCAGCAGCGTTGCGCAGGGGGTGAAAGCAGGTCGGATTCTGGGCCAGGCACCCTACCATCACCAAACGCTGTGCGAGGAATATTTTACGGCGCTGCCCGCAACTACTCCGCTCCTGCCCCTGAACCCAAAATTAGACCCGCGCATGGCAGAAAGCGAGATATTCCAGCTACTGCAATACCCCGACCACCACCCCGAATTCTGGCAAACATATCAGCGGCCGACTGCCGGACAATAAGTTACACTCGTTGCAAATCACTTCGTGACGGGAGTCAAAAGTTAAGGAGCTGTTTGAGTTAATAAAACGGTCATGCTGAGCTTGTCGAAGCATCTCTACCGCTTCGTTGCACCGGCCCAAGCGAAGCGGTAGAGATGCTTCGACAAGCTCAGCATGACCGTTTCAGAATGATTTTAGCTAACTCAAACGGCTTCTTAGCTTTTAACTCCCTTCCGAAATACCCGCGCCACCCAGCGCGGCAAAAACACGCTGCCCAGCACCAGGTACAGGTAGTACGTGACCACCCGATAGAGCAGTACCATGAAGCTGGTGAGCGTGGCCGTGCCGATAAACTTGCCGAAAAACGTGGGAAACGCGCCCTCCACAATGCCCGCGCCGCCGGGCGTGATAGCCAGCAGCAGCAGTACTTTGTAGGTGAGGTTGCGGGCGAAAATGAACAGGAACGTGTCGGTATCCATTGGCACGAAGGCGGCAATGAGGCAGCCGATGACCAGGTAGCGGGCCGTCCAGACGAAGAACGTGCTGGCTGCGGCGCGCCACCAGTAAATGAATGGGTTGCCGCGCAGCTGCACCGAGGCATCCATCATTTCCTGGCCGTGCTGGTAGGCCCGGCGCTGCCCGCGCCGCAACAGCCGCCACGAAAACAGCCGCACCAATAGCCGCCGCACCGACCGGGGATTGACGAAAATGGCGTAGAGCATCAGCCCGGCGTAGGCCGAAACAAAGACGTAGCTAATCACAAACGCCACCCGCAGCGTGGCAATGAAGCCGCCCTGCAAGGCTTCGTGCGGGTAGAGCCCGGCCCCCGCAATGAGCACCACCAGCGGCACCATGATGACGTAGTACAGGTTGTCCATCAGGGCCGTAACCATGACATAGGCCATGGACTTACCCAGCGTGATGCCTTCTTTGTTCAGAATAAACGACGCCACCGCCGTGCCGCCCACCGCCGAGGGCAGCACGCAGGAGGCAAACTCCCAAATCATAATCACGTCGAGGCTCTGGCGGTAGTTCAGCTCGCGCTCGGCAATGTTCCGGATGCGGTAGATGTAGCCAAAATCGCGGGCCAGCAGCACCAGCAGCGTAATGAGCAGCCACTCCCATTTGGCGTGGGCCAGCGGAGCCAGGCCGCCCGGCTTGTAGCTGCGCCAAAACATGAAGCCCACCACGCTCAGCCCGATAACGACGGGCAGAATGAGCCGCGAAGGCTGCAGCCGCTGCAAAAAATGCGCATCGTCGTCGTCAGGCAGGTTGGGGAACGTCTTATCGGGCATCGTGAACAGGGGAGTGGCTAAACAAAAGTAGGGTGCGGGGTACGACCCTGCACCCTACTAGGCTTTCTAACCCTAATCAGGCATTATGGTCGGCCGCCGGGGCTGCCGGCGGGCGTGGTGCCACCCGGCGTAGTCGTGCCCGGCGAGGGCGCGTTGGCTGGCGCATTGATGAGGTTGCCGGCCGGGGCAGCGGGGCGCTGGCCGGTAGAGTCAGCCGGCTGCACGGCTGGGGCTGGGGTGCCGGGTAGGGCCGTGGGCTGGGTTTTGGTCGAGTCGCGAGCGGGGGCTGGCTGCATCCCCGGCGCCACCACGGGAGCGGTGCCGGCGGGTGCGCCAGGGTAGCCGCCGGGGCGGGCACCGGGGGGGGCGGGCACCGCACTGGCTCCGGGAGTGCCGGCTGGTCGGCTGCCGGGTGCGCCAGCCGGGCGGCCACCGCCACCGGCCGGGGCTCCGCCACCACCTGCGGGAGCACCGCCGCCGCCACCGCCGCCAATATCACCGCCGCCGCCGTCACCTTTGAGGTCGTCGTTGTTGATGCTCTTGCTGCGGCGGGGGCGTTGGTCCACCGTGAGCTTGCCGATGCGGTAGCTCACGTTCACCTTGAAGCTCAGGTTGCGCAGCAGGTTGCGGCTGGTTTGGTCGATGAGGGGCGAGGTTACGTTATTGCGGATGACGATGCCGGAGGCGGAAAAGAAGTTCTCGGCTCCGAAGCCGATGCTGCCGCGCTTCTCGGCAAAGTCGCGCTTCACGCTGAGGCTGTACACGCCAAAGCCGCTTTGGTCGCCCTGCAGCTGCACTTGGTTGCCCCGGTAAAAAACAAAGGCCTGCAGGCCCCACACCGGCGTGAAGTTGTAGGAGCCAAACACCCGGCCGCTCAACACGAAGCCCTCGTTGGCGGCGTTAAAATTGCGGTCGGGGACGTTGTTGGTGAGGGTGACGTAGTAGAAATCGGTGCCGGCGTTCAGGCTGAGCTTGCCGTTGTTGATGTTGGCGAACAGACTGCCGCCGTAGGCGTTCTGCCGGCCGATGTTGGCGTAGCTGGTTTGCACCGTGTCGAGGCCGCGCACCGTGCGCAGGGCCTCAATAGAGCCGGTGGTGTTGCGCACGAAGGAGCTGAAGTTCAGGTTCAGGCGCTTGTAGGCCGTGCTGTAGCCTAGCTCGAAGTTGTTGGTGTATTCGGGGTCCAGCGTAGGGTTGCCGAAGCTGATGTTCTTCGGGTTCTGGGCGTTAATGTTGGGGTTCAGAAACTGCAGCGAGGGGCGTTGAATTCGCTTGTTGTACGCCAGCTTCAGCACGTTGCCGTTCGAGAGCTTGCGCGAGAAGTTCACGCTGGGCACCAGCACATCGTAATCGGGAATATTGACGGGCGTGGTAGAACTAGCAAAATCGGCGCTGATGATGGTGTATTCGTAGCGCAGGCCCGGCTTCAGGGTGAAGCCCTTGGGCAGCCCCAAGGTGTAAGCCACGTAGGCGGCCGTCACGTTCTGGCGGTAGGTAAACACGTTGTTGGAACTCAGCAGGCCCACCGTGGGCCGCACTTCGCCGTTGGCCCCGAAGGACGTGGTGGCATAATCGGAATTGACGCGGCGCAGAATATTCTTCGCGCCCATCTCCAGAATTTGGGTTTTGCTGATGGGGTTCTGGTAATCCAGCTGCGCCGTGTATTCCTCGTTGTAGCTCGGGTTATCGTTCACGATACGGCGGGTCAAGCTGTTCGCATCGGTCGTGCTCAATACATTGTTGGTGAAGCTATTGGTGCGGTCGTTGCGGCTGAATAAGGTCAGGATGCTGAACTCGTGCTGCGGCTTCTCAAAGTTGTGCGTGTAGTTCAGGCTGGCATCCACGGTGCCCGACAGGTCCTTCGAGAACGTGTCGCGCCGGTCGCTGCTGATAGGGTTGCCCGTGGCAACATTGCCCTGGTAGCTGGTGCGCAGCAGGCCATCCTGGTAGTTCTGGCTGCTGCGGGTACCGTAGGCTACCGAGGCCTGCAGGGAGTTGAATTTATCGATATCGTAGTCCCAGCCCAGGGTGTAGCGCCCGAAAATGCTCCGCTGACGCGTATCGGCCGATTGCAGCGTGGTCGTGGCCCTCTGAGGGTCGAGGATACTGCGCGTCACCTGCGTGTTCGAAAACTCGCCCGGCACGTTGTACTGCGCCCGTCCGAAGCCGCCCAGCGAGAAGCCCATTTTGCCGGTGCGCAGGCCGCCGTTCAGGCTCAGGTTGCTGCTCCGGACGCCCACGCTCAGGTCTACGCCCAGCGTAGCGCCGCGCAGGTTGTTCTGCTTGGTAATGATGTTGATGATGCCGCCCGAGCCTTCGGCATCGTACTTGGCCGAGGGCGAGGTGATGACCTCCACCGTCTTAATCTGGTCGGCCGGAATCTGCTTCAGCGCGTCGGCAATGCTGTTGGCCGCGATGGTCGAAGGCTTGTTGTTAATGAGCACCCGAATGTTGGAGCTGCCGCGCAGGCTCACGTTGCCGTCCAGGTCCACGCTCAGCAACGGCACGCGCTTGAGCACGTCGGTGGCGTCGCCGCCGCGGGCCGTCTGGTCGTTTTCGGCGTTGTACACCGTGCGGTCCACCCGCTCCTCGATGATGGCCTTTTGGCCGGTCACCACTACTTCGCCCAGCTTCTGGGCCGTGGCCGCCAGCGCTACCGTTCCCAGGGCCACGGCCCCGCCGGCGGGCACGGTCACGCCGGGGCGCTCCTCGTTCTTATAACCCAGGAAACTCACCTGCACCGTGTAGGTGCCGGCCGGAATGCCGGGCAGCACAAACTTACCGTCGTCGCCGCACACGCCGCCATTCACCACTTTGCCCGTGCCCGTTTCCAGCACGGCCACCGTGGCGTACGACACGGGTTTGCCGGTGGCCGCGTCGGTCACGGTGCCGGTTACGCGGCCGGCCGCGGCGCGGGGCACGGCGTTCAGAACGGCCGGCCGGCTGCCGGCCGGGGCTTGCTGACCCGAAACCAAGTGGCTGATGCCCAACAGGGCCGATAGCAAAACGGCATTAGCCGGTAGTTTTTGTTTCATACAATTCATAACGGCCAAAGTGCCATAATCTTGACTGGAGGTTGCATCGGGCCTGCGGCTTTAAAAGAGGTCGACCAAGTGCTTAACCAGTAATCCGCCCAATCGGCTCACCGATGCGCAAAGGTCCGTTGCAAAGCCGCGCGCGCTGTTATTAACTAGATTATCAAGCTCAAATCCCCGACCAAGACCCCGATTCTGTCGCTGCCCAGCAACCGCACTTCGCCTGTGGTCGTACCTTTGTGCCAGCCCGATAATCTTTTAGCGGGTCAGGCGGTTACACCCCGTCACCCATCACCCCACGCCTGCCCTGATGATAGTTGAACCCGGCCCGCTCCTGGCGGCGATTGACTCGCCCGACGACCTCAAAAAGCTCGCCCCCGAGCAGTTAGTCCAACTCAGCACCGAGCTGCGCGAGTTTATTATTGACTCGGTGAGCATTTACGGCGGTCACTTCGGGGCTTCCCTGGGCGTGGTTGAGCTGACGGTGGCGTTGCACTACGTCTTCAATACGCCGCACGACCAGCTGATTTGGGACGTGGGCCACCAGGCTTACGGTCACAAAATTCTCACCGGCCGCCGCGAGCAGTTCCCCACTAACCGCCGCTACCACGGCATGTCTGGCTTTCCCAAGCGCAGCGAAAGCGAGTACGATGCCTTCGGCGTGGGCCACAGCAGCACCAGCATCGGGGCGGCACTGGGTATGGCCGTGGCCTCGGACTACAAGGGCGAATTTGACCGCCAGCACATTGCCGTCATCGGCGACGGCGCCATGACGGGCGGCATGGCCTTTGAGGCCCTCAACCAGGCCGGCGTGGTGAATTCCAACCTGCTGGTTATCCTCAACGACAACTGCATGAGCATCGACCCCAACGTGGGCGCGCTCAAAGAATACCTTACCGACATCACCACCTCCCGCACTTACAACAAGGTGCGTGACGAGTTGTGGAATGTGCTCGGCAAGCTCTCCAAATTCGGCCCCAACCCCCAGCAGATTGCCCGCAAAGTAGAGGCTGCCATGAAGGCCACGCTGCTCAAGCAAAGCAACCTGTTTGAGGCGCTGAAATTCCGCTACTTCGGCCCCGTGGATGGCCATGACGTGCAGCACCTCGCCACCATTCTCAACGACCTGAAATCCATTCCCGGCCCCAAGCTGCTGCACTGCGTCACGGTGAAAGGCAAGGGCTACGCGCTGGCCGAAAAAGACCAGACGCTATGGCACTTCCCGGGCTTGTTCGACAAAATCACCGGCGAAATCTCGAAGAAAACGCCCGATAAACCCCAGCCGCCCAAGTACCAGGACGTGTTCGGCCACACGCTGCTGGAACTGGCCCAGGCCAACGACAAAATCATGGGCGTGACGCCGGCCATGCCCTCGGGCTCGTCGCTGAACATCATGATGGAAGCCCTGCCCGCCCGCACGTTCGACGTGGGCATTGCCGAGCAGCACGCCGTGACGTTCTCGGCCGGCCTGGCCACGCAGGGACTGGTGCCGTTTTGCAACATCTATTCCACGTTCATGCAGCGCGGCTATGACCAAGTGATTCACGACGTGGCCCTGCAAAACCTGCACGTAGTGTTTTGTCTTGACCGCGCCGGTTTCGTGGGCGCCGACGGCCCCACCCACCACGGCTGCTACGACCTGGCCTACATGCGCTGCATCCCCAACATCGTGGTATCGGCCCCGATGAACGAGCAGGAGCTGCGCAACCTGATGTACACCGCCCAGCTGCCCGAAAATGCTGGCCCCTTCAGCATCCGCTACCCGCGCGGTGAGGGCGTGATGCCGCAGTGGCGCACGCCGCTACAGCGCGTGGCCATCGGCACGGGCCGCGTGGTGCGCGAGGGCGAAGAAGGTGGCGTGGCCATCCTCAGCATCGGCCACATCGGCAACTACGCCGTACGCGCCACCGATACCCTGGCCGCCGAAGGCCTCGACGCCGGCCACTACGACATGCGCTTCTGCAAGCCGCTGGACGAGGAAATGCTCCGCGACATCGCCCGCCGCTACCGCGCCATCGTGACCGTGGAAGACGGCTGCCTGCCCGGCGGCTTCGGCTCGGCCGTGCTCGAATTCCTGACGGACCACGGGATTAACATGCCCGTGCGCCGCCTCGGCATTCCCGACCGCGTGGTGGAGCATGGCACCCAGGATGAGCTCTACAAAGAGTGCGGCTTCGATGCGGCGGGCATTGCCCAGGCCGTGCGCGAGTTGAGCGCCAAAGTGACGGCGGTGACCTTGGAAACGGTGCTGCGGTAGGTGGATAGTTAGAAGACTTGTTCCCTAATAGGAAACACTGAGAAAAATTAGCGGTCATGCTGAGCTTGTCGAAGCATCTCTACCGCATCGTTTGGGTGTCGTTCGGTAGAGATGCTTCGACAAGCTCAGCATGACGTTTTATATATACGTTTGCTAATTTAGGAACAAGTCTAGATTTCTAAACAACCCAAAAAAGCTCTGCAATCAATGTTGCAGAGCTTTTTTGTGAGTCATTGATTCAGATTATTACCAGAGGCGGATGTCAGTGATGCCGCTGGGTATCGGGGGCTGGTCGCTGAAGCCCAGCACGCACCAGCCGGGCTCGATGCCGAACACTCCCCCTTGCAGTACGTAGCTCACCCAGCGGGTGAGGGTGCGGCCGGTGTGCTGCTCGGTTTCCAGCTCCACTTCCCGGAGCAGCAGTTCATCGCCGAGCTGGAAGTTGCGGTCGTTTTCGCGCACGTCGAAAGGCTTGTTGCCGGCCTGCACGGCGGCAAAGCAGCCGGGCCAGATTCTAAGCTCGTGATTTTGGTGCTGCGCGGGGTTCAGGGTTTGGAACTGCGGAATAAATTGCTCGGGTGATAGTACGGTCGTGCTCATGATAGTAGTTGTTTAGCGAGAAGGCACCCAGTGCTGTGGGGCCTGCCCAACCGGAGCCGGGACTTGGGTAGCGGATATCGGAATAGATTAAAGATAGGGGAAAGATAATAGACCTATTTTGGTCCAAGAGTGCTTAACAATAAGGAAATCAGAGTAGTTCATTGGCTTTTTGCTGTGCTGAAACTGACGACGCAGCCTGCCAAGCGCCTCGAATTCAGCTTCCTCAATCGATTGAATGGACTGCATTCGTTCTTTTTGAAATCGGGGCCGATGCGCCAGTAAACGCTGCTGCGCCGGCTTCAATTGAAGCCCTCATGAAGAATGGGGCTACTAATAAAATAACGTAGCTGACCAGCGCCCCGGCCCTGCGTATCTACTTTCGAGTTGATTTACGCCGCTTCATTCCTCCTAACCTTTCCGCGCCCATGCCTACCGTTACCTCCTTCGGCCGTACCATCGATGGCACTGAAGTTCATCTTTTCACCCTGCGCAACGCCAGCGGAGCCATTGCCACCATCAGCAACTACGGCGGCACGCTCACCAGCCTGCTGGTGCCGGATAGAAACGGGCAGCTGGGCGACGTAGTGCTGGGTTTTGAGGACGTGAGCGGCTACCAAAGCCCGGCGTTCCGGCAGGCCAATCCCTACTTCGGCGCGCTGATTGGCCGCTACGGGAACCGCATTGCCAAGGGCCGGTTTACGCTCGATGGCAAGGCCTGCCAACTCGCCACCAACAACGGTCCCAATGCCCTGCACGGCGGCACCGTGGGCTTCGACCAGCGCATTTGGCAAGCCACGCTCGGCACTGCTGCCGCCGGCGAAACCCTGACGCTGACCTACCACAGCCCCGACGGTGAAGAAGGCTACCCCGGCAACCTGACCGTGACCGTGGTCTACACCCTCACCGCCGACAACGCCCTGCGCTTAGTCTACAGCGCTACCACTGACCACGCCACGCCCCTCAACCTCACCAATCACGCCTACTTCAACCTCAGCCACGGCACGGAAAAGGATATTCTGGGCCATGAGCTGACCCTGGCCGCCGACCGCTACACCGTAGTCGACGCTACCTTGATTCCGACCGGCGAGCTGCGGCCCGTGGCCAACACGCCGTTTGATTTCACGGGGCCCCACGTCATTGGCGAGCGAATAGCGCAGGTGCCCGGCGGTTACGACCATAACTTCGTGCTGAATGATGGGCTGCAGGTAGCTGCCAGCGTGTACGACCCCGCTTCCGGCCGCACAATGGCAGTCATGACTGACCAGCCGGGCGTTCAGCTCTACACCGGCAATTTCCTTGATGGCAGCCTCACGGGCAAGCGCGGCACCGTGTACGGCCCGCACGCCGGCTTCTGCCTCGAAACCCAGCACTTCCCCGATTCGCCCAACCAACTCGGTTTTCCCGATACCATTTTGCGGCCGGGCAAGACGTTCCAATCCACCACGGTTTACCAGTTTACGGTTCGGAATTAAGCGTCTGTCATTGCAAGCGGAGTGAAGCAATCCGTCCTGCCCTCAGCGACTAACCTAGTAATGTAAAAAGCCTCGATACTGTGCAGTACCGAGGCTTTTTGCTTGAAAAGTATCTGGTTTTACAGGCCCGCTACCCCAACTTCGGCAGGGCGGCCAGCAGGGTTTTCAGACCCTGTTCGGCATTGCTGCCGAGGTGCACGCGCAAGGTGCGGCGGTTGTAGCTCTGCAAGGCCTCCAAATCGCCCAAAGCCTGGGCATTTTTGAAGGTGCCGAAGGTGTAGGAACGGCCGGGCAGGGCTAAATCCTGCGGATTATCGTCGGTGAACTGCACGAACAGGCCCGTGTCGGGGCCGCCTTTGTGGTACTGGCCGGTGCTGTGCAGGAAGCGTGGCCCGTAGCCCGACGTGGTGGCGATGTGCAGCTGCTGCTGCACCCGCAGGCGCAGCTCCTGCAGGCTGGCGCTCACGGCGGGGCTTTCGGTGAGGTAGGCTTGCAGGCAGAGGAAATCGCCGGGCTTGGTTTGGGCGAAGAAGGCTTGCAGCACCTCGGCGGCGTTGTTGCCGCCCACGGCCGCGTAGTAGTCCACGCCGTTTTCGCGGGCCACGGGCTGGGTTTTTTCGGGCAGGCTGCCTTGAGTTTCCACTACCTTCATCAGGCCATCGGTGGCCGTTTTAGCGGCTTGCACGTTGGGCTGGTCGAAGGGATTGATGCCGAACACGGCACTGGCCACGGCCGTGGCCACTTCCCAGCGGTAAAACTCCGCGCCCAAATTCAGCGCATCCTGCATCAGAATGGTAATGACCGGATGGCCCGCCTGCTGTAGCTGCCGCAGCTTGTCGGTGTTGGCGGCATCGGCTTGGCCCTGGTAGCCCATGTACACAAACACGCGGTCGGAGCCATAGATGCTCACGTCGCCCAGCGGCTCGCTGGCTACGGGTAAAATGCCTTTGCCTTCCTTGCCGGTGCTTTCGGCGATGAGCTGCTCGAGCCACAGGCCCAAGTCGGCCAGGGCATCAGGCACGACGAGCGTGAGCTTGTCGCGGCCCTGCTCGGCCAGCACGCCCAGCGCGGCACCCAGCTCCAGGCCGGGGTTGTGGGCCACCGGGCCGTAGGCACCGCAGGCGCGCATCATGCGCACGGCGCGGGCCAGCATTTCGCCGATGGGCAGGCCGTAGAGGGCCGCTGGCACTAGGCCGAAGTAGGAGAGGGCCGAGAATCGGCCGCCCACTTCCGAGAAGTTGAGGAAAATGCGGCGGTAGCCCTGGGCCGTGGCCGCAGTCACGAATTTGGAGCCGGGGTCGGTGATGGCCACGAAGTTTTCGCCGGCCTTATCGCCTTTCAGCTCCTTTAGCTTGGCGTAGAAATAATCGCCGAAAGCCAGCGGCTCGGCCGTGGTGCCCGATTTGCTGGCCACGATGAACAGCGTGTCGGCCAGCGGCACGGCGGCCTCAATCTCACGCACGGTGCCGGGGTCGGTGGTGTCGAGCACCGACATCGGCAGGCCGCTGGCGCCCTGCTCAAACGCGGCCTTGAACACGATGGGAGCCATGGTGCTGCCGCCCATGCCCATCACCACCACGTGCTTGAAGCCGGCGGCTTTCACCTCGTGCACGAACTGCTCGATTTCGGCCACGCGGCCCACCATCGTTTCGGCCACGCGCAGCCAGCCCATGAAGCTGCGAATGCTGGCTTGGCCGGCCTCGTCCTGCACCCATAGGTCGGCTTTTTTATCCCAGAACCCAGCGGTGAAATCCTGCTGATTCAGGGCCTGAATCTTGGCATCCACGGCGGCTTGGTACTGGCCCAGCTGCATGGTGGCCGCGGCCACGGTGCCGGTGAGGGCCTGCTGGCGCTTGCTGTTGATGGATTCCATCAGCTTGCCGAAGGGCTCGTTGAATTTCTTGGCCCCGTCCACTTCTAAGTGGTTGGTCAGCTCTTCCAGGTTCAGGCCCAACTCGGGCAGGCGACGCAGCACTTCTTGCGCCTTATCCAAGCCGTCTTCGAGGCGGACTTTGGGCTGACCCTTGGTCCGGAAAATGTCCAGTGTTTCCACCGGCACGGTGTTCACGGTATGCGGCCCGATGAGGTTCTCGACGTACTTCAGGTCGTCGTATTTCGGGTTTTTGTTGCCGGTGCTGGCCCACAGCAGGCGCTGGGTTTCGGCCCCTTGGGCTTGCAGCGCGGCCCAGCGCGGACCGGCGAAAATCCCCTTGTAAACCTGATAAGCCTGCTTGGCGCTGGCCAGGGCTACTTCGCCCACCATACTTTGCGCCAGGGTGCCTTTCTCGCCGCCTTCAGCTACCATCTTTTCGAGCTGCGGGTCAATCAGCACATCGATGCGGCTGAGGAAGAAGCTGGCCACTGAGTCGATACGCGCCAGGGGCAGGCCGGCGGTGGCACGGTCTTCGAGGCCGGCCAAAAACGCTTCGGCTACCAACTTGTAGCGCTCCACGCTGAAAATCAGCGTCACGTTCACGTTCACACCTTCGGCAATCAGGCGGCGGATGGCGGGCAGGCCTTCCAGCGTGGCCGGCACTTTTATCATCACGTTGGGGCGGTTCACGGCGTGCCATAGCTCCAGGCCTTCGGTGATGGTGCCTTCGGTGTCGTTCACCAGCGTGGGCGATACTTCGAGGCTCACGTAGCCGTCGGAGCCGTGGTCGGGGCCGTCGTAGAGGGGCCGAAACAGGTCGCAGGCGTGCTGCACGTCGGCCACGGCCAGACTGGTGTAGATTTCGTCGGTGGTTTTGCCCTGCAGGGCCAGCGCGGCAATGGCCGCGTCGTAGTCGGTGCTGTCGCCGATGGCTTTGGCAAAAATGGCCGGGTTGGAGGTGACGCCGCGCAGGGCTTCGTCAGAAATGCGGCGCTGCAACTTGCCGTCAATCAATATCGGGCGGCTGATAAAATCCAGCCACAGGCTTTGGTCGAACTGGCGGATGTCAACGAGAGGATTCATAGAAAGACAGTTGGTTCAGGAGCCCAAAGGTCTGGCAAGAATGGCGTTGTTTTCAACTGCAACCGGGGAATTGTAAACCGAGAGTCCAAAAAGGCCGCCTTGGTCTTGGTAAGCAGAGCAACCGCGCCCGCTCATGACACGGGCGGATGAGGTGCTGGCGCTACTTTTGCCGCCATGTCTGTTACGCCCAACCTGCCTACTATCGTTTTCCTCCACGGCTTTGCCGAAAGCCGCGAGGTCTGGACTGATTTCACCCGCGCCTTTCCCGATGGCTACCGCCTGCTGGTACCCAACCTGCTCGGCCACGGCACCAATCTGGCCTCCGTGCCTGATTTTTCAATGGAAGCCCAGGCCCGCCACGTCATCGACTACCTCAACCAAAAAGGCTGCCCCGAGCCGGCGCTGCTGGTCTGCCACAGTATGGGCGGCTACGTGGCCCTGGCCCTGGCCGAGCGCTGGCCCCAGCGCGTGGCCGGCCTCGCGCTCATCAACTCCACGGCCTTAGCCGATACCGACGAGAAGCGCCAGAACCGCGAGAAAAACATCGGCTTCGTGGAAAAATACGGGGTGGCCAAGTTCATGGAATCGTTCGTGCGCCCGCTTTTTGCGCCGTCGAACCGCGACAAGCTGACCGAGGCGCGGGGCTTGCTCGAAGAAATTGGCAAGGCCACGCCCGTAACTACCATCATCGGAGCCCTACGCGGCATGGCTGCCCGCCCCGAGCGCACCAAAGTGCTGGCCACCGCCAAGTTCCCGGTGCTGATGGTGGCCGGTAAGCACGATGTAGCCGTGCCTTTCGACGATGCCGTGCGCCAGGCCGCGCTGCCCGCCGAGGGCCACGCGCTGTTTCTGGAGGGCAGCGGCCACCAGGCATATCTGGAGCAGCCCGAGCAAACCCGTCAGGCCGTGCTGGCGCTGGCGGCAGCGGTGTTTGGCGGTTAAGCACGTACCGCCACGGGGTGGGGCATTGGGCCGTCGTTAAAGTCCTACTTCTTCACAAACCGAAATTCATGCCGGTCGCTGCCATTGACGAAGGCATACCACAACGTTTGGTCGTCGAGCTTCTGAATCTCATAGTATGAAGAGGATACGCTGCCGGTGGTCCGGGTAATCTTCACGCTGCTGACGCCCGAAACGTTGATTCGGTTCTTCTCTTTGTCGTATTTCCAAGTACCCGTCTGCGATTGAGCCTGGTTATTCTCGTCAACGTAGGAGCGGGAATGAGCTTCAGGTTTTGCGTAGGACTCCTCATAGTTCTTTATTACCAGTTGAGAAGTTTCGTCCACGCCGTTGCGCAGGTACTGGGTCAGTCGCCAGCCGGTAGCGATAACATCCTCAGGGGTACGTACGGGTTCAACTTTTTCTTTGCTGCAATTGGTTAGGGAAACCAGCAGCAGCAGCACAAACAGTAAGCGCCCGTACTTTAGGGTAATTGACATACAAAAAACAAGTAAAGTGAAATCATGAGTGCTAAAATGAGCAACTGCTTAATTAGCAGCTAAAGAGAAGAATTGTTTTGCAAAAAACAGCGGACGATAAAATCTTTTTAGTTAAAAATCTTTGGTCGGACTTGTTCTTGCCCACGGCTCCGGCCGCCGTGCTTAGGATAGCAAAAGCGGTGCTTTTACATCTGCTTGGCGGCTGATTTCAAGACTGCAAGCGGTAGGGTAATTCATCTACACCAGCCCGTGCATTCGCTCAAAGCCGGTGCCCAGAATAGCCGTGTCGTCGGCCCCCAGCCAGTCTTTGAGCACGCTGGCGCAGATGCTACGGAAGTTGACTTGGTGGTGCAGGTCGCCCTGGTCGAGATTCACAGGGTCAGGCGCGGCGTTGGGCTGGCGCACGCGGCAGGCAAAGTGCCCGTGCCAGAACAGCGTCATTTTCTCGCGCAGCTGCGCCGGTGAGGCCGCCAGGCGGTCCATCCAAGCCGTGCTCATGTTGCTGAAGGCCTCCCGCAGGCCTTGGTTCTGCATCTTGTGCTGCTCGGGCGTGAGTTCGGCGCGGCGCAGGCGCGGTACGGTTGCGGCCGGCGTGCCAGCCAGCGCGGGCTGATTGGGCGTGGTCATCACCATACCCTGCGGGTCGGCGTAGCTCAGACCGGGACCGACGAGCGGCTCGTACTTCTCCGAATCGTGGAGCAGCTGCCGCAGGGCTTTGCGTGGGCTGAGGCCGGCGGCCACGTCCTGCGGGCGCGGCCCGAAGCCGGCCCGCCAGTAGAGGTGTTGAAGTTGCCGGGAGCTATTCATGCCTTTTCAGACGCGAGCCAGCGGGTGGGGTTTAATAGTGGAGCTGGTCAGCATGCGCGTCAGCACGTCATGTCGAGCGCAGCCGAGATATCTCGCGGGCCGTCACTACTTCAATCTTTTCAAACAAATGATTTGCTGCTGACCGCGAGATGCTTCGGCTGCGCTCAGCATGACGTGCTGTTTGCTGCGTATTTGCTTTTGGTTAAAACCGCGCACCCAGCACGACCGTCTTCTTATACTCGCGCTTCTCGCCGCCGCTGGGGCGGAATAATTCGACCAGCAGAATGTAGTAGCCCACGGCGGCTTTGCGGCCTCTATCATCCACGCCGTCCCACTGCACGAAGCCGTTGGTGGGCAGGGTTTCGTTGCGAACAAGGCGGCGCGTGAGCCGGCCCAGGGCATCATACACCGTCACGGAAGCCGCGTAGCCGGCCTGGTCGAGGTGGAAATTGAGGGTGGCGAAGTCCTGCTGGCCGTCGTCGTCGGGGGTGAAGATTTCCGGGGTCACGGTCAGCTCCTGGTTGCCGCCGAGTTCGTCCTGGGCCTGCGAGTTGGGCCGGCCGGGCGTGGCGTAGCCCACCGTGCCGGCCGCCGAATGGAAGTTGCTGCCGGTGCTGGGCCCACTGGCGCGGATGCGCTCCAACGACACGCCCTCCTGCGTGGCCAGTAAGCTCAGATGCAGGCTTTTGGAATAGGGCAGCTGGTCCAGCTTCACGTCGCGGCCGTCGAGCAGCCGCACCGTGTCCACGTCGGCGAAGGTGGGCAGGGCACCTACTTCAATCAAGTTAGCGGGGTCGTGGCTGGTGGGGTACTGGGCCTGCACGCTGGCTACGTTGGGAGTGAAAGCCAGCAGCTGGCCGGGGCCCAGCACCAGCGGGCCACTGGTGAGTTGGGTGGCCGTGGCGTTGCCGTTCACGCGGCCCCGCAAAAACTGCCAGCCTTGTAGGCTAATAAATTTGTTGCTGCGATTGATGATTTCCACAAACCGTACCGCTCCCACGCGGGGATTGAACAGCAGCTCATTAATCACTACATCGCCGCTCACTGCCGCCTCGGGCAGGGCAAACGTAGCCGACTGCAACGGGCCGCTGGCATTGCCGGCGCAGTCGGTGGCCGTTTGCACGGCCAGCGTGAGCGGGCGGCTGGCGGTCAGCGGCGTGGCCAGGGTCAGGTCGACCTGCCGGAAATCGGGCGCAACGGGCGCGGCCCGCGTGATGGCGGTGGCCGGCGTCAGCGCGTAGCGGCTCAGGGTGGCGGCTGCGGTGCTGTCGAGTTTTTCGGAGAAGTAGACCCGTACGGTGGTGGCATTCAGGGCCACGGCGCGGAGCAGGGCGGGGGCTTTGGCGTCGGGATTGACGGCGCGCACCGAGTTGGCGCGGGCGGGCGTGCCGCCGATGGGGTCGGTGCTGACGGTCCAGTTTTCGGCCCCGGCGCAGTAGTTGTTGGTATCAATCATTTCCAGGCTCCAGCCGCCTTCTTTTTTGCGGGCGTCGCGATACCAGGAATCGGAATAAGTGACTTCAAACAGCGTGCGGCCATCGCGGGCGCGCAGCACCAGCTGGTCACTGCCGTTGCTGAGCGAAGGGAAGTTCGTGGGGCCGTACACCTTGCCGTAGCCAGCGAATTGCAGCACCCGCGTACTGCCGCACACGATGGCGTACTGGCCCGGCAGTAGGCGGGCGGTATCGGGCAGCATGGCTACCGTGGTGGTGCCGCCTTTGCCCAGCCGCACGCCGTTCAGGCTGATAACCTTGGTGGCGCTGCGGTTGTAAATCTCAATATATTCCGACAGCGGCAGGCTCACCTGCGGGGTTTCGTCGGCAAAAATCTCGGTAATGACCAAGTCGCCGACCTGCGGGGCCACGGGCGGCCCGGCAAACGCGGCCGTGAGCGGCCCCGCCGCCACGTTGCCGAAAAGGTCGGCCATGTTGCGTACTTCCACCGCATTGCCAGTAGCAAAATCCGTGGCGAAGGTGAGGCGCACTACCGCCGGGTTGTTGCTGAGCACCTGGGCCGCCGTGGGCCCCGCGCCGCTTTGCAGGCGGTAGTTGGCCAGCGTGGTGGCGCTGGCCGGGGCCACCGTTTCGTTGAACGCCACGTTCACCTGGCGCGAATCGAGCGGTACGGCGCGCAGCAGGAGTGGGGCCGTGGCATCGGTCACGGCAAAGTCATCGAAGTAAAAATTGCGGTTGTTGGCGGCTGAGTAAACCAGCGATACACCCATGGCTGCGCTGCGTTGGTAAGTAGCATCGATGGGCTGGGCGGCTTCGGTCACGAAGGTGCGGCCCCCGGTGAGGTCGCGCTCCAGGGTCCAGCGGTTGGCGGTGGTGCGGGTCACGCGCACGCGCACCAAGTTGTTGGTGATGCTGGCCAGCGTGCCGTTCAGGCCATCGATGACGAGGACGGCGGCGCGGGTCGAGTCTTTGCGGAACAGGCTTACCTCATCATCGGTGCCGCCGAGGCGCACGAAGTAGCCCGAGTTATTGGAGTTTTTGAGGTCGGTTTGGGAGGCCATCAGCCACACATCGGCGAGGTTGCCGGAACTGGTGGCCAGCTTGAGGTTGGCCCAGAATTCCCACACGGTGCCGGTGCTGGCCTGGCAGGGCGTGCTGAGCTGGAGCCCGGTGCCGGTTACGGCCGGGCCGTTGCTTTGCAGCTGCTGCGCCGTTACCTGGAAGCTGGGCGCGTCACCGGCCCAGGCAGGGTTGGTGGTAAAGTTGCCGTCGGTGAAATCTTCGCGCAGCTGGGCGCTGGCCAGCAGGGGCAAAAAGAAGAGCAGCAGTAGCAGTTGCTTCATTTGAATAACAAGGGAGTCTTAGCTGTGCCCAATGTAAGCCCATTAGAGTGATATTTCGTGCTTTCGCCGCTGCCTGGGCCGTTTGAGGGGCATTGAGTGATGGATTGGGGCGTTCCTGCCGACCTTTGCGCCGGATGGCATCGTGGATGACCGTTCTAATTTCTCAGTTCTATGAAACTTGCCATTGTGGGTGCCACCGGCCTGGTGGGCACTGAAGTGCTGAAAGTGCTGGCCGAGCGCCACTTTCCCCTGACCGAGTTATTGCCCGTGGCCTCTGCCAAATCGGTGGGCCAGCTCGTGGAGTATCAAGGCAAACAATACCCCGTGGTGAGCATGGACGAGGCCATTGCGGCCCGCCCCGACATCGCCATTTTCTCGGCCGGTGGCTCGGTGAGCAAGGAGCACGCCCCGCGCTTCGCCGCCGTGGGCACCACCGTTATCGACAATTCCTCGGCCTGGCGCATGGACCCCACCAAGAAGCTGGTGGTACCCGAGCTAAACGCCGATACACTCACGGCCGACGATAAAATCATTGCCAATCCTAACTGCTCTACCATTCAGATGGTGGTGGCTTTGAATGATTTGCACAAGAAGTACCGGGTGCGTCGCATCGTGGTGAGCACCTACCAGAGCGTGACCGGCACCGGCAAAAAAGCCGTGGACCAGCTCCTGGAAGAGCGCGCCGGCCAACCGGCCAGCAACCCCGCTTACCCGCACCCCATCGACCTGAACGTGCTGCCCCACATCGACGTGTTCGAGCCCAGCGGCTACACCAAGGAGGAGCTAAAGATGGTGAACGAGACCAGGAAAATCATGGGCGACGACAGCATCCGGGTCACGGCTACCTGCGTGCGTATTCCGGTGATGGGCGGGCATTCCGAGTCCATCAACGTAGAGTTTGCCGAGGAATTTGATATGGCCGAGGTGCGCGATATTCTGACCAACACGCCCGGCGTGGAGCTGGTGGACAACCCCGCCCAGAACCAATATCCGATGCCCAAGGACAGCCACGGCCGCGACGCCGTGCTGGTAGGCCGCCTGCGCCGCGACGAAACTCAGCCCAAAACCCTCAATATGTGGGTGGTGGCCGATAACCTACGCAAAGGGGCCGCCACCAATGCCGTGCAGATTGCCGAGTATCTGGTGAGTAAGCAGGTGCTGGTGCACGGCTAATCCGTAGAAGCTGCCGTTGGTATTTTGTGCCTTCAAGACCGTTGTTATGCGCTGTTTGCTGCTGATTTGGCTGGTTTTGTTGGCAGGTCCGGCTTTGAGCCAGGCCCCGGCCGTACTGCGCGGGCAGGTAGTAGATGCCGAAACCCACCAGCCCATTCCAAACGCGCAGGTGGGCGTGGCCGATAACCGCCTCGGCACCAGCACCAACGACGACGGGCGCTTTGTCCTGGCCATTCCGCCCGCCTACCAGCAGGCGCGGCTGGAAGTGGCGCTGCTGGGCTACCGGAAGCATAGCCAGGCGCTGCCGCCGCTGCCGGGGCCGGAACTGCGCATTGAGCTGCGAATCAGCCCGGCGGCGCTGGGCGAGGTGCAGGTAACGGCCTCGGTAGTGGGCATTGTGCGCGAGGCGGTGGCCCGCATCCCGCGCAATTACCCGGTGCGGCCCACGCAGCTCACGGGCTTCTACCGCGAGTCGGACAATGAGCCCGACGGCCGGCCGCGCTACCTCGTCGAAGGCCTGCTCACGGTGTTCAAGCCGGGCTACCAGCAGCGGGGTGATGACGGAGAAATCCGCATTCAGCAGTCGCGCAAAGTGGATTTGCGGCCCGCCGGGCAACTCGTGCGGATTGACTGGGCGGGTGGGCCGTTCATCACGCAGTACGGGGATTTCGTGCACCGCCGCGCCCAGTTTATCGACCTGAAGCACCTGCGCGATTACGACTACCGCCTGGCCCCGGGCAGCAGCTACGCCGGCCGGCCGGTATTCGTGGTAGTCTTCGGTCCCCGGGCGGGCAACCGCCGCGCCGATTTTGCCGGGCAGATGTACATCGACCAGGATACCTACGCCTTTCTGGGGGCCGAGTGGCACTACACCGCCGCGGGCCTGGGCCGCTCCCCCAACCGGGCCGACTCGCGCAGCCTGCGGGTGGCCTACCAGCCCTACGCCGGCCGCTGGCACCTGAAAACCGTGTGGTGGCAAACCCGGGCCCGCTTACCCATCGGGCCGCCGCTCAATTACTTTGGCGAATTCCTGACCACGGCCATTGATACCGCGCAGGCGGCCCGGCCCGATTACGTGGAGCGGGCGCAGTACCACGACGTGTTTCTGCGCAACGCTGTGGCCTACGACTCGGCTTTCTGGCAGGGCACCACCACGCTGCTGCCGCCCGAAAGCCTGCGTAAAGCCCTGCTCGACCAGCAGCGCCAGCAGCGGGCCGACTCGCTGTTTCGGCCCACGACTCCCAGCGCAGCGGCCGGGACAGCGCCCGGGCCCGCAGAACCGACCCAGCAGCCGGACAATCCCTTGGGCCGGTTCTTCAGCCGCTTTCGCTACGGGGCTTCGGTAGGAGCGTGGCCGCTGGCCGTGGCGCGGGCCGAGCTGGCGGTGGCGTATGCGCCAGCGGGCTACCGCTTCGGCGCGCAAACCACGGCCCTTATCACCGACCAGGCGCTAACGGGCTGGTCACGCGTTGAATACCAGTATGAGTTAACCCGTGAACTAACCGTGACCCTGGCCACGCAGTACGTGTTTCGGCAGTTTAGCGGCCGTGGCTGGGCGGCTGGCCTCAGCTACCAGCACAACCTGCGGCCCCGTCACCGGCCGCTTTACGGTCGGGTCGGGTTGGCCTACACCTGCCAAACGGTGGGCCGCCAACTGGGCACCTTCACCAACCCCGACGACGGCCTGCGCGTGGCCGGCACCAACCTGGGAGCCGACCGGCTGAGCCTGCGCCTGCAAACCCAAGCCGATGCCCTGCAACCCACGCTGGGCCTGGGTTTGGAATTAAGCCACAAGTTTGAGCTGGTGGCCGATGCCAGTTACCTGCTGCCGCTGCGCACCCGCACCCAATTGGAAATAGCCGAGGAGAGTGGGTTTTTCCTCACCCGCAGCAGCGCCACCGTCGATTTGCCCGCCGCCGACGTAAGCCTGCGCGTAAACGGCCAGCCCGGCAGCACCCTGCCCTGGCGGCAGCAGCACTGGCTGCTGAGTGTCGGTTTGCTGTACCGGCTGCGGTAGGTTAGTCCGCACCACCGAAGGCATTTAGATAATTCGATTATCGTCTGTCATCCTGAGCGTAGCGAAGGACCTTCTCCCAACTGCTCAGTTTGCTGTGAATCCAGTCGGCGTAGGATTGATAAGGTCCTTCGCTGTGCTCAGGATGACAAACTTTTTGAATTACTAAACCGATTCACCACCCATTACCCATGCCCGCCAAGCTTCCTCCCGCCTTTTTCCAGCGCGCCGATGTGCTGGCCATTGCCCGCGACTTGCTGGGCAAGCACCTCTACACGCACGTTGATGGTGTCCTCACCGCCGGCCGCGTGGTCGAAACCGAGGCCTACCGCCACGAGGGCGACCATTCTCTCACGCTGCATTTGCAGCGCAAGCGTCACCAGGCCCAGGGGCTGCACGTACCCGGTGGCCTCGCCTACATCTACACCGTGTATAACCGGCACGCGCTGTTCAACATCGCCACGCACGATGCCGCCCACCCCGATGCCGTGCTGATTCGGGCCGTGGAGCCCACCGTTGGGGTAGCTGAAATGTTGCGTCGGCGGGGGCTGGTCCAGCCGGCGCGGGCCCTCACGGCCGGGCCCGGCGTGCTCAGCCAGGCGCTGGGCATCACGCCGGCCCTCACCGGCTTGCCCGTCACCGGCGAGGTGCTCTGGTTTGAGGACCACGGTGAGGTGGTGGCCCCAGCCGACATTGTGGCCAGCGCGCGGGTGGGCCTGGCCTACGCCGGCCCCGAAGCGGCGGGCCTGCCCTGGCGCTTCCGGCTAATGGGCAGCAAGTGGACCAGTCCGGCGAAATGAAGTGGCGGGCTGGCAACGGTTGGCGCAGGGGCAAGCCCTGCCGGGTACGACCCCGCCCCTACGCCGGCCAAGATGCACGTTACTTTTTGGTGAAGCCCAGGGCGAGCACCGCCTGCAAATCGGCGGGTTGCACCGCGCCTTCCAGCACCAGGCCCGTGGGGCAGGTGCAGGCGGCGCAGACAACGCCGCTATTTTTGACGCTGGCTTGAGGTTGGTACAGGGTCAGGTTCTGTTGGGCCAGGTAGGCCTGGGCCGCCGCCGCGAGCTGCTGGGGGCCTGAGGCCTGACCCCAGCGGTCGGCACATTGCGTCTGGGCGTATTGCACCCCCACCAGCCCGGGTCCGGGGTTCTTTTTTTCGCTGGTGCAACTCACCGTTGCCAGGGCGCCCAGGCCGCTGAGTAACCAGGCAGCAAATCGGGGGAATGGGGTCATGGGAAGGGGAATAAAGGGTTTTGTTGTCATGACCGGCAACGCCGCCTGCGGGTTGCTCACTGCCTTTTTTTATTTGGCTTCAACTGCTGCCCGGTCTAGGTAAACAGCGGTTTCAACAAACCAATATTCCCTCAACTTCCTCCCCCGTAGGGATTAACCTGCTTTATTTCCAGCCAGCGGTCGGGCCTATCTAGGGGCTCGTAGCCGAAGCGTTGGTAGAGGGTGTGGGCATCGAAGGTGGCGAGGAGGTGGCGGCGCAGGTTTTGCAGGTCGGGGTGGGCCAGCATCTGCTTCACCAGCCACTTGGAGAGGCCCTGGCTGCGGTGTTCGGGCAGCACAAACACGTCGCAGAGCCAGGCAAACGTGGCCCGGTCCGTCACCACGCGGGCAAAGGCGGCCTGCTGGCCATCGGGAGCATAAATCCCGAAATTCAGCGAGTTGGCAATGGCACGGTCCACCGTGGCGCGGGGAATGTGTTTGGCCCAGTAGGATTCCTCGCTCAGCCAGCGGTGAATTCGGTCAATATCAAGCAGCTGCGGGTCGGTGCTGAGGGTGTAGCCGGTGGGGTGGGTGGCAGTGAAAGCAAGAGCCATGGCAGTAACAGGGGGATAAATGCGGCCGCAAGCTACTACGGGCAGTTCGGCATCCATCCGCCGGCTGTTTTCGTTAATAAAAATTGCGTATTTTAGGTTGCTCACTCACACCACTCCCGCTCATTATGAAAACTTTACGCATTGCGATGGCCGCTTTCCTGTTGGGAGGGCTGCCGCTGGCTGCCACGGCTCAGGCCCCGGCGCTGGCCACGTTCCCGGTGGGCCCCACCACGGTCACGGCCTCGGCCCTGGCCGGCAACCTGAGCACGATTTGGGAGCTGGCCTGGGGGCCCGACAACTTCATCTGGATGACCGAGCGGGCCGGCCGCATCAGCCGCGTAAACCCCGCCACGGGCCAGGTGTCGCTGCTGCTCACGCTGCCCGATGTGACGGAGAGCAACGAAAGCGGCTTGCTGGGCCTGGTCGTGATGGAGCCCTTTCCCCTGTCCGTGCCGCCGGTGGCTACCTACTGGGTATTCGTGGTGTATAATTACACAAACCAGGGCGTGCTGAAGGAAAAGCTGGTGCGCTATAGTTACAATCCCGGGGCCACCACGCTAAGCAACCCGCTGGTGCTGCTCGGCAACATTGTGGCCACCACCAACCACAGCGGCTCGCGCCTGCTGGTGCTGCCCGACCGCACCATTCTTATGACCACCGGCGACGCGCTTGTAGCGTCCGAAGCCCAGAATCCGGCGTCGCTCAATGGTAAAATACTGCGCCTGAACCTCGAAGGGACCATTCCGGCCAACAATCCTACGCCCGGCAGCCTGGTCTACACCCTGGGCCACCGCAACCCGCAGGGCCTGGTGAGCTTGCCCAACGGCCGCATCTACAGCTCGGAGCACGGCCCCAGCAACGACGACGAAATCAACAAGATTGAAATTGGCCGGAACTACGGCTGGCCCAACGTGGAGGGCAACTGTAACCTGCCCGCCGAGGCTGCCTTCTGTGCCGCCAATAACGTGCGCGAACCGCTCACTACCTGGACGCCCACCATTGCCCCGGCCGGCTTGGCTTATTACGACCACCCCGCCATCCCCGGCTGGCGCGGCAGCCTGCTGCTGGCCGTGCTCAAAGACAGCAAGCTTGTCCAGCTCCCGCTGGATGCGGCGGGCCTCACCATTTTGCCACCTACCAATTTCCTGACTACGTTCGGCCGGCTGCGGGCCGTCTGCGTGTCGCCCCAAGGTAAGGTGTACATCGGGACCAGTAACCGCGACGGCCGCGGCAACCCCGCCGCCACCGACGACCGGATTTTAGTCCTTGAGAACCGGGCCTTTGCGCCCACCGCCACCCGGGCCGCTGCCAGCTTTGCCTTCGACCTGTTTCCGAATCCGGCCCGCCGCCAGGCCACTGTGCGCCTGCCCGCCCCCGTCAGCCGCCTCATCGTGCGCGACTTGCTGGGCCGCCCGGTGCTCACCCAGTACCCCACCGGCCTCGATGCCACGCTGGAACTGAGCGCCCTGCGCCCCGGCAGCTATCTGGTGCAGGCCGAAGGGGTCGTCGGCACGGCCACCCGCTCGCTGGTGGTAGAGTAATGAGTGGTCAGAAACCTGATTATGAACAAAGCCCATCATGCTGAGCGTAGTCGAAGCATCTCTACCGCGCAAGCAATCAAGATTAAGTGCCCACGCATAAGTAACCGGATAAAGAAGAACGTCATTCCGAGCTTGCCGAGGAATCTCGCTCGCGCCAGTAGGCGGCGCGGATGACTCCGGCGAGATTCCTCGGCAAGCTCGGAATGACGTTCTTTTTGATTGACTACGGTTACTTATGCGCGACTACTTAAGTGGCCACGCATAAGTAACGGTGAATAATTGCGTGGTATTTTTGGCCTATGTTAGCTC
>NZ_BMGY01000026.1 GCF_014640435.1 Hymenobacter frigidus | reverse complement strand
TTAGGCTGGAACGACCACTACCTGGAGGACCTGCTCGCCCGAATTGCTAAATGTGTTTAGTCTGACTGCGGATGGGCCTTTCGTTGACGATTGGTTTATCGTCTTTATGACTTCCGAGAAGGTTTGGAATCAAATTTCCGAATATACTCCCGGAATGCCTGCAGTGCTACAAGAATTGGGCACCTATCTGGATGCTAAGTAGTCGCGCACAAGTAACCGTAGTCAACCAAAAAGAACGTCATTCCGAGCTTGCCGAGGAATCTTGCTGGAGTCATCCGCGCCGCCCACTGGCGCGAGCGAGATTCCTCGGCAAGCTCGGAATGACGTTCTTCTTTATCCGGTTACTTATGCGTGGGCACTTAACATAGTCGGTTGGTTGGCAAGCTCGACCAGTTGGAAAACCAACATTATTTGGCCCATCCAAGTGGAAGGGCAAGAAATGTGGGATGCAATTTCAGATAAGCCAGTGACGATGATGGCTCGATTAAAACAACTGTCTGGCATGCAAAGCCAACGGCTAGTTTTAACTAATGCAGCGGCTTCCGTCTTTCCCTCCACAAGTGCTAAGGCTTGAGGCTATCCGGCAGCCCTCCCCCGTTGTTCATCTGTTCCAGCAGATTATCCGCGGCGATGGTGTCCACGGCTTCGGCGCGGCGGCGGCGCGGTTCAGATTCTGAAACGCAGGTGTACTTCTTGGTGATTTTAACGGAGGGCTTGGGGAAGTGGCCGGGCGTGTAGCCCAGCTCTTTGTCCTGGTAGATTTTCTCCATGAACTTGCCGAAGATGGGCAAGGCCGTGCGGCCACCTTCGCCCTGCTGCGAACCGGTGAAGTGGATGCTGCGGTCTTCGCCGCCCACCCACACGCCGGTCATCAGGTCCTTGGTCATGCCCATGTACCAGCCGTCGGAGTAGTTGGAGGTGGTGCCGGTTTTGCCGCCGATTTGGTTGTCGTTTTTCCAAAGCTCGTAGTCCCAGAGGGCCTGGGACGTGCCGCCGGGCTCCTCCATGCCGCCGCGCAGCATGTAGGTCATCAACCAGGCGGTTTCGGCCGAGATGGCGCGCTTCTGCACGGGGTCGAACTGCTTGATGACGTTGCCGTTGCGGTCCTCAATGCGCGTCACGAGGCGGGGCTCGGAACGGAAACCGGTGTTTAGGAACGTGCTGTAGGCGTCCACCATTTCGTACACGCTCACGTCGCCGCCCGAACCAAGGCCGATGCTGGGCACGGCCAGCAAGGGGCTGGTGATGCCGACTTTGTGGGCGTATTTGGCCACGTTTTCCCAGCCCACCTTCTCCGTCAGCTGGGCCGTCACGGAGTTCACGGAACGGGCCATGGCGTGGCGCAGCGTCATGTTGATGCCGGTGTACTCGCGGGTCACGTTGTCGGGCTTCCACTCCATGGGCTGGCCGTTTTCCACGTAGTTGATGGTCACGCGCTGGTCGCGGATGCGGTCGCAGGGCGAGTAGCCGTTGTCGAGAGCCGTGAGGTAGACGAAGGGCTTGAACGTGGAGCCGGCCTGGCGGCGGCCCTGTTTCACGTGGTCGTACTGGAAGAAGCGGTAGTCGAGCCCGCCCACCCAAGCCTTGATTTGGCCGGTAAAGGGGTCCATGCACATCATGCCCGACTGCAGAAAGTGCTTGTAGTAAGCCAACGAATCGAGCGGCGACATGACGAGCGTGGTGTCATTATCGTCGTGCTTCCAGGTAAATACTTTCATCGGCCGCTTGGCGTTCAGGGCCGAATCGAGGCGCTGAGGCTGGTTGCGGTAGCGGTTGGCGAGGCTCTTGTAGCTCTCGGTGCGCCGCATCTGGGTGGCGATGAAGTCTGGAATCTCATTTCCCTCCTCGTCCACCCACGGGTTTTTGTCCTTGTTGCGCCAGAAGTTGTCGAACTGCCGCTGCAGGGCTTTCATGCGCTCGTGCAGGGCCTCTTCGGCGTGGGCCTGCATGCGCGAATCGATGGTAAGGTAGATTTTCAGGCCGTCGCGGTACATGTCGTGGCCCGTGCTGTCGCACCACGCATTCACAAACTGGCTGATGGCCCCGCGGAAGTAAGTATCGGGACCGTCGATATGGGGCTCGACGTGGTAGCGCAGCACAATGGGCGTGGCTTTGAGGGCCGCGATTTCGGCCTTGGGCAGCACCCCGGCCTGACCCATACGGTCGAGCACCACGTTGCGGCGGCGCAGGGCCGCCACCGGATGAAAGCGTGGGTTGTAGGCCGTCGGGTTGTTGAGCACGCCCACCAGCATGGCCGCTTCTTCGGGCCGCAGGCTGTCGGGGGAGGTGCTGAAGAAGGTTTTGGCCGCCACCTTGATGCCGAAAGCGTTGGAACCGTACTCCACCGTGTTGAGGTACATCCGCAGGATTTCCTGCTTGGTGTAGCGGCGCTCCAGTTCCACGGCGGTCAGCCACTCTTTGGTTTTGGCAATAATGGTGCTCACCACAGGAATGTAGCCCAGCGCGCCCCGGCTCTGCTGGCGGCGGATTTTGTAGAGGTTTTTGGCGAGCTGCTGGGTGATGGTGGAGCCACCGCGCTTCTCGCCGCGCAACGACGAGAACACTCCGCCGAGCACGGCCGTGAGGTCGATGCCCGCGTGCTCGTAGTAGCGCACGTCCTCGGTGGCAATGAGAGCTTTGATGAGCAGCGGCGACATTTGGCTAAGCGCCACCGGCGAACGGTTTTCGCGAAAGTATTTGCCAATCAGCACGCCATCCGAGGTATAAAGCTCCGATGCCTGTTCCACTTTGGGGTTTTCCAAATCGGCCAGACTGGGCGATTTACCGAAGAGGAACATAAAATTGGTGCTCACCAGAAACGGGTACACCAGAAACAAAATCACCAAAAGACCAAACCCAACCCAGGACCAGCTGGCCAGCCGCAGGGGCCAGCGGCGGCGCACGGGGGGCTTGGGGGCAGCAGGAGAAGCGGAAGCTAGCGGTTTGAGGTCGGCCATGCGAGGCAGCAAGTGGGAAACCGAGCCAGAGCCCAGCTACGAAGAACGGCAAATATACCAGCCCTCCGCCCCAAAAGGTCAGTAAAAACGGCGTGGCTCAAAAATTGACCGCTGTGGCTGGGCACTCGCCTATTGGCGCTGCCGGGCGGCCAGCAGCGCTTTGTGGTGCACATTGCGCCGGGCTTTCTCGCGGCGGCTCTGCCAGCGCCAACCCAACTCGGCCAAGGCCAACAGGATGATACCCAGGCCTAAAAAGTAACTCCAGTACAGCATCCGAACCTGGGCTCGGGTAGGCGAATCCAACTCCTGAAACAGGAACAGACCCCACAATTCATCGAGCAGGGTGAAGCCCCACACGGCTGCCGCAAACATGCGGCCTACCCGGCCCAGCACCAACTGCCAGTGCAGCAGGTACAGCACCACGCCCGGCAGAGCCGAGAGCAGTATCAGAGGCTGCTCCTTTATGAGAGGCAGACCCAGAAAGATGATGCTCAACGTTTCTTTCAGCACCTGCGCACCGGCGAGCGACCGGCCCAGACGCGAAAGTTTTGGAGCAGCGGAAATTGGGTGCAGGTGAGAAGTGGGCATAGCGCGGGAAGACGTGAAAGCCGTGGAACCGCTAATATACTGATTAGTCGCTAGTAACGGCGTGCCATGAGGCGGTCGGCCTGGCAGCGCCAGGTCAGGATGACGATGAGAATTCCTTTTACGGAATCGAGCAGCAAATTATCGGGCTTGCCGAAAGCGTAGTAAATCCCCACGCCAATGCCTATCCACCACACACCCAGCAGGTAGCACCAAGTGGCAAAGCCAGGCCGCCGCTGCCATACCTGCGCCAGCGCCAAGGCCGCTACCAGCGACACGAAAAGCAGGAACCACGCCACGATATAAGCCAGGAAAGTGGTTTCAGGGCCGTATTTCACCCCAAACTTGGCTAGGGTGAATACGGGCGCGAAAAAAGCTCCTCCCGTGAGTGCCAGCTCAAGCAACAAGGCAATGAAAAGCACAACCAGGAGCAACGTACGGGCCATTTAGCAGAGAGATGCGTGGAACCGTCACGGGCCTTTCTCAGTCTGGGAAGCCCAACGGAGTGCCAAGCTAAGTCATAAACTTCGATAAGTCATTATTTCAAGTTTTGAGTAAACATGCCATCATTCTAGCAATAAGCCTGATTATTCGAGGTTTGAGGCAAAAGGCAACCGGAAAATTCAAACTACTGCTCTTCCTTAGAGCCTATTTTTCGGGCTTCATTCTCTGTTTAAGACTATCCTTGATACAATGAGCTGGCCCACTCTGGATGCGGCAATTACCTGCTGGAATGCTATGACAGTTGGCTTGTGAATAGAATAGTCAAGGCTAAAAGCGGAACCATGAGTATGGTTATTCCAACGATAACGGCTACGGTGGCGGCGCGCAGCAGCCACCGCAGTCCGGCTGGCCCCGGGTAAGGAGCAGGCCAGCGCCATAACACCTGTATGCTCTGGATTCCGGCCGCCAGCAACAGCCCCGCCAGCAGGGCGCGGCTCCAGCCGGCCGCCTGCGGATGGTACGACCAGATTTCTACCTCGAACACCAAGCTGAGGATGGCCATGCCACAGCCGGCGGCCGAGAGCCAAAGCAGCGGCGGCACCACCGGCCAGGACGGCAGCTGCTTACGCCAGCGCATGGCAGGTTGCGGCGGTGGGCAAACCAATCTGCTGGCGCAGGGCGGCGGTGTAGTGGCCGGCGTACTCAGTCAGGGTCCAGCCCACGATGGGCTGGGTACGGCGGCCCCGCTGGTAGTGCCGCCGCAGGGCCGGCCATACTTCGGGCGTGAGCACGGCCAGCAACAGAAACCCAACGCAGGTGATAGACCAGTCGCCATTGCCGAGCATGAAGGCTTTTAGCTTCAGCTCGTCCTCGGGGGTCATGGCATAGCCCAGCAACACGTGTTTCAGGTCGTGGTTTTCGTAATGGGGAATAAGTTGCAGGTGGTTGTCGTGCAGGATATCAGCCATGCCCCGACCGAGCGTACCGACGGGCAGCTTCTCCAAGTAGCTCAGCTGCACGCTCGCCTCCGCCACGCCGTAGAGCCGGCGGAAAATGGGAATTAGAAACGAGGTGCGGGCGTGCACAATGACCTTACGGGCCAGAACCTGGTAGCCGTTCAATGGGGTTGACGCTTGGGTTTGCATGAGCGAGTGGGTAAAATATGATGGGTATTGAGGGATAAATTCAGTTCAGCTACTCCTGATTACCAAGTGGTACTAGCGCGGCGACCACAGCAGCATAATCTGCGTGAAAGCCAGTAGCAGGAGCCCCAACAGCAGCGCAGTGGCCGGCAGTACCCCGCGCACCAGGCGCTGACGGCGCATGGCCGGCGAGGCGGCCCGCTCCTGCCAGGTGAGCAGGAACCCCAGCACGGCCACATCGCCGACGCAGAAAAGCAGGCCCAAAAACGTAAGAGCAAATTGCGGGAAGGAAGCCATGGTAATTCAGCTAATATGTTGATTTATTGATTTGTGGGCTAGGCGCAGCCTTTAGCGCAATGCCTGCCGCGTTTGCCAGTCGGCCCAGGTGAAGCCCTGCCAGTGGGAATAGGCCGCGTAGCGAGCCCGGGCGGCGGCCACGGCAAAGTCGAGATGGCGCTGAGCCATGGGGCCATCAATGCTTTGGATGCCGTCGTATTCGGTTTCCAGCGTGAGCTGCGCGGCACGGTCGAGCACGGCACGGCGGGCCACCAGCGTGGGCAGGACGCGGTCGGGCATATCCAGCAGGAAGCCGATATCGATGCTCTTGAAGCGCGATTGCAGGTTGTATTGGGCAATCCAGACTTCCCAGTTGCCGGCGGCCAGCAGCAGCAGCACCGCGTAGCAGGCCAGCGCATTGAGCCGCACCAAGCTGTAAGCCGAGCGCCGCTGCCAGATTTTGAGCAGTACCGTGACCAAGCCGAAAAACGTGAGCAGCAGGAAGAAGCAGACGCCGATGCGCTTGTAAGCCAACCCGCTATTCAGAATATAATAGTAGTTGCGCAGCCCCACCGACACGGCCAGCACGGCGTTTTGCACCACCCATACCGTGGCCCCGACGCGCAGCCAAGGCAGGCCCGGCACGTAGAAATTCAGGTTGCGCCGGAAAAACCACAACACGATACCCATGGCCAGCAGGATACTGAAGATGAGCACATATGTCCCTTCGTGTACGAACTGCGCCAGGTCGAACCCCACCGTGGGCACAAAGCCAAACCATAGCCAGTTGATGTCAATGGCATTGACGACCAGCAGCAGCACATTCACCAGCCCGAACACGGCCACGGCGGCAATAAACTCCTTGCGCAAGTCCAGCGCCCGGCTGGTTTTCCAGCGAAAATCGGGCTGCCGCACCCCAAACGAGGCCACTCGGTTGCGCTGCCGCCGCACAAACTCACCAAAACGCGATTCGTGGTCGGCGAAAACGAACACCGGCACGGCCACCACCACCCCGGCCGTAACCAGAAAGCCCAGCGTGATAAACAGCAAGTGGCCCAGCGAAATATCGGGCAGCAGGCGCGCCAGCCAGTCGCCCAGCACCGCCAGTACTTCGCCGCTCAGGGCATCGTAGCGCGGGTTGGCCACCGCAAACAGCAGGTGAAACGCCCCCAGAACGCCCAGCGGCATCAGCAGCAAGCGGCCATAGAACCAACCACGGCGCACGCCCGCGCCCGGGTTCTGCGGGGCACGCACGCCGCGCAGCACCCGCACACCCGCCTGGGCCACGCTGCCACCGGCCGTGAGCAGGGCATACAACACCAGCTTCAGGTGAGGCTGGTTGACGTAGCCGAGCAGCAGGAGCACGGAGGTCATGCAGGCCAGTGCCGCCGCGCCCGAGCCGTACACGGCCATCAGGACTCCACTCAACAGGCTTCCGAATACCATCAGCCAGAAATAGGGTGAGCGCCGCACTGCCGCGTGGCGCGGCAGCACCAGCAGCTGCGCCACCACTACAAAAACGGTAAACACCAGCATATTGACACCACCTCGTTCGCGCCAGAAAAGCCAGTCGAACAAGACCACGCCTACTGGCAGCAGCAGTTTTTGGGCGGCGGTGAGGGGCGTGAGGGCGGGCTGGGCGCAGGTGGCGCTAGCCGCATCAGCGGGCCATTGCGCCGGAATTTTAGCAGAAGGGTTCATAAATATTTATTTTAAAGCACTTTGCATTACAAAGTGAATATGTAAAAAAAGAGCCCAAGGCTTCCGGTGTGGTGTAAAACGTTCAGACCATGAGGCTGGGCTAGTGGAAGTACCTCTGCTGAAGCAGTATACTCCCGTCGAGGTATCGACGTGGTAGCAATGCTTCGCCAAGCGCAGCCTCACGTTCAATCAGTTAAATAGTCGCGCACAAGTAACCGTAGTCACTAAAAAGAACGTCATTCCGAGCTTGTCGAGGAATCTCGCCGGAATCATCCACGCCACCTATTGGCGCGGGCGAAATTCCTCGGCAAGCTCGGAATGACGTTCTTCTTTATCCGGTTACTTATGCGTGGGTACTTAATAATCTTACTCATCAGCCCCGCAGCAGCTTTTCCAGCGTGGCAAGGTGCTGCTGAAACGCTAATTTGCCGACGGCGGTGGCGGTGTAGGTAGTGTTAGGTTTCTTACCGATGAATTGCTTGCTGACCAGAACGTACTCGGCTTTTTCGAGGGCCGCGACATGGCTGGCGAGGTTGCCATCCGTAAGGTCGAGGGCTTCTTTGAGCTCGTTGAAGCTAACGGAATCGTTGGCCATCAGCACGGCCATCACGCCCAGCCGCACGCGGTGGTCGAAAGCCTTGTTAAGCGCGTGGATGAGGTGCTTCACGCGGACACAACGGGTTTAGAAGCCGCGCCCGGCCGCTCGTAGCGGTTGTACATCAGCAGGCCGTAGCCGATGTGGCCCAGGCCAAAGCCCAGGGCGAAGAACATCAGCCCCCAGCCCGGCAGCAGCAGGCACACCAACCCCAGGCCAATCTGGGTGAGGCCAAGCCAGCGAATTTCGTCCAGCGTAAATTTGCTGGCGTTGAGCAGCGCCAGGCCGTAGAACACCAACAGGCCGGGCACCACCATGCCGGCGTCGCCGCCGAGGTAAAGCCGGAGGCAAAACAAGCCGCCCGTCACCAGCGGCACGGCCAGCGCCGTGGCCAACCGCCGCGCTGGGCCGCTCCACAGCGTTTGCCCATCGTGCCGGGTGCGCCGCCGCGTAAAGTAAACCGCTACCAGCAGCGCTACGCCAATCATCACGCTAGCCAGCAGCAGCAGAAACGGCAGCGCCGCCTGCCGCTCGGCCGCGGTGCTGGCAATAAGGTGGCGGTAGCCAGCGTCACCGTACTCGCTCGGGTAGTGGCTTTGCAAGTAAAAATTGCCGGCTGCCGCGCCCACCAGCGCCACCACCCCCGCTCCCACCCCACTTAGGCCGGACAGCGACAAAAAGCGCGAGCTGCGCTCCATGATGGCGCGAATTTCGGTGAGCTGGGCAAGCGGGTCGGCAGGGGCGGCTGGCTTCATATTAGTTAAAGTACTTTGTAATGCAAAGCTATGTATTAAAAGCTTATATTTCGACCACTCAACAAAAAAGTTTGCATGAAATCACCGCTGGAAAAGACAGACTCTTGGAAGCATGCTTCGATGCTGTGGCTTACAGCCAATGTGGTTGGGACCGTTCTGTTGGGTTTATGGCTACTTACCAAAGGCGACAGCAACTTTGTCGCAGCGCCAATAATCGGTTTTTTTGCTGCGGGGATTTCTCTTCCCATCATTCTGTTATCAGTTCCGCTTTTCAACCATATTCTACAGTTGCCCAATAAACAAGAACGATTTTACCTTACTTTCCTGGCCGTCACCGCGCTATTCGCTGTCACTATTGGCTTGGTAAACATTGTTAAGCAGTCGCGCATAAGTAACCGTAGTCAATCAAAAAGAACGTCATTCCGAGCTTGCCGAGGAATCTCGCCGGAGTCATCCGCGCCGCCCACTGGCGCGAGCGAGATTCCTCGGCAAGCTCGGAATGACGTTCTTCTTTATCCGGTTACTTATGCGTGGGCACTTAATCTGGAGTTCAATCTGCCGGCATCGGCAATTGTCGAGTTATTATTCCCTTTCTATTTGGGGGCATTTGTTGCTACCGGCTTGGAATATCAGCAGTGGCTTTTCCGAGCTGATGAGTAGCCGGCCGGCATCGAAACGTATGGTCCGGGGCGCTTGTGCATCCTACGGACTAATGAGCAGAGGTAGCGGCGGCTGGAATTTCTGCGTATTGTTGGGCTATGCGCGTCCGTCTCCGTCTGTTTGAGTTTGAAGATTTGCCTTGGTTTCCGGCCGTTATCCGAGCCGGAATGATGGACTACCTGCGGTTCATGATTTCGGCGCTGGGCACCTACCGGCCCATTGCGCCACTGCTGGCCGAAGGCCTCGCCCGCACCCACCAAACCCAACTGCTGGAACTGGGGGCCGGGGCCGGGGGCGGTACCGAAACCGTACTGGCCGCCCTGCGCGCCCACGGCCAGCTCAATACCACCATCACCCTCACCGACTTATACCCCCAGCCAGCCGCCTGGGCCGATATAGCCCGCCGCACCCACGGGGCCATTGGCTACGAGCCGGCGGTGGTGAATGCCTTGGCCGTGCCGGCCCACCTGGCCGGTTTTCGCACCATTTTCTCGGCCTTCCACCACTTCCCGCCCGCGGCGGCCAAGGCCCTGCTGCGCGATGCCGTGCAGGCCCGCACCGGCATCGGCGTGTTTGAGGGCGCGGGCAAGCACTGGGCCGAGCTGCTGCTGGCCGTAACGGTGCTGCCGGTGGCGCAGCTGCTGCTCACGCCGTTTTTCCGGCCCTTCCGGCTCAGCCGTTTGGTGTTTACCTATTTGATTCCCATTATTCCTCTCTGTACTATTTGGGATGGCTCGGTGTCGCTGCTGCGCATGTACTCAACTAACGAGCTATTGGCCCTGGCTCAAGCAGCCGACCCAACAGGTCAGTTTGTGTGGCAGGCGGGCAAAAAACAGCATTGGTGGGGCCCGCAAGTGACCTATTTGATAGGCTGGCCCGCAATTCAGTCAACAGTTACACTCGTTGCGAAGTAAAGGGCGAAAATAGGCCGGAGGATGTAGCGACGCAGCCCTTCGCGGCTCAGCGTTTGCGCCACCTGGATGTCATCTAGAGCAGTTTCGAAGTTTGTGTACGTGTACGTGTAGCGTGGACTCTGCGAGTCCGCGCCCGGCCCGGCCGACACGCGGACTCGCAGAGTCCACGCTACACGTACACTAACCCCGGAAACGCTTTAACGCCGAGACGCGAAGGGCCGCATCCTTACATCGTTCTCGCAGACCACTTCGGGATACGTGCAGCAGGCAAAAGTGAGCCGTTCCCAACGCCAGTTGGCCACCTTTGCTCACCTTTGCCCATTATCATTTAATTACTAACAGCTCTCTATTCCTTGCTGACTGCTTATAAAAAGGCGCTGCCACTGCTGCGCATCCCGTTTTCCATTTACCTCATGCCCGTGTTTTGGTTTGGGCTGAGCGCCCTGCGCGGGCCATGGAGCGGGTGGCGGGCCCTGGGCGTGTTCGTGGTGCTGCACCTGCTGGCCTACCCGGCTTCCAACGGCTACAACTCCTACTACGACAAGGACGAAGGCAGCATCGGCGGCTTAAAAACACCCCCCAAAGTCACTCCGGAGCTGCTGCACCTCGTCTGGGCGTTTGATGCGCTGGCCGTGGCGGGCGCGACGCTGCTTTCATTGCCATTTGCGGCGCTGGTGGTAATTTATCTACTGATTTCGAAAGCCTATAGCTACGAAGGCATTCGCCTCAAGAAATACCCACTGCTGAGCACGCTGGTGGTGGTCATCTTTCAGGGCGCATTTACGCTGCTGATGACGCAAGTGGGCGTGGGCGCTACCACGGCCCAGCTTTTCGAGAAGTCCAACCTGCTGCTGGCCTTGGTCAGCACCTTGTTTTTGTGCGGGTCCTACCCGCTCACGCAGGTGTACCAGCACGAGGAAGATGCCCGGCGCGGCGACCGTACCCTGAGCCTGCGGCTGGGTATCCGGGGCACATTCATCTTTGCGGCGGTGGGCTTGCTGGCCGGCGCGGCAGCGCTGGGCCTGGCCTATTGGCTGCGCCAGGAAATCCGGCCGCTGCTGATTTTTCTGGTGGCTACCGGGCCGGTGGTGGCCCTGTTCGGCCGCTGGGCCTGGCTGGTGTGGCATGATGAAACCGCTGCCGATTTCGAGCACACCATGCGCATGAACCAAGTGTCTTCGCTGTGCCTGAGCGCGGCTTTCATCACCATGCTGCTATGGCGCTGAGGCTCCTCCGCTAGCCCACCGCACTAACCCACGGGGCCATCAGCCACGTATTCAGTATTCGGCTTACCTAATCTTTCCTGTCTTATGCGCTTCGCCTGGCTCACCTTATTGCCGCTGCTGACAGCTTGCAACTCCACTCCCTCGGCCGTGAATGAAGGGGCCGCTGCCCGCGTGGCCGACCGCGACACTACCGCCCTGCCGGCTCCTGATACCGCCAGCGCAAAAGCTGTTTCGGCCGTGAGCGACACGCTACGGGTGGCGCGCCAGACGCATAATTTCAGCCAGCCAGAAGGGCCGGCCGATGTGTTCCAGCTAGTCTTTCGCGGCCCGTCCATCCTGGAAGGCACTGGCGAGTTCACCATCACCGACCCCAGCGGCCAGGTCATCTTCCGGGAAATGCTAACCGAGCCCGACCTCGAAGCCGCCCTAGTATATGAGATGAAAGGCCCCACCGCCACCCGCGCCGAACGCGAAACCTTCGTACTGCGGCGCATCGACCGGTTTTTCCTGCCCACGCAGTTTCACACGCCCGCCGTTGGTCCCGAAGCTACCTTCCCGAAAGGAATAGAAAACCTTGACCGCGCCACCTGGAACGACCTGCACCAGCGTCCGGACGCCATACGCTTCGATTACCTCAAAGGCAAGGAAGACCGTCGCCAAATCGCCTGGTCGCCGCTCAAAAAACAGACCGTTCGGGTACAGTAGACCTGTTTATTGGCCAAACCGACCACCGGCAACTAGCCACCGGCTTCCTCGCGTAGAAGCTGCTCCAGGCCCGAGCGCAGCTGCTCGTAGGGCTGGTAGCCACGGGCCAGCACGTAGCCCTGCTCCCCGAGCCGCAGCACCGTGGTGGGAAAGCCCTGCACGCCAATACGGGCCACGGCCGCAAATTCCTGCTGGGCAGCGCGAGCCGTTTCGGGAGCAGCCCACTGCCGCTGAAACTCGGCGGATTCTACGCCAAATGGGACCAACAACGCCTCGTACGTGGCCGCATTATTCAGGTCAAGGCCGTCGCGAAACAGGGCCGTCTGCACGGCGTGGGCAAAGACCACGGCACGAGCGGGGTCCTGCGTAATCTGACGGAAGGCCACGATGGCCCGGCTCGGCGGCTCCGAGTCGTACTGGTAAGTCCCGGCTTCGCCCAGCGCTTTAAAGGCGGCCCCAAACTGCACCCCAGTGGCCCCTTCGACGTCGCCCAACGCGTTTTTGATATACGCCCAGCTACCGGCGATGGGGCCGGCATCGGCTCCGCGCACCATGCCACCACACAGCACCGATACGCTAATCCGACCCGTAAAATCCGCTTGCAGCCGGTTGATAATCGGGCTCATGCCGTAGCACCAGCCACATAGCGGGTCGTGGATGTAGAGAAGTTCGGGCAAAGCGGCCGGCAAGTTGGGGTCCATGAGCAAAAATGTTTTGCCCAAAAATAGCTCTTGGCACGCAGCCCGAGGGCTCTCGGAACGTGCATGACATTTTTTTTGGCAGCAATGAATTTATTCTCCCAACCCTGGGTTTGGAAGATACTATCTAACGGTATTGAAGTGAACAATTTTTATACGTTCACCTATCTTTGTCGACTATAAATATTCTATCAAAAGCCCATTACAGAAATGTAGTGGGCTTTTTGCGTAAACAATTTGGGAAAGCTGTTCTATTACAGCAAAATGCATAATTCAAATAGGCTTTATTTTGAATGAGCCGCTTTAACAAGCCAGACATTTCTAACTATTACCCGATAATTGCCACGGATTTACACGAGCGAAAATCAGTAGTTGACTGTACTACCACAAAAAAAGGACGAGCCCACGCGGGCCCGTCCTTTTTGCTAGAAGAAGCTTCACCAAACAGCTTCTTAGCCGTTCATGGCCAGCAGGAATTCTTCGTTGTCCTTGGTGCCTTTGATGCGGTCCTTGAGGAATTCCATGGCCTCGGTGGCCGTCATGTCCGACATGAACTTGCGGAGCACCCACACGCGGTTCAGCTCGTCCTTGCTCATCAGCAGGTCTTCGCGGCGGGTGCCGGAAGCCGGAATGTCGATGGCCGGGAACACGCGCTTGTTGGCCAGCTTGCGGTCCAGCTGCAGTTCCATGTTGCCAGTGCCTTTGAATTCTTCGAAAATAACCTCGTCCATCTTGGAGCCGGTTTCGATGAGGGCCGTGGCGACGATGGTGAGCGAGCCGCCGCCTTCCACATTGCGGGCCGCACCGAAGAAACGCTTGGGCTTTTGCAGGGCACCGGCGTCGATACCACCCGAAAGAACGCGCGACGAGCTGGGCTGCACCGTGTTGTAAGCCCGCGCCAGGCGGGTAATGGAGTCGAGCAGAATTACCACGTCGTGGCCGCACTCCACGAGGCGACGGGCCTTGTCGAGGGCCATTTCGGCAATTTTCACGTGGCGGTCGGCCGTTTCGTCGAAAGTCGAACTGAGCACCTCAGCCTTCACGGTGCGGGCCATGTCGGTCACTTCCTCGGGCCGCTCGTCGATAAGCAGAATCATCAAGTATACTTCGGGGTGGTTCTCAGAAATGGCGTTGGCTATTTCCTGGAGCAATACCGTCTTACCCGTTTTGGGCTGGGCCACGATGAGGCCCCGCTGGCCTTTGCCGATGGGCGCAAACAAGTCGAGCACGCGGGTGCTGATTTGGCTGGACTTGGTGCTCAGCTTCATGCGCTGGTCGGCAAAGAGCGGGGTGAGGTGGCTGAACGGCACCCGGTCGCGGACTTCCTCCACGGTGCGGCCGTTCATGCTGTCCACGCCCACCAGGGCGAAGTATTTTTCGCCCTCGCGCGGTGGCCGGATGGTGGCCACCACCGTATCGCCGGGCTTCATGGCGAACTGCTTCACCTGCTGCGGCGACACGTAGATGTCGTCGGGCGAGGTCAGGTAATTGTAGTAAGGCGAGCGCAGGAAGCCATAGCCGCCGTCGGGCATCAACTCAAACGTGCCACCGCCGGGTACCACCAGGTCGAGGTCCTGGCGGGCGGGACGCTGTTGCTGCTGATTTTGATTCTGGCCCGGATTCTGGCCCTGGGGCTGGTCGGTGCGGGGCGAGCCGTCGGGGTTTTGCTGGCGTTGCTGGCGTTGCAGGTCGCGCTGGGCATAACGTTCCTCACGGGTCAGGTTGCGGTTGTTGTCGCGGTCCTGATTGTTGCGGGGCTGGTCGTTACGCGGCTGGTCGTTGCGGGGCGTTTGGTCGTTGCGGGGCTGCTGCTCCTGGCGCGGCTGCTGGTCCTGGCGGGGCTGGCGCTGGTCGCGGTTATCGCGGCCTTCCCGGTTGTCACGCTCGAAGCGGTCGGCGCGGTTTTCGCGGCGGTCGCCAAAGCTATTGCTGCCCGATTGGCGGCGGTTGTCGCCGTTAGCATCGCGGGTTTCAGCTCCGGCTTCAGCGGGTGCAGCAGCGGCAGCAGCTTCGGCCGCAACTTTTTCAGCGGCCATTTCGGCGGCGCGCTGCTCCGTGATGGGGCGGCCGGCACGGTCGACCCGCTCACGACGGGGGCGTTCGGCGCGCTGGTTATTGGGGTTCTGGTCAGTAGAGCCAGCAGCAGAAGCGGCTGAATCTTCGGTAGATGTGCTCTCAAAGGTCTCGGGCTCCTGCGCGAGGGTGGCACCGGTGGCTTCAAAAGGCGCTACCAACGCCAAGCCTTCGATAGAATCCAATATTTCCACGGTGGGTGCCTCAGCTACGACGGGAGCTTCGGCAACTGGGGCGGCGGCTTCGCGGCGGGGCTCGCGGGGTGGGCGGCTGGCCGGGGCCTTGGCTATGGGTGGGGCCACGTCGGAGAAGGGCTGCTCGGCGGTGCTGGGAGCGGGCCGGCGAGCGGCAACGGCACGGGCAGTGCTGCGCGGGGCGGATGCGGGAGCGGCAGGAGCAGTAACAGCAGCTGGGGCAGCAATAACAGCAGCAACAACGGGCGCGCTTTGGGCCGGGGCTTCACCAGCGCCTGGGGTCAGGGCCTGCTGGTCGAGAATCTTATAAATCAGGTCCTGCTTGCTCAGTCGCTTGAAGTTGCCCACATTGAGTTGCTCGGCAATTTCTTTGAGGTCCGACAGCAGTCGGTCCTTTAACTCGTTAATGGTGTGCATAAATTGAATAATGGGGGGAACATCGGCGGGAAGCGGGAGCGGGTGGCCCGGTGGGGCGCATTGCGGGCTCAGAAATGCCAGCTACGGCACGGAAGCGGCCAAACCGCTCTCATAGTGTTTGCAGAGTACGCGGGCTGGAAAATAGCAGCTCGCGGCGCGCACTAAATAGGCAAGAAAGTAGGGACAGAGCGGGCCGTGGGCGGTTCAGCAAAAGATGGACCGAAAGCAGGCACCATGGCCCGCTGGCCCAGCCACGGCGGCCGGTTGCTCCCGCAATGTTAGCGCATTACGAGCAAACTGCCAAATCGGATACGGGCCAGCGAAACTTCTTGGGGAAGGCGCAGCCGAAAGAAACGGCCTCTCCGTTTTCCTTGCGACCTTTGCCCGCATTCCAATTCGCCCTTATGCTGCAACTTTCCGTTCTCCGCGACCAGACTGACTTTGTGCTGGCCGGCCTCGCCAAAAAACGCTACGCCACCGGCCCGGCCGACGTGGCCGCCATCCTCGACCTCGACCAGCGCCGCCGCGCCCTGCAAACCAGCCACGACGCCTCCCAAGCCGAAGCCAACGAGCTTGCCCGCCAAATCGGCGGCCTGATGAAAGCCGGCGACAAAACCGGGGCCGAAACCCTTAAGGCCCGTACCGCCGAGCTCAAGCAGCACACCCAAGCCGCCGCTACCGAGCTGGCCCAGGTGGAAAAAGAGCAGCAGCAGTTCCTCTACAAGCTGCCCAACCTGCCCCACGCCAGCGTGCCCGAAGGCCGCGCCGCCCAGGACAACGAAGTAGTGCGCGAGCACGGCACCAAGCCCGAGCTCGGCCCTGAGGCCCAAGCGCACTGGGACCTGATTAAGAAGTACGACATCATCGATTTCGAGCTGGGAAATAAGATTACCGGCGCGGGCTTCCCGGTGTATAAAGGCCAGGGGGCGCGACTCCAGCGGGCGCTTATCAATTTTTTCCTGGATGAGGCGCGGGCGGCCGGCTACACCGAGATGCAGCCCCCGATACTGGTGAACGAGGCCAGCGGCTACGGCACCGGCCAGCTCCCCGACAAGGAGGGCCAGATGTATCACGACGCCAAGGACGACCTCTACCTCATCCCCACGGCCGAGGTGCCGCTGACCAATATTTACCGCGACGAAATCATTCCCCTCGAAAAGCTGCCCGTGCGCATTGCCGGCCACACGCCCTGCTTCCGCCGCGAGGCCGGCTCCTGGGGGGCCGATGTGCGCGGCCTCAACCGCCTGCACCAGTTCGACAAGGTAGAAATTGTGCAAATCACGGAACCGGAGCACAGCTATGCCGCGCTGGATACCATGGTAGCCCACATCGAAAGCCTGCTGCAAAAGCTGGAACTCCCCTACCGCGTGCTGCGCCTCTGCGGCGGCGACATGGGCTTCACCAGCGCCCTGACCTTTGACTTGGAGGTGTGGAGCGCCGCCCAGGGCCGCTGGCTCGAAGTAAGCTCCGCTTCCAATTTCGAAACCTATCAGGCCAACCGCCTCAAGTGCCGCTACAAAGTGGAGGGCGGCAAAACGCAGCTGCTGCACACGCTGAACGGCTCGGCGCTGGCGCTGCCCCGCATCGTGGCGGCGCTGCTGGAAAATAACCAGACGGCGGCGGGCATCGAGTTGCCGGCGGTGCTGCACAGCTACTGCGGATTCAGCAGGATTGGGTAGAACCTGACTTTTAGAAAAAGCCCCGCCTGTTGGAAATCAGACGGGGCTTTTTTGTTGATTCAACCTTCAAAAAAGCTCCGACCTGCGCGCCACTAGCGGCCGGGCATCGGTTTTAATATCCTCCTGGCCAAAGCCACAGGCAGCGCAAAACCGAGCAGCCGGCGTGCGGAGAGGTTTGCGGCAGTTGGGGCAGGGCGGACCGTACTGGTCTACTTGGTGGTGCATCACGGCATTGGGGTTAGTTTCTTCAAAACCCGTCAGCAGCTTATACATTTCCAGGAAGGCTTGGAATCTTTGCGCTACTCCCTGCAGCTGGATGGGCGCAATGACTTTCCCCCGGCGGCGGGCTTCTGCTTCCACGAAAAGCATCCCGCGCTGCTTAGCTTCCCCAACCAGCAGGTATTCTTCGGGCTCTAGCATCGGTATTTCCTGCTGGCAGCGCCAGCACCACAGCATTTTCATAAACTAATGTTCCACCATTTCCTCATCCACATAGCACCAGAGTCACCGTTCGCCGGGCTCGGCCGATGATACCACTGGGTGGCTGCTGACGTGAAGATGCTTGAGGGTATGCTTGTTTTTAGAAGAGTCACAGCAGCCGACGTGGCCGCACTCCTGGCATGCACGCAGGTGAACCCACAATCGTCGAGGGCTACACATTCAGAGCAACTATGCTGAGGAGCAGTTTTGATGTTGGTGAGGGCGGCAAGGTGCTGGCAGGGCTCGGGCATAGCTGATATGGTCAAGAAACAAACGAACCACGCCCTAGCGGCCGTCGCGGGCTGGGGGCAATTCCAAATTCAAACTTTGGTCGCGCATACACTTAAAATGACCTTGCGGGCACTTATCAAATCCAATTTTGGAGCAGGGCCGACAGCTTAGGCCCGGCACTTCGAGAACCCGAAAATCGGTGCGGTACGGGTACATGCCAAAGGCCGGCACGGTGTTGCCCCACACACTGAAAATCTCCTTGCTAAAAGCAGCCGCAATGTGCATCAGACCGGTATCGTGGCTCACTACAAAATCGGCCTGCCGGAGCAGCGAGGCCGATTGGTGCAGCGAATATTGCCCACAGCCGTTGTGAATCAATGGTGGGCTTGGTTGCTGAACCGGGGAATTTTTGGGGAAATAATACGGGCTGTCGGGTACGGCAGCGGTGGGCTGAGCAGTAGCAGCCCGCGTCGCAAAGGCTTCTTCGATGATGTGGCCGATGCTCTCATCCTCGGGGCCGCCGAGCAGCATTACGGGGCGCGGAGCTAGCTTGGCACACAGCTCAATAAGCTTCTCAACGGGCAGGCGCTTGGTGGCGTGCTGCGCGCCGATGGCCACGGCCACGTAGCCGCGCTGGAATGGCGCGGGCAGCGTGGCGAGGTCGACTTCCTGCCCGACTGGAATAAAGTAGTCGAGGCCCCGGCCGTCATCCGTCACACCCAGCGGCGCGGCGGCCGCCAGGTAGCGCTGCACAATGTGCACGCGCGGCAGCCGGTCAATCTTGAAGTTGACCAGCAGCCATTTCTGCCAGTTCAGCTTGTCGAAACTGCTGGATTTCACGCCCAGCTGCAGCTTGATGAGGCGGGTGCGCAGGTTGTTGTGCAGGTCGATGATGTAGTCGAACCGCTCGGCTTTTAACTCCTGCACCAGTTCGCCCAAACTGCCGGTCAGGCAATGCACCTTGGTGATGTAGGGGTTGGGCTCCAGCAGGCCACGGTAGCCGGGCTTGGTGGCAAAATGGACTTCCGCGCCCGTCACCTGCTGCGCCAGCGCCCGCACCACGGGCGTGGTCAGGACGATGTCGCCAATGGAGGAGAAGCGGAGAACCAGGATTTTCATGCCCCGCCCCTATTCAAACAACGACTTTTTGTACTCCAGCGGCGGCGTGATGTTGGCCTTACGGGCTTCGAAATACGCGGCCATTTCCTCCACCGATTTGGCGTTGAACGTCATCTCCTTGGTTAGGTGGCCCTTGCGGCCCATGAGCACGCCGTAGCGCATGTCCTCGTAGCCGTTGGTGTGGTGGGCGTCGGGGTTGATGCTGAGCTGCACGCCCTGGTCCAGGGCGTAGCGCACCCAGCGCCAGTCCAGGTCGAGCCGCCAGGGGTTGGCGTTGATTTCGATGATGACCTTGTGCTGGGCGCAGGCGTCAATCACGGCCTTGTAGTTGATGGGGTAGCCCTGGCGGCGCAGCAGCAGGCGGCCGGTGGGGTGCCCCAGCATGGTGGTATAAGGGTTTTCGATGGCCCGCAGCAGGCGGTTGGTGGCCCTGGCCTCGTCCATCTTCAGGTTGGAATGCACCGAGGCCACGATGAAATCAAAGCTGGCCAGTACCTCAGACGGGTAGTCCAGGGAGCCGTCGCCAAGAATGTCGCTTTCGATACCCTTAAAGATGCGGAACGGGGCCAGCTCCGCGTTCAGCGCGTCGATTTCCTGGTGCTGCTGGCGCACGCGCTCCACGCTCAGGCCGTTGGCGTAGTGGGCGGCCTGGCTGTGGTCGCACAGGCCGAGGTACTGGTAATTGTGGTCGCGCAGCCAGGTAGCCATCTCGCGGATGCTGTGGTTGCCGTCGGAATACGTGCTGTGGTTGTGCAGGGAGCCGCGCAGGTCGCCGTCTTCGAGCAGGTGGGGCAGCTTTTGCTCGGCGGCGAGGGCGATTTCGCCCAGGCCTTCGCGCAACTCGGGCACGATGAATTGCAGGCCGGCTTTCTCGTACAACGCTTCCTCCTGCTGGAATTTCTCGCGCCGCGCCCACTGGCGCAGGGTGGCTGACTGGCCCGGCAGTGGTTCGCTCAGGTGCGCTTCGGCGGCGGAATTCAGGAAAACTTCGGTGGTAAAATCTGCGGGAGCCACCAATAGCACCTCAACTTGCACGCCCGATTCGGTGGCCGTGCCGCGCCAGGCAAACGGCCCCGAGCGGCGCGGGTCCGCCACGAGCCCGGCCAGGCCGCTGAGGAGCTTATGGGCCTCCTCGGGCTTTTCGGTGGCCGCTACCAGGCCCACGGTTTCCACGGTTTCGAGGCGGCGGCGGATTTCGCCGGCTACGGCCACTTGCTCGGTCTTTAGCGCATCGCGCAGGTGCTGGGCCAGCTCATCGGCCAGCTTCTCGGCTTGTGGGTAAAGCAGCTTGCCCTTGCTTTGGCCGGCAAATTCCAAGGATTCCAGGATGCCTTCCTGGGTCTTTTTGCCGAAGCCTTTCAGCTTGCTTACCTGGTCGGTTTCGGCGGCTTCGCGCAGCTGTTCGGCGGTTTCGATGCCCAGCTCGCGCCACAGACTGCGAATTTTCTTGGGGCCAATGCCTTTGATGCCCAGCATTTCGACCACGCCGGGCGGCGTGATTTCGAGTAGGCGCTGCAGGTCCGAAAACGTACCGGTATCGAGCAGCTCGGCTACTTTGGCGGCGGCGGTTTTGCTCAGACCGGTGCGGTCGGGCAGGCCGGCGCGCTCCACTTCGGCCACCGGAAAGCTCAGGGCTTCGAGGGCGCTGGCCGTGCCTTCGATGGCGCGGATTTTGAACGGGTTTTCGTCGTGCAGCTCCATCAGCTGGGCGGTCAGCTTGAAGGCACGGGTCAGGGCGCGATTATCCACGGGAATGGGGGTTTGGGGCAACGAATGTAGCGTATCAGGCTGCTTTTGACGGGCCGGGTGCCAGTCGCCTTCCCCCTACCGTCCTGATTTACGTTACCTTTCCGGTCCCATTATTTCGCAGAGCTTCCTGTTTATGTTGCATTCCACTGCCCGGCTGCTGCCGCTTTCCCTGTTGTTGCTGGCCGCAACGTGCAAGCCCAATGACTCTTCAAATAAGGCCGCCGCGCCGGCCCTCAAACAACTGGAAGGAACCTGGCTGGTTTCGCGCGAGGAGAACGCCGGCGACACGCTCGTGTACCGCCCCAACACCTACCATTTTCCACCATCCCGCGGCCGCACGGGCTTTGCCTTCAAACCGTTCGGCCGGTTCGAGCAGTTCGATATTGCGCCCACCGATGGCCTGGCCGGCCGCGCCGGCACTTGGACCGCCAACGGCAGCTCCCGCCTGCGCATCCACCTCACCGAGGGCACGGAGCCCGATTACACGCTGGAAATTATCTCCCTTGAAAAGCAGGTGCTGAAGCTGCGGCGGCTACCCTAGTCTCTCTAAGAAGCTGTTTGGGTTAATAAAACGGTCATGCTGAGCTTGTCGAAGCATCTCTACCGCTTCGTTGCACCGGCTCAAGCGAAGCGGTAGAGATGCTTCGACAAGCTCAGCATGACCGTTTCAGAATGATTTTAGCTAACTCAAACAGCTTCTTAGTTGAGGGTGGGGCAGTTGCTACAGCTGGAAAGGAGCATTTTGCAGAATGCCCCCGCGGGAACAGCGGTTCGTTCACGGTATTTTCATGGGGCTACCGGAAATTTATGGTGCACTATGGCTTACTCACTGGTCCGCGGTGGGCCTGAGTAAAGAACTAGCCGGCGCGCGGCTTCGTTGGCGAAGCACCCATTAAGTGCCCACGCATAAGTAACCGGATAAAGAAGAACGTCATTCCGAGTTTGCCGAGGAATCTCGCTCGCGCCAGTGGGCGGCGCGGATGACTCCGGCAAGATTCCTCGGCAAGCTCGGAATGACGTTCTTTTTGGTTGACTACGGTTACTTGTGCGCGACTGCTTATTTCCCTGCATCTCCCATGTCTTTCGCAACTTCTATTGGCTCCGTGCGGGCTCTCGTACTGAGCCTTGTCCTGCTTAGCGCCGGCCCGGTGCTGGCTCAAAAAACGACCCCCAAGGCCAAAAACACCAAGGTTAAAACCAAGACTTCGGCAGCCACCAGCAACCCGGCGAGTAACACTTCTAAACCAACTGCCATGCCTGGCGTATCGGCTCCCCAGGTGGTGCTGGCTAGCCCGGTGCCAGCCCCAGCGGCCGCACCCGCCGGAAGCGCTGCGGGTTGGGTGGCCGACCTGGGCGCGGCCCAAGCGCAGGCGAAGGCCACCAACCGGCCCATTTTAGCCGTTTTTTCGGGTTCCGACTGGTGCAAGCCCTGCATCATGTACGAGCGGGAAGTATTTTCCCAGCCCGAGTTCGCGGCCTACGCCAAGGACAAATTGGTGCTGGCTCACTTCGATTTTCCACGCCAGAAGAAGAACCAGCCCACCGCCGCCCAGCTAAAGCTGAACGAGGCCGCCGCCGCCCAGCTCAATCGCGAAGGTGATTTTCCGCTGGCCGTTCTCGTTGCCCCCAATGGCAAGGTGCTGGCCAAAACCGGCTACATCACCGGCGGTCCGGCCGCCTTCGCGGCTTACCTGAAAACGGTGGTACCTACGCTGTAAGCAGGCCGTCATTCGTTGGAACCAGCGCAGTGACGACAATCCCAGCCGTTATTTTTTTGCATCCAGATGAAGGCACGTTGGAAATATGGTTTGGTCGTCGGCACGCTGCTGGCTCTGCTCGGGGCCGCGGGGCCCAGCCGGGCCCAACCCGTGGTGCCCCAGCGCCACACTTTCACTCGCAGCGCGCAGCTTATGGGGTCGTACTTCACGTTTACGGTGGTGGTGGCCGATAATGACACGGCCGGGCAGCGTGCCCTGCGGGCCGGCCTGGGCGAAGTGCGGCGTATTGACCACCTGATGTCGTTCTGGGACTCCACCTCCGAAGTGGTGCGCATCAACCGGACGGCGGGCCTGCACCCGGTGGCCGTATCGCCCGAAACCTTCGGCCTGATTAACCGCACCCTGCGCCTGTCCGGGCTCAGCGATGGCGCGTTTGACATCACCTTCGCCAGCGCCGACAAGCTGTATAAGTTCGACCGGCAGGCCCACGCGGCGCTGCCCGACTCGGCCGCCGTCCGGGCGTCGGTGCGGCGCATTGGCTGGCAGAAAATCCAGCTCGATACGGCCAGGCACACGGTTTACCTGCCCGCAACCGGCATGCGCATCAACCTGGCGGGCATTCTGCAAGGCTACGGCCTGCGCCGGGCCAAGCAAGTGCTCGACCATCTGGACATCAGAGGCGGGCTGCTAAACGGCTCGGGCGACATCTACTGCTGGGGCCGGCAGGCCGATGGCTCGCTCTGGCGCGTGGCCATCGGCAACCCCGACCACCCGAACAGCGTGGCCGCCTGAGTCGACGTGACCGATGTGGCCATGGTGACGGCCGGCAACTACGAGCAGTACTTCACGATGGGCCAGCAAGTGTACGGGCACATCATCAACCCGCACACCGGCTACCCATCCATTGGCCTGCGCTCGGTCACCATTATTTGCCCCGATGTGGAGCTGGCCGATGGCCTCGACGAAGTCGTGTTCGTGAAGGGGCCAACCGCCGGCTTGGCGTTCATCAACAGCCTGAAAGGCGTGGACTGCACCCTGATAACCTACGATAACCGCACCCTGGTTTCACGGGGCATGACGCTGAATTACTACCACGGCCCCACCGCCACCCACCCCTGATTTATCTTATTCATATTGTGAAAAACAGCAAGACAAATTCTTTGCGGTGACCGCTCTGTCTGGCGCTACTGGCGTTGCCGCTGGCCGCTGCACTGCCCGGTTGCGTGTCGGTGAAAACGTACCAGAAAATGTACCTCAACGATGAGGACATGAAACTGGCCAGCAAGACCGTGGAAACGCCGGAAACCAATTTCGAAAGCTACCTCGAAGGGGCCGACGGCGGCAAAGTAGGCGGTGGCTGCGGCTGCAACTAACGAACGAAGCATCAGCTCAATCCTTTGAAATACGCTCTCCCCCTTTTTCTTGCGCTGAGCACCCTGGCCCTCCCGGCCCTGGCCCAAACCTAGCCCGGCACCACGCAGGTCCCCAACCGTATCGACGGCTACGGCGCGCCCGTGGGCCCGCCCGTGCCCATGAACCGCGCCGCCAATGAAACCACCATCGACATTATCGGCGGCTACTACCAGCAGGACGGCACCCACGGGGCCGTGGAGGGCGGCCGCGGCACCCAGCAGCTAACCGATGTGTCCCCGGCCATCATCCTCAATATTCCGCTGGATACCGTGAGTCGGCTGTCGGTCAACGTGGGGGCTGACTTTTATTCCTCGGCCTCGACCGACCGGATTGACTTCGCCCTGAGCACGCCCTCGGCGCGCGATGTGCGCACCCACGGCGATTTTGGGTACAGCCGCGAGCACAAGTACCAAGGCATCGTTTGGGGAGTGGGGGCAGGCGTGTCGAAAGAGTACGACTACTTATCGGGCAACGTGACCGGCTCGTTTGCCAAAACCTCGCGCGACGGCAACCGCCAGCTTGGCTTGGCCGGCCAGGTGTTTTTTGACCAAGTGACGCTGATTACGCCCGCCGAGCTGCGCACCGCCATTATCCGCGGCAAAAACGCCTACGGCACCGACACCCGCCAGACGTATAACCTCACGGCCACCTACTCGCAGGTACTCAGTAAGCGCCTGCAAGTAGCCATCAGCACCGAGCTGGTTGCGCAGAACGGCTTGCTGAGCACGCCGTTTCACCGGGTGTATTTTCGGGACAACCCCGACCCAAACCCGGCCCCGCCGCCCAACGGCGACTTTTCGACCAGAGTCGCCACGGCGGCGCGCATCGAAACCCTGCCCCGCTCCCGCTTCAAATACCCCGTTAGCCTGCGTTTGAATTACTACGCGACCGATGTGGTGCAAGTCCGGGCCTTTTACCGCTTTTACAATGATAATTTCGGCATCACGGCCCACACCGCTGAGTTGGAGCTGCCGGTGAAGGTGACGCCGTTTTTCGTGCTCTATCCCTTCTACCGCTACCATATCCAGACGGCGGCCAGGTACTTCGCGCCGTTTCAGCAGCACTCCGTGGCTGACGAATACTACTCGTCGGACTACGACCTGTCGGCTTTCTCAGCCCACAAAACGGGCTTGGGCCTGCGCTACTCGCCGGTGTACGGCCTCACCCGCTTCCGGGTGCCGGGGCAGGATGCGCAGGGCCGGCCGCGCGTGATGCGCCTCCGGTCGCTCGACCTACGCTACGCGCATTACCAGCAGAGCACCGACCTGGTGGCCAACATCGTGAGCTTCGATTTGGGCTTTGCTCTCTGATTAAACCAACGCGGTAGCCGCCGGATTTATTTCCTTTGCGGTGTGCAAACCAGCGGCCGGCCGGCATCTATGCCCGTGTCGGCCGTTTACGTTTGCCCTCACTTTGTCCTTTTCACTATTCTCCTCCGCCCCACTTATGAAGCATTGGCTGGTAAAATCTGAACCCGAAGCGTATTCTTGGACCACTTTCGTAGCCGAAGACGGCACCGCCTGGACCGGCGTGCGCAACTACCAGGCCCGCAACAACCTCAACCTGATGCGGCCCGGCGACCTGGTGCTGTTCTACCACAGCGTGAGCGAAAAAGCCGTGGTCGGCATCGCCGAAGTAGCCGCCCTCGCCGCTCCCGATACCACTGCCGAAGCCGGCTCGCCGTGGGTGGCCGTGCACCTGCGCCCGGTGCAGTCCCTACCCCGGCCCGTGAGCCTGGCCCAGCTCAAGGCCGATGCCCGGCTGGGCGAGCTGGCCCTGCTGCGCCAGTCGCGGCTGTCGGTGCTGCCGGTGCGGCCCGAGGAATTTGACGCCGTGCTGGCGCTAGGCGCGAAATAAAGGCGAGCCTTAGAACTTAAAGCCTGGGTTTGGGTATAACTTTAGGGAAGGCAGTTACTTGGTTTATCAACCGTTGCTCACGGTGCCCAGGCATGAAAATCCGCTACTTTATTTTGTTGCTAATCCTCGGCCTGTTGGCCGGGCCAGCGGCCCTGCACGCGCAAAAAAAGGCGTTGCCCCGGCCCGCCAATGCCCCCCGGCAGCCGGCCCGCACCGAGCTGTTCCTCGACCAGGACAACAGCGACGTGCACGTGCAGCCGCTACCCGCCGATAGCACCGTGGTGCTGCTGCTGGGCCGTGACCAGCCTCTTTCCAGCAAAACCTCTTACGTTTTTCAGCAGTACGACCAGGTCCTGCACCTGCGGCAGGAATTGAAACTGGAAGTACCCGATGAATTTAACTACGTGCGCATGTGCGCCGAGGGCAGCACAGTGTACGCCCTGTTTTCGTCGCGCAGCACGCCCGGCCGGCTATGGGTCGGGGCCTACAATGGCCGCTTGGGCCAGGTGCGTACCCAACAGTACGAAACCCGGTTGAGCCGCGAAATTGTAGAGCTAAAAGCCCTGGATGGCCGCCTATTCGCCACGGTGCTGCTCAACGACCAGCGCCACGTTACGGCCCTGCTGCTGGATGTGGCCACCGGCCAGATGCAGTACCTGGCGTCCATCTACGAGCCGCTGCCCACGCAATTCACCTTCGTGGCCGATGCCGTGAGCCGGCGCGCCGAGTACGTGCTCAGCCAAACCAACGGCCGCAAGTCGCGCCTGCTCCTCAAGCAGCTCACCGACCGCGGGCAGCTCGTGAGCTCCGAATTTGTGCAGGCTGAAAGTGAGCGGAGCCTTATCACGGCCCAGCTCACGCCCCCGCAGGATACCACCGCCCGGCTGCTGATGGGCACTTATTCCCTGCGCGACCCCAACTACGCCCAGGGTCTGTTTGCCACCGACCTGCGCCCCACGGGCACCGTCGGCACCAAGCCGCCCCTGCGCTTCTACGATTTTCTGCGCCTCAAGCACTTTTTCGATTACCTGAAGCCCCAGCGGCAGGCCCGCCTGCGGCAGCGCACCGAGCGCCGCGTGGCCCGCTCGATGCCTCCCCTGCGCTGGCGCTACCGCCTGCTGCTGCACGAGCTGTTACCCCAGGCCGATGGCGGCTACGTGCTGGTGGCCGAAGTGTATTATCCGCATTACCGCTACAACAGCTACAGCAACATGAGCGCGCCAATGAACTACCCAAGTGGCCTTTACGGCTCGGGCAGTTCCCGCATCTTCGACGGCTACCAAACCACCCACGCCCTCGTTTGCGGCTTCGACCGTACCGGCAACCTGCTCTGGGACAATACGTTTGTGGTAGAAAATTTGCGACGGCGAGAATTGGAAGAAGCCGTGCGCCTGCAAACCCTCCCCGATGGCCGACTCGTACTGGCCTACCTCGACGAGGAAAAGCTACGCTACAAGCTGGTTAACCGCGCCGAGTCGTCGCCCAACGACCACCAGGTACCCATCCAGACGGGCCTGGACCCTACCGGCAACGCTGGCCCCGAGCACGCCACCGATACCTGGCAGTCCGACTTGCTGCCGTGGTTTGGCAGCCGGTTCGTGGCATCGGGCTACCAGCGCGTGCGCGTAGAGCGCGGCCCCGACCGCGAAGTCTTTTTCCTTAATTCGGTTGTGTTTTAGGAAACAGTGGCGGGGGCTGATTGGGCCGTTAGCAAACGTGGCAAGGCCTGGGTGCGTACAACCGCCCAATTTCTCGCCAACTTTGCCTCATGCTAATCAAACTTCGTTTCCCCGCCCTCTTTCTATTCCTGCTGCTGGTAGGTTGCCGCGCTGGCGGCCCGGGCACTCCGGCCCGCACCGTGGCGTCGTTTTTTTCGAAGTATGACGGCCGCGCAGGCTTCAAAACCACCGAGTGGTCGGCCGACTTGCTCGAGCGCCTAGCGCTGGTGAAAGCCGCCAAGTTCCTCGGGGGCTCCGAGCTGACCAATGGCATCACGGGCATTCGCTCGGCCAAGGTCATCACGTTCACGCCCACTTCCGGCGCGGCCCGCGAACTGGCGCAGCAGGGCCTGCGGCAGGAAGCTACCGGCATTTTGCAGGGCGAAAAGTACACGCCCATTTCCACCGCCGGTTTTGGCGGCAGCGACTACGCCATCTCCACCCGCGGCTCGGGCGATAAAATCTCGGAATTCGCCGCCTTGGGCAGCCTGCCCGACGTGGCCGATTCCTTTGTGCTGGTAGCCGTAAACGGTAATTTTACCCGCTCACAAGTAGAAGCCCTCAGCAAGTACCTGCCGCAGCTGGTGCAGGCGACTAGTAAGTAAAGCCAGGATTAAAGCAGAACGTCATGCTGAGCGCAGCCGAAGCATCTCGCATCGGATAGTAATCAAATCGCTGAACGATTGAGTTACTGCTCCGAACGAGATGCTTCGGCTACGCTCAGCATGACGTTATTTCTATGTCGTCCTCTGATTACCGCTTAGCCATCAACTCCTCAATGGTATCAGCTTGCAGGGGAATATCATCCATCAGGTCCTCATTACCGTTGGCGGTGAGCAGGATGTCGTTTTCCAGACGGATGCCCAGGCTTTCTTCGGGAATGTAGATGCCGGGCTCCACGGTGTACACCATGCCCGCTTCGAAGGTGCGGTACTTATAGCCCACATCATGCACGTCGAGGCCGAGGTAATGGCTGGTACCGTGCATGAAATATTTCTTGTAAAGCGGCGCGGCGGGGTCCTGGTTGCGCACATCGGCAGCATTCAGCAGGTCGAGCTTGATGAGTTCCTGCTCCATGCACTCGCCTACTTCTTTATGGTAAGCCTCGATTTCGGTACCGGGAATAAGACGGGTTTTGGCAAATGCCATTACGGCCAGTACCGAATCGTAGACCTGGCGCTGGCGCGGGCTGAACTTTCCGTTGACCGGGATGCTGCGCGAGAGGTCGGCAGCGTAGTTGGCGTACTCGGCCCCGAAGTCCAGCAGAATCACGTCGCCGGCCTGGCACTGGTTATCGTTGGTAGTGTAGTGCAGCACGGTGGCATTTTTGCCGCTGGCCACGATGCTGCCGTAGGCCGGCCCACGGCTGCGGTTGCGCATGAATTCGTGCACGATTTCAGCCTCAATCTCAAACTCCCACACGCCAGGCTTCACAAAGCCCAACAACCGCCGAAACGCCTTACCCGTGATGTCGCAAGCCTGCCGCATCACCCGGATTTCCTCGGCACTCTTGATGGCGCGCAGGTTGTGCAGCAGCGGCGCGGCGCGGCGATAGGTGTGCAACGGGTACTGATTCTGCAATAATTTGATGAAGCGGGCGTCGCGCGTTTCTACCTCCACCACGGCCCGAATGTGCTCGTTAGAGTTCAGATACACGTTTTCGGCCTCGTTCATAAGCGCCGGCAGCACCGTCTTGAAGCTGTCGAGCCACATAATGGTGGTAATGCCGGAATTGGTGCGGGCCTGGTCCTTGGTCAGCTTATAGCCTTCCCAGATGAGAATGTGCTCCGAGGTTTCTTTCAAAAACAGGATTTCGCGGTACTGCGGCAGCCGCGCATCCGGAAAAAGCACGAGAATGCTTTCCTCCTGGTCGACCCCGGCGAGGTAAAACAGGTCGTTGTTCTGACGGAAGGCCATGGTACCGTCGGCATTGGCCGGCATCACGTCATTCGACTGGAAAATGGCCACTGAGGCCGGCAGCAGCTGCTCACGGAAGCGGCGGCGGTTTTCAACGAACAGTTCGGGAGCAAGAGGGGCGTAGCGCATGAGTGGGGCTGGGGCGGAGTTGGAATTCAGGCCGCAAGTTAGGCAAGGCGGGGTCGGCGGCCACCGAGCCAGCGCCTCAAAAACACCTACCCGCTTACAACAGAAAAACCCCTTGCTCTAGCTGAGCAAGGGGTTTTCTTAACACATTAACCCCCTCCTTACATTTTGGATTTGGTGGTTTTCACGGTCGTTTTGTTGGCCTTGTAGCGCAGGTCGGCCGTTCCATTGGCTTTCTTGGGGCCGGTGGTGGTTTTCGTCATTTTGTTCTCCTTGTAGCGCAGGTCGGGCGTGCCGTCAGCCTTCATTCTGGTGCTGGTCGACGTCGAGGAGCTCGACTTAGTCATGCCCGAGGGCGTTGTCATCGTGCTCGACTTGCTGGTGGTGGCCGAGCCTTTGGTCATCGTGCTCGACTTGGTCATGCCCGCCGGGTTGCTCATCGTGCTCGATTTCGTAATCACCTTGGTGGCCGGTGTCTGGGCGGTACGGGTTGCCATTTTTGATGAGCTGGTGCTCATCGTGGTGGTGCTGGCTGGCGGCGTGGGAACCGGCGTTTGGGCCAAAGCGGCTGAACCGCTCAACAAGGCCAGCGAAACGAGAAAACCGAGGATGCGCTTCATAAAAGATAAAGTGAGGGTGAGAAATACGCTTTCTACGCCGTACAGCACGATGCAGAAGGTCAGCAATGTAGCTATTTTCAGCTTCTGGCCCTGGCTTGGCAGTGCGGCCAGGCAGAGGTTAAACCCCACGCAATTTGCCGCTTCCAATTGGCCCCATTGCACCGTTTACTTTCAATCAACCTTATGAAAAATCCGTGTTTTCGCTACTCGCCATCATGGCCTCCTTAGCCGTAGCGCCCGAAGCTTCGACCCAAACCACCACTCCGGACCTCAACGCTCCCCGAACCAATAACCGAACCCGCATTCGCCAGGGTGTGGCCAGCGGCCAACTGACCCGGCCCGAAACCGCCCGGCTACGAGCCCGCCAGGCCGATATCCCCCAAGATAAAAAAGCGACCCACGCCGGCGGCGTGATTACCCGCAACGAACGCCAGGATATTGGTAAGGACGAGCACCAGGCCAGCCGCGCAATCTGTGCTCAGAAGCACGACGATAAATACCGACCGCGCACATTACGCTAAAAGCTTGAATAACAATTAATTATTGATAAAAAGTTATTGGTTGGGAAGCAATTTTGAGTCACTTAATTTAAAAATATGCATTGATTTTTTATAAATATATTTTAAATAATAAAAACGCTATGTACTTTAGCGCAGCCAAATGGTTTAGCCGGGTTCTTCTGCTTAGAAACCATCGGCTGGGTTGCCCTCACTTTTCTCCCTCCTGCTATGAAAGCTTACTTCTACTCCCTGCTCACCGTGGGCAGCTTGCTGACTACGGCTCCGGCCCAAGCCACAATCAGCGTCCGCACTTCTACTGAAAATCCCGCCGAAATCCAACGCAAAACGGCTGCCCGGGCCAAGGTAGCCGAAGCCAAAAAGGCGGCGGCTTCCACGGCGAAGCGTTCGGTTTGGGCCAAAACCCGAAAAGCACGAACCAAGCTGGGACGAACCATGCTAGTCGTTCTCGGCCTTGAGGAAAGCAAGGCCGTTACTTCGCCCGCCAAGCTTACGCGGCAGCTGCACGCGCACCAGAGACAGCTGAAAATGAAAGCCCGCCTCAACGCCCGCGCCCGGCGCGCCCGCACCAGCCGCTAGCATCCCAACCGCTGCCTGGCATAAGAAAGCCCCTTACCGAACCGGTAAGGGGCTTTCTTATGCCAGGCAGCGGCGCAACTTACGCCGAAACCTGCGCTTCGAGCTTCTGGGCAAGCACGTGCTTGGGCACGGCACCTACCTGTTTGTCAACAATTTGACCGTTTTTGAAGACCAACAGCGTGGGGATGCTGCGGATGCCGAACTTCATGGAAGTCTGGGGGTTGGCGTCAACGTCAACTTTACCCACGATGACCTTGCCTTCGTATTCGCCAGCCAACTCTTCCACCACGGGGCCTACCATGCGGCAGGGGCCGCACCATTCAGCCCAGAAATCGACCAATACGGGCTTATCGCCGCTGATGATTTCGTCAAAGTTGGCGTCGGTTATTTCAATTGCTTTATTTCCCATTTCAATTTGGGTTGGAGTTTAAAGATAGTCTGGCGTATACGGCCAACCGGGTCGCAAGGTAGCAGACTGGACGGTTAAACAGCGTGGGCGTGGTAAAGTTCAGAACGCTGGTTATGGTGTGGTGAAGGCGTGGTTTTTGACGCTGAATGTTAAGAATGACCTGCCGAGCGCAGCCAAGGTATCTCGCGGGCAGATACAGCCAACACCGTCGCAACGTTTGAGTTACTGCGGCAGCTGAGGTGCCTCGGCTGCGCTCGGCAGGACGCGCTTTCCCCTCACTTCGTCGTTCTAAATCAAAGTACAAACCTCCATTTCCAGCTCCCGCATCTTCTCGATAAACACCTTGGGCTCAATCTGGAACTTGCGCGAGAACATATCTACCGCTAGATGCTCGTGGGGCTCCACAAACTGAATTTCGAGGCGCTTGGAGCCCGGCGCATGGTCGATGGCGTCCTGCAGGCGGTCCAGCATGGGGCCGGTCACGGTGCGCAGGTCGAGCTTCACGCGCACGCCTTTGCTGCGTTTTTCGGCTACGTCGGCCAAGGGTTCCATGGTCAGGATGCGCAGGTCCCACTGGTCCTGGGTGTGGCGGCGCAGCTCCTGCTTGAGCTTGACGTACATGGGCGGCACCTGCTCGTTGGGATAGTTTCGCGGGTTGATGAGGGGCGCGAACTTGGTGTAGTCGTCGCGGAATAGGGCCGGGTTGATGCTCGTTTCGTAGTCCTCCAGAGTGAAGGTGCAGAAAGGCTGGCCGGTTTTCGTGGTCTTGAACAGGACGTTATTAATCAAGCCGGCCACGGCAATTTCCTTGTTTTTGATTTCGTCCACCTTGTCCAGGCCGCAGGTGCAGTAGGCGTCCAGCTCCAGCTTGAAGGCATCGAGCGGGTGGCCGGAGAGGTAGAAGCCCACCACTTCCTTTTCGCGGCGGAGCTGCTCAGTTTTACTCCAGGGCTCCATTTCGTGCATCTTGGGCAGCGGCGCGGCCACAGCCCCGAAGGCGGATGCGCCGAAGAGGCTGTGCTGGCTGCTTTCCTTGGCGGCGGCGTGCTGCTGGCCCAGCTTCATGGCCTTCTCAATGAGGCTCTGGTCGCCGGCCGGGGCGTCGAGGTAGAGGCGGCGGTGCTTGTCGAAACCATCGAACGCGCCGGCCTGGGCCAGGCTTTCAAAGGTTTTCTTGTTCACGGTGCGTAGGTTCACGCGCTTGGCAAAGTCGAAGATATCGGAGTAGTTGCCGGCTTTTTCGCGCTCCTGCACCATGCTTTCCACGGCGAGCTCGCCCGCGCCCTTCACCGCGCCCATGCCGAAGCGGATGGCCCCTTCTTGGTTCACGTTGAATTTCAGGAGGCTTTCGTTCACGTCGGGCCCCAGCACGGGCACGCCCTGCTTGCGGGCCTCCTCGATGAAGAAGGTCACCTTCTTAATGTCGCCCATGTTGTTGGTGAGCACGGCGGCCATGTACTCGGCCGGGTAGTTAGCCTTCAGATAACCAGTCTGATAAGCCACCACGGAGTAGGCCGCAGAGTGCGAGCGGTTGAAGCCGTACTCCGCAAATTTCTCCATCACATCGAACACTTCGTTGGCTTTTTTGGCCGGAATGTCGTGCAGGTTTTTGGAGCCTTCGATGAATTTCTCGCGTTCGAGAGCCATCTTTTTCATGTCCTTCTTACCCATGGCGCGGCGCAGCAAGTCGGCACCACCGAGCGAGTAGCCGGCCAGAATCTGAGCCGTCTGCATAATTTGCTCCTGGTACACCATAATGCCCTGGCTGTATTCCAGGATGGGTTTCAACAGCTCGTGCGGGTACACCACTTCCTCGCGGCCGTGCTTACGGTTGATAAAGTTCGGGATGAACTGCATCGGGCCGGGCCGGTACAAGGCGTTCATGGCAATCAGGTCCTCGATGTTGGTCGGCTTCAAATCCTTGAGATACTGCCGCATGCCTTCACTTTCAAACTGAAAGGTGCCGATGGTATCGCCGCGCTGGTACAGGGCGTAGGTCTTTTCGTCGTCCAGCGGAATCTCGTCGATGTCGATTTTTACGCCGTGGTTACGCTCAATCAAATTCATGGCATCCACGATGACGGTCAGGGTTTTGAGCCCCAAAAAGTCCATCTTCAGCATGCCGGCCGACTCAATCACCTTGCCATCGAACTGCGTGATGAGCAGGTCCGAATCCTTGGAAGTTGATACCGGAATGTACTTCGTGATGTCATCCGGCGCGATGATGACGCCGGCCGCGTGAATGCCGGTGTTACGCACCGAGCCTTCGAGCTGCGTGGCCAGGCGCAGAATGTGGCCCTTGAGGTTGTCCGGCGACTCATCACGCCGAATCATGTCCAGCTCCTGGTTTTCGGCAAAAGCCCCGGCCAGCGTAGTACCGGGCTTTTCGGGCACCATCTTAGTCAGGTCGTTGGTTTGGGGCAGGGGCAATTCCATGGCCCGCGCCACATCCTTGATGGCCGACTTGGCCGCCATGGTGCCGAAGGTAATAATCTGGGCCACCTGCGTTTTGCCGTACTTATTCACCACGTAGTCAATGACTTTCTGACGGTTCACGTCGTCAAAGTCAATGTCAATATCGGGCATCGACACCCGCTCGGGATTCAGGAAACGCTCGAACAGCAGCGAGTACTTAATCGGGTCGATGTTGGTGATGCCCACGCAGTAAGCCACCGCTGAGCCCGCCGCCGAGCCCCGGCCCGGCCCCACGGCCACGCCCACCGACCGACCGTGGTTGATAAAGTCCTGGGTGATGAGGAAGTAGCCCGCGAAACCCATCGTTTGGATGATGCGCAGCTCGTAGTCCAGCCGCTCCTCAATCTCGGGCGTGCGCACCGAGTAGCGCGGTTTCGCGCCTTCGAAAGCACCTTTGTAAGTAAGGTGGCGCAGGAAGGCATCGCCGTTGGCGTGCTCCGCCGGAATGGGGAAGTTGGGCAGTAGAATGTCGCGCTGCAGCTTGGGCGGCGTGATTTTGTCGACAATCTCATTGGTATTGTCCACGCTCTCCGGTACGTCGCTGAACAGCTTGTTCATCTGCTCCTGCGTCTTGAAAAAGAACTGGTCGTTGGCGAAACCGAAGCGGGTGTGCGGCTTGGGCTTCTGCAGCTCCTCGTCGATGCGGCGGAGCTGCTTCTGGGCTTTTTCGTCGCGGCTGTGGTCGCGGCGCAGGTTGTCGAGCAGGTCGTACTTCACCTCACCCTTGCCCGTCATCAGGGTGTAATAATTGGTCCGGATATCACCAATCGGGTTGCTGTGCTCCTCGCCGGTGTTCACGCACAGCAGCAGGTCGTGAGCCGCGTAGTCCTCCTGGTTGACGTAGTGCGAGTCGTTGGTGCAGATGACCTTGACGTTGTGCTTGTGTGCCAGGCGCAGCAGCACTTGGTTCACATCTTCCTGGCTTTTGCCGGTGCCGTCGAAATTCATCAGGCCGTGGCGCTGAATTTCGATGTAGTAGTCCTCGCCAAACATATTGAGCCACCACTTCAGCTTTTCCTCGGCTTCGGCTTCCGTTTTGAAGAGAATGGTTTGCGGAATCTCGGCCCCGATGCAGCAGCTGGTGGCAATCAGCCCCTCGTGGTAGCGCTCCAGCAGCTCGCGGTCAATGCGCGGAAATTTGGAGTACACGCCCTCAATAAAGCTCATTGAGCAGAGCTTGCTCAAGTTGTGGTAGCCGGCCTGGTCTTTGGCCAGCAGCAACTGGTGGTGGCGCACGTCGCGCTCCCCTTTCTCGCGGCTGAAGGCCTTCTTATGACGGTCCTCCACTAGGTAAAACTCGCAGCCCACAATGGGCTTCACGTTGTACTTATTGGCCTCGGCCACGAAGTTGAACGCCCCAAACATGTTGCCGTGGTCGGTGAGAGCCACCGCGGGCATGCCATCGGCCTGCGCCTTCTTCATCAGCTTGCTGATGCTGGCCTGGCCGTCGAGCAGCGAGTATTGCGTGTGGCTGTGGAGGTGCGAGAAAACGGGCATTTATGGGCAGTTAACAGTTATCAATTAGCAGTGAGCAATTGATAAGCGGGTGGCGGGTTTTAGTAAAGATACCCCCGGCCGGAGGGCTTTGCCAAACCCCATTTGCCTGCTGCCTGATTCCCTGTGCGCTGCGTTTTTTTGAGGGACCGCCACCTTTCGCCGGCGTTTGCTGCGGCTACTTTCCGCCAGCCGACACGCGCAGCACCTCCCCAATTTTGGCCGATGTATCAGCCCCGGCCTTGCCATTCCAGGCTTGCAGGTCGGCCACCGTCACCTGGTAGCGCTTGGCGATGCTATACAGGGTTTCGCCCACGGCTACGGAGTGCTGCGTTGCAAGTGTAGCCGCTGGGGCGGAAGTTGTGGGCTTGGGCACATAAAGCGCGGGATTGGTGCCAGTGGCCGGATAGGAAGCCGGTTTAGCAGCCGGCTTGGCGGCGGTTGCCGGAGCGGCAGCAGGCAGCGGCTCCGATGATTTTAGCATCAGCACTTGGCCCACAGCAAGGGTAGCTGGCAGCGTAAGCTGATTCAGCGCCATAATAGTGGCCGGCGAAATCTCATACAGGCGACCGATGGAATACACCGTTTCGCCAGGCCCAACGCGGTGGGTAGCCGCAGCGGCCGGTGCACCAAGTGGCTTGGGAGCCACCGCCACCGGCCGCGCGGCAGGCAACGCCACGGGGACGCGAGGCATGGGGGCTACAATTGCGGGCGCTGCCGTCGGCGCTGCTATTGGGCCAGGACGGACAACGGGCGCGTTCACCACCACTGATGGGACCGTAGCCGGCTCGGGTGTCCGGGGCTCGTCGGCGAGGGGAGCGGCAGCGGGGGCGGGAGCCGGCGGGGGCAGCGTCGACACAACGGGAACCGGCGCGGCCGAATAAACCGGCGCTGGCAACCGGGCTGGGGCAGATGCGGGGGGCGTAACTCTCGTAGCGGGCGGCACTGGTGCAGCGGCCACCGCAGCCGTTGATAACGCTTCGCCCCATCCGTCGGCTTCCTCCGTCATCACCCGCTTGGTTTCAGCCCCGCCATTCTTTACTTTGATTTTTACTTTAATCCTGGCATCAGCGGGTGCTTCTTCGCGGCGGGCGGCCACTATTTCGTTGGCGCGGTCGAGCAGCACGTCGGTTTCGGCGGGCGTGGCGGCCATACTGGGCCGCTCCAAAGCGGCACCTTCGGGCAGGCTGCGGTATTCCAGGGCTACCTCGCGGGGGCGGGTGTGCTGCAGCCACAGCACCCGGCCGGGGCGCAGCTCCTCCACGCGGGCCAGGCGGTTTTTGGCATACACGGCCTTTTGGCGCATCCCGTATTTCTGGGCCACGTCAAAAATCGTTTCGCCGGGCTGGAGCACGTGGTACTCCACGGCTCCTACATCGCGCTTGCTTTCCAGGTAATACGGCCGGCCAGTCACGGCCGCATCAAAGCCCGTCAGCTCGTTATGGCGCAGAAATTCGCCCAGCTTCTGGTTAGCGCGGCGGGCCAGGTCCACGGTGGTCTCGCCGGGCAACGCAATGAGGGCACGCAGGTCGTTCACCCGTACTTCGGCTGCATTATCGGCCACCGCGGGCATGGCCAGCAGCTCCTGGCTGGTTTGCAGGCGCTGGTTGGCCACGATGCCAGCTGCTTGGGTGATGTCGCCCACGGGTACGATGAGCGTGTAGGGCCGGTCGGCGGGCACGGCGGCGGCCAGCAGCCAGCGGTTGTATACGGCTAAGGCCGCAGGCTCCACGTGCAGCACCTGGGCCTGGGCTTCGAGACTCTGGCCGGGCGTGGCGGGAAACTCCTGCAGGCGCAGCGGTGGCCTGGGGTTCTGGCCGCAGGCGGGCTCGAAGGCCAGTTTCTGGGCCAGAAACATCAGCACATACGGCGAAGTGGCCTCGGTGATGGCCATTTCAGTGGCGTCGGCGTCGGTGGGCAGCGTGTAGGGTTTCACGCCGCTTAAGCCGGTATTGTAGCTGAGCAGGGCATTCAGCCAGTTGTGCAGGCTGGCATTGTTGCGGGTGAGGTAGCGGGCGGCGGCGCGGGTGCTGACCGTGAGGTGCTGGCGCTCGTCTACTTGCGTATTCACCATCAGGCCCAGGCCCGTGGCAGTTTCCTGCTTCAGCTGCCAGTAGCCCACGGCGGCGTGGTTGCTGCGCGCATCGCCTTGCAGGGCGCTTTCCTGCAGCACCAGGTAGCGGAAATCAAGCGGCACGCCTTCTTCCCGCAGCACGCGGTCGATGATGGGAAAGGCGGCATCGGCCAAGTCCACACGGGCCTGAAACGAAGGCTGATGACGCAGTAGGCCATCGGCTTTTTGCTGCACCAGCCGTTGGGCTTCTTCATTCAGCACCAAGTGCAGGCCGGCCACATCGAGCGCGGCGGGCACAGCGCGGTGCGGGCCTGGGGCAATGGGCTGAGCAGCCAAAGGGCCCGCCAGAGCCAGCATCACCAAAACTAGAGCAATAGGATTTCGCATAAGCAACGCGGGCAGTTCGGCCCGGAAGCTACAAAGAACCTGAATTTTGGGCAATTCGGATGATAACAGCAGCAACTAAACAACACGTCATGCTGAGCGAAGTCGAAGCATCTCGCGTGGGGTGATGATTCCGGCGGCCACTTCAAAGTACGTCATACTAAGCGCAGCTGAAGCATCTCGCTCGGGGTAGTAACTCAATCGATTGGTTTACTCAAGCACGCGAGATGCTTCGGCTGCGCTCAGCATGACTCTTTCTTACGTCTCAAACGTGCTACTGCGGCCCGCGTCCTCCCCCATCGGGCCGTCCGAAACCACGCTCCCGGCGCTCGCCATCGGCGGGCGCGGCGGGGGCCATCACATTGCCGCTGCGGATGTTGTAGGTGAACATCAGCATGAGGTAGCGCTGCAAAATATTGGTTTGCACATCCTCGTAATACGCATCGGTCACGTTGCGCTGAATGGCGCGGTTCTGGCCGAGCAGGTCGAAGGCGTACAGCTTGATTTCGCCGCGCTGGCCGGGGAAAATCTTCTTGCCCAGGCTGGCATTCCAAAGCACGTACTGCTGGTTGAAACCGGCGGCGAGGCCGGAGTAAGCCTGATGCACGAGGTCGGTGGCGAAGTTGATGCCCGGGCCCACAATCCAGTTCAACCGCAAACGCGTGACCTGGGCAAAGTAGTTAGAGTTGAGTTGCGCCCGGAGTGTGTTGCGCACAAAATTCTGGGTCGACGTAGTCGAAGCCGTGAAATCAAACTGGGGGCTGATGTTGGAGCTCAGCGTGAGGCCCGCCCCGAAGGCCGGCACCCGGGCGTAGTTCAGCCCCCCGTTCACGAGGCCCGGCGTTTGGGTGAAGCTGGCGTTGGCGCTCAGGTTCACATTGGTTTTAATGGCCTTGATGGGTATGCCGTAGCTCAGCAGCGAGCGCAGGGCGTACTGCTGGCTCAGGTTGGTGGGCTGCACCAACTGGCCGCCGGAGGGCAGGCGCACTTCCGGCGCACCATCGGGCACCACCGTGGTGTCGCGGGCGGCCACCAGCGTGCGGTTCGAAATCGGGTTCTGGGTATAGGAGCCCGAGAGTACGGCGAAGAAATTGCTGGCCACTTCCGGGTTAGAGGCCGCATAACGCAGGTTGGCCGAATGCTGAAATTCCTGCCGCAGCGTGGGATTACCAATGGTGAGCTGCAGCGGGTTAGAGTTGTTCACCACGGCCTGCAGCTGGCTCACGCTGGGCGGGTTGGTGTTGGTGCGGTAGTTCAGGCGCAGGTTTTTCTGCTTAGTGAAACGGTAGTTCAAATTGGCATTAGGCAGCACGTTCACAAACGTGTAGCGGCCGATACCGGGCCGCGGAAACTGCGCGTCGCTGAACAGTTCCGAGTACTGGCCTGAAAGGCCGATACTGGCCTGGTACTTGGGCATGATGTGCCGGTAGGTTACGCCGCCCGACTGCGTTAAGTAGTAGTTGTCGAACACATTGCTCAGGCCCTCGTTCAGCTGGCGCGTGTCGCCGGTGAGCACGTCGTAGGTGTACTTATTCGAATTGTTGGGTGCGTAGTTGATGGCGTAGCTGCCCTGCAAAACATCCTGCTTGGTCAGGGCCTCCGTCAGAGAAAGGTTGGCGTTGAGGCTGCCGCCGTTCTGCTTGAGCGTGCTGAGCTGGTTGAGATTAGTGCGGGCTGGGGCGGTGTCAATGGTACGCAGAGTGGTGGTGGCGTTGCGCTCGCTGTAGGTGCCGCCCAGGCTCAGGCTGGCGGTGCGGCCGGCCTTGGGAAAGCGGTGGCGCAGGAGCAAGTCGCCGCCGGTGTTAAGACCCTCATTGTCCGACCCGTAAGTGCTGTTGATGTTGCTGCTATTGGTGGCATTTTGCGCGGCATTGGTACGGCGCGTAAGGCCGGCCACCAGGCTCGTCGCCTCGTTCTGCTGGTAGCTGAACCGGGGCCGAAACAGAATGGAGTTGGCCGAGTCAATCTTGTGCTCCAGACGCATATTGAAGCGCTGGTTGGTGTTGAGGCTGTTGGTGTTGGCCGTTTGGGTATAAGTTTGGGGCAGCACGTATTGCCGCTGAGTGGTGCTGAGCACCGTGTTATCGGCGCGGTTGAAAAAGTAGCTGGCCGAGAGGTCGGTTTTCTTGTTCCAGGAGTCGGAGTAGTTCAGGCCCACGGCGGTGGTTTTGGTCAGGCCGCCGCTCTGATTCACCAGAAAGTCGCCGGCGCTGCCGCCATTGCCGCCGCCACCCGGCGCGCCGCCGCCGCCTCGTCCGCCGCGCCCGCCGCCGCCCTGGTTCGAGTTGCCTACCACGCCCAGCAGGTCTTCGGTGCCGAAGTTTTGCTCGTTCACGTTGTTCGACTGCGCCAGCACCGACAGCCGCCGGGTGCCTTTAAAGTCATTCACGTTGCCGCTGGCCCGGTAGCGCTCCGTGCCCGCGCCGGCCACTACCCGCCCAAACGTGCCGTTGCGAAACGCCACCTTGGTCACGATGTTGATGGTCTTGGTGGTGTTGCCGTCGTCGAAACCCGAAAAGCGACTCTGCTCGCTGCGCTGGTCGAATACCTCCACCTTGTCCACCATTTCGGCGGGCAGGTTTTTGAGCACCGCGTCGGGGTCATTGCCGAAGAATTCCTTGCCATCGACCAGCACGCGCTGCACGTTTTCGCCCTGGGCCTGCACTTTGCCATCGGCCCCGCGGCTCACGCCGGGCAGCTTCTCGATGAGGTCCTGGGCGTTGGCATCCGGGTTGGTTTTAAAGGCTTTGGCGTTGAACTGCGTGGTGTCGCCCTTCTGCACCGATTGCGCAGCCTGGCCCGTCACCACCACGCCTTTGAGCTGAATGCCACCGGTTTGCAGGGCCAGCGTGCCCAGCTGCAGCGGCTGCCCGTCCACCGTCACGGTTTGGCGCAATTTCTGGTAGCCCACAAACGAGGCATCGAGCAAATAGCGCCCGGCGGCCACGTTATCAAACTGGAATTTGCCGTCAGCATCCACGGCCGTGCCGGTTCTCACCGAGTCCGGCAGACGAATCAGCAGCACGTTGGCCCCGATAAGCGGTGACTGGTCTTTGCCATCGGCCACGCGCCCGCTCACCGTGGCGGGGGCCTGGGCCCGGGCCCGGGCAGCGCCCAGGCTCGCCAGCAGCAGAATCAGGAAAGTAAAATGCCGCATAGAACCAGGGGAAGCATCGGAAAACGTCTGACGGGATTCCACCGCCTAAGGTTTGTCCGGCAGCTGCGCGGCCCGCCAGCTACCGTTTGCGCAGCAGCAGCAGCCCATCGCGCAGGGCCAGAAAAACCGGTTCCACGCGCGCGTCGCGGGCCACCTTGTCGTTGAACGCCCGCACCCAAAGGGTATCCTTGTCGTTGGGTTTCAACGTGTGCGCGGGCAGCACCTTGCCACTCCACAGCACATTATCAATGATGAGCAGGCCGCCGGGACGCACTCGGTCAATCACTGCTTCAAAGTACGCGTCGTTGCTGCGCTTGTCGGCATCAATAAAGACCAAGTCCCACACTTCCTCGACCAGCCCCGGCAAAACGTCGAGCGCCGCCCCAATGTGCAGCCGCACTTGCCCGGCCACGCCCGCCGCCGCCGCGTAGCGCAGAATGCGGGCCTCCTTCTCCGGGTCGATTTCGATGGTGTGCAGCAGGCCATTCGCCGCTAGTCCTTCGGCCAAGCACAGCGTAGCATACCCGCAAAATGCTCCAATTTCGAGGACACGCCGCGGGCGCATCAGGTGGCTGAGCAGGCTCAGCAGCCGGCCCTGCACGTGGCCGCTGCTCATGCGCGGCATCAGGGTTTGCAGGTGCGTTTCGCGGGTGAGCCGGGCCAGCAGCGGCGGCTCCGGAGCGGTGTGCAGCTCAGCGTAGGCTTGAATGGGGTCGGTCATATCGATAGGAAAGCTTTCCCGCAGAGGGCGCGGAGGCTTGCGCAGAGGGCGCAGAACGTTCTGCGACTTCTGCGCAAGCCTCCGCGCCCTCTGCGGGCTAAAAATTCAAGCGTAATCGGAATACAAAAACCTGAAATCCTGATTTGCCCGGCCCGAAATCCATCCCCACTACTCGATACAAACCCTCATAGCGGTACACATCTGGACCACCGTCTTCGGCTGGCACCTTGCGCAGTACCCGCACCGGCAGGCCGGTTTCCTGGCTGCGCAACAGGGCCAGATTGGTACTGGTAGCTATTTGGTCTGTCGTCTGGCGGCCGGTTTTGGGGTCGCGGCCGCCATTACTTCCCTTCCGGCACGTATTGCAGCACGCTCAGGTGCTCGTCGGTCAGCACTTCGTTGGCCATTTCGCGCAGCTCAGCAGCCGAAATCCGCTCGATGTTCTCGAAAATTTCGCTCAGCGGCTCCACGCGGCCCAGGTCGAGCGTGCTTTTGCCGAGTAGCTGCATCATGCCGCCGTTGCTTTCCTCGCTCATGGCGAGCTGGCCCATCAACTGGTGCTTGGCCGTGTGCAACTGATTGGTGGTAAGCTCCTTCTCTCGCAGCAATTTCAATTCCTTTTGCACTAGGCCCAGCGTGCGGTTGAGCTGCTTGCCTTCGGTACCGAAATAGATACCGAACAGGCCAGTGTCGGTGTAGGGCGAATAGGTGCTATCAATGGTGTACACGAGGCCGTATTTCTCGCGCACCGCCAGGTTGAGGCGTGAGTTCATGCCGGGGCCGCCGAGGATGTTGTTCAGCATGAAAAACGGAATGCGGCGGGCATCATTCAGCGAATAGGCCGGACCGCCCAACAAGCAGTGTGCCTGCGAAATGGGCCGGGTTTCGACCTGCGTTTTGCGCTCGTAGCCACCCACCGAGCGGCGCGTGCGGGGCCCCAGCCGGGCCGGTAGCGGCGCCAGGAATTTATCGGCCAGCCGCTTCACTTCGGTGAACGACAGATTACTCACCGAGCTGAAAACCAGCCGGTCGGTGCGCATTTGCTCGCCCAGAAAGGCATGAAAATCAGCAGTCTGAAAGCTGCTCACGCTCTCCCGGGTGCCCAGAATGTTCACGCCCAGCGGATGCTCGCCGAACACCACCGTGTCAAAGTCATCGATGATGGCATCCTCGGGAGCATCCTGGTACATGCTCATTTCTTCCAAAATCACGCCCCGCTCCTTCTCCACCTCGCGGCCGGGAAACACGGAGTTGAACGTAAGGTCGGTGAGCAGCTCAAACGCCCGCTCAAAGTGCGTGCTGAGGAGCGATGCGTAGAAGCAGATTTTCTCCTTGGTGGTGTAGGCGTTCAGCTCGCCGCCCACGGTTTCGAGGCGGTTGAGAATATGGAACGACTTACGCTTTTCGGTGCCCTTGAAAGCCATGTGCTCCCAGAAATGGGCCAGGCCCTGCTGGTGCGGGCCCTCATCGCGCGAGCCAATGTCAAGCAAAAACCCGCAGTGCGCGATTTTCGTGTGCACTACCTGCTTGTGTAAAAGGCGGATGCCGTTGGGGTATTCGTAAATGTGATAATCGAGCATAAGTAGCGCAAAGGTACGTGAGGCCGTAGCTCAAGTTTGCGCTACCTTAACCGGCAACGCCGCCAACAGTTGCCCTACCTCAATGCTGTGCGCGCAGCGGAAGTGCCCCAGCGGACAGGCAGCGTGCCCGTGCAGCCCACACGGCCGGCACGCCAGCGCCTCCGGGGTTTCCACCACGAACGAAACCGGGCTGAGCGGCCCAAACCCAAACGCGGGCACGGTGCTGCAAAACACGGCCGTCACGGGTGCGTCCACGGCCGAGCACAGGTGCATCGGGGCCGAATCGTTGACGTAATTCATCACGGCGCCGCGCATGAGGGCAGCCGACGCCAACAGGCCAATCTGGCCGGCCAAGCTGGTCACGTTAGCCTGGCCGCTGGCGGCGGCCAGGCGCTCGCAGGCGGCCACGTCGGGCGGGCCGCCAAGTAGGTACACCCGCAGGCCGGTGGGCAAAGCAGCCAGCAGCTCCAGCCACTTTTCTTCCGGATACTGCTTGGTAAACCAGACCGACGTTGGAGCCAGGCAGATGTAGGGGCCTGCTGCAGCGTAGGGGGCTACAGCCGCCTCGTCGGTGGCTGAGGGGTACAGCCGGGGACCAAGGGAATTAAAAATTAAAAATGAAGAATTAAGAACAGGCGGTGGTGGCCCACTTTCCTTTCCAATTTTTAATTCCCCGCCCCTGCCCAGCAGCAAAAGGTTACGCGCAACCTCGTGCGTGCCGTCGCCAATAACATGCGGCGTGCGGCGCGTGAAGAAGCGGCTAAAGGGATTTTTAGCGAAGCCTACCCGCTCGGCCGCGCCCGAGAAAGCCGTGAGAAAGCCCGTACTGGCAAAGCGCTGCAGCGTGACTACCCGGCCGTAGCCGGTAGCCCGCACCTGGCGGAGCAGTTGCCACAGGTTGGCGTATTTACGGTGTTTCTTGTCCCAAATCAGCACGTTCCGTACGTGCGGATTGCCGACGAGCAGGCTTTCGTTGCCGCGCCGCACCAGCACGTCCACGGGGGTGGTGGGCTCGTGCAGGGCCAGATATTCCAGCAACGCCGTCATCAGAATAACGTCGCCAATGAAAGCGGTTTGGATGAGCAGCGTGGCGGGCGAAGAATGTGGCATGAGCGGGCCACAAAATTACGGCCGCCTGCTCGGATAAGCGGCCGTATCGACCACAGCCGTTGGCTCCGGCCGAGGCAATTGCTCAACCGGGGCCAACCACTGCTACCAGATGGCCTACGTGAGGTTGGCCGGACGGTTGATGACTTCTTCCAGCGAAATCAGGGTTTCGGTGCGCTCAATGCCATCGATGGGCTGAATCCGGTCATGCAGGACGTCGCGCAAGTGCTGCGTGTCGCGGCACAGCAGCCGGGCAAATACGCCGTAGGCCCCGGTGGTGAAATGAATGCTCACTACTTCCGGGATATCGCGCAGCTGTTTCACCACGCCGGTATATTCCGAGCTTTTCAGCAGGTAGATACCTAGAAAAGCACTGACGCCGTAGCCCAGTTTTTGGTAGTCGATGCGCAGGGTAGCACCCTGCACAATGCCAAGTTCCTCAAGCCGGGCCATACGCACGTGCACCGTGCCGCCCGATACATTTACCCTGCGGGCAATTTCGGTGTAGGGCATTTTTGCATCCTGGATGAGCAGATTCAGGATACTACGGTCAGTATCATCAAGTTCGTAATTCCGGGCCATGTTTTGCAGAAAGGATTTAAATACAATACAAAATTAGAAGGTTAAAATTTAACTTTTCACAAATTTCTAGTTAAACAATGAAATTATTTGCATCATATAGCTCACCCGCTTACATTTGTTACAATCCAAGGCAGAAGACCACGGCAACAAAATAGCGGGGTACAGCAGGCAGATATGACCGATTAATCGGCAATCCCGCCAGCTAACCTCCCTAAGAAAGGTGCATTCCTTTCACTACTGCTGTGGTTGGATACGGAGGAGAAGAGGGGAAAACGGGGCGGCGCATCTGGGTGGATGCGCTCCTCACAATTAGTAAGAGGCGGCCTCTGGGTGGGGGCCGCCTCTTCGTGTTTATGGTAGAAAGCAAGGAGGGAAAACGGGTGGAATGGAACAATGGGTGAGTAGCCCATTGAAAGGAAGCTTACCGAGCTGCTACGGGCGTGCGCTGATTATTAAACTGTTGTAAACCAGCCTGCAGGAAGGCGCTGAATTGCGCAGCGTCCGGCTCATAAGCAATGGGCGTAATCAAAGGCTGATTGGTTGCGTCATCGGGGTCGAGCAGCACATAGTAGGGCTGGGCGTTGAAGCCGTAGCGCGTTATCTGCAAATCGGCGTTTTGCTTGCCAAGCGTGGTTTTGACCTGGTTGTCGTGGGTAGAAGTATACCATTCCTTTTGCGGCAGCTCGGTTTTATCGTCCACGTACAGCGCCACTACTACATAGTTATTGCGCAGCTTATCCAGCACCAGCGGGTCATTCCATACGGTAGCCTCCATCTTGCGGCAATTGACGCAGGCGTGGCCCGTAAAGTCGATAAAAATGGGCTTGTGCTCCAGGCGAGCCACGCGCTTGGCCTGCTCCAGGTCGAAATAGCCGTCGAGGTTATGGGGCAGTTCCAGGAACTCACCGAAGCGCGGGATTTCGCGCGGCACCGCACTAGTTGAAGCAGCGGTGGCAACCGGCGAGCTACCGCCAATAGCAGTGGTGGCCAGCGAGAAATCGCGCTTGCTTTGGGGCGGCAGGTAACCGGCCAGCAGCGGCAGCGGCGCACCAAACAGGCCCGGCACCAAGTACACCGCAAAGGCGAACGCCAGCACGGCCATCAGCAAACGGCCCACGCTGAGGTGGTCGAGCGGCGAATCGTGCGAGAGGCGGAACTTACCCAGCAAGTAAAAGCCCAGCAGCGCCGACAACACCACCCAAAGCACAATGTACACGTCGCGGTTGAGCAGGTGCCAGTGGTAGGCCAGGTCGGCGGTGCTCAGGAACTTGAGGGCCAGCATCAACTCCACAAAGCCCAGCACCACTTTCACGGTATTGAGCCAGCCGCCGGAGCGGGGCAGGCTTTTCAGCCACGATGGGAAGATGGCAAACAGCGTGAACGGCAGCGCAAACGCCAACGAGAAACCCAGCATGCCCACGATGGGCTGAATGCGCTCGCCGCGGGCGGCCAGGCTCAAAATGCTGCCCACGATGGGCGCCGTGCACGAAAACGACACCACCACCAGCGTGAGGGCCATGAAGAAGATGCCCGCCCAGCCACCTTTGTCGGCCTGGGTATCCACGGTATTCACAATCTGGTGGGGCAGCGTGATTTCAAACAGCCCCAGAAAAGAAAGGCCAAACACGACGAATACCGCGAAGAAAATCAGGTTGGGCAGCCAATGCGTGGCAATGAGGTTGGGCCCGTCTTCGCCCAGCAGTACCGACACCAACACGCCCATCAGCACATAGATGGCAATGATGCTGGCACCGTACACCAGTGCCTTGAAAATACCCCGCTGGCGGCTATCGTTACCGCTGGTGAAGAGCGAAACCGTCATCGGCACCATCGGGAACACGCAGGGCGTGACCAGCGCAGCCAGCCCGAAGGTGAAGGCCAGCAGCGCGAAGGCCCATAAGCCGCCGGCTTTATTCACGGGGTCGGCATTCATCGCCACGCCGGCTACGGCCGGGGCTGGGGCTGCTTCGGCCTCGGTGGGGGCAGCGGCAGCCGGGGTTGTAGGCGCAGAAGCAACGGCCAACCGGGCCGCCGAATCGGTGGTTATAGCTGCGGGCTGGGCCGCCGTGGCGGGAGCCACAACCGGGGCCGACACGTCGGCAACTTTCGTTTCGGCAGTGGCGGGCGGCGCGGTACTGGTAGCCTTGGCTGGGGCAGCGGCACCAGTCACCGCCAGCGCCCCGAATTTCAGGGTTTCGCTGCCGGGCACGCACTTGCCGTCTACGGTGGTGCAGCTTTGGTAGTCGGCCGCGGCCGAAATGGTGAGCGGGCCGGGCTGCAGCACTTTAATGCGCTGGCGCATCTGGCCGGTTTTTTCCCAAAAGGCCACTTCGCCTTTAAAGACTTCGTCCTGCTCGTGGTGAGACTTAATGGCCTGCAGCTTACCAACCAGCGCATAAGCCGGATTGGGCGTGAACTTCAAGGTAAAAACAACAGGGCCCACCTCATCGCTAAAATCTGAGGCGTAGAGGTGCCACTTGTCATCGATGCGCGCATTTATAATTAGCTCTACCTCGTCGCCCACTTTGGCAGTGGGCCGGCTCAGGGCCGTGCTCAGGTGCGTGGGGGTCAGAATCTGGGCAGCTACGGGCCCAGTCAGGCCCAAAAGGAGCAGTAAGAAATTAATAATCCAGGAATTCTTCATTGACTTGTTACGATACTTCAGGCCTTGCTATTGCCAAGGTCTACTCTTGCTAACCGGAAACGGCAGGCCTTCGTTGCAGCCTACCAACCCGGCGCTACGGCCGGGTAGTCGACGGAAGCCGCATTAGCTTACACCCGCTTCCAACCACAAAATAAGGCTGTCCGGATGACAAACGGACGAGCCGAAAGTTCATCGCGCCAACTACCTGCGTCAAACTTGCGTACTTTTGGGCAACAAAGGCCTCCAGACCGACCGCGTCGCGGGGGCCGCCGACATGGGTTTAAAAATATTATTCACCGTTTTACTGGTTCTTGTAAACGGTTTTTTTGTGGCTGCCGAGTTCGCGCTGGTCAAAGTACGACTCTCGCAGATCGAGCTCAAAGCCAAGGAGGGCAATCGCCTGGCCCGCCTCACGCTCACCATGTTACAAGACCTGGAAGCCTACCTATCGGCTTCGCAGCTGGGCATCACGCTGGCCTCGCTGGGCCTGGGCTGGATTGGTGAAAGCGTGGTGGCGGCCATTATCCTGGCAGCCGTGCACGCCCTCAACCTGGACGTGACGGCCGAACTGGCCCACCAGATTGCACTGCCGGTATCGTTTGCTACCATCACGGTGCTGCACATCGTTATTGGCGAGCAGGCTCCCAAAATGCTGGCCATTCAGCGGCCCGAGGCCCTGAGTCTGGCGGTGGCCCTGCCGCTGCGCTTGTTCTACATCATCAGCTTCCCAGCCATTTGGGTGCTGAATAAGCTGTCGAACTTTGTGCTGCGCATGTTTGGTGTAAACCCCGGCCACGGCAACGAGGCCCACACTTCTGACGAGCTGCGCATGCTGCTGGACCAGAGTAAGGAGAGCGGCGAAATTCAGGATTCCGAACACGAGTTGATTGAAAATGTGTTTCAGTTCAACGACCGCATGGTGAAGCAGATAATGGTGCCCCGCACCAAACTGTCGGCCCTGGACGTGCACGCGCCCGTGGAGCAGATTCTGGACGTCATCTTCGCCGAAGGCTTCTCGCGCATGCCGGTGTACGAGGGCAACATCGACAACATTGTGGGCGTGCTCAATGTGAAGGACCTGCTGCCCATCATCCGGCGCGGCGAGGCCGTGGAGCTGGCCCGCATCATGCGGCCGCCCTACTTCGTGCCCGAAACCAAGAAAATAAACCGCTTGCTGCGCCAGTTCCAGCGCAAGCACATTGTGATGGCCGTGGTGAGCGACGAATTCGGCGGCGTGTCGGGCATCGTCACCATCGAGGACATTATGGAGGAGCTGGTGGGCGAAATCCAGGACGAGTACGACAACGAAGTGCCGGTGGTAGAAAAAGTGGCCGAGGACGAGTACCGCGTAAATCCTGCCACGCCCATCTCCGACGCCAACGAGTACCTCCCCTTCCCCCTGCCCGAGGGTGAGGACTACGAAACGGTGGGCGGCCTGCTCAACGTCATCTACGGCAGCATTCCGGAAGTGGGCGATGTTGCCGTGCTCGACCCCTACGAATTCCGCGTGCTGCAACGCTCGCGCCGCGCCGTGGAGCTGGTGCAGCTGCGCGTGACTACAGCCGCCGAACGTGAGGCCCCGCGTGGGGAAATGGGCGGCGAGGTGTAGTTAGTTAAAAGGTGGGAGTTAAAAGTTAAAAAGGCCCGCTTGACGACTCAAGCGGGCCTTCTTAACTTTCAACTCCCACCTTTTAACTTTTAAACCAACTGGCGTAAGTCTGGTAGTTGGCCGCCGTGCGCTTCAGTCCTGCGCGCTGCTCCTCCGTCACTGGCTTAATCTTTTTGGCGGGTACCCCGGCATACAAAAAGCCCGGCTCGCACACAAAATTTTCCAGCACCACGGCCCCGGCCGCGATGATGCAGCCCGTGCCCACCACGGCGTGGTCCATCACGATGGCCCCCATGCCGATGAGCACATCATCCGCCACCGTGCAGCCGTGTACCAGTGCCCGGTGCCCAATGCTGACGCGGCTGCCGATGCTCAGCGGCGCTTTTTGGTAGGTGCAGTGCAGTACCGCACCGTCCTGAATGTTGGTTTCGTCGCCGATACGGATGCGGTGCACATCGCCGCGAATCACGGCCGTGAACCAGACGGTGCATTTGGAACCCAGCACCACATCGCCCACGATGGTAGCATTATCAGCAATGAAGCAGTCGGCGGGAATAGTGGGCGAAATGCCGTGAACGGGAAGGATGAGGGCGGGCATATTTTACAATGAGCAATGAGCAATGAGCAATGAGCAATGAGCAAAAGAACGTCATGCTGAGCTTGTCGAAGCATCTCTACCGCTTCGTTGAGTCCATTGAATTACTTGCGCGGTCGAGATGCTTCGACAAGCTCAGCATGACGTTCTGTTTTATATTTCTTTACGCCCGCAGCAGGCGCTTCCACGTCCCCTTTTCCCAATTATACTTGAGCGTACTCGGCAGGGCCTGCCAGAAATACTTACTGGTTTCCACCGCGAAGCTGGGCTGCATGTAGCAGTTGATGGTGCAGCCTTCGCAGGCGGGCAGGCGACCTTCGAGCGCGGCTAAGCGCTGGGTTTCGGGTGCGTGGTAGAGGTCGAATAACTTGCCTTCAATGGGGAATTTCTGCTCGCCGAGGTGGTAGCAGGGCAGCACCAGCTCGTTGCTGGGCGAGATGACCAGCGTGGTGCTGGCGGCCCGGCACACGGGCGCAGCCACGTGGTTGCCACCGTCGCGCCGCAGCCCGATGAAGGCTTCGTTCAGGTAGACGCCCTTGCGCTTGCCAAAGGCGGAGAGGTAGTCCAGCTCCTCGGCCGTAAGCTGCTCGCCGGTTTCCACGTCGCCGTACTCAAAAGCGGGATTTAGGATGAGCACGAGGCCATTGGGCTGGGTAATGTCGCGGTACACGGCCTCCAGGTCCGCCAGGTTTTTGCGGAAGACGGTGAAGAGAATATCCGGCCGCTCGCCCAGTTCCTTGGCCACGCGAATGCTTTCGAGCACGAAATCGTAGCAGGCCACACCACGGCCCAGGTCGTGGGTGTCGCGGTCGGCCGAGTCGAGCGAGAAGTGCAGCATATCGACCTTGCCGCGCAGCTTTTCGGCGTTTTTGGGGTACAGTAGGCCGTTGGTCGTAACCGTAGTAATGAAGCCCAAATCGCGGGCCAGCCCCAGAAACTCGGGCAGCTGACGGTGCAGCAGCGGCTCGCCACCCGTGAAGTCAATCACCGACACGCCCAGGCGCTTGAGGTCGCGCAGGTTGCTGGCCACGTCCTCCAGCGTGATGTAGGGCGATGGCTTTTCCCAGATATCACAAAACGCACACTTCGCATTGCAGCGGTACGTGACGTAGTAATTGCAGAGGACTGGGTGCTTGACGAGGCGCATTGGCGTAAAGGTACGGCCCCTGGAACGTCATGCTGAGCGCAGTCGAAGCATCTCTACTGCACAAGTAATCTCATTTACTGTTGCGGTAGAGATGCTTCGACTGCGCTCAGCATGACCCGCCCCTAATGCGGTAGCTGGCCCCACGCGGCCGGGTCCCACTGCGTTGGCGTGGCGGCCAAGGCGTCGGCTGTAGCCTCACCGTAATGCTCCTGGTAATAATTGCAAAACCCTTTGAGTGGGCAGCGGGCGCAGTTTGGCTTCAAAAAAAAGCAGATTTGCTGCCCGTGCCAGTAGTTGTGCTTGTGGAAATTGAACAGCGTCTCGGCATCGGCTGGCAGCAGAGCCAGCAGTACGCTGTGCGCCTTTTCTACCGACACTTTTGGGCCCAAAAAGCCCACCCGTTGCGCCACGCGGTGCACGTGGGTATCAACGGGTAGCACCACCTTTTGGTAATTAAAAAGCAGGAGCAGCGAAGCCGTTTTCAGGCCGATGCCGGGCATGTCGGTGAGCCAAGCCATGCCTTTTTCCAGTGGCCAGTCAGCCAGAAAGTCCAAGTCGAATGGCCCACCGGTTTCGGCCTGAATGCGACGCAGGATTTCCTGAATGCGCGGGGCCTGCGTATCGGGCCAGCGCGTGGTGCGAATGGCGTGGGCCAGGTCGGCGGTGGGGGCGGCCAGCACACCGGGCCAGTCGCCGAAAGCCTCCAGCATCCGGTCGTAGGCCAGTTCCTCATCGGCGTGGGTGGTGCGGTGCGAGAGGACGGTAGAAATCAGCTCGCGCATGGGCCTGCGGCGCGGTTCGGGCGGCAGGTGGCCGTAGAAATAGTCCAGAATCTGGTGGTCGGCCCAGGCTTTTTCAACGGCGGGCGTGGCGTAGGTGGCGTCGGGTGCGGGCATGGCCGGTTGTACCGGTTGGCACGGGGCAAGGTTGCCCGAAATAAATAACCCAACTGGTCCGGGCACAAAAAAGCCGACGACCACAACAGGTCGCCGGCTTTTCAATCAACTACTTCCGCTTTGGACGCGGGAGCGAGTTCTTACAATTGGCCGCGCTTGGCAGCTTTCTGCATCTTCTCGTTGGCGAAGATGGCTACCTCTACGCGGCGGTTGGCGGCTTTGCCGGACGCCGAGGTGTTGTCGGACACGGGCTGGGTCGAGCCGTAGCCCGTAGCCGTGACGCGGCCGGAATCCACGCCCTGGCCCTGAATCTCGTTCGACACGGCCTGAGCACGACGCTCGGAGAGGGGCTGGTTGATGGCGTCCGAACCCGAGCTGTCGGTGTGGCCTTCAACTACCACGTTGGTATCGGCGTATTTTTTCACCGTAGCAGCCAGCTGGTCGATGTTGCCAGCAGCTTCCGGCGTGAGGCTCGACGAGTTGGTGCCGAACAGGATGCCCGAAGCGAAGGTAATTTTGATGCCTTCGCCCACGCGCTCTACTTTGGCACCTTCCAGGTCGCGGCGCAATTCAGCGGCCTGTTTGTCCATTCTGCGGCCGATGAGGGCTCCACCGGCACCGCCTACCACGGCTCCGATGATGGCACCTTTGGCGGTGCCCGACTTACCACCAATCAGGCGGCCAGCCACGCCACCGACTACGGCACCACCCAAGCCGCCAATCAGGCCACCTTTGAGGGTTTTGCTCATTTTGCCTTTAGGCCGACCAGTTGAAACGGTGGAAGTTTGGGCCTGGGCGAAAGTATTTACCAACAGCAGCAGCGCCAACAGAAAGGTCAGGGACGAACGAAAAATTTTCATGTTAAAAAAAGGGTTTTGATAAAAAATGCCTATTAGAAGCCGTTACGTACGCAACGGGCCGGCAAGTACGCCATTTGCAACCACCTTGCCAAACTATTTGGGTTCAACGCACCTCCCTGCCCGACCAAACCTAGCCGGCACCAGCCAAAAGTCAAAAAACGGCCCTGCCGGATGGGCAAGGCCGTTTCAGTGGTCTCACAAGCTCAGTAATGAGCCAGCACTACTTTCTTTTATTCCGGTACGCGTTATAACGGGCGGGGTCTCTCTTCTTGTCTCTTTTGCGCCCAATCAGGCCACCGCCCACAACACCCACCGCGCCGCCGATAATAGCACCCTTACCGCCGCCAATCACGGCTCCCGTCACGGCCCCGGCACCACCCCCGATGGCGGCACCTTTAGCCTTGTTGCTCCAACCCTTCCTGGGAGTTTGTGCCTGGACAGTAGAGCCGGCCAGAACGAAGAACATCAATAGAAAGGCGAATGCTACGCTGGAAAATTTCATGGGAAATACAGTTAAAATGATGGGGAAAATATCAGGATTTCAACGCAGGCACAACAACCAGGGTTACTAATCAAAGCCGAAACAATAGCCGAATCAGCCCTTATCCACTCGGTGGCGAGCACAAAAAAGGCCGCCCTTGCAGGCGGCCTTTTCATCACCGGCACCAATCAGGCCCCGGTCTCTGGCTTACAGCGTGCCTTTCTCAGCAGCTTTTTTCATTTTTTCGTTCGCGTAAATGGCGATTTCTACGCGGCGGTTAGCTTGCTTGCCTTCAACACTCGAATTATCACCTATGGGCTGGGTCGAGCCGTAACCTTGAGTGGTGACGCGGCTCGACGACACGCCCTTGGCGATGGTCGAAGTAGCCACGGCCTGGGCACGGCGCTCGGAGAGGGGCTGGTTGATGGCATCCGAACCCGAGTTATCGGTGTGGCCTTCCACTAGCACGTTGGTGTCGGGGTATTTCTGCAGAATAGCCGCCATTTTGGTGATGTCCGTTTCTGAAGCAGCGCGCAACGTGGCCGAGTTCGTATCGAAGAGAATGCCCGAGTCGAAGGTGATTTTGATGCCTTCGCCCACGCGCTCCACTTTGGCGTTCTGCATATCTTTCTGGAGGTCAGCGGCCTGCTTGTCCATTTTGCGGCCGATAATGGCACCCGTGGTACCGCCAGCGGCGGCTCCCACGATTGCGCCAATGGCGGTACCACGCCCCCCGCCAATTATACGGCCCAGAATAGCACCGGCCGCCGCGCCGGTACCGGCACCAATCAAGCCGCCTTTGGCGGTTTTGCTCATGCCGGTTTTGCGGGCACCGGAGCCGTTGTTAGTCGAGAGGTCGGGTTGAGTGCTGCTGCCTTGCTGCGAGGTGACGCAGGAACTGAACAGCAGTACGAAAGCCATCAGCACAGAAAGAAGGGATTTGGAGGTATTCATGTAAAAGGGTGTTTGGTGAAGGTATTTGGGGCCGTATACGGAAAAAACCCGCTCCGGTATAAGAAGCAGGTTTCCAATAAGTGTGCCGAAAGCAAAAAACTGCATTTGCAAACTTTTAGTGCACTTTCGTGGAAGTGCGGCGGGCCGCATTGGGCTCGGCGGCAACCGGTGCGGGCTGCAGCATGCCCAACAAGTCGGCCAGGCGCTGCTTAAGCTCGCGCCGGTCCACGATAAAGTCGAGGAAGCCGTGCTCCAGCACAAATTCGGCGCTCTGAAAGCCCTTGGGCAAGTCCTTGCCAATGGTTTCCTTGATGACGCGCGGGCCGGCAAAACCGATAAGCGCACCAGGCTCGGCAATATTAAAGTCGCCCAACATGGCAAACGAAGCCGTGACGCCGCCCGTGGTCGGGTCAGTCAGCAGCGACACATAGGGCACGCCGGCTTCGGAAAGCAGCGCCAGCTTGGCCGAGGTTTTGGCCATCTGCATCAGCGAGTAGCCAGCTTCCATCATGCGGGCCCCACCGGAGCGCGAAATCATGAGGAACGGGGTGCGGTTCTGGCGGGCGTAGTCGATGGCGCGGGCGATTTTCTCACCCACCACCGAGCCCATTGAGCCCCCGATAAACTTGAAATCCATGGCTGCCACCACCAGCGGCTGGCCGGCGCTCAGGCCGTGGCCGGTGCGCACGGCGTCTTTCAGGCCGGTGTTGCGCTCGGTGGCCACCACCCGCTGTGGGTAAGCTTTGGTGTCGACGAAGCGCAGCGGGTCGCCGGAAGTCAGGTTGGCATCCAGCTCCGTGAATTCGCCCTTATCAAACAGAAACTCGAAGTAGTCAGCCGCGTCGATGCGGCCGTGGTGGTTGCAGTTGCCGCACACGTGCAGCAGGCGCTTGTGCTCGGCCATGGTAGCCACCGTTTTGCACTCCGGGCACTTGTGCCAGAGACCGTCGGGGGTCTCTTTTTTCTGGTCGGTGGGGGTGACGATGCCCTTTTCTACGCGCTTGAACCAGGCCATATTTTCTGTAAACTAGTAGCTTTTAGCGGGTAGCCAGCAGCTTTTATATTGAGGAGGAGCCGCAAGCTTCGGGCTTGCCGTGGCTGAGTAAAACCGGGCGTCAAAGATAAGTCATAACTCATGCTGCCGCGCGCTGCCTTGCAGGCCGCCGTTTCAGCCCTAAGCCAACGTAATCCGGCTATCGAGGTACACGTCCTGAATGGCATTGAGCAGCTCCACGCCCTCGGCAAACGGCCGCTGGAAGGCTTTGCGGCCCGAAATCAGGCCCTGGCCACCCGCGCGCTTGTTGATGATGGCCGTGCGCAGGGCCTCTTCGCGGTCGGTAGCGCCCCGGCTTTCGCCACCCGAGTTGATGAGCCCGATGCGGCCGGCGTAGCAATTCAGCACCTGGTAGCGGGTGAGGTCGATGGGGTGGTCGGTGCTGAGCTGGTCGTACATGGCCGGGAAGGTTTTGCCGAACTTCAGGGCCGGGAAGCCGCCGTTGTTTTCGGGCAGCTTCTGCTTGATGATGTCGGCCCCCATGGTCACACCCAGGTGGTTGGCCTGGCCGGTGAGGTCGGCGGCAACATGAAAGTCCTTATCGTTGGTTTTGAAGGAGTTGTTGCGGATGTAGCACCAGAGCACGGTGGCCATGCCCAGCGCGTGCGCTTCCTCGAAGGCCGCGGATATTTCCTGAATCTGGCGGTTGCTTTCGCTCGAGCCGAAGTACACGGTGGCCCCCACGGCGGTAGCGCCCATGTCCCAGGCCTGCCGCACCGAGCCGAACAGAATCTGGTCGTACTTATTGGGGAAGGTCATCAGCTCATTGTGGTTGATTTTGACCAGAAACGGAATTTTGTGGGCGTATTTGCGGGCCACCGTACCAAAGGTACCGAAGGTGGTAGCCACCGCGTTGCAGCCCCCTTCCACGGCCAGGCGCAGGATATTTTCGGGGTCGAAATACATCGGATTCGGCCCAAACGAGGCCCCGGCCGTGTGCTCGATGCCCTGGTCGACGGGCAGGATGCTGAGGTAGCCCGTGCCGCTCAGCCGGCCGTGGTTGTAGATGGCTCCGAGGCTGCGCAGCACTTGCGGCGTGCGGCTACCGGGCACGAAGCAGCGGTCCATAAAATCGGGGCCGGGGGCGTGAATCAGCTCCCGGCCCACGCGGGCCTGGTAGGTGAGCAACGCTTCGTTTTCAGGGCTGAGGACGAGAGTGGAGGCCATTAATCTTGAGCGAATTAAGGTGGATTTCAGCGGGCAGTACCCCGCTTAGGGAGTAAGGCAAATATAGGTTGAAAACCTAAGCCTAACCGGGATTTTACCCGGCTGGCTGCGCGCCAGGCGCTACCTTGCCGGGCCAACGCGGCCGGGCAGTCCGGCACGCCGACGGCTTGGTATCTTGCCTATTTCGATTGTGAAAATCCCCTTCTCCCCTGCCCTGCTGGCCCTCTCGCTGTTGGCCGCCCCGGTCCTCAACAGCTGTGTCACCGCCAAGAAATACGATGACCTCAGCGCCCGCCAAAAGGCCGATGCCGAAGGCAAAGCCGCCGTGGAGCGCCAGTACCGCGGGGCCACCGCCGAGCTGCAAAAGGCCTCCGATGAGCTGGCCCAGCTCCGCCTCACCCAAAAGCGCCTCGTGACCGACTCGGCCGAAACCGGCTCGGCCTACCGCAAAACCCGCAGCCTCTACAACGAGCTGAACAACAGCTACGACAAGCTGCTCAAGAACAGTGACCGGGAGCTGGCCAATAAGTCCTCGGACTACAACAAAGTAGCCAAAGACCTGGCCCGCCGCGAGGCCGAACTAGGCGAGCTGGAAACCACGCTTCAAAAAAGCAAAGCCGCCAACGACCGCCTCGCCGCCGACCTGAAAACTCGCGAAGTGCGCCTCACCGAGCTCACCAAAGCCCTGGCCGACAAGGACCAGGCCGTGGCCGACCTGAAAGCCCGCGTGAGCAAGGCCCTGCTCAACTTCAACAGCAGCGACCTGCAGGTGAAGCTGAAGGATGGCAAGGTCTACGTGTCGCTCTCCGAGCAGCTGCTGTTCAAATCGGGTTCAACCAAAGTGGACCCCAAAGGCCAGGAAGCCCTGAAAACGCTGGCTACCGTGCTCCAGGAACAGAAGGACGTGAACGTGGTGGTGGAAGGCCACACCGACAACGTGCCCATTCTGCGCGGCACCGCCGGCCTCGCCGACAACTGGGACCTGAGCGCCCTGCGCGCCACCGAAATTGCCCGCCTGCTCACCACGGCGGGCGTTTCGCCGGAGCGCGTCACGGCCTCGGGACGTGGCCAGTACGTGCCGGTAGCCCCCAACGACTCGCCCCAGAACAAGGCCATGAACCGCCGCACCGAAATCATTCTTACCCCCAAGCTCGACGAGCTGTTTCAGATTCTGGGCGGCAACTCGGTGGGCGGCAAGTAAATGCCCGGCCAATGCGCTGGCGGACTGGCCGGAGTTTAAACGTAACGACAACTCTGACCATTAGCATTGACACAAAAATGCCCCCAGCATGGCTGCTGGGGGCGTTTTTGTGTTAAAAAAACCAACCGTGCTACAGCGTGTAATTCAGGCGCACGAAGTAGAAGGCCCCGTTGAAACCAAACTGGTTGGGGTTGTAGAGGGTGCGGCCCCGGTTGGTGTTGTCGAGGTTGGAAGCGTAGGCGGTGTTGTCGCCGTTGATGGCGGGGCTGTTGCTGGGGTCCACGCTGAAATTGGTGGCGCTGTTGCGGGGGTTTACGCGGTACTTGTCGGGGTAGACGTTGAAGATGTTGTTGGCCCCAACGGCGATGCCCAGCGGTTTGAGGAGTTGGAAATTGACAGTGGCATCAGTCACCCATTTGGCTCCGAAGGTCTGGTCGATGTCCGAAAACCGAACGGGTTTGGTCACGGCGATGGATGTGACTGCGCCGGCCGAGTTTCTTACTTCGGGCGTGGGCGTGGGATTGAGGCGGGCGTCGTAGAAGCGAACCTCGCCGAAGCGCACGGTGCGGAGCTGGAGGCCGAACTTGCCAATGGTGTAGCCACCGCTGAGCACGATTTTGGAATTGGGCTGGGCGCTTTCGAGGCGGCCGCGCTGCTGACGGTCAAAGAAGGTGTTCCGCAGGCCCTCATCGGCCACGAGGGTGCTGGGCACGTTCACGCTCGTGACGATGGTTTCGGTGAAGTTGGCCGCAGCCGTCAGCGTCAGGCTGCCTTTGGCCCCGAGGGTAAGGCGCTCGTTGACGACTACGTCGAGGCCGCGGGTACGGGTGTTCACGGCGTTGGCGAAGAACTGCACGATGCCGGCCCCGTTGCCGGCGCGGGTGAGGCCGGCGTTGGTGAGGATGGTTTCGACGGTGGCATTGGTGAAGCGGTTGAACTGCGTCGAAAGCACGATGCGGTCTTTCAGGTCAATTTGGTAGGCATCGACGGTGAAGGTGAGGGTGCGGGCAATGCGCCCGGCCAAACCAACGCTGTAGTTGATGGACGTTTCCTGCTTGAGCGAGCCCACGCCGAAGGCCGCCACAATCGGGTTTTCGTTGCTGGCGGTGAGCACGGTTTGCGGTACGCCCTGCACAAACTGGGTGCTGGTGCTGGTGAAATAGCGCTGCTGCAGCGACGGGGCCCGGAAGCCGTTGCTGATGGCCCCGCGCACGGCCAGGTTGTCGAGGATGCTGAAGCGGGCCGAGGCCTTACCGCTGATGTTGCTGCCGAAATCGGAGTAGTTTTCGGCGCGGCCAGCCAGACCCACCAGCAGCCGTGAGCCAATGTCGCTTTCCAAATCGAGGTAGCCGGCCACGTTGGTGCGCGAGCGGTTGAGGACATCGGTGGGCTGGTAGCCCGGAAACACCTGCGCCCCGGCGGCGGCCAGGCCCGTGCTGGTGGGCCCGGTATTCACGCGGCGGCTGGTGCCGCTGCCGGGCAGCCCCAGCGAGTACGAAGTGGGTTCGCCGGCGGCAATCTGAAAGTTATCGGACCGGAACTCGCCCCCAAACGCCACGTTGAGCGTGGTCAGCGGCCCCACGTCGCTGAGCTTGCGGACGAAGCCCAGGGTGGTCGAGTTCTGACTGGCGAAGAGCTGGCCGCCGTAGAAGCTGCGCTGCCCGGAGCCAGCCGGCAGACTGGCGTTGAGCGAGTTCGTGACGCGATAGTCGAGGCTGTTGAGACCGTAGGTGTTGGCCAAATCAAAGTCAAACCCGGCCACTTTACCGCGCACCCCAGCGATGAGCGAACGGTCGTTAATAGTGGGCTCGATGAAGGGCAGGAAGCCGTTGGGGTACATCAGGCTGTCGTTCTGAGCACTGTAGCGGCCTGGCAGGCGGGCAAAGCCGGCAGCCTTGCCGTCGCGCTGCGTGATGCCGCCGGCCAGATAAGCTTCGAAGCCCGGAGCCAGGTCGAAGCCGCCGTTGAGGAAGAAGCCGTAGTTGCGCGAGTCGGAGTTGCCGAAGCGCAGGTTGCGGCGGTCGTAGCCGGCGGCAGCGGCGCGGGCATCGTCGCGGGCCTTAAGGGCCTGGCGCAGGGCCGGGGTGTTGGCCGTGCCGGGGTAGTTGCCGCCGTTGTCGCCGAAGTAGAGCAGTGGGGCCGTATCCTCGCCGCTGCGGTTGGTGTAGCCACGGTTTACGTACTGGCCGCTCAGGTTGATAAAGCCGCGCCCGCCCAGGCCGAAGCCCACGTTGGCATCGGCCTGAAACACGTGGCCGTCGCTCTCCACCGTCTGGCCGGCGGTGGTGCTCACGTTCACGCCGGTGGTGTCGTCTTTGAGCTGAATATTAATCACGCCCGCGATGGCATCGGAGCCGTACTGGGCGGCGGCTCCGTCGCGCAGCACCTCGATGCGCTTGATGGCGGCGGCCGGAATAACGTTGAGGTCGGTACCCACCGAGCCGCGGCCCACGGTGCCGTTCACGTTCACGAGCGAAGAGGCGTGGCGGCGCTTGCCGTTCACGAGTACCAGCACCTGGTCGGGGCCGAGGCCGCGCAGGCTGGCGGGGTCAATGTGGTCGGTGCCGTCGGAGATGGTTTGGCGGGCCGACTGAAACGAGGGGGCTACGAAGCTGAGCACCTGGGCCACGTCAGTTTGGGCAAAGGCCTTGATTTCGCGGGCCGAAATCACATCCACCGGGGCCGTAGTGAGGATGTTGGAGCGGCCCTCGGTGGCGCGGGAGCCGGTCACGACGACCTCGGTGAGGTCCTGGGCGGCGGCCACGAGGCGCACATCAAGGCTGGTGCGCCCATTGAGGGAAATCTGCTGGGTGGCGAAGCCGATGGCCTGCACCGTAATGGTCGCCGCCGGGGCCACCGTGAGCGTGAACTCGCCGGTGCTGCCCGTGCTGGTGCCGTTGCTGGTGCCCCGTTCCAGCACCGTCGAACCGGGTAGGGCCTCGCCCGCCGCGCCCAGCACCCGGCCGGTCACGGTTATTTTTTGGGCCTGGGCCGCAAGGCCAACCAGCAGGAGTACCAAGAGCAGTAAGAGGTTTTTCATACAGGAAAAAATTTGGTAAAAAAATATAGGTAAGCAAACGAGAGGAGCCCAGGCGGCCTCAAACAGCCTTATCACGGGGCCAACGGCTTGGCAAAGAAGTGCAGAAGCGTGAAACAGGCCACTTTTCTGAAAAATACAATACAAATACCCAGCTTAGTATATTTCATTTTTGAGCAGCCGGCACCGAGCTGGTTATTTCCTCATTCCATTTGGTTTCGTATCCGGCTACATGGGGCGAAACGCGGCTTTTTCGCCGACCTCCGGCTGGTACCCTACTAATAGCGACGGCGCCCACAAGCAGCTGCGCCCTCACAAACAGACAGGCTGACCAGATTCTATAAAAAGCGGGCTTTAGCCAATGAGTTAGACTGGAAATCGGCGGCAGCGACGCCCGCTTACTCCACGCCGAGCCGATAAGGATGCGGCGGCCGTCGATTTAGCGCATCACGGTGGGGGCCCCAGCCAGATGGCACACCGGGCCTTGACGGGCGCAGCCAAGGTATCGGCATCGCCCTGGAATGCCAAGTCGCGATTTGGGCTCCCGGTCTTCCTTGCCCATCAGAAGCGCTTCATCAGCGGGCCGTAGCCTGGCGGTGGGCTGAATCTAGCAAGAATAGCATTTTGATACTACTTGCCCTTGTAAGCAGCTTGCAGCCGCACAGCCAGCCCCAATGCTTGACCAATGCCCCAAAGTAGGCACTTCGGGGCATTCAGGATATCAACAAGGGCCAACCTACGGCTAAAAATCAGCTTTCACGCCCAGCGCCAAGGTCAGGAGCTGGCCGAAGCGTAAGCCGCCGTTGCGGTTAGTGAGGTAACTGGCTAAATACAAGTCGTTGCTGCCCAGCTCATAATAAAATGACAGCTTACGGGGCTGCCCGGTGGCGGCCACTGGCGCGGCCAGGTAGGTGACGCGCCCACCAACCAGCGGGCCGTAGCGGGTATCGGTTGAAAACCAGTAGTAGTCGCTCGAATACTGCCCCTTCAGCTCGTCGTTGAGGGTGCCGTGGGTGTAGCTGAAATACGCGCCCACCGTGAGCGGCAGCACCTGCACTTTCTCCGCTACCCGCAGGCGGAAGGGCGAATACATGAACTTCAGCGAAGCTAGCGTGAGCGCGGAACCAGCGTAGCGCCTGGGCACGTAGCCGATGAGAATGTCCGTTTCGAGGCGGTTTTTGCTGAACTGGTAGCCGGCCCCAGCGGCCACCATACCCAGGCCGCCACCGGTTTGCAGGGCCAGGTGGGTAGGCCGGTACCAGGGGCGCTCCGAACGGGCAGCGCGGGGGAGCGCAGTAGCCGCCGTATCGGGTGGGGTGGCGGCGTGGGAGCCCCCGGCAGCCAGCAAAAGGGCGGGTAGTAGGTGCGTTTTCATCAGAATTTTACCCGTTTGATGCGAAACTGGCGGTTGCCCCACACCGTGACCACCATGTAGTGACGCTGCGAAAAAGCGTCGGAATTGACGTAGGTCACGCCGTCGTTGTAGGGCTGCGTGATGCTGTAGCCGTGGTTGTGGCCGTTCATTTCGAATACCAGGCCCGGGGCGTCGCGCAGGGCCTGCACGTAGGGCGCACGCAGGGCGGGGTCGAAGTCGTCGTTGGTGGGTGGCACGTGGGAAATAACCACTTGGCGGCGGGCCCCGTCGAGATTAGTAAGCTGAGGTTTCAGCCAACCCATGTTAGGCGCCGAGCCGTCGAAACTATACTCGCGGCCGTTGGTATCGAGCAGCGTAAACTTGGTGTCGCCGTACACAAACGAATAATCCAGCGCACCGTAGATGTGCTGGTAGGCCTCACGGCCATTGCCCACCAAATCGTGGTTGCCGATGACCGTGACGTAGGGCACGGACAGGCGGCGCAGCTTTTCATCAACCCAGCGCATTTCGCGGGCCAGGCCGAAGTCGGAAATATCGCCGGCCACCACCAGAAATGCCACGCCCGGCTGCTGGTTTACGCTGGCCACCAAGGCTTCGGCCTCGTCGTAGAATTGCTGCGAATCGCCGGTGAAGACGAAGCGTAAGGTATCGCCGGCGGGCAGCGGGCGGGCCGCCAGCTTGGCCAGATTCTTCTCAGTAAGGTTGGTGAATTCTTCGGGTACGCGGTGGTCGTTGGGGCTGAATTCGAGCAAGTCGCAGCCGACGAGGCCCACCAGCGCCACTAACGGGACCACCCGGCCCCACCCACGCAAAGCAGATAATGATAACATACAATTTTAGCCAGCTCGGTGCTGGCAACCTAAACAGAAACGAAACAGGATTATGCCTTAAACAGGATTTGTGAATAATGAGTTGAGAATTAATTCTGCCTCAATTCGGCATAGTTGAGGTTTTCTCAGGCTCATTACCGGTGCGACAGCCACCTGAAGTCGACGGCCCCAAAGCTTTTTTTCCATACCGCTTGGGCAGCAAAGCTTGCACAACGGGCGGGGCCAGCCGGCCCACTGCGGCATCGGCGGGCGTCAGGAAGCGCAGCAGCTCCAGCAGCAGCCCACCCAGCGCCGGAAAGGGCGTTAAGGCATCGTTGGGCACTTTTCGCATGCGATTTTACACGGTTTTTCAGCAATGACGTGCTTCCGCTCCGACACGGTCACTGGCTTGCCCGGATGCCAGCTCACAAGTTACCAGGTCGATTTCAGCGCGACGTCCAGCTTGGTCATGACGCCGAACCGCACATTGCCCCGAGCGTAGCGCAGCGTTGCCCGGGGAATGGCGCGGGCCACTTTTTCTACCATTCGAAAAGCAGTCTTAGCGGGCATCATTTCGATGCTCCGAAACTCGGCGGGGTACGCCACGCCGCTCCCGTATGCCTCGATAACATACGTGCCGGTAAGTTTCCAGTCGGAGCCCACCCGAATAGCCCGAATCTTCATGTCGCCGGGCAAATAAGCCGCTGGCAGCTCCACCTTGGTTGTGACCAAGCCCAGGGCACGGTCCATCGTATCCAGCGAAAAGCCCTCCCGCTGCAAATGATGCACCAGGCAGTCCAGCACCGAGTCGGGCGGTGCAGTGGTGCGCGCCAGCACAATGTTGGCCCGGCTGAATGGCTGGTCACTAATCGTCGGATTCGGCTGATAGAAAGGCCGGACCGGGCGCGCTACGCCCAGCCCACTGCCAATCATCACGCAGCTGACAAGCAAAGTCAGCCTTCTCATTACCCGATGGCCTGAGCCAAATCCTCAATCAGGTCCTCGGCGTCCTCGATGCCCACGCTCAGGCGGATGAGCGAGTCGCTCAGGCCCGACTTGCGGCGCTGCTCGGCCGGAATGCTGGCGTGCGTCATGGTGGCGGGGTGGCCGCTGAGGCTCTCCACGCCACCCAGGCTTTCGGCCAGAGTGAAGTACTGGAATTTCTCGAGTACGGCGATGGCATCTTCCTGCTTATCGCCCTTGAGCACGAAGGAAATCATGCCGCCGAAGTCGCGCATCTGCCTGGCTGCCACGGCGTGGTTGGGGTGGTTCTCGAAACCGGGCCAGTACACTTTCTCCACTTTGGGGTGCTGGCGCAGGTATTCGGCCACGGCGCGGCCGTTTTCGCAGTGCCGCTGCATGCGGATGTGCAGCGTTTTGAGGCCGCGCAGCACCAGGAAGCAGTCCTGGGGGCCGGGCGTGCCACCGCAGGCATTCTGGTAGAAACTCAGCCGTTCGTGCAGCTGGTCGTCGTTCACCACGAGCGCACCCATCACGGTATCGGAGTGGCCGGCCATGTATTTGGTGAGCGAGTACATCACGATGTCCGCGCCCAAATCCATCGGAGTTTGTAGGTAGGGCGTGCTGAAGGTGTTGTCCACGGCCAGCAGCGCCCCAGCCTCTTTGGCCACGGCGGCGGCGGCCGCAATGTCGATGATGTTCAGCAGCGGGTTGGTGGGGGTTTCCACCCAAATCAGCTTGGTTTTGGGGCTCACCACGGCGCGCACGGCCTCCATGTCGTGCATGGGCACAAAGTGGAATTTGATACCCAGCGGCTCGTACACTTTCGTGAACAGGCGGTAGGTACCGCCGTAAAGGTCGTTGGTCGAAATCACTTCGTCGCCGGGCTGCAGCAGCTTCACCACGCAGTCGATAGCGGCCATGCCCGAGGCAAACGCCAGGCCGTGCTTGCCGTTGTCGAGGGCGGCCACGGCATCCTGCAGCTGCGTGCGGGTGGGGTTGTGGGTGCGCGAGTACTCGAAGCCTTTGTTCTGGCCGGGCGAGGTTTGCACGTAGGTCGAAGTCTGATAGATAGGCGTCATGATGGCCCCGGTGGCGGGGTCCGGGTGCACGCCGGCATGAATGGCTTTGGTCGCGAATTTCATAAAAATCGAGGTGGTAATTAGGGGATAACCAACGCCAGCCGCGGGCGGAGCTCCGTGCGTTGGGCCGGCAAGTTACGGACGCCGGCTAAGGCAAAGCCCAAACGCTGGACGAAGGTTATTCCCACCATTCCCAATAATTCTACCCCAATCCCAACGGAATAGTCGCCTACAGACCAGATGGCCCGGTAACGGACAAGAGCTGTCCAAAGCAGGCATATTTGCCCGGGCGCTGAAATTCCGGCGGCTGGGCCTGCCAAGCATGCCCGCAACCAGAACCGCCAGGAAACTGCTTTTCGGCGTGGCCGCGCAAGAATCCTCGGTGCTGGGCAGCCATCGGGCCGGGGCCGGCGTAAAGACTGAGTTCGGTGGGGTTTTCCCACCTGGGCTTACCAGTGCCAACCCCGCCCCTACCTTCGCGGCCTATGAAATTCTTGCGCGAGCTTTTACATGAACTGTGTTAAAAATTAAGGGGTGAGGGTGAGTTTTGAGCTAAAATCAGCTTGATAGG
>NZ_BMGY01000025.1 GCF_014640435.1 Hymenobacter frigidus | reverse complement strand
GAAACGGCTGTGCCTTGTCCGATGAATACCGCGAAAAGTGCCTCGGCTTTTAATGCGTTTACCCTGGGCCGGAGGCCGGTGTTTGCGCGACCGGGGGATTACGGCGCGGCTTCCACCCAGCCTTTGTAGGCCGACCCGTGGCTCGGCTGCTGCAGCAAATAATAGTAGAGCCCCGGCGCGGCGGAGGCCCCCCACTCGTTTCGGTAGTTCTCGGCGTGGTACACCAACCGGCCCCAACGGTTATAGACGGTGAGGGCCCATGCCCCCGGGGGTAAGCCACGCACGGTAAACACGTCGTTCTGGCCGTCGCCGTTGGGCGTGATGATGTTGGGGATGAAAAAGCAGTTTTGATAGGTCACGCGCCGGCTCAGGGTGCGCGTCTCGCAGGCCGTGGCCACTTGCACCGTGTAGAGGCCGGCGGAGCTCACGCGCAGCCACGGGGCAGAAGACCCATCGGACCACCGGTAGGTAACCGGGCCCACGCCACTTCCCACGGCGGGGGGGCGGAGCACCAGCGAGTCGTCCTGGTCGCAAAGGATTGTGTCGGCGCCAAGGGTCAGCAGAGGCAGGGCCTGCGCCGCCCGGACGGCTTGTTGGGCGGTGGCGGTGCAGCCGCCTCCGTACGTGATGGCCACCTGGTACACGCCGGGTTGGCTGGTCGTAATGGCCGGGGTGGTGGCCCCCGTGCTCCACTGGTAGGCGGTCGCCCCCGGCAAAGCGGCCGTCAGCACGATGCTTCGGCCGGGACACAGCAGCGTATCACCGGTGATGCGGACCGCCGGCTCCGAAATAGTGACCGCCCCCATCAGCGTGCAGCCGTTGGCAAAGGTGGCCACCACGGTGTAGGTACCCGGCTGCCGGACCGTCAGGGTAGGGGAAGTGGCCCCGGTGCTCCACCGAAAACCCGTAGCACCGGGTGCGACCGCCGTTAGCCCGGCGCTTCCCTGGCACAGCACGGCGGGCCCGGTGACGCGCAGGCTGGGGGCGCGGAGCCGGTGGGTGGCCTGCACCGTGCAGCCCGTGCCGTAGCGGACCGTGAGCATGTAGGTGCCGGCCTGGGTAACCGAGAGGGTGGGGGTGATGGTGCCCGTATTCCAGCGGTAGGACGTGGCAGCGGGGGACGCGAGCCCCTGGAGCAGCACGGCCGCGCCGGCGCACAACAGGGTGTCGCCGGCAATGACCAGGGTGGGTGCGAGGGACCGTACCACGAACTGGGCGGTCTGGTAAATCCCCCGGGGAAGGTGGAGCGCACGGAGTAGGTGCCGGGCTGCGTGATGGTAATGCTGGGCGAGGTGGCACCGGTGTTCCACAAGTAGGCGATAGCGGCCGCGGTAGGGGCGGCGCTCAGCACGAGGCTGCCGCCGTTGCACAACAGCGAGTCGCCGCGTATCGTCACGCTGGGCGGCGCCCCCAGGCGGGCGACATACCCGGAATTGTTGGTGAAATCCCGCTCGCCCGGCAGGACCAAGGGGCCCAGCACCAACGACGAGCTGGAATAGCCCCCGCTTACGTACACGTTGCCCCGCCCATCGAGCGAGAGGCCGTCGCAGCCGTCGTATTCACTGCCCCCGCCGCTCACGGCCCACAGCCAGGTGCCGGCGGCCGTGAGCTTGCCGACGCAGAGGTCGGAAAAGCCACCGACGCCTATTGCGGGGCTGTTGTGGAGCGTGGTGCTGCCCAGCTGCGCGGTGGCTCCCTGGAAGGCCCCGGCGACATAAATACCCCCCTGGGGGTCCACCGCAACGGGACCGAATAACACGCTGCCGCTGCCGCTGCCGCGCACGGCCCACAGCCAGGTGCCCGCCGCACTCAGCTTGGCCACAAAGGCATCGATGTTGCCGGAGTTAGGCAACGCAGTCGCTCCGAACTGCGCCCCGTTGTTTTGGTAGGTCCCGGCCAGCACGATGTTGCCCGTGGCGTCGAACGCGACCCCGTACCCTCCGTCGTAGCGCGGGCCGCCACCGCCGCGGACGGCCCAGAGCCAGTTGCCAGCGGCATCGAGCTTGGCGACGTAAATGGCGCCTCCGCCCCCGGGATTGGTGAGCACGTACGGGCCGAAGGTGGCACTCGCGCTCATGAAGTACCCCGTCAGGCAGACGTTGCCGGCGAGGTCGACGGCGAGGCCAAATCCGGAATCCAGCCCGGTGCCGCCGCCACGCACCGCCCAGAGCCAGTTGCCAGCGGCATCGAGCTTGGCGGCAAACATGTCGGTGCGCTGGGGCGTGAAGGCGTTGGTGAGCGTGGTGGTGCCCAATACCAGCTGCGCCCCAACGAATTCGCCCGTGATGCAGGGGTTGCCGCTCGGGTCCAAGGCAATTTCATGGCCTTCGTTTCCGCCAGCGCCGCCGCCGGTCACTGCCCACAGCCACGCCCCGGACGGGCTCAACTTGGCCACCAGCAACTCCGATGCTGCGCCCGCGCCGGTGGCATTCTGCAAGACCGTGGTGCCCAACACACTGGTGGGACCCGTGAAATCGCCGGTAATGTACAGGTTGCCCGCGGCATCGCGGGCGATGCTAGCCCCGAACTCGTTGCCGTTGCTGCTGCCGCCCTGCACGACCCAGACGTAGTTGCCTGCCGCATCAATTTTGGCCACGAACAGGTCCGTATAGGCGCTGTTCGTGGCCAGCGGAAAAGGGCCAAAGTTGACCCGTTGCTCGAAATAACCGGTGACGTAGCTGTTGCCCACGCCATCGGTGACCACGTCGCTCACGTACGAATGACTGTTGAAGGTGGGCGCGCCCACGATGGGCGTACCCACGCGCACTGCCAAGTCGAAGGTCGGCACTTGTGCGAAGCCGAGGCGGCTCCCGCCCAGGTAGAGCAGCAGCGCCCAGATGACGCGCAAATGCCCTTGAAAAGTGGTAGAAAAGGGCATCGAAATAAGCATCAGGTACGCGTTGCCAGTGGGTTGTTTGTTTCCAGGGAAACGGGCCTGAAGATAGGTGTCGACGTCAGGAACAAAGCGAGCGGCCAGGCATTACCTCGTGCGGATGACTGCTTTTTTAGCAAACTAACTCGGGGAAACAATCCCAGTAACGGAAGGGGCCTAATTAGCGAAAGCAGCAAAATGCTGTACTGGGCCAGCTCTTGCCCTCTGTTACATAAATTGAATGTCCGCGCCGTTCACCCGGATGTAAACGGCCGCTTGGTTATTCTCAGCCGTCACCAGCACTTCTTTGTGCAAGGCCCGGGAAATGGTGACCAAATAGGCCATGAGCCGGTCGTGGTCCGCCATCGAACGAATTTGGGAAGGGTGAGGTGGTCCAGTTAATCTGGGCAGTTTAGGGTGGTATCTTTCCTTACGTCATGGAAGACACACCAAAACCCGACAAACGCCGCACGTACGATGCGGCCTTCCGAGCCGAAGCCTTGCGCTTGGCCGAGCAAAGCCGCTCGACCCAAGCCGCCGCTCGGGCACTCAACATCGACCCCAAACGCATCTGCCAGTGGCAAAAGGCCGCCCAAACGCCAGTTGCGGCCGCCTTGGGGGCGGCGCTGGACCCGGCCACGGCCGCCGAGCTGCGCCAGCTGCGGGCCCTGGCCAGGTGGCAGGCGCAGAAGCTGGACATTTTAGAAAAAGCCGTCGCCAGCAAACGCTTGAGGCGCGTTATCTCGCAGACGCCGGACCAATGAGCTGCTACCGCTTCATCGCCGCCGAGCGCGGCCACTACCCGGTGCGGCGACTCTGCCCCGTGCTCGGGGTGCCGGCCAGTGGGTATTATGCGTGGCAAACGGAGTAGCAGCGGATGGTGGACCAGCAAACACCGGTTTGGGAAACAGCCCTGGTCAAGACCTTTGGCGTCCACCAGCGCCGTTATGGCACCTGCCGGCTGCAAGTCGCCCTGCGTGAAAACGGGCACCGGGTGGGCCAGCAGCGCCTGCGCACGGCCATGCGCCGCCGGGGCCTGCGCGCCTTGCAACCCAAAGCCTGCACCCCGCGCACGACCGACTCCACGCACGGACTGCGCTGCGCCCCCAACCGCCTGCTGGACCAGCCCAAGCCCACCCGGGCCAACCAGGTGTGGGTGTCCGACATCACGTACCTGCCGCTGGCCAACGGCAACTGGGCCTATCTGTGCGCCTTTCAGGACATGGGCACCAAGCACGTGGTGGGTCGTACCCGGTAGGGCTGGCACGTGGCGGCCACGATGCCCGAGGAATTGGTCACTACGGCCTTGCAGCGGGCCTTTTTTGCCCAACCGCCCACCCCAAGCCTACTCGTTCACTCCGATTGGGGCGGCCAGTACTGCGGCAACGCCTACCGCGCGCTCTTGCACCGGCACGGGGCCGTACGTTCGCAGAGCCGTCGCGGCGAGTGCTACGACAATGCCCTACCGGGTACGACCCAGGCCGAAAGCCTCTGGTCCAGGCTCAAAACGGAGGTGCGCGAACTCCGCGAGTGGCCTGTGTTTGCCGACCTGGCCGACGCGCAAGCCAGCATCGCCGACTATTTTGACTACTACAATCACGACCGCCTGCACTCCAGTATTGGCTGCCAGACACCGCATCGCGCTCACCACCAATCAATTCAAACCACTGCCCTAAACTGTCCAGCCTAAATGGACCACCTCGCCTTCCGTCTTCACGATACTTTGCTCTAGGTGAGGAAACTTACTGCAAACGCGGCTCAAGTCCTGAAAACCGATGTCGCAAATGATAGTGTCTAAGTGGTCTTCGCCCCGAAAGAACGTACGTCCTTGAGCCGTGGTGAGGAACATGTGCACCACTTTATCGGGTAACTCGTACGCCTCCGCCACGGCCAAGAGCCTCCCGCGATTGGCGGCCGTGATGCGCACGTGCCACCAGTATGCGTCGTCGGGCTGGAGTAAGTCCGGCCCGAGCACGTGCGGCAATTCCTCCCACGAGTCTTTCGATAGGCGCCACACCGAGCCTTGGGGCGATTGGCGCAGGATGGCGACTAAAAAGGCGGTTTCGGGTTCCATTAAGCGAACGTACCAGTATTGACCTCGTTCAGCGAAAAGGGTGATTTTAGCAAACCACTGCCCACCGCCCGGCGACCTGCTGCCGCGAGAGGGGCCGTAGGTCACGGCCGGCCGGCCGCCGCGCTCGTGCCCGTGGGCAGCAGGTATTGCCGGTACCACGCCAGGTAGCGGGCGTAGCGGTCCTTCACGTAGCTGGGGGTGGTGAAGCCGTGGAACTGCCCGGGGTAAATGACCAGCTGGGTGGGCACGTTCAGGCTTTTGAGGGCCTGGTACATCTGCTCGGTGTTGAGCAGGGGCACGTTGAAGTCCTTTTCGCCGCACACGAACAGGGTGGGCGTCTTGATGCGGTCGGCGTGGAAGAAGGGGTACGACACGCGCAGGTACACGTCGGGGTTCTTCCAGGGCGTGCCCAGTTCGGTTTCGTAGTCGCGGATGTACTGGTCGGTGCCGTAGCCGGCCAGCACGTTGGCGATGCTGGCGCCGCTCACGGCGGCTTTGAAGCGCTGGTCGCGGGCAATGACCTGGTCGGTCAGGATGCCGCCGTAGCTCCAGCCGCCCACGCCCAGGCGCTCGGGGTCGGCCAGGCCCTGGGCCACGGCGTAGTCCACCACGGCCAGCACGTCGTCGGTGTCCTTGTTGCCCCAATCGGCATAAATGGCCTTGCTGTACTCCAGGCCCCGGCCCGAGCTGCCGCGCGGGTTGGCCGCCACCACGGCAAAGCCGTTGGCAGCAAAGTACTGCCACTCAAACGAAAAGCCGTAGTCAAACTGCGCCACCGGACCGCCGTGAATGCGCAGCAGCGCGGGGTACTTGCGGCCGGCCGCATAGCCCACGGGCTTCACCACGAAGCCGCTCACCGCCGTGCCGTCTTTGCTCTTCGCCTGAATGGCTTCCACGGCGCCGAGCGTGATGCCGCGCAGCCACCCATCGTTTTGCTTGGAGAGCGGCTTGGGAACCCCTTTTTTATCCAGCCCGAACACCTCGGCTGGCTGCTGAGGCTGGCTGCTGAGCACGGCCATCTGCCCGGTGCGGGCCAGGGCGTAGTCGTTTACCTCGCGGGCGCCGCCGAGCACCATCGCCACGGCGCCTCCCGCCGCCGGCACCCGGGCCAGCGACGTGGCGCGGTCGTCTTCGAGCAGGAAGTACAGGCTCTGGCCGTCGGGCGCCCACTGGGGCTTGGTCGTGTTGCGGTCGCGGCCGGCCGTGAGGGCCCGCACGGCGCCGCTGGCCACGTCCACCACCATCAGCTGGTGCAGGGTATACACGAGCTGCTCGCGCGGGCCGCCCTGCACGAAGGCGATGCGGCGCCCGTCGGGGCTCCACGCGGGCCGGCTGCCGTAGCCCGGCGCGCATTCGGGCACCTCGGTGGCGAGCAGCGGCCGGGCCGTGGCACCGGCCTTCGCATCGATGAGGTAGAGGTCAAAGTTGTCGTGGCGGTCGGGGTCGGGGCCGCGCTTGCTGGAAAACACCAGCTGCTGGCCATTGGGGCTCCAGGCGGGCAGGTACTCGTCGTACGCGCCGGGCGTCAGGTTGGTGAGCTGGCGCGTGGCCAGGTCGAAGACGTAGAGGTGCTGGCGCTGCTTGTTCAGGTAGCCGTCGATGTCCTGCTTGAACTGGAAGCGGTCGAGGACGATGGGCGGCGCGGTTTTCTTTTTGGCCTTTTGGGCGGCCGTGAGCGAGTCGGGGTCGGCGTCGCGGATGACGAGGGCCAGGCGCCGGCCGTCGGGCGACCATACGTAATCCGACACGCTGCCCTTGAGCTTGGTCACCTTCTCGGCTTCGCCGCCGGCCCGGTTCAGCAGCCAGAGCTGGGCGTCGTCGCCGTCTTCTTCGCCGCGGCTCGACACAAAGCTTAGGAACTTGCCGTCGGGGCTGAAGCGGGGCTTGGCCTCGCTGGCCGGGGCGGTGGTCACGCGCAGGTTTTGGCTGCCGTCGGTGCGGGCCATCCACACGTCGGCGTCGCGCTTGTCGGTGGCCGAGTCGGCGCGCGTCACGGTGTAGGCCACCCACGCGCCGTCGGGCGAGAGCTGGGGGTCGGCCACGTCGCGCAGCCGGGACAGGTCACTGAGCTGAAGGGGCCGCGGAGCGGGTTGCGCACGCAGGGCCGTGAGGGGCAGCGCCAGGGCGGCCAATAGTGTGAACGCTGTTTTCATAACACCAAGCCTGGAAAAATGCCCGCATCGAACGGGATTAGTCGTTGCGCGAAGCTACGGCCGGCGCGTGGTTTTCCCAGCATCCGCCGCAATGCCCCGTCGGCGCGGGGCCGGGCCGCGCACGTGGGCGGAAATGGGCGTAGCGGTTGGCACATCAGCGGGCGCTACCGCAGCACGCGCAGCACAGCCGCTCGCGGCTGGGCAAGTGCGGGGCATGGGCAGGGGCTGACCGGCCCGCGGGGTGGCCCGTGCGCCGGAGCACCCGCGGCCCGTCTTGGTTGCCCGCGGCCCGCCCGGGCGTTTTCCGAGCCACCGGCCTACCTTGCTCCAGCGGGCGCGTACCGGGCCACGGTGTCGGCGGCGCCCCCGTTTCTTGTCCCTGCACCCCTCCGCGCTACGCATGAAGTTATTTCGAACGAGCCGGTCCGCCGGCTGCCTGGCAGTCCGGCACCTACTGCTGTGGGCCTGGCCCGCACTTGCCACCGGGCAGGCCGTCCCGCATCGGACGGGCAAAATTCCCACGGAACAGGTGGCCCTGGCCTACGAGGTATTCGGTGCCCGCCGCGACGCACTGCCGCTGCTGGTGGTGAACGGCGGGCCCGGCCTGTCCCACGCCTACCTGCTGCCCACCGACGTCTGGCAGCAGTTGGCCCGGAAGCGCCAAGTGATTTTTTACGACCAGCGGGGCACGGGCGCTTCCAAGCCCGTGCAAGCGGGGGCGCCCCAGACCCTGGCGGCGCAGGTCGCCGACCTGGAGGCGGTGCGCAAAGGGTTGAATTTGCCGCAAATCATGCTGCTAGGCGATTCCTACGGGGGGCTGCTCAGCATTGCGTACGCCAGCGCTTACCCCGAGCACGTGGCCAAGCTCATCCTCTCGGACGCGGCGGGCAGCAACCTCAACACCCTCGTGCACCTGTTCGGGGAGGTGTTCCCGGAAACGATGGCCGCCGAGAAGCAGCAGAAACAACCGCCGGTCGGCGGGCAGGCCGCGGCCGAGGCTGGCTTGCGCACCCATTTTGGCTTGCTCTTTTACTCGGCGGCGCAGCGCGACGCGTACTTTAAAAAGCTCGGCCCCATCCACAACGTCGGCTTAGAGCCGGCGGTGGGGGCGGCCGTGGGAACGGATGCCAGCAAGGCGGACTTTACGCCGAAGCTGGCCGGCTTCACGTTTCCTACGCTGGTGCTGACGGGCCGCTACGACATGAACGTGGCGCCCCTCACCGCCTGGCGCCTGCAACAGGCGATTCCGGGGGCCAAGATTGTGTTTTTCGAGCAGAGCGGGCACTTCCCTTGGTTTGAGGAGCCGGTTAAGTACCGCACGGTGGTGGAGCAGTTTCTGAACGGCCCGCGCTAGCGCCGTTTCAGCCCCGGCGTACTTGGACCGGCCCCGTGAGCAGTTGTGGTCCCGGCGCACTGGACCGACGGGAGACGCACGTTTTTTCTGCTGTCCGTCGTTCCTAAACCGTTCGGCTTCGGCAACTGAAGCCGAACGATTTGGCTTTCTCATAGCAGCCGGGGGATAACCTTACGCTAAGCACTTTGCGATGGAGTCCAGAAAGCCGTAACTTATTCGCCAGGGCCTGCCAATCTAATAACTCAAGAAAACGAGGTTCAGAAAAGCAGGCCATAAGTAAGCAGCCATTTGGTTTATTGGACCTAATTTTTTGACCCGAACTAAAACAGCAATTTTCTCAAAGTGAGCCACATACAATGCAGATTTTATCCTTAGAGCAAGTTTATCTGCCCGCAGCTATAAGAAGGCTCAATAGATGACTTAATGAGATAAAAATGACTTCTAAACGCTGACCTCTGACACCCTAAAAGACCTGCCGGGAATTTCTGTTCTTACGCTTGCGCCAGCCCATACACTCGCCATAAAGTGAGTGGCGACGCGCACAACTAAGGAAGGGACCACAGCGCACCCCCGCATCCCGAGCCGGTCGCGGGCGCTACCGGCCGGCCGGCGGAGCAGGTGTCGGGGGCCGCGGCTGGCCGATGGCGGCCTCGTCGGGCGCCTCCAGCGCCGCTTCGGCCCGCAGGTTGTCTTGGTCGCGCTGCACGCTGGCCACCGCCCGGGTCTGGCCCTGCCGAACGAAGGCCACGTTCCCCGCCCGCTGCGCCAGCGGGCCGTCCACTGCCAGCGTATCCCACTGTTCGGCGTGGCCGGAGTAGCGAATCGAGAGGTCGTAGTGCTTGCTCCAGAAGAAGGGCACCGCGTCGAACCGCTGCCGTTGGCCCAGCAGGTTGCGGGCGGCCGTCTGGCCTTGGCGCTGCGCCACCACCCAGTGCTCCACCCGAATGCGCTCGCCGGTGTGCGGGTCGGGCCAGCGGGCAATATCGCCGGCGGCGTAGATGCCGGGCACGCTGGTTTGCAGGTACTCGTCCACCACCACGCCTCGGTCTAGGGCCAAGCCGGCGGCCTCGGCCAGCGCCAGGCGGGGGCGCACCCCGATGCCCACCACCACCAGGTCGGCGAGCAGCCGTTCGCCGTTTTTGAGCACCACCGCGTCGGCTTCGATGGCGGTGGCGGTCTGCTGCAAATGAAACACGACGCCCTTTTCCTGGTGCAACGCCTGCACCATCGCGCCCAGCTCCGGGCCCAGCACCTTGGCCAGCGGCACTTCGTCGGGGGCCACCACGTGCACTTCCAGCCCCAAGCCCCGCAGCGCGGCCGCCACTTCCAGCCCGATAAAGCTGGCCCCCAGCACCACGGCCCGCCGGGCGTGGGCGGCCCCGGCCATAATCGCGCGGTGGTCGGCCAGGGAGCGCAGTACGTGCACGTGGGGCCGGTCGTGGCCGGGAATGTCCAGCCGCACCGGCTCGGCCCCGGTGGCCAGCAGCAGCGCTTCGTACGGATGGGCGGAGCCGTCGGCCAGCAGCACGCGGCGGCCGCGGACATCCAGGGAGAGTACTTCGCCCTGCACTAAATCGATGCCATGGTCGGCGTAAAAGCCCGCCGGACGCAAAGGAATGTGTTGTTCGTCGTCGGGGGAAAAGCTCTTGGAGAGGTTCGTGCGGTCGTAAGGCACCTCCGCTTCCCCGTCGAGGAGCGTCAGGCGGCCCCGGTAGCCTTCGCGGCGCAGCATCTCGGCGGCGGCGCTGCCGGCCCCACCGGCTCCGACAATCACGATGGTTTTGGGGTGGCCGTTGGGCGCAGCCGTGGCAGGCGACAACGGAGCCAACGGGTCGCGCTCCTGCTTGCCGGTGACGTAGGCCCGCCCGTCGCGGCGCGCCACCGTCCAGCAGGCCAGCGAGTCGAGGGCCGGGGCCCGCAGGGCCTCGCCGGTGCGCAAATTGAAACAGGCGTGGTGCCAGGGGCAGCGCACCGTGTCGCCCACGAGCAGGCCCGTTTCCAGCGGCGCGCCGAAGTGGGTGCAAAGTGCCCCAACGGCCAGCAGCTCGTCGCCGCGCCGCACCAGCAGCACCGGCTCGCCGTGGGCGTGGCCGCGGATTAGGGCCCCTTCGGCCAGGTCGGTGAGGGCGATGCCGGCTGTCCCGAAATCGGGGCCGGGGAGCGGGGGAGTTGCATCCATAAAAAGGGAGGTTGGGAGACGGAGCGGGGGAAATCCGCCGGGAAGAACTGCTGGCTGCTTGCCACGCAGCTAAGCATTTGGGAAGGCGCTCAGATGTGTCAGTGGACCCGGGCCACTATCCCGTCGCGGTAAATGAGATTAAATTCGTGCACGCTGGCACGGTGGCAGCAGCTTTTCAGCTGCCGATGCAGTAGGCCTACGGGCAGTGCACCGGAATGAGGCGGGGCAGGTGGTGGTTCTGCTTCGTGCCCGGCGGGCTTAGCCGAACACGTACACCAGCAGCGTCACGAGGCCGCTCACGGCCAGCAGCGCGTGCAGCCCGGCAATGGGAATCGGCTTGGCTTTGTCGGGCCCGCTGGTGAGAAACATGTAGATGCCGCCCAGGGCCGCGGCGATGAACAGGCCGATGGCCAGCTTGGGGTAGGCCGCGGGATGGGTAAAGGCATAGTACAGCAGCACGAGCAGCCCCGATACGGCCAGCAGCCCGTGGCTGTACACCACCGCTTTCGGCGCGTTTTTCTTCCGGAGCCAGGTGATGAGAATTGTCGCGCCGAGTGTGGCGGCGAGGACGAACAGGGCAATGCTTGCGTACAACATGAGCATGAGGGTTGGTGAAGGGTTGAGTTACTCCTCGGAGTATACCCGGGTTACCACCCTTGTACGGCCGCCGTTACTAAACAGTAATTTTCGGTTCACGAAGCGACGTCCAGGCTGTTTTTCAGCTCTTCGGCAAGCTGGCAGACGAGGCACTAGTGCCCTGGTGGGCGGCAGCCTTGCGCCGGCTGCACGCCGCGCAGCTGGCTCCCGTAGGCCGGCTGCCGGTGGGCAACAGCAGCACCGGGATGCGCAGACGATACGCCCGGGGTTGGGGGTGGTGCGGGTGGAAGAAGCGGCGGGTCAAACAACTCCCGGTAGTGGCCCGCACCAGCAGTTGCGCGGCCTGCTGGTCACAAAACTCGCTGAGGCCTTTGAGGACATCGGCTTCGGGCAGCAATTGGGCCCGGGCGGCGGGAATCTGCGCGCAAGCCGCGCGCAGGTCTTCTTTCAACGGGGCCGGGCCCACGGGGGTGGGTTGGTAAAATTGGTCTTGGTTAAAAGTTTGGTGCCGAAGTTAAGCGAGTAGCTTCCAAACGTGGCATCCACACGCTGAAATCCTGCATTTATAGGTTGTAAGGGCTGTTTGGTCAGGGAAACCTCCCTATTTATGTACATTATGACTCGGCGTCCAGTACGGAGCAAAATGAGCAGAAAACGCGCTAGCTGGGGTTGCGTTAGTAACTGATGTTACGCACGGAGTTGACCGAGTTGGTGGTACATGCCTTTCAGGCCGACGGTATAGAGCTGGGCTTTGAGTCGGAAATGCCCGATGCCGCATTTGAGCTTGAGCACCTCCAGTTTGGTGTAGGCCAGCACGGCGGCAAAGAAATGGGTGGCCTGCGTGGCCAGCGTTTTGGTGGGCGCCTTGCTCATGGACGCATTCTGTTTGAGCGACTTGTGGTATTCTTCCACACAAAAAGCTTGATGCGCTTTTCCACCGTCTCTGGTAAATCGTGGTCAGTTGGGCCTGGTCCAGGTCGGTATCGCTGCTGACCAAATACAACATGCCCTGGCTACCGTCCTGGTTTGCAAAGACTTGCCTGGTGACGAGCACCGCCTGCTGGACGGCGCGCAAATAGACGCGCAGGGGTTGCGTAGCGGGAAACACCAGCGACTACACGGGCTGGAACCGGCTGGCTCCCGCCGAAATCAACCGCGTGGCCCGGCTCAACCATGCCGTGTGCGCGGCGGTGGTCGCCGGGGTTGTGGATTGGCTATGGTGGCAAAGTCGCCGCGCCCGACCGGAGCGGTAGGTCGGTAGCCGCCCGCAGCGGTAGGTTTTGGTCGGCGGTCACGGCGTTGGCGGCCCGCGCTCGTTCAGCTCAGTATGGCCCTCCGTCCGGACCGGTCCCTGCGGTGCTTCGGGAAGCAGTAGCAGCCCGGGACACCGCTGTTTCCAAAAGAAGTAGGGTCAGCATCTCAAAAAAGCCTGGGCCGCCGCTTACCTTTGGGGCGTTCATTGGTGTGCTTTTCTTCGGGAAAGCGCTTAAAAGGGAATCCGGTGCAAATCCGGAGCAGTTCCCGCTGCTGTAAGTTCATGTATTGCATTTGATACCCCAAGCCACTGCAGCCCACCGGCTGCGGGGAGGCCTCACTTGCCGAACGAGTCAGAAGACCTGCCTACGAACTGTACCTCCGCATTGCTTTCGGGAAGAAAGGCCGTGGGGTTACCAGCCCCCGCTCAGCGGGCGGTGCCGGTTGCCTATTGCCTTTTCCCGTGAGTGCGCCCGCTCGATTTTCGAGCCGGGTTAATCTGTACCTGCCATGGGAAAAGACCTCTCTATCGTCCAACGCATTGCCTTCGTCTGCAACGGCGATTCCTGCCTGAAAAAAGGCGCGGAAGACACCACGAAGCAGCTGCGGGCCGTCATTACGACTCATGGGGCGCAGGCGCGGCTGCACACCATCCGCACGCGCTGCACCGACCAGTGCACGCACGGCCCGGTGGTGTTCATTCATCCCGAAGGCACCTGGTACCAACACGTAACGCCCGAGTTGGCCACCCAGCTGGTGGCCCAGCATCTGCTGGCGGGTGAGCCCGTGGCCGAATCCGTTTTTCACCAGGACTAAGCGCGGGGCCTCTTGAACAACGTTTCTGAACATAGTGCCCACTGGCCTACTCAAGCCCCGCCGCCCGCCGACCTCGGGCGAATCAGCGTGCTCGGGGCCGGGTGGCTGGGGCTGCCCCTGGCCCAATACCTGCGTGCCCAGGGCTACTCGGTGCATGCGTCGCGAACTACCGAAGCTGGCGTGGCCGAGCTGGCGGGCCTGGGCCTGAACGCTTTTCAGCTGGTGCTCGACGCCGCCACGGCCCTGCCCGACGGCCCGTTTTGGCACTCGCCCACGCTGGTCGTGACCGTGCCGCCGCAACGGGGCCGGACGGCGGCGGAGCAGCTGGCGCAGTATGCGCCGCTCATTCCCCGGTTGCGCGACAGCGGCGTGCGGCACGTGCTCTACATCAGCTCCACCTCGGTGTATGGTGAGTACAACCAGGTGGCCACCGAGGCGGACCCGGTGGCTCCCGTGCGGGCCGGCGGCCACATCGTGTACCAGCTGGAGCAGCTGCTCCGGGGCGAGCCGGCTTTTCAAACTACGGTGCTGCGCTTTGGCGGGCTGATTGGCTACGACCGGTTGCCCTACAGCGGGACGGCCATCCTGGGCCGCAACCGGGCGCTCGACAGCCCAATGAACGTCATTCACCGGGACGACTGCGTGCGAATCTGCGGCGAGATTGTGCGCCAGCAGGCCTGGGGGCAGGTATTCAACGCCTGCACCGATGAGCACCCCATCCGGCGGGAATACTACGCGGCCGCCGCGCACGCCCAGGGCTTCGCCCTGCCCGACCTGGGGCCCGCGCAGCCGCTGCCGTACAAGGTAGTGAGCTCGGAAAAGCTGAAGGCCGCGCTGGGCTATGAGTTTTTATACCCCAATCCCCTAACCCTTTTTCAGGAGCTTGCCCGTGAGTCCAACTAACGACATCCTGCTGCCCCTGGTTAGCATTGTGGGGGCCGGGCCGGGCGCGGTCGACCTGCTCACGCTGCGGGCGCTGCGCCGGCTCGAGCAGGCCGACGTGGTGCTCTACGACAACCTGGTGTCGGCCGAAATCATGGCTTTGTGCGCGCCCGGGGCCGTGCTCGTCTACGCCGGCAAAAAATACGGCGACCAGCTCGACCCCGAGCAGCGGCAACAGGCCATCAACGAGACCATGGTGGCGCACGCCCGCCAGGGCAAGCGGGTGGTGCGGCTGAAATCCGGCGAGCCGTTCATCTTTGGCCGCGCAGCCGAGGAAATCCGCTACCTGCGTGAGCAGCAAGTGCCCTACGAGGTGGTGCCGGGCCTGACGGCCGGCATCGCGGCCGCCAGCCTCACGCACATTCCCCTCACCGAGCGCAACCACAGCAACGCGGTGCTGCTGTGCACGGCCCATACGGCCAACTACGATTTTGAGCAGCTCGACGCCCTGGCCAACATGCTGCACACGGGCACGACCCTGGTGATGTACATGGGCCTGAGCAACCTGGGCCGCGTGGTGGAAACGCTGCGGGCGGCGGCCGGCCCGGCCGCCATCTACGTGTCGGCCATCTCGGAGGTGTCGGGGCCGGGGCAGCGCCTGGTTACGGCCCTGCTCCCGGACATTGAGGCGGCCCTAGCCGAGGCCAAGCTCCCCATGCCGGTGGTTTTCATCATCGGAAAATACGCCTGCTCGCTCGACGAGGCCGCCGCTTACCTTATTCCTTAACCCTAGTTCCACTACCCCATGTCAAGCAAACAAGGTATTTTGATTTGTGGCCACGGCAGCCGCGACAAGGAAGGCACGACCGGCTTCCAGGAGCTGGTGGCGGGCCTGATTCCGCGCTACCCCGACCGGGTCATCGACTACGGCTTTCTGGAGTTTGCCCACCCGGTGTACGCGGCGGCCGTAGAGCGCATGTACCAGCAGGGCGTGCGCCAAATTACGGCCATCCCGGCCATCCTATTTGCCGGCGGGCACGCCAAGAACGATATCCCGTTCGAGATGAACTCGCTCCAGCAGCAGTACCCGGACCTGAAAATCACCCTGGGCCGGCACCTGGGCATCACGGCCCCGCTGTTGCAGCTTGCCCGGCAGATGGTGGCGCAGGCCGAAGCCGCCCACGCCCCGGTGCCCCGCGAGGAGTGCTGCCTGCTGGTGGTGGGGCGCGGCACCAACGACCCCGACGCTAATTCGGAAGTGGCCAAGCTCACCCGTCTGCTCTGGGAAGGCCTGGGCTTCGGCTTTGCTACCACGGCCTTCATCGGCGTCGCCAAGCCGCTGTTGCAGGACACGCTGCCGCTGCTCGAAAACCTGCCCTACCGGCGAGTGGTGGTGCTGCCCGTGTTTCTCTTTACCGGCGTGCTGCTCAAGCGCATCTACAGCCAGGTGGAAGCCCACGGCGCCACTTCGGCGAAAGAATATCTGTACACCAGCTCCTTCGGCAGCGATGAGCTGCTGCTGCGGGCCGTGGACGAGCGCATCGCCGAAGTCGAGTTCGGCAGCCCCAACATGAACTGCCAGCTCTGCAAGTACCGCACGCAAATGATTGGCTTCGAAGACGAAGTGGGCAAAGAACAGATGGGCCACCACCTCAACGTGAAGGGTATTCTGTTCGAAGAAGAACAGAAGATAGGTGCCAAAAAAGGGCTGCTCCCGAAGCTCAAAAACCTGCTCGGCATCTAGTTCATGGTCCCTATTTCTATTCATCCAGGCAAAATCTACGGCGTCTCGCTCGGTCCCGGCGACCCGGAACTCATCACGGTGAAGGGCTTGCGCGCCTTGCAGCGGGCCGACCTCATTTACTACCCTGGTTCCCAACTGGCCGACGGGCAGCAGAGCAGCTATTCGCTGGCGATACTCCGTCAGCTGGACCTGGACGAAACCCGATTCCGGGGTCTGTTCCTGCCCATGTCTACCGACCGGGCGGCTGCGCTGCAAGGCTACGAGCAGACGTTTCGGCTGGTGCAGGCCGATTACGAGGCGGGCCGCACGGTGGCGTTCGTCAGCGAGGGCGACATTACCTTTTTCAGCACCTTCGCCTACCTGCTCAAGCACCTGCACGCCCACCGGCTGCCGGTGGAAATCATCGCCGGCGTGCCGTCGTTTCTGTTGGCCACGGCCGCGCACCAGGTACCCCTAGCGGTGCTGCGCGAGAAGGTGGCCATCATCCCGCTGCTGGCCAGCGCCGCGGCGCTGGACCAGTACCTGCGCACCTTCGAAACGGTGGTGCTGATAAAGGTGCGCGGTGCCCTGGCCCACGTGCGCCCGGCGGTGGCGGCGGGCCACGCCACGCTGCTCTACGCCGAGAAGCTCGGCACCCCCGACCAGTACCTCAGCACCGACCTCGCGGAGGTGGCGGCGCGGGAGCTTCCCTATTTTTCCCTGCTCATCCTCAAGAGTCTGCTATGCAATTAAGTGTCGTTGGAATTGGCCCCGGCTCAGACGCGTACCTGGTGCCGGCGGCCCTGCACGTGCTGGCTGATGCCGATATCGTGATTGGCTACCACTATTATTTTCAGTTCGTTAGCCACCTGCTCAAGCCGGGCTGCGAATGCATCGGGCGGGAGCTTTCGGAGGAAGAAGCCCGGGCCGAACTGGCCGTGAACAGCTGCCGGCCGAATACCCACGTGGTGGTCATCAGCTCCGGCGATGCCGGCATTTACGCCATGGCTTCGCTGGTGTACGAGTACGCCGCCCGGCAGCAGCGCACCGATATTCAGCTGCAAACCGTGCCCGGCATCAGCGCCTTTCAGGCGGCGGCGGCCCGGCTGGGCGCGCCCATCGGCCACGACTTCTGCTGCCTCTCGCTCTCGGATTTGATGACGCCCTGGGCCACCATCGAAAAGCGCGTGACGGCCGCCGCCACCGGCGATTTTGTGACCTCGCTCTACAACCCGCGCAGCCAGAAGCGCAACTGGCAGCTGGCCCGCCTGCGGGAAATATTCCTGCTGCACCGCGCGCCCGAAACGCCCGTGGCCATCGTGCGGCAGGTCACGCGCCCCGAGGAAACCGTCACCCTCACCACCCTGACCGACCTGACCGTGGAAACTGTGGACATGTTCTGCCTGGTGCTGATTGGTAACTCCCAAACCTACCGCTTCGGCGAGTTTCTGGTGACGCCCCGCGGCTACCTGGCCCGCAAGCCCGTGAGCGGCGAGGAGATTCAGGAGGAGAGCTTTCGGCAAATCCGGGCCCAGCTCCAGCGCGCTGATTTGTCGGCCGCCGACCAGTGGGCGGTGCTGCGCTGCATCCACAGCACCGCCGATTTTGAGTACGAGCAGCTGTATTTCGCGCAGGGCCAGCCCCTCGAACACTGGCAGGCCTACCTGGCCGGGGGCGGCACCGTGGTGACGGACGTGACCATGGTGCAGGCCGGCATCACCCGAGCTTTTCGCGAAAAGTTTGGCGTGTCGGTGCTGTGCTACCTCAACGATGAGCGCGTGGCCGGGCTGGCGGAGCGCGAAGGGCTCACCCGCAGCCAGGCCGGCATGCGTTTGGCCATCGCGGAGCACCCCACCGCGCTGTTCGTGGTCGGCAACGCGCCCACGGCCCTGTTCGAGTTGGTCGACCAGTACCAGGCGGGCCGCTGCCAGCCGGCGGGCATCATCGCCGCGCCAGTCGGCTTCGTGAATGTGGTGGAAGCCAAGCTTCGGCTCAAGAGCATTAAAACCCTGCCGACCGTCATCATCGAAGGGCGCAAGGGCGGCAGCAACGTGGCCGCCAGCATTGTGAACGCAGCCTTTACCCTGCCGCAGGGCGTGGAGCAGGCAGCAACTGCTTTGTTAAACGGATGAGGCATTACACCGTGGTCGGGCTGCCGAATCGGGCGGACGTGGATTTGTCGCTGGAGCTACGCCAGCGGCTGACCGAGCACGCCGTGTTTTCGGGCGGGCGGCGGCATTATGCGCTGGTGCGGCACCTGCTGCCCGCCGGTCACACCTGGATTACCATCGGTGGCGACATGCCGGCGCTGTTTGCGCAGTACCGGGCGGCCCCTGGCCCGATTCTGGTGTTCGCCAGTGGCGACCCGCTTTTTTATGGCATCGTGCGCACCATTCAGGCCCACGACCCGGGGGCTCACCTCGCGATATATCCGTCGTTCAGCAGCGTGCAACGGTTGTGCGCCCACATCTGCCAGCCCTACGAGCAGGTAAAAAATACCTCGGTGCACGGCCGCGACTGGCAGGAGCTGGACCAAGCCCTGCTGCACCAGGAGCCACTTATTGCCGTGCTCACCGATGCCGTGCGCGGCCCGGCGGCCATTGCCGAACGGCTGCTCACTTATCAGTTCGACCATTATGAAATGGTGGTGGGCGAAGACCTCGACGGCCCGCAGCAGCGGGTGGGGTGCTACGCGCTGCCGCAGGTGGCAGCGCGGGATTTTCACGCCCTGAACTGCGTGTTGCTGCGCCAAACCACCGCCCGGCCCCGCCACTGGGGCCTCGACGACTCGCTGTTTGCCGGCCTCCCCGGCCGGCCGGGCATGATGACCAAAAAGGCCATCCGCCTGCTGAGTCTGGCGCAGCTGCAGCTCGCCGGCAAGCGCGTTTTCTGGGACATCGGCTTTTGCACCGGCTCGGTCGCCATCGAGGCCCGGTGCCTGTTTCCGCACCTGCACGTGGTGGCGTTTGAGAAGCGGCCCGAATGCGAGGCCCTCATTGAAACCAATGCGCGCCGCTTGTCGGCCCCCGGCCTGGAGGTGGTGATGGGCGATTTCTTCGCCCTGGACCTGGCCGCTCGCCCCGCCCCCGACGCCGTATTTATCGGCGGGCACGGCAACCGGCTCCCCGAGCTGCTGACCCTGCTCGACGCGCACCTGCCGGCCGGCGCCGCCATCGTCCTCAACGCCGTGCTGGAGCGCAGCCACGCGCAATTTGTGGCGCAGGTGCCCGCGCTGGGCTGGCAGCTACTGCCCCCCGAGCGCATTCAACTCGACCAGCACAACCCAATTTGGGTGTTAACGGCTATTAAACAATAAATAAAAAGAGAAAAGAACGTCATGCTGAGCGCAGCCGAATCATCTCTACTGCTTCGTCCTCACGATTGGGTTACTGCTGCACGCGAGATGCTTCGGCTGCGCTCAGCATGACGTTCTTATTGCCTAAAAACTTGATTTTAAAAACGTAGTAATTCTAATGAAGAAGCCTACCGCCACCGCCATCCTGGCCAGCACCGACCGCGGCGTGCTCCTGGCCGAGCAGCTCCGCCGCGAGCTGGCCGGCAGCCTCGTGTTTTCGACCCGGCCGGCCGTTGGGCTGCCGGCTGTGCAAGCCATTGCGTCCATCGCAGACTTTCTGGCCACCGAATTCGCGAATTACGAAGCCTTTGTTTTCATCGGCGCTCTGGGCATCTGCGTGCGCAGCATTGCGCCCTACGTGCAGGATAAGGCCACCGACCCGGCCGTCATCAACCTCGACGACCACGGGCAATTCGTGCAGCCGGTGCTGTCGGGGCACGTGGGCGGGGCCAACGCGCTGGCCCAGCGCCTGGCGCGGGTGCTGGGAGCGCAGGCCGTCATCACCACGGCCAGCGACTTGCAGGACCTTTGGGCGCTCGACACGCTGGCCGCGCAGTTTCGGTGGCGGGCCGTGCCCAGCGAGCCGCTCAACCAGCTGGTTTCGCGGTTCGTGAACAACGGCCGGACGGCGCTTTTGCTGGAAATTCAGGACGAGGGCACCCGTTGGCTGGAAAAGAGCCGGCCGCCCTTCGTGGACGTTTTCTACAGCCGCGAGGGGGTCGACTGGAGCCCGTACGCGCTGCTGCTGGCCGTGACCTACCGCCCGCTGGCGGTGCCCATCCCGGCGCTCTGCTTTTACGCGCCGGTACTGCACCTGGGCCTGGGCTGCTCGCGCGACATTGAAACCGACCTGCTCGACGCCTCGGTGCGCGAGCAGCTGGCCGCGCACCAGCTGGCCGTGGAGTCGGTGAAGTCCATCGGCTCCATCGACATCAAGTACGACGAAACCGCGTTTATCGCGCTGGCGCAGCGCCTGGACGTACCTCTGCTGACCTACCCGGCCGAGGCGCTCAACTCGAAGACGACGCCCAATCCTTCTGACGTGGTGCTCAGCAAGCTCGGGGTGCCCAGCGTGGGCGAGGCGGCCGCCCTGCTCAGCAGCAGCAACGCGGTACTGCTGCTCGAAAAGCAAAAAGTTACGGTGGCTTCGGGCAAGAAACACACCCTGGCCGTGGCGCTGGAAGCGGCCGCCGAGCGTCGTGGCGTCATTGCCATCGTGGGCGCGGGGCCGGGCGATGCCAGCCTCATCAGCGTGAAGGGCAAGGAATTGCTGGAAGCGGCCGACCTGATTCTCTACGCCGGCAGCCTGGTGCCCGAGCGCCTCACGCACTACGCCAAGTCCGGCGCGGTGGTGCGCGACTCGGCCAGCATGACGCTCGAAGAGCAGCTCAAACTTATGGAAGCCCACTACCGGCGCGGCCACCTCACGGTGCGGCTGCACTCCGGCGACCCCTCCATTTACGGGGCCATTCAGGAGCAGATGTCGGAGTTTGACGACCGGGGCATGGCTTACTTCATCGTGCCGGGCATCTCGGCTTTCCAGGCTGCGGCCGCTAGCTTGAAGTCGGAGTTTACGATTCCGGAAGTGGTGCAAACCATTATCCTGACCCGGGGCGCGGGCAACACGCCGCTGCCGCCCCACGAAAAACTGGAGGAAATGGCCCGGCACCGGGCCACGATGTGCATCTTCCTGAGCGCCACCATCGCCCGGCGCGTGCAGGAGCAGCTGCTCGAACACTACCCCGCCGACACGCCGGTGGCCATTCTCTACCGTGTGAGCTGGGACGACGAGGAAATCTATACCGGCCAGCTGGCTGATATGGCCGCCCTGATTCGCACCCACAAGCTGACCCGCACGGTGCTCATCGTGGTGGGTGCCGCCATTGGCGCGCGCAAAAACCGCTCGCAGCTCTATCACCCCGACTGGAAGCACATTTTCCGCACGGGCAAACCCGCTAAGGTGAAGAAAACCAAGCAACGGGCCGACGACGCCCCCTCAAGCTGATGCCCGCGGCGCTGGCCCTAGGCCCGGTGCTGGTTTTCGGGGGCACCACCGAGGGCCGGCAGGTGGCCGCCTGGCTGGGCCGCACCGACTATCCCTTTTGGTACTCCACCAAAAGCCGGGTGGAAATGGAGCTGCCCGCCAACGGCCAGTACCGCTGCGAAGCTTTCACGGAGGTCTCCCTGGCCGATTTCTGCCGGCAGCACCGGGTTCGGGGCATTGTGCACGCCAGCCACCCGTTTGCCGAGCAGCTGCACGCCACCATCGCCCACGTAAGCCAGCGCCTGGGCCTGCCGGTGGGGCGCGTGGAGCGGGAATATCCTGAGCGCTCCACGCACTCGCTGGTGCACTACGCCGACAGCTACGAAGAAGTAGTGGCCCGCCTGCTCGAAGCGGCTCACGAGCCGGTGCTGGCCCTGAGCGGGGTGCAAACCATCGTGCGGCTGCGCGACTACTGGCAGCAGCGGCGGATGTTGTTTCGGGTGCTGCCCCGTGAGGCGTCGGTGGCGCTGGCCCGGGCGGCGGGGTTTCCGGCCGAGGGCCTCATTCCCGCGTGGCCGGGCGCGGACCTGGACGAGGAAGTACAACTTATCCGGCGCACTGGGGTTCAAGCGGTGGTGACCAAGGAAAGCGGGGAAAGCGGCTTCCTGTCGGTCAAGATTGCGGCGGCCCTGCAAGCCGGAGTGCCTATCTTCATCGTGCGGCGGCCCAGCTTGCCGGCCCACTTTCACAGCATTCGGGGCGAAGCCGAACTACTAGACTTCTTATACGCTTGCACGCATGGGCTTACGGCCGGTTCCTGATGGTCCTTTGCGCTCCGGCTACACCACCGGGGCCTGCGCCACGGCCTGCACCAAAGCGGCGCTGTGGGCGCTGCTGCGCCAGGAAGCGGTGCCGCAGGTGACTATCGCGCTGCCCGGCGGCGAGGAAGTGACCTTCATCCTGAAGGAGTGCACCTTCACCGCATCCCAAGCCTTCTGCTCGACTATCAAAGATGCCGGCGACGACCCCGACGTTACGCACGGGGCCGAAATCGGCTGCACCGTGTCGCTTAATGATACGGGGGAGGTGGTGTTTTTGCCGGGCGAAGGCGTGGGGCTGGTCACGCTGCCGGGCCTGGCCATTGCGGTGGGTGAGCAGGCCATCAACCCCGTGCCCCGCCAGATGATGCGCGCCGTGGTGGCTGAAGTGCTGGCGCAGTGCCACGTTAGCAGCGGGGTGTCCCTCAGTATTTCGGTGGCGAACGGCGCCCAGCTGGCGCAGAAGACGCTGAACGCCCGCCTGGGCATCGTGGGCGGCATTTCCATTCTGGGCACCACCGGCATTGTGAAGCCTTTTTCGGCCGAGGCCTACATTGCCAGCATTGTGCAGGGCATCGATGTGGCCCTGGCCAACGGCCTGACGGAGGTGGTCATCAACTCGGGCGGCCGGAGCGAGAAGCTGCTACGCCACCAGTTTGCGCACCTGCCGGCCGTGGGTTTTATCCAGTACGGCAACTGGATTGGCGAAACGCTGGAAAAAATAGCCGGCTCGCCACTGGCCGCTTTCACCATGGGTATCATGCTGGGCAAAGCCGTGAAGCTGGCCCAGGGCTCCCTGAACACCCACAGCAACCAGTCGAGCTGGGACAAAGAATGGGTGACCGGATTGGCGCATGAGGCGGGCTACCCGGCCGCACGCTGCGCTGCCATCGGAGAGCTGTCCATGGCCGGCCGCCTCACCGAGCTGTTTCCCTTCCGGCCCGCCGAACCCTTCTACGAGGCGCTGGCCCGGCGCTGCTACGGCGTGGTGCATGCCGTGACCGGTCCGCTGCCCTGCCGGCTGGTGCTGATTGACGCGGCCGAACATTCTCTCGCCTACGAATTCGGCTTCGGCCCAAACTTTACCCCACTCGCCCCGTCCGAGGAGCCGTCTGCCGGCCCCGGCTCTTTCGCTACCGCATGATATATCCGCTCCTGATTGACTCCCTGCTGCTGGGCGTGCAGCACTCCTTCGAGCCCGACCACATGGCCGCCGTATCGGTGCTGGCCACCGAGCGGAAGAAGCACAACACCGGCTACGGCAGGCTCATCTGGCGGTCGTCGCAGTGGGCGCTGGGCCATTCGCTCACGCTCATCCTGTTCAGTGGGCTGGCCCTGCTGCTGCGCACGGCCCTGCCGCTGAACCTGTCGCGGTGGGCTGAGCTGGCCGTGGGCCCCCTCATGCTCTGGCTGGGCTGGGAAGCCATCCGGCGAAACCACCAGCTCAAGCGCATGATGGCCGAGCACAAGAAGTTCGCCGAGCATGAGCACATGGTCAACGCCCTGCACCTGCACGGCAGTCAGGGCGAGGAAATTGCCCTGAACGTGCTGAGCCGCTCGTTCTGGGTGGGCATGCTGCACGGGCTGGCCGGCACCGGCGGGGCCTGCGCCGTGGCCCTCACCCTGGCCGCCAAGGACACCGCCACTGCCATCGGTATCATCGCCCTGCAAAGTCTGGGCATCGTGCTGGCCATGACCACCTACAGCTGCGTGATGGCCTTTTCCGTGTCGCGCTTCATCGAGCGCAACCAGCAAGCCTTCAAGCTCATCAACGCCACCGTGGGCGTCCTTTCAATTGCCGTGGGCCTCGTGTGGATTTATAATGGCTTCTTGGGCAAGCAATAGGGACGTAGGCAAGCAATAGGGATTTGATTAAGAGCTTAGCACAACTATGTGACCGACGGCTGGGCAACGGCCCCAGCCAAGATTCATGCTATCAACCCATACTCACAGGAAATTGCGAAAATCAATAAAGGTTATTGCGTTTCTACAGTCGCTCAAAACTCACTTTGCGGCATGCGACAAGTATAAAGTCAAAGGTAAACCGTATTGGAACTGCTACATTCATCGGCTTTTCCATCTTAAGCCACTTCACCCTTATTTTCAGGCAGCACACCGGATAGCGCCCATCAGCTTACCGGAAAGGAAGGCCGCGCACGTAAGGGGTATACCAACAAAAAATCTGTTTGTGCCGCCCCTGGTAGGTTTGCGGTTACTGCCCCGCATCCTCTTTCCGCTGCTACGCCATGACCGACTCCCCCGTTTCCCGCCGCCATGCCCTTCGGGCAGCCGCCCTTTTGGGCACCACCGCGTTATTTAGCGGCCCCGATACCTTCGCCTCCGAGACAGCACTCACCCCGCCGCCCGCTGGCAAAACGCCGGCTCTGAGCGCCGCCGAAATTGCGGCCATCGACGCGGCTATGGGTAAGAAAGGCACCTACGTTGAAGCCCAAGCCACCCACCTCATCGGCCTTCCCCGCAACGATTTAAAAATAAAAATCAAGGGGGAGCCCGTACCCATTGCATTCGGCTTTGGCGGGTGGGTGGCCATCAAGCACACGCTGGATGGTAAATCAGCAATGCTGATGAGCGACACGGTGCTGTTACAGGAAGAAGTCAACCCGCTCATGTCGGCGGCGCTGGCCAACGGGCTAGAAATTGGGGCGGTGCACAACCATTTTTTTTATGAGGAGCCACGCATTTTTTACATGCACGTCTCGGGCATGGGCACCCCGGCCGAGCTAGCCCGAAAGTTTGCCGCGACGCTGAAAGACTCTAAGCTGCTGCCGGCCAATCAGCCCCCGGCCCCTGCGCCCACAGCAGCCCAGGACAATAACGCCATCCCGACCGCCGGCCTGTCTACCGGCAAGGAGCTCTTCGACCTGCCCGCCCTCGATGCCGTGGTGAAGTACAAAGGCACCGTCAACGGCCCAACTTATAAATACACCGTAGGTCGCGATGATTTGCAATCGCTGATGATGAACACGGAAATGACCGCTGCCATCGGCCTGAACTCGTGGGCCGCTTTCGCCGGCAGGCAGGACGATGCTCACATCGCCGGCGACATCGCCATGCTCGAGCACGAAGTCAACCCCGTCATCAAAGCCCTGCGCGCACATAACCTTGAAGTGGTGGCCGTGCACAACCACATGCTCGGCGACACCCCGCGCATGATGTTCTTGCACTACTACGGCCGCGGACCCGCCGCGCAGCTAGCCACCGGCTTCCGGGCCGCCCTCGACCAGCTCGGCAAGGGCAAGCGCCTCGGCGGCATGGAAGGGCTGCGCGGCGACATGAAGCACTAGGCCCCGCCGCTTTTGGATGAGGAAATGGCTCATCCACTACCCTGATGCTCCTGCCCCACGTAAATGCTCCTCGCCGTGCCACCGCCAGCCGCTCCCAAGTCGCTGTGGGCGCTACCTTCTGCGCCTCGGCATTGTTGCCTTTACCTCCCCACTAGGCTACGGGTTGGCGGGCAGGCTAAGCAGCCAGTTAATAAACGCCGGGTTCTCGGCCCAGTACAGGTGCAGGTAGGAGGCGATGGTGTTGTGCTGGCGGTATACTTTGGCCGGCACCTCCACGCCTTTGGCATTCGTGACCCGGGCACCGGAAAGCACTTCCTTCAGCTCCGTGAGGTGCGAATAGTGGAATTCGTGGCCTTGCAGCGTCATGCCATTCCATTGCGCGGTGCGGTAGCCGAGCGTCAGCTTGCTGTTTTCCAGTGATGTGGTGCAGGGCAACACGCCCGCCATGGGGAAGGTCCGGCCCTGGGCATCGGTGAGGGTCTGGCCCAGGTACATCAGGCCGCCGCATTCGGCGTAGGTCGCGCCGCCGCGCTGGCAGTAGGCGGCCACGCTGGCCCGCATGGCGGCGTTGCGGCTGAGGCCTTCGGCAAGCAGCTCGGGGTAGCCGCCGGGCAGGTAGAGCAGGTCGGTTGCGGGTGGAAGGGCTGCGTCCGTCAGGGGGCTGAAATACGTCACCTCCCCTAATTGCGCCAAGACCTGCAGGTTCTGGTGATAAGTGAAGGTGAAGGCGGCATCGCGGGCCACGGCAAACCGGCGCGGCCGGTCGGTCGGAACCACCGGCGCGGGCACGGCGGCCGGCACCGGCGCGGCCCCCCGCGTTATTTCCAGCAGTCGGTCGAGGTCTACGGTTTGGGGCAGCATGTCGGCGAGCTGCCCGATGATGGCCTCGTACTGAATCCCGGCGTCGATGGACAAGCCCAGGTGCCGCGAAGGAATGGCCACCTGCGGGTTGTACGGCAGGTAGCCCAGGGCTTCGACCCCCACATCCTGGCAGGCGTCGCGCAGAAACTGGTAGTGCGAAGCTGAGTTGACAAAGTTAAAAATGGCCCCCACCAGCCGGATGCCGGGGTAGAAGTTTTTGAACCCGAACAGCAGCGGCGCCACCGAGTAGGCCATGGCTTTCGCGTTCACCACCAGCACCACGGGCAGGTCCAGCAGCTCGGCCACGGCGGCGCTGCTGGCCCGCATGCGGTCGGCCCCATCGAAGAGGCCCATCACGCCCTCCACCACGGCCACGTCGGCGGGGGCCGCGTAGCGGGCATACGTTTCGGCCACGTGCGCCTCCGAGGCCATGAAGGTGTCGAGGTTGAGGCTGGGAACCCCGGCGGCCGTGCCGTGGTGCAGGGTATCCAGGTAATCGGGGCCGCACTTGAAGGGCTGCACCGTCAGGCCCCGATTGCGCAGGGCGCGCAGCAGGCCCAGCGTCAGGGTGGTCTTGCCCGAGCCGCTGGACGGCGCGGCAATCAGAAACCGGGAGGACGGTAAGGGCATAAGCGACATCGGTACATGCATTAAGTTTATCCAGCCACCGGCCGGCTGCTCACCGTCAGGATGGCGGTGGTGAGAGCAGCTGCCGAAAGTTCGTCCAGTGGCAGGTACTGCGCCCCGAGGGCGGCTGCCAGCGCTTCGGCCTTGCCCAGGCGCAGGTAGCTGTTGTCGGTGTCGAGCACCAGGGTGGGCACGTTGCGCGCGCGCAGCTGCCCGGCCAGCTGCTGGGTTTGCAGCCCGGCGTCGCCGCCGCCGGGCAGGGGCACGTTGGCTTTGCCGTCGCTGAGCAGCACCAGCAGCGGCTGGAGCCCCTGCGCGTAATCGGCCTGCGCCAGTAGCTGGGCGGCTAGTTGCAGGGCGTGCGGCAGCGGCGTGCGCCCGCCGGTGGGCAAGGCCCGCAGGGCCTGCTCGGCCACGGCTACGCTGCGCGTGGGCGGCAGCAGCACGTGGGCTTCCAGGCCCCGGAAGGCGACCACGGCCACCGTGTCGCGCTGCTGGTAGGCATCGGTAAGCAGGCTTAGCACAGCGCCCTTCACCGCTTCCATCCGACGGCTGGCGCTCATCGAGCCCGAGGCGTCGACCACGAGCAGCAGGAAGGTGCCGCTCTTGCCGCTGCGCACCTGCTGGTGCAGGTCGGCGCGGGTGAGGCGGGCGGCCTCGGGGTCGCGCAGCATGGCCTGCCGCACGGTAGCTTCGAGGGCCAGCTCCGACGGGGCCCGGTCGGGTACGGCCCGCACCGAATGACCCCGGGAGCCCTGCGTGGCCGCGCCGCGCTGACCCAAAGCCGTGGCTTCCGGGTCAGCCGGCCGCGCGGCAGCCACCTTAATGGACCGCGCTGCCACCGAAGCAGCTATTCCGAAAACTTGCTCTTCCACCTCCGCATTGGCGGCCGGATTCCTGGGTTTTTCGCCCGCAGTATCCCCCGCAGTTTCCTTCGGGGCCGGCTGCTCCAACTGCGGCGCCGATGGGGGCGGGGCAGGGGCCGGCTCAGCCTCTGCGTTGGGCTGGGGCGGCGACTCTTGCGCACGCTGCATTAGCTCATCCAGCTCGTCCGACCCATCGTTAGGCCGGGAGGGGTTATCAAAGGGCTTGGCGCGCCGGCGGTGGGCCAGGGCCAGCTCGGCGGCCTGGCGCACGTCGGCCGCCGTGACTTCGGTGCGGCCGGCCAGGGCGGCCAGCGTGAGGGCGGTTTTGTAGAGCACGATATCGGCGCGCAGGCTGGCCACGCCCAGCTCTGTGCACAGCTGGCTGATGAGCGTGAGCAGGCCGTCGGGCATCTGCACGGCGGGCAGCAGCTGGCGGGCCGTGCACAATTGCTGCTGCAGGGCCTGCTGCGCCGCCTGCCACTGCGCCCCGAACGCCACCGGGTCGCGCTCGAAGGCGATGCGCCGCCGCACTACTTCCGTGCGCTCGGCCACTTCGCGCGGGGCCGTTACGTCCACCATCAGCCCGAAGCGGTCCAGAAACTGCGGGCGCAAGCTGCCCTCCTCCGGGTTCATGGTGCCGATGAGCGTGAAGCGCGCCGGATGACTCACCGACAATCCTTCGCGCTGCACAGTGCTTACGCCCATCGCCGCCGCGTCGAGTAACACGTCCACGAGGTGGTCGGGTAGCAGGTTCACCTCATCAATGTAGAGCACCCCGCGGTGGGCAGCCGCCAGCAGGCCGGGCTGCAGCTTTTTTTGGCGGTCGGCCAGCAGGCCTTCCAGGTCCAGGCTGCCCAGCACCCGGTCTTCGGTAGCGCCCAGGGGCAGGTTGACGAAGGGCACGGGCACCTGTTGGGTGACGGCCTCCGGCTGCTGGCAGGCCGGGCACAAGTCCGCCGGGTGGCCGGGCTCGCAGTTGAACGCGCACCCCATTACGGTGGTAACCAGCGGCATTACCTCGGCCAGTCCGCGCACCGCCGTGCTCTTGGCCGTGCCCTTATCGCCCCGAATGAGCACCCCGCCAATGCCCGGATTGACGGCGCACAGCAGCAGCGCCTGCTTCAGGGTGGCTTGGCCGACCAAGGCGGAAAAGGGGTAATTCATACGGAGGATACAGGGCTTGAGCAAAAATGATGAGAGAGCCATTCAGGCCAGGGTAGTTGGGTTACCCCAGGTCGTCCAGGCAAAAATACGGGGCAACTCGCCCATTGTACCCAGGAAGGTGCTTTAGAGTCCCTGCTCCTTACACCACCGAAATCACCGCGCTGGCGGCGTTGCCGCCAAATCCGGCGGCATTCACCAGCACGCGCCGGATGGGGCGGCTGGGAGCCGGCGTCAGGTCAGTGGCAAAGGGGGGGGCCGGCCACGATTGCGTGGCCAGCAGCTGGCAGGCGTAGTCCAGGCTCAGAGCGGCCGATGCGCCCAGCGTGTGGCCCAGCAGCCATTTATTGGAAGTGATATCCGGTAGATTATTTCCAAAAACCGCCCGCATGGCCTGCCGCTCCGCCGCATCGCCGGCCGGGGTGCCGGGGCTGTGCAGCACCACGGCATCGATGGCCGCCGGCGCGCAGTCCGCTTGCGCGAGCGCCATTCGCATGGCCGCCTGAAAGTGGTGCCCCTGGGCGGAAAGGCCGGTCTTACTGCTGATGGCTTCGAAGCCAAACCCCACGCTTTCGAGGCAGAACGCGGGCTGGAATGAGACCTGCCGGGCGCGTTCGGCTTGCAGCGCGGCCCGGCTTACCATCTCCAGCGCAAACACCGCCGCGCCTTCGCCCAACACGAAGGTGGAGGGCTTGCCCGCCCCCGGCCGGCAGGGAAATTGGGTCGCCTCAAAAGGGGAGTAGATGCCCAGGGCCTGCATCTGCGCTAGGGTGAAAGCCGTGAGCGGTGCCTCGGCCCCTCCCGCCAGAAACCGCCCGGCCATGCCAGCCCGCAACCACGCTACGGCGTTGCCCAGCGCCTGAAACGCGCTGCTACAGGTGCTGGAATGGCTAAGGGCCGCCCCATTGGTCGAGCCGGCGTCGAACGCCACCCAGCTCGCCACGTTGCCGAGTGTGGTAAGCGGCGATGCTGCTACCGCCGTGGTACCCGTGGTGAGAAACTCGTGATGGTGGTGCTCCAGGCGGCCGGTAGCGCCCCGCGAAGAGCCGATGCTGACGGCCAGAGTCGCTTCCGGGTGGCTGGCCCAACCGGCCTGAGCGCTGGCCTGCCGGGCGGCCAGGATAGCCAACAGCACCGTGCGGTCGAGTTGCCGGTAGGCTGCGTGCTGCTGGCCTAGCGCTACCAGCTGCTTTTCAGTTTCCTGGGGCAGCGCTGCTACGGGCAGCGCGGCCGGGCCCTGTTGGCGCATGGTAAAGCCGGGGGAAGCCGCCGCAGGCCCTTGGCCGTTGGTGCCCAAGGCGGAAACGCGGCCCCGGCCCCGCAGCAGAATCAGCTCCTCGCGGTTGCTCATGAGGCAGCCACCGGGTTGAGCACCAGCTGGCGCATGGCCCGCAGCGTATCGTAGAGGAGGTCCAGTTCCGCGTCGGTGGTGCAGTAGGGTGGCATCAGGTAAACAACATTGCCCAAGGGCCGCAGGATGACCCGGCGGGCCAGCGCCAGGGCGTATAGCTGGTCGCGCAGGCTGCTGAAGTAGGAAGTGGTGCTTTCTACCGCAAATTCGACGGCCAGTACCGTGCCCAGGTGGCGCACGGCGCGCACCCCCGGCTGGCCCTGCAATTCGTGGGCGACGCGGGCATGGGCCGTGCTGATGCGGACCAGTTGCGCCGCACAGGCGGGGGCTCGGGTTAGCTCCAGACTGGCCAGGGCTGCGGCGCAGGCAATGGGATTGGCCGTGTAGGAGTGGCCGTGGAAAAGGGTTTTCAGCCGGTCTTCGCTCAGAAAAGCGTCGTAGACTGCTGCCGTGCAGGTGGTCAGGCCCAGGGCCATAGTACCGCCCGTCAGGCCTTTAGATAAGCATAGGATGTCGGGTAATTCTGTGAGGTAGTCGCTGGCAAACAGGCGGCCGGTGCGGCCGAAGCCGGTCATCACCTCGTCGGCGATGCAAAGCAGGCCGTGCGCGTGGCAGCGGCGTAGCAGCTCGTCGAGCACGTCGGGGCCGTAGGTCAGCATCCCGGCCGTGCCGAGTAGCAGGGGCTCGAAAATGAAGCCGGCCAAATCGGAACGCCCCGCCAAGGCGTCGAGCTGCGCCAGTACCTCGGCTTCGCGGCCCGGGACGGGCACGTCCAGAAACTCGACATCAAATAGGAACGGGGCAAAAGGGGCCGTGAATGCGCCGCGCCCGCTCACCGACATGGCCCCGAAGGTGTCGCCGTGGTAGGAGTCGCGGAAGCAGAGAAAGGTGCGCCGCTCCGGTTGGCCCTGGTTGTGGAAGTACTGGAGCACCATTTTCAGTGCCACTTCGACGGCCGTGGAGCCATTGTCGGAGTAAAAGACGCGGGCCTGGTTCGGAGGCAGAATTTCCAGCAGCTGCTCGGCCAACTCCACTGCCCCCGGATGCGTGAAGCCCGCGAAAAGCACGTGTTCCAGCGTGTGCAGCTGTTCGCTTACCCGCCGGGCAATGTGCGGATGGGCGTGCCCGTGCAGGTTCACCCACCACGACGAGATGCCGTCGAGGTAGCGGGTTCCGTCTTCGGCCTGCAGCCAGGCGCCTTCGCCCCGCACAATGGGAATGGGCAGCGGCGCGGTCTGCATCTGGGTGTAGGGGTGCCACAGGACGGCATGGTCCCGTTCAGCAAGGGTAGGCATGGGGTAAGAATAAAAGCTAGAGGGAGGGTAAAACTCGGGAGGAAGGCGTGGGAGTAGCTTGCCACGACTGCTCGAACCACGCCCGGAACCCGGCCGCATACCGGGTTACCATTTCGGGCGAAACCGTCGCCTCGACCCGCAAAGGCGGGAGCACGGGGACTGCCGTGTGTTGGCTGATAAACTGCTCGGTAGCGGGCGCAGAGTCGCCGTTGAAAACCAGCCCGCGCACCCGCACGCCCCGGGCGTGCAGCGCTTCCAGAGTCAGCAAGGTGTGGTTGATGCTGCCCAGGTAATGCCGCGACACCACGATGACGGCCAGGTCGAGCTGCACCAGTAAATCGGCCAGCAGAAAACCGGGAGCCAGCGGTACCAATAGCCCGCCCGCCCCTTCCACCACCAGATGGTTGGCCGTGGCAGGTAGCTCAAAATCCTGGGGCCGAATAGTCAGGCCTTCGGCTGCGGCAGCTTTATGCGGCGAGGCGGGCATTTGCAGCCGGTACCGCTCCGGAAAAAAGTGGCTGGTCGGGTTTTGCACCAGCGCCCGCACGGTGGCGGAGTCGGTAGTCGGTTCCAGGCCGGCCTGCACGGGCTTCCAGTAGTCGGCCCGCAGCGCTTCGGTGAGGATGGCCGAAACCACAGTTTTGCCGACATCCGTGCCGATACCGGTAACAAAAAGACGTTCCATAAACCTGAAAATGTAGGGCTTGAGCAGGGGCGGGGTACTCGTTAGATAAGACCTGGAGCAATAGACTTGCTATTCGTTAAAAAACAGCTGTTTAAATATCAGAACGCCAGATAAGCATGACCGTTTTTTTGGCTTGATTAAAACGGCTTTTTAAGCAGTGAAACGGGCGCTTCGGGCAAGCACCGCGGCCAGGCCTTCAATCTGCTCTTCGGTATTGAACGCGTGCACGATAAGGCGCAGTCGCTCGGTGCCGGCCGGCACGGTGGGCGCCACGATGGCCCGCCCGTCGAAGCCCGCGGCCTGGACGGCGGCGGCCAGCTGGCGCACCTGCTCCGGCCCCGGACAGCGGGTAAAAAAGACGGGGTGAATAATGTGGCTGTCGGGGGGTACGCGCAGGCCGGGCAAAGAATGGAGCTGAGCTTTCAAATAATGAGAGAGGTGAAACAGCTTTTCCCGCTCGGCCGCCAAGGCCGGCAACAGGTCGTAGGCGGCGGTGAGGCCGGCGATAGTGAGCGGCGGGAGCGCCGTGGTGTAGATGAATGCCCGGCAGAAATTGACCAGGTAGTCGCGCAGCACGGCGGGCCCCACAATGGCCGCACCCTGGCTACCCAGCGCTTTGCCGAAGGTGAGGATGCGCGCATAAACGGCGTTTTCCAGCCCCAGCTCCACCACCAGACCTCCGCCCAGAGGCCCATAAATACCGTTGGAATGTGCTTCGTCCACCACCAGGTGCAACCCGCGCTGCTGGCACAAAGCGGCCAGCTCGGCCAGTGGGGCCATATCGCCACCCATTGAGTATAAGGCTTCAACGGCGACGAACACGGCCCCGGTAGCGCGTGCCAGCTTACGTTCCAGGTCGGCCAGGTCGTGGTGACGGAAGCTCCAGGCGGTGGCCGGGCTGGCATGGATGCCCTCCTTCACCGAGGCGTGGCTGTCGGCGTCGTACAGAATGGTATCGCCGCGCCGGGGAATGGTGGCGAAGAAGCCCAGATTGGCCGTGTAGCCGGAGTTGAAAAGCAGCGCCGCCTCGGCCCGGTGAAAGTGGGCCAGCCGGCTTTCCAGCGCCTGGGCCGCCACCGAGTCGCCGGTTAGCAGGCGGCTGCCGGTGCTGCCGGCCGCGGCCGCCACCTGCTGCGCCGCCTGCACCGCTGGGTGGCGGCTCAGGCCCAGGTAGTCGTTGGAGCTGAAATCAACCAGCCCGGCCACCGGCGGGGCCAGCGCCCGCCGCGTTCCGCTGGCCTCGCGCTTGGTGAGGGCCGCCGCCAGGCGTTGGTCCAGGGAAAATGATGGCATGCCGATGGAATACGAGCAGGCGCTACGCCACCACGGTTTCCGACCGGCCTAGCACCACTGCCCCTTGCGGTACGTCTTTGAATGACTTGCGGGGCTTCAGGCCGAGCAGGGCAAACATATCCTGGTCGGCGGCAAAGTCGGGGTTGGGCGTCGTCAACAGCTTTTCTCCGCTGAAGATAGAATTGGCCCCGGCCAGAAAGCAGAGCGCCTGCTCGGTGACGGACATTTCCTGGCGGCCCGCCGACAGGCGCACCATGGTGCCGGGCATCAGAATCCGGGCCGTGGCAATCATGCGCAGCATTTCCCACACGTTCACGCGGGGCTGGTCGGCCAGCGGCGTGCCGGCCACGGGCACCAGCGCATTGACCGGTACCGACTCGGGGTGGGCCGGTAGGGTAGCCAGCGTGTGCAGCATGGCAATTCGGTCCTCGTCGGTTTCACCCAAGCCAATGATGCCGCCGCTGCACACCGAAATGCCGGCTTTGCGGACGTGCTCCAGGGTGTTGAGCCGGTCGTCGTAGGTGCGGGTGGTAATGATTTCGCCGTAGTGCGCGGCGCTGGTGTCGAGGTTGTGGTTGTAGGCGTAGAGCCCGGCCTGCTTGAGGCGCTCGGCCTGATACTCGTTGAGCATGCCCAGGGTGCAGCACACTTCCAGCCCCAAGCCATTAACCTGCTCGACCATGCCCAGCACGCGGTCAAAATCGCGGTTATCCCGGATTTCGCGCCACGCGGCTCCCATGCAGAAGCGGGTGCTGCCCGCGTCTTTGGCCCGGCGGGCGGAGTCCAGCACTTCGGCATCGGGCAGCAGCTTGTGGGCTTGCACGCCGGTGTGGTAGCGGGCAGCCTGGGGGCAATAGGAGCAGTCTTCGGGGCAGCCGCCGGTCTTAACGCTCAATAGGGTACAAACCTGGACTTCCCCGGTGGCCTGGTGCTGCTGGTGCACGGCGGCGGCCTGCGTCACCAGTTCCAGTACCGGCTGGTGGTAAATGGCATTTACTTCGGCAAGAGTCCAATTGGTGCGGAGCATAGTAGCGAGTAGTATGGTTGGTATGACATTGCAAATGAGCAGGAGCCCGATAAACAGGCGCTACTTTAGGGCTCAAAGCTACATCACAGGGCAAAAACCAGTCAAAAAAATGATGAAATGGGCCGCTTAGAGGCTATTCTATTAGGTCAAAAAGAGAACGGTCAGGCTCAGCTTATTTTTCGGATAGGTTCTTACTCGTTTCGGGCTTCGAGCAGCGTTTCACTCTGCAGGTACACCTGTTGCAGAGCGGCCAGTATTTCCGGCGACGGGGCGGCCCACAGGCCGCGGTTGGCGGCTTCGAGCAGCCGCTCGGCAATGGCGTTCAGGGCCCAGGGGTTGCTGTCGGCAAAAAACTGCTGCATGCCGGCCGCGAGGGCGTAGGTTTCGGCCACCTGCTCGTACATCCAGTCGTCCACGACGTGCGCCGTGGCATCGTAGCCGAACAGGTAGTCCACGGTGGCCGTTAACTCCAGCCCGCCTTTGTAGCCGTGGCGCTGGATGCCGGCCAGCCACTTGGGGTTGACGACCCGCGAGCGAAACACCCGCAGAACTTCCTCCTTGAGGTCGCGCACGGCGGGCCGGGCGGGGTCCTGGGTGTCGCCGAAATAGTGCTTGGGCTGCTGGCCGGTGAGGCTGCGGATGGTGGCAATCATGCCGCCGTGAAACTGCAGGTAGTCGTCGCTGTCGAAGATGTCGTGCTCGCGGTTGTCCTGGTTGTGCAGGGCCACTTCCACGCCCGAGAGCCGCTGTCGGAACTCGGCGCGGGCCTCCGTGCCGCTTTCGCTGCGGGTGTAGGCGTAGCCGCCCCAGTTCACGTAGGCCTGGGCAAAGTCGGCGTCGGCGTGCCAGTTTTTCTCGTTGATGAGCGGGAGGATGCCAGCGCCGTAGCTGCCCGGCGGCGCTCCGAAAATGCGGTAGGCCGCGCGCTGCTCGGCTTCCTCCACGGGCATTTCCTGAGTCTGTAGCTCGGCCAGGTCGCGGAGGTAGTGCTTGCGCACGAAGTTGTCCTCCAGCGGCTCGTCCAGGGCCAGCACCAGCTGCACGGCATCGTCGAGCAGCTCAATCAGGTGCGGAAAGGCGTCGCGGAAAAAGCCGCTGATGCGCGTTGTCACGTCGATGCGCGGGCGGCCCAGCTCGGGCAGCGGTATCACCTCAACGCCCACCACCCGGCGGCTCTGGGGCTGCCACACGGGCCGCACGCCCAGTAAAGCCAGGATTTCGGCCACGTCGTCGCCGTGGGTGCGCATGGCGCTGGTGCCCCACACGCTCATGCCCACGCTTTCGGGGTAGCGGCCGGTTTCCTTCAGGTGGCGGGCCAGCACCTCGCGGGCCAGCTGCTGGCCCACTTCCCAGGCGGCCTGCGAAGGCAGGGCGCGGGGGTCGACAGCGTAGAAATTGCGCCCGGTGGGCAGAATGTGGGCCATGCCCCGGGTGGGCGCACCGCTGGGTCCGGCCGGCACGTAGCCCCCCGACAGCCCATGCAGCAGGTTGGCCACTTCGTCGTAAGTCTGCGCCAGGTTGGGCAGCAGCTGCTGGCCCACGAAGGTCAGGGTTTGCCGCACGGGCGTCAGGCCAGGGTGGGTTGGCGCTATGTTCAAGCTCTCAAACAACACCTGGTCGAGCGCTGCGGGCCGGAAGCGCTGCTGCTGCCAGGCCAGCAGCAGGTGCTTGGTCAGCTCATCGAGCACTTCCAGGGCGTCGGCGCCGGTAACCACGGGCCGGCCGGCCAGCTCCGCGAATGCGGCGGGGGCGCTGGTGGCCAACTTCGGCCCTTTGGCCGCCAGCAGGTCATCGAGCTCAAAGCCGAACAGGGCCGCCATGCCGGCTTGCAGGCCCGGCACCCCGATGTTGGGCAGCCGGGTCAGCGCCTGCAGCATGTCGACCAAAGCCTCGTCGGTGGGCACCTGCCCGAGAATGTGCAGGCCGTTGCGGATTTGCGCGGCGCCCAGCTCGCAGAGGTAGCCGTCGATGTCCTCGATGAGGTGGGCCACGTCTTTGCCGTCCATTTCGGCCAGGCTCACCGGCACGCCTTCGGGCGAGAGTTCCTCGTCCCAGTCGTGGACGTGGTCGCCGTGGTCGCGGCGCAGCAGCACGGCCAGGTCCTTGTCGAGGTTGGTCTGCTTCACCAGCTCCCAGATTTGCCGTTGCAGCAGCGGCAGCTTGCTGGGGTCGAGGGCCTCCACCTGGTAGTATTCGTCCACGAGCTGGGTGAGCTGCGCCAGCTCGCCGTAGGTATCGGCCGTGGTCATGGGCGGCGTCAGGTGGTCGATAACCACTGCGTGCGCCCGCCGCTTGGCCTGCGAGCCCTCGCCCGGGTCGTTGATGATGAAGGGGTAAAACAAGGGCATGTCGCCCAGGAATGCATCCGGGAAGCAATTTTCCGACAAGCCGATGCCCTTGCCCGGCAGCCACTCCAGGGTGCCGTGCTTGCCCACGTGCACGATGGCGTCGGCACCCCAGCTGTCGCGCAGCCAGCGGTAGAGGGCGTAGTAGTGGTGGGTGGGCGGCAGGTCGGGCTGGTGGTAGATGGCGTCGGGGTCCATGCCGTAGCCGCGGGGCGGCTGCAGCACCACCAGGGCATTGCCCAAGGGCAGGCCGGCCAGGGCAATGTGGCCGTCGTGCACGTAGGTTTCGCCGGGCGGCGGCCCCCACTGCTTCACCATTTTCTGCTGCAAGACCACCGGCAATTCGGCAAACCACGCGGCGTATTGGGCAAAGGGCACCTGGCCGGGCGCGCGCGCCAGCTGCGCGGGCGTCAGGTAGGTTTGGTCGTAGGAGCAGCGGTCCACCAGCTCGTGAATCAGCGCGGTGCCCGTCGGCGGCAGGTCGGCGAGCTGGTAGCCCTCGGCCTGCATGGCGTGCAGCAGCTCGAGCAAAGAGGCCGGCGCGTCGAGCCCCACCGCGTTGCCAATCTGGGAAGCTTTGCTGTTGGAATTGGTGAAGATGAAGGCGATGCGCTTCTCGGCGTTGGGTACGTGCCGCAGCCGGGCGAAGCGCACGGCCAGGCCCGCCACCCGCTCAATGCGGTCGGGCAGCGGCGCGTAGCCGGCGGCTTCGCGGCCTTTTTCCTTGAAGGAGATGGGCACGGTGATGAGGCGGCCGTCGAACTCGGGAATGGCCACGTTCATGGCCGTATCCAAGGGGTTCAGGCCCCGGCCCGACGACTCCCACGGCCCGCGCGCCATGCCGCTCGTGATGGCTTGCAGCACCGGCACGTCCAGCTGCTGCAGTGCCGCCACCGACCAGCCCGCGCTGGTGGGGCCGTCGGGGTTCACGTCGCTCATCGCAAACGATACGGTGTTGACCAGCACATCAATCAGCGGCCCGTCTTCATCCCGAAAAAACCCAAAGGCCAACGGCCAGCCCGAGGCCGCGTCCACGGCCTTGAGCGAGGCGGTGTACACCGGCAACACGTTGACGTCCCGGCTTTCGAGCTCTCGTACCAACGCATCCACGAAGGCCGTGTTGCCGCTAATCCAGTGCGCACGGTAGAACGTGATGCCCACCGTGGGGAGGGTCGGGTCGCGCCGGCGCAGCCAGTCGGCCAGGTCCGCGTTTTCGGGCAAATCGGGATGGTAGAGGCCGTGCTCGGGCAGCGCGGCCGGGGGCGCAAAGCCGAAGCCGGTCAGCAGCAGGTGGTCGGCCAGGAAGTGCAACAGTTCGGTCAGGTTGGCGTGCCCGCCCGCCTGCAAGTAGCCCAGCGCCTCGTGCAGCACGGCCGGCGACACCGTAGACACCGCCGCGAACTCCGGGTTCAGGTCGCCCGCGCCGCTAATTACCAGCAGGTGCTGGCCCTGCGCCTGCGCCCGCCGCACCAGCTCACCAAAACCCGGAATACTGCTGGGCCGCCCCAGAATGCGCAGCACAATCACCCGCGCCGCGCCGATTTCGCGGTCGAGCAGCTGGGCCATGTGCGCCTCGGTTTTGATGGCCAGCAGGTTGATGCCGACCGTTTTGGGAAAGTCGGCGGGCAGTTCCTGCAAGCTGCGGTGCAGCGTGAGCAGGTCGGTGTCGGCGTGGGTGAGGAAGGCAATGCCCTCGGCCAGCACGGGGGACGCCGCGGCGCTGGCAGCCGCTTCGGCCCCGTTCCAGCTGTAGAACTGGAACACGTACTCGGCCAGCTCGGCGGGCGGCGCGAGGTAGGCATCGGCGGCCACCAGACTGTCGAGGTAGTCGAAGATGGCCAGCACCTGCCAGTCGCTGTTGATGGAGTGAAACCAGGTGGAGCGCCCGTCGAAGAGCAGCGTCACCACGTTGGCCAGGGTGCAGGGGCCCAGGCAGCCGCCCTTGGTCATGTGCACCACGTTGCGCAGCTTGCGCCGCAGCCATTCGCTTTTGTACAAATCCACGGGCACGGCCGGGTAGCCCCGGTCGACCCGGCCGCAGCAGCAGGCGTTGTAGCAGTAGGACAAGTGGCCCCGGCGCTGCACCAGGTTGATGGCTTTCCCATCGGGGCGCAACACTCGTTGACGTTTGATTTCGCGCATGCTGCTTTGGGAGGAATGGAGGCGATAGCCTGGGTTATAGGTCGTAGCAGCCAGGGAATTAAAGACCGATTCTGTTAGCGCGCTAAACTGTCGCCCACTCATTATGTTTGCGCAAGTTATTCAGCGCTTGCTGCTGCTACAAGCGGGAGCTGAGTATGTTTGCCCGCTACCGGCCCTTCAACTGCTGGCCGGCCGCGCGCCGCGCCCCTTTCCTTCGCCGCCGCACAAATTAGATTTTACCCGGAAAACCTCTCTGTACTTGCATGTTTAGCCCCCTGTTCCTGGATTCCCTGCTCCTCGGCCTTCAGCACTCCTTTGAGCCCGACCACATGGCGGCCGTGTCGGTGCTGGCCACCGAGCAAAAAGAGGGCACGGGCCGCATGTGGCGCGTTATCTGGCGTTCCTCGCATTGGGCGCTGGGCCATTCGCTTTCGCTGATTTGCTTCGCGGGCCTGATTATCCTATTCAAGTCTTCGGTCTCGCTCCGCATCGTCGAGCAAGTGGAGGTCGTCATAGGGCCGCTGATGATTTGGTTGGGCGTGCTGGCCATCCGGCGCAACTTCCGGCCCTCGTTGCCCGCGGCGCCGGCCAAACCGGCCAGCGGCGTGCTCAGCCGCTCGTTCGGAGTGGGCATGGTGCACGGGCTGGCCGGCACCGGCGGGGCTTGCACCCTTGCCCTCACGCTGGCCGCCCGCAACGTCAGCATGGCCATCTGGCTTATCATGCTGCAAAGCGCGGGCATCATCATATCGATGACGACCTACGGCTGCCTGTTTGCCCTGTCGGCCCGCCGCTTTTCCAGCCAGTGGCGCCCCTCCCTCAAATGGCTCAACTACGTGGTGGGCGGGCTGTCCATCGGCATCGGCGTCTACACGCTGTTTGAAAGCCTGACTTAGAGCCTGACTCAACGCCTGCCTGGGAGCCGCGTGCGCGCCTCCACTTCCTGCCGCCCAGCCCGCCCATGATTCCTCCACGGCTTCTTTGATTATTATTGGGGTTCTCGTTACAACGGGGCGAAAAATTACGTTAAGCCACAAATCGCTGTTTGTCAGCGTGCTTTGTAAGCGTATCGAAAAATGCTCCTATTTTTGAACGGAGCACGTTTACGGCACGACCGTTTTCCTGAACTACAACTCCTGACTTTCTAAACTGCCCGTTGTGTTCTGCTTTACACGGCTCATCTTTCTCCCCATCTGATGCCCTGGAAATACGCGGCTTTCTTTTGCACGCTACTAACCTGCCCCATCCAGCTGATTTCCAAAGACGTGCCTGTACCGCCCGAGCTCGTCCGCAACGCTGTATTTCACCGGTTAGAAGGAGGACCGAGCGGCGAAGCCAAATTCCTGACGGTTATTGTCTCCACCCCGCAGACACCCGGCTTGGCGGGGACTTACGTGCGGCTGCGAGTCTTGGTGGGCCGCCACCCGGGCCCGTATTTGCCGGCAAAAGTGGCAAGCCAAACCGTCCTGGACTTGCTGGTGCGACCGCTCGGGCGGCAAGTTCGGTACTGGCCCGAATTGTTGTCCATTTCGACGGACGGCTCGGTGCCCTGCCAAGCCGAAGAGGCCCCGTTGCTGGACCTGGGCGACACGCTCCACACCGAGCGAAGGGTACGGCACCAGACCTGCCACACCTTCTTGCAGACCCAACTCATTGCCCGCACGCCCCTTCCCGGAACCGCCGACATGCTCTCCCGCTACCTAGTGAGGACCGGGGCGAAGCGCCTTTGACACCGGTACCCCTCTAACCCCAGCAGGCGACCGAAATTTCGCTCGTTTTATAAGGCAAGTATGGAGCAGGCAAAAAGCGGCTTTTACTGTCCTCCTATGCGTCTTTTCGTGCCATCTCACTAATCAATGGCTTGCCTTGGGGATGTCTGTCGGGATAGCGGAACCCCTGCCGGAAATTCTCGCCCCGTTGTAACGAGAACCCCGTGACGGTGTCCATGACGGCGGGGCGGCGAAAGTAAAGAACCCGGCTGTCGCCAAGGGCACGCTGGGACCCGCCGGCCCGCGCGGTGGCACTAGGCCCTGGCGGTCCAGTGCAGCCGCTGAACAGCGTGAACAACAGGAGGGCAAGTACCGGCACTGATTGAGGTTTCTCCAAAGAGCATCCTTGCGCGCTCTTCATTAAACCGGTGCAGCCAAAGGTTACCTGTAAGAAAGAATCCCACCCGGGCAACAGACACAACAACAGTACCCGGCGGGTTGCGTATTTACTGGGGCTTTGTTCCCTGATAAACAGCCACTATATCTTCATGCAACATCCCACCACCCAACGCCGCCTGGCTAGTGCTACCGCCGTCCTGCTACTTGGCTTAGGGGTCGCCTGCAACCGCGCCGGCCAGGAGCAGCGCGTTCAAGCCCCGAAGGACCCGACCGGACAGCCCACAACGCCCAATGGCCTTCCCCCGCTGGAGACCCGGACCGCCAACGCGCCGGAACAGCGGCCAACTTTTCCGGAACAAACCCGGGCCCGTGGGATGCGGTCGGGTCCGGCCTTTGAGGTGACGGTGCTGGCCCGGGGATTAAAGAACCCCTGGGCCGTGGAACCGTTGCCCAACGGCGACGTGCTAATCACGGAAAAGCCGGGCACGCTGCGCATCGTGTCCGCCGCCGGGCAGGTGGGAGACCCCATTACGGGGGTGCCCGCGGTGTACGCCACGGGGCAGGGCGGCCTACTCGACGTGGCGCTTAGCCCCGCCTTTGGCACGGACCAGACGATTTATTGGTCGTTTTCCGAGCCGCGGGGGGCCACGGGCAACGCCACCAGCGTGGCCAAAGGCGTGCTTTCTGCTGACCGCCGGAGCCTGGGCCAGGTGCGGGTCATCTTCCGGGCCCTGCCGGCGTACAACGGCGACCTGCACTACGGTTCCCGCCTCGCGTTTGGGCCCGACGGCCTGCTCTTCCTCAGCCTGGGGGAACGCTCGGACCTGGAAATCCGGCCCCAGGCCCAGCAATTGGACAGCCACATGGGCAAAATTCTGCGCCTGGCCCCCGATGGGCAACCGGCCGCGGGCAATCCCTTTGCCCGGCAGGCCGGCGCGCGGCCCGAAATCTGGACCATGGGGCACCGCAACGTGCAATCGCTGGCCTTCGACGCGCAGGGGCAGCTGTGGTCCGTGGACATGGGCCCGCAAGGCGGCGACGAGCTGAACCGAATCGAAGGGGGCAAAAATTACGGGTGGCCGGTGGTAACCTTTGGCGAGGAATACTCGGGCGCGCCCGTTCCCGACGCCGTGACGACCCAGCCGAATTACGTGGACCCGGTGTATTACTGGGACCCCGTCATTGCGCCGTCGGGTGCGCAGTTTTACACCGGCGACGCATTTCCCGACTGGCGCGGCAACCTGTTTGTCGGCGCCCTCAAGGACCGGGCGTTGGTGCGCTTGCGGCTCGAGGGGGGCCGCGTGACGGGCGAAGAGCGGCTGCTCACCGACCGCAAGCAACGCATCCGCGACGTGCGCCAGGGCCCGGACGGGGCGTTGTATGTCGTCACGGACGAGGCCAACGGCGAAGTGTGGAAGATTGCTCCCCGGGCGGGCCGTCCATGATGCCGCCTTGCGCGGACAATGGCCGCTGCCAGTCGGCAACGCCGGGCTTTTGAGCACCAAGCCACCGGATTGATTCCCGTTCACCATGCGCCCAGCCGTTCCCGGGCCCAGGTTAATCCGCGCGCCCTCACAGGTGTAACAACAGCTTACTTGTGATGCCTAACTCAATTGGCTTGGCACGTTCTCTTAATTTTCAAGATAGGCTCCGATAATGTTTACTTATCGGATGTTAAATGGTAGCTTTGGAACTTGCCCGAAAACGAGTGATTTACTCCTTATATATAGGCTACATGGAAAACCTATTGCTGTCGACTGCTGCTGCTGCCCGGGGGCTTTCGCTGGCGCACCTCTCGGAACATACGGCGCGTTACGTGGAGGCCGGCTTGCAGGGCGCGCCGAATACGGCCAAGGCCTATGCCGGGGACCTCAGGCGCTTCGGGGTCTGGTGCGCCGCGCACGGGTTGGAACCGCTGCCGGCTTCCGTGGATACGCTGGCGGGCTTCGTCACCCACCTAGCCGAAACGGACAAGAAGGTGGCCACCATTCAGCGCCACTGCGCGGCCGTGAGCAAAGCCCACGCGCTGCGAGGCGTCGACTCACCGACCGATGATAAGAAGTTCAAGGTGCTTATGGAAGGCATCGCCCGCCTGAAGGGCATCCGCCAGAAACAGGCCCCGGCGTTTTCCCTGGCGCTCTTCAAGCGCACCGTGAAAAGCATCGATGCCAAAACCGTGGCGGGCCTGCGGGACCGGGTGATTCTCTTGCTCGGATTTACCGGGGCCTTTCGCCGCTCGGAGCTGGCCGCCCTCAACGTGGAGGACTTGAGCTTCTCCGAGGAAGGACTCATCGTGAACCTGGCAAAGAGCAAAACCAACCAGCTGGGGGCCGCCGAGGAGAAGGCCATCTTCTATTCCCCCGAGTTCAAGCTCTGCCCCATCCGTACCTTGCAGGCCTGGGTGCAGCGACTGGACCGGACCACGGGACCGGTGTTCGTATCCTTCCGCAAGGGCGAGCGGCTGACCGACCGGCGGCTTACGGACAAGCACATCAATATCATTGTCCAACGCTATCTCGGGGCCAGTTACACGGCCCACTCGTTACGGGCCTCCTTCGTGACCGTGGCCAAGCTGGCCGGGGCCGATGATTCGGAGGTGATGAACCAGACCAAGCACAAGACCTCGGAGATGATTCGCCGTTACACCCGCCTCGACAACGTGCGCCAGCACAACGCCGCTCAGAAACTCGGGTTATGATTTTTCGATTTACGCTCCTGCGCAACCTTCTACTATTGCTCTTAACAGCTATCGGGGCCTTTGGGGGCGCTTCCTGTCGCGGCAACAAGGAGCCTGATGGCGCCCCTCCGGTCGCCCGCTACGTGAACGAACTGCGTCGGGATGTGCAGCGGGAAGGAAAAAGGTATAACCCCGGCGTCGCCTGCTACGTGGACCTGACCCGCCCCGATAACCGCTACCGCTTCTTTGTGCTGGACTTGACGAGGGGCACCATCCTGGTACAGGGCGTATGCCTCAACGGCGTGACCGACGCGCAGGGCCGGGTAAGGTACTCCAATGAGGTGAACTCCCGGTGCAGCTCGCGTGGCCTGGCACGTATCGGTGAGCGGTACGTGGGAGGATTTGGGCGGGTGTTCCGCCTCTACGGCCTCGATGCCGGCACCCGTAACCTACGCCGACGGGCCGTCGTGCTGCACGCCTGGGCGGGTGTACCAACGGGACCGACTACCGGGCACCCCATTCAAAGCGAGGGCTGCCCGACACGCTGCCTTTCAAGCCCTATCTCTACCACTACCTCTACTTGGCGGCGCTGGATGCGGGCCACGTGGCGCAAGCCGCGCAGTTCTTAGCAACTTATCGCGCGCATCTGCACCGGATGCCGGCGACCCTGCACGAAACGGTGTGGTTGGAGGCGGCTTTTTTTGCCGCGGCCTTCACCCGGGACCTACCCGCGGCCCAGGCCTTTCAGGCGCAAGCGGTTCCCTCCGCGCTCACCACCGGCGATGTGGCCTCCCTTGTAGCGGCCGCGCAGGCCCGCTTAGCCGGGGATGCCCCACGCGCTGGGGCGCAAGCGCAGGCCTCCTTACAAGAATTAGCGCACAACATTGACCGGGACAGCAGTGCCTTTTATGCCGACTGGTTACGCGAAACAATGCACTGGGCCGCAGGGAGAGGGGTCGCACAATAGTAAAAACGGAAAATAACGGCAGGGAGCGTCAGCCGGCAGGGGCAGGTCCACTTGGATTAATTACGGGCGGGGCGTCTCAGAATACGACCGTTACAATGAACGGCCTCATCGCAACCGCCCAATCAGCTGCAAATGCTTTTGGAAAATCAGGCGCCGTAGTAGACGCCGCAGGGCACCCGCGCCCTGATGATTTGCGGTGGGTGGGGCATGCTTTGATTCCGTGGCATTGATAGCAGTCGCGCGCACTCGTAGGGGCCACGAACCCGGGCGCTGAGCAATCCCAAAGCGCTACTGCTCGCTTGGCTTCGGCCTTGTCCTGACCCAACGATGCGGGTTGTGGTGCGTATGCGTTTAAAGACTCACGTAAAGCCATGCGGATGCCCCACGAATCAGCCCCCAACCTGCAAACCGGCGACTTGGCGCCGAACTGCGTGCTGCCCGACGGCTCCCGCCTGTTCGAATGGCGCGGCCGGCCCGTCATCCTGGCTTTCGCCCCCGAAGAATGGGACCCCACGCGGGCCCACCAGAGCGAAATTTTTGCGCGCCTCTCGCGGGAGTTTGGCAGCGGCGCGACTTTTGTCGACACCGCCACCGACGAATGGCACGCGCTGAACTGCCGCGGGGCGCTGGCTGCCCAGTTTGGCGTGGCGGGGCAGCGGGCCCTTTTCTTGCTCGACGAGCGCGGCGTGGTGCGCTGGAAAACCGTGGTAGCGCCCGGCCAGGACCTGAGGGCCGGCCAGGTCCTGGCGGCTTTGGAAGCCCTCCATTCCCCGCCGGCCACGGCTGGTGGAGTAAGTGCTTTGGGCGGCGGACTTTCGCGCCGCACGTTCGTCACGGCCACGCTGGCCGCCGCCGCGCTGCTGCTACTCCCCGGCTGCAGCACCGAATCCACGACCAAAGAGGCCAACAGCGCCGCGGACCCGATGGGCCCGGCCAGTAGCGCCGACACCATTCCCGTCGTGCTGACCATCAACGGCAAAACCCACCGTCTGCAGCTTGACCCGCGCGTTGCCCTGCTGGATGCGCTGCGCGAAAACCTGCACCTCACCGGTACCAAAAAGGGCTGCGACCACGGCCAGTGCGGGGCCTGCACCGTGCACCTCGACGGGCAAAGCGCCCTCTCGTGCCTCACCTTGGCCGTGATGAGCCAGGGCAAGGAAATTACCACCATCGAAGGGCTCTCGACGGGCGAGACGCTGCACCCCATGCAGGCGGCTTTCCTCAAGCACGACGCGTTTCAATGCGGCTACTGCACGCCGGGGCAGATTATGGCGGCCACGGCGCTCTTGCAGGACAAAAACGTGCGGGCCGGCTCGGCCGTCGAAATCCGTGAAGCCATGAGCGGCAACCTCTGCCGCTGCGGCGCTTACCCCAACATCATCGCCGCCATCCAGGAAGTTCAGCGCGCGTAACCCCATTCTGCCATGCATCCTTTCCAGTACCAGCGCGCCGACAGCGCCGACCAGGCCGTGGCCGCCGTGGCCAAAACCCCCGGGGCCACCTTCATTGCCGGCGGCACCTCGCACCTCGACTTGATGAAGGAGGACGTGCACCACCCCAGCCTGCTGGTGGACGTGTCGGCCCTGCCGCTCAAGCAAATTACTGCGTTCGAAGGCGGGGTTCGCATCGGGGCGGGCGTTTCCAACACCGCCGCGGCGTACCACCCCGACCTGCAGCAACGCTACGCGGCCATGAGCGAAGCGCTGCTGGCGGGTGCCTCGGTGCAGATTCGCAACATGGCTTCGATGGCGGGCAACCCGCTGCAGCGCACCCGCTGCCCGTACTTCCGCGACCCGGCCCAGGCCTGCAACAAGCGCACGCCGGGCAGCGGGTGCGCGGCCATCGGCGGCTACAACCACGTGCACGCCCTCTTCGGGGCCTCGAAAGCGTGCATCGCCACGCACCCCAGCGACCTAGCCGTGGCCCTGGCCGCGCTCGATGCCCGCGTGCAAACCACGGGCCCGCGCACCATTGCCTTCCCCGAGTTGCTCCGCTTGCCGGGCGACACGCCCCACCTCGACACCGTGCTGGAGCACGGCGAGTTGATTACGGCCATCGACCTGCCCGCTTTCGCCGGCCGCTCGCACTACCTCAAAGTCCGGGAGCGCGCCTCCTACGCCTACGCGCTGGTGTCGTGCGCCGTGGCCCTGGAAATGGACGGCCCGAAGATTCGGCGGGCGCGGGTGGCGCTGGGCGGGGTGGCGCACAAGCCTTGGCGCGTGGGCCCCGCCGAAGCCCTGCTGGCGGGCCAGCTGCCCACCGAACAACTGTTTCAGGCCGCCGCCAACGCGGCGTTTGCCGACGCCAAGCCGCTCGAACACAACGCCTATAAAATCCCCATGGGCCGCAACCTGATGGTGCGGGCCCTGCTGGAAACCAGCGGCCTGCAGCCCATGCAAGGCCCGGCCGGCACCGCCTTTGCGGCCAGCGTGGGCGGTGTCGCCGGCCGGTTGGCGACTCCCCGTTAATTGCCTTATTCCTTCGACTTATGACAACGCAAGCCACTGGAAAACCGCTCGACCGCGTAGACGGACGCCTCAAAGTCACTGGCGCCGCGCGCTTCACGGCCGAGTGGGACGTACCCAACCTGGCCTACGGCGCGGTGGCGAGCAGCGCCATTGCGCACGGCACGGTGCGTTCCATCGACGTGAGCGCCGCCCGCAAAGCGCCCGGTGTGCTGGCGGTGCTCACCCACGAAAACGCCCCCCGGCTGCAGCCCATTCCGGAGAAAATAGGCGAGACGCAGTTTCGCGGCGAAGGCGGCATCTCCGAAACCCTGCAGCCGCTGCAAACCGCCGCCATCGAGTACGCTGGCCAGCCGCTGGCCGTGGTGGTGGCCGACACCCACGAGCGGGCCCGGTACGCCGCCACACTGGTGCGCGTGGCCTACGAGGAGCGCCCGCCGCAGCTCGCCATGGCCACCGCCAGCCGCAAAACCTTGCCCGAAATGTTTTTGGGCAATAGCAAGGAAAAACTGCAGGTGACGATAGGAAAGCCCAAATCCGCGCTGGCCGCCGCACCGGTGAAGGTGGAACGGGTCTACGAGTCGGCCATTACCCACCACAACCCCATCGAGCAGCTGGCCACCGTCGCGCGCTGGGAAAAGCGCGGCGGGGCCGACTTTCTCACCCTCTACGACACCACCCGCGGCATCGAAGTGCTGCAGGAAGTAATGGCGACGTCGCTGGGCTTGCCCAAGGAAAGCGTGCACATCATCTGCCCGTTCATCGGCGGCGCGTTCGGGTCCAAGGGCTGGCTGTATGCGCCGCCGCTACTCACGGCCATGGCGGCGCGGGCGGTGGGCCGGCCGGTCAAAATAGAGTGGCGCCGGCAGGACATGTTCGCCGTGGCCGGGCAGCGCGCCGCCACCCGGCAAACCCTGGCCTTGGGCGCGACGCGCGCCGGCAAAATCACGGCGCTGCAGCACGATACCCAGACGCATTCCTCGCTGTCCAGCGGCTTCACCGAGCCCTGCGCCCGCCTCACGCGCATGATGTACGCCGTGCCCAACATCAGCTTTACGCACCAGCTTTCGCACCTGCACCTGCCTTCGCCCTGCCCCATGCGCGGGCCGGGCGAAACCGTGGGCAGCTGGGCCCTGGAATGCGCCATGGACGAGCTGGCCACCGAACTCAACCTCGACCCCGTGGAGCTGCGCCTGCGCAACTACGCCGACAAGAACCCCGAAACCGGCAAGCCCTGGAGCAGTAAAAATTTGCGGCAGTGCTACGCCCGAGGCAAGGAGCTCATCGGCTGGGACCAGCGCAACCCCAAGCCGCGCTCCATGCGCGAGGGCACCCAACTCATTGGCTACGGCATGGCCAGCACCATGTACCCGGCGGGCCGCGGCGAGGCCCAGGCCCGCGCCACCATCTTCGCCGACGGGCGCGCCCTGGTGCAAAGCGCCACCCACGAGCTGGGCAACGGCGCTTACACCATCTTCCGCCAAATCAGCGCCGACGCGCTGTCCCTGCCCATCGAGCGGGTGCGGTTTGAGCTGGGCGACTCGGCCCTGCCTTCGGCGCCCACCACCGGCGGCTCCGTTACCACGGCCACCGTGGGCCCGGCCGCGCAAGCGGCGGCGCGCGCCGCCCTGGCAGCGCTCAAAAACCTGGCCGTGCGCGACGCCGAGTCGCCGCTGTTTGGTGCCGCGACCGAAGCCATCGACGCCCAGGAGGGGCGCCTGGTACTCAAAACAAATCCAGCGAAAGGCGAAGAATACGGCGCGATTTTACGCCGAGCTAAGCTGCCTTCCGTCATCGCCATGGGCGGGGCCAAACCGGGCGAAGAAAAGGATAAATACTCGTTCTATTCGTTCGGCGCCGTATTTGCCCAAGTGCGGGTCGACGAGGCCAGCGGCTCCATTCGGGTGGCTCGGCTGTGCGCCGTGTACGACGCGGGCCGGCTGATGAACCCCAAAACGGCGCATTCGCAAATCATCGGGGGCATGGCCATGGGCGTGGGCGCCACCCTGATGGAAGCCACCCACTACGACCCGCGCAACGGCCGCGCCGTGGTCCGCAACTTGGCCGACTACCACGTGCCCAGCTGCGCCGACACGCCCGACATGACCGTGGAATGGCTCAACATTCCCGACCCACACATCAGCGAGCTGGGCGCACGCGGAATCGGCGAAATTGGCTGTGTGGGCACCCCGGCGGCCATTACTAACGCCGTGTTTCACGCCACCGGCCGGCGCCTGCGCTCGCTGCCGCTCACCCCTGACAAGCTGGCCTTTTCGTAGCAGCGGGGGATAAAATTACCCTAAGCAACTTTCCTCCTCCGACGACGGGATGGAAACTTGCTGTTCCATAGCTTTGGGGCCTGCAGCTGCTGGGCCATGCCGCCGTTTTTGTAGCGTTCGGGGCCGCAGTACACGAATTCGTCGTCGTGGGCCGTGGTGTAGGCGGTGTTAAGGCTCACGCGGCGGTTGACGCCGATACCGCGCGGAGCAGCTGCGGCGGGATACTTGGCGAATCCGGGGCCAGGTGCTGCATCGTTTGCCACCGCCTCTTGGGTATGTATCCTGACTCAAAACGAGCGGACCACCTGGCCCGCTCGTTTCGTTTCACGGCTATATTAGCCCTGTGCGACTGACCTTCGTATTGACGACTCCGCCTGCAACGCTGTTTTAATGCCCACAATCCTGCCCTCGCCCGACCTGCTGCCCGTCTTCAACGCCCTGCCCGGCGCCACGCTGTTACTGGCACCGGACCTGCGCATTGTAGCCGCCAGCGACGACTACCTGGCCGCAACCCTCACCGAACGGGCCACCCTCGTCGGGCAGTTCCTCTTCGACGCCTTCCCCGACAACCCACAAACCCCCGAGGCCAACGCCGTGGCCAACGTGCGCGCCTCGCTGGAAACGGTGCTGGCCACCCGCCAGCCGCACGAAATGCCCCCCCAGCACTACGACGTGCCCGACCCCACCCAACCCGGCCACTTTGTGGAGCGCCACTGGCTGCCGCGCCACACGTCCGTGCTCGACGCCGCCGGCCAGGTGCAGTTCATCATCCAGTCCGTGCAGGACATCACCGAGAGCCACCGGGACGGGCAGCAGCTGCGCGAAAGCCAGGCCGGCGAGCAGCAGGCCCGCGCCGACGCCGAGCATCAGCCCCACGAGCTGCGCCACTTCCTGGAGCAGGCGCCCGTGGCCGTGGCCGTCTATCAGGGGCCGGAGTTTCGCGTGGCGCTGGCCAACGCCGCCACCCTCGCCATCTGGGACCGGCCGCTGGCCGCCGTGCAGGGCCGGCCCGTGTTCGAGGTGCTGCCCGAAGCGGCCACGCCGGAGGTGCGGGCCATTTTTGAGCGCGTCTTCACCACCGGCCTCGCCCACACGGCCCACGAGCAGCTCACTTACATCATCCGGCACGGGCAGCGGCAGGAGGTGTACTGGAGCTTCGTGTTTGAGCCCCAGCGCGCGCCCGACGGCCGCATCAGCGGCATTTTCAGCATCGGCACCGACGTGACGGAGCAGGTACTCGCCCGCCAGCAGGTCGAGCGGCTCAACCAGGAGCTGGAGGCGCGGGTGCAGGAGCGCACCGCGCAGCTAAGCCAGCAAAGCCAGCGCCTGGAGCGCTTGTTTATGCAGGCGCCGGCCACCATCTGCCTGCTGGCCGGGCCGGAGCTGGTCTACGAGCTGGTCAACCCCAACTACCAGCAGCACTTCCCCGGCCGCCAGCTGCTGGGCCGGCCCCTGCTCGTCGCGGTGCCGGAGCTAACCGACCACGCCGCGTACCACACCATTCAGCGGGTATTCACTACCGGCGAATCCAACTGGCAGCATGAACTGCACACGCGCCTGGCGCGCCCCAACGACGGCGTGCTCGAGGACCGCTACTGGACCTACGTGCAGCAGCCGCGCTACGACGAACAGGGCGGCATCGATGGCGTCGTGATATTTGGCTTTGAGGTGACGGAGCAGGTCGAGGCCCGCCGGCAAAATGAAGCCCTGCAAGCCCAGGTGCTGGCCGCCGCCCAGCGCCAGGCCCAGGAGCGCGAAGCGTCTTACCACCTCTTCGAACAAACCCCGGCCGCGATTGCGCTGCTGCGCGGCCCGAGGCACTGCTTCGACTTCTACAACGCGGCCTACGGGCGATTCTTTCCCGGCCGCGCCCTGCGGGGCCGCCCCCTGGCCGAGGCCATACCCGAAGCCGTGGAACAAGGGTTTGTCGCGCTGCTCGATACGGTGTTCCAGACCGGCGACACGCACTTTGGCAGCGAAACAGCCTACGTCCTGCCCGCCTTCGGCGACGAGCCGGCGCACACCCGCTACTTTGACTTCACCTACCAGGCGTACCGCGAAGACGGTCAGGTAGCGGGCGTGAGCATATTTACCTACGACGTAACGGAGCAGGTGCACGCCCGGCAGCAAACCGCCGCCCGGCAAGCCGAGGTGCTGGCCAGCACCCAGCGCCAGGCCCAGGAGCGCGCCACCCTCTACCAGGTGTTCGAGGAAACGCCGGCCCTCATCTGCATCCTGCGCGGCCCGGAGCACCGCTACGACTACCTCAACGCCGCCTACCAGCGCCAGTTCGCGGGCCGCGCGCTGGCTGGCCGGCCCGTAGTCGAGGTCTTTCCCGAGACGGTGGCGCAAGGCTTCATTGCCCTGCTCGACGGCGTGTACCGCACCGGCGAAACCTACTTCGGCCAGGAATTGCTGCTCACCATCGAAGCCACCGGCGACGCCCCGGCCCAGGCCGACTACTACAACCTGACCTACCAGGCCTACCGCGAAAACGGCCAGACCGTAGGCATCTGCGCGTTCGCCTACGTCGTCACCGGGCAGGTCGAGGCCCGCCGGCAGAACGAAGCCCTGCAAGCCCAGGTGCTGGCCAACGCCCAGCAGCGGGTGCGGGAGCGCGAAACCCTCTACCAGGTATTCGAGCAGACCCCAGCCCTGGTGGCCCTGCTGCGCACCCCCGGCCATAGCTACGAATACGTCAACCCGGCCTATCAAGCCCTGTTTCCAGGCCGGACGCTGGTGGGCCTTGACGTGGCCGTGGCCGTGCCAGAGGTGCAGGAGCAGGGCCTCCTTGCTCTCCTGGACCGCGTGTACCAGACCGGCGAAACTTACTACACCGACACGCCGTTTGCGGCGACCTCGGCTGCGGGCCAGCCGGGGCCGCCGCAAACGGCGTACTACAACTTCACCTTCCAGGCCTACCACGAAGCCGGGCAGGTCGCCGGTATTTCCACCTTCGCCTACGACGTGACCGAGCAGGTGCTGGCCCGGCAGGAGCGCGAAGCCCAGCGCCAGCGCCTGGAGCGGCTCTTTACGGAGGCCCCGGCCGCCATCTGCATGTTTGCCGGCCCGGAGCTGGTCTTCGAGTTCCTCAACCCGGCCTACCAGCGGGTCTTTGCGGGCCGCCAGCTGTTGGGCCGGTCCTTGCTGGAGGCCCTGCCCGAACTCGCGGGCCAGGCCGGCTATGAGCATCTGCGCCAGGTGTACGAGACGGGCCGCTCGCACGAGGTGCAGGACCTGCTGGTGCCCATCGCCCGCGCCGGCGACGGGGCGCTGGAGGACCACTATTTCAATTACATCATGCAGGCCCGCTACAACGAGCAAGGGCAGGTTGACGGGGTCATCGGGTTTGGGTTCGAAACCACGGCCCAGGTGCTGGCCCGCGAGCGGAACGAGGCCCTCAACCAGGAGCTGACCGCCGCCAACCAGCAGCTCACCCGCACCAACGCCGACCTGGACACCTTCATCTACACGGCCTCCCACGACCTCAAAGCCCCCATCACCAACATCGAGGGCCTGCTCACGGCCCTCAACAAGCGCCTGCCGGCTGCGGCCCCGCCCGTGCCGCACCTGCTTCAACTCATGCAGGGGGCCGTGGAGCGGTTTCAGCGCACCATCGCCCAGCTCACCAACCTCACCCGGCTCCAGCAGGCGCAGCAGCAGCCCGCCGAATCCGTGGACCTGGCCGCCCTCGTCGAGGCCGTGCGCCTCGACCTGGCCCCCCTGCTGGCCGCCGCCCAGGCCCAGGTAATAGTCACCGTGGCCGACTGCCCCACCGTGCGCTTCGCCCCCCAGCACCTGCGCAGCATCGTCTACAACCTGCTCAGCAACGCCGTCAAGTACCACCACCCCGACCGCCCCCCCGTGGTGCGGGTAAGCTGCCGCCCCGGCGCCGGCGCCACCGTGGTGCTGGAAGTGGAAGACAACGGCCTGGGCCTGAGCGAAGGCCAGCAGGCCCGGCTCTTCGGCCTGTTCCAGCGCCTGCACACCCACGTCGAGGGCACGGGCGTGGGCCTGTACATGCTCAAGCGAATCGTTGACAATGCCGACGGCACCATTGCCGTGCGCAGCCAGCTGGGGCGGGGCACCACCTTCACGATAACCCTTCCCGACTAACGCCGTTTCCCGTATCCATGCAAAAGCTCGCCGCCATCCTGCTCGTCGATGACGACTCCACCACCAACTACCTCCACCAGCTGCTGCTCGAAGAACTCGCCGTCGCCGACCAGCTGCTGGTGGCCAAAAACGGCGCCGAAGCCCTGCACATCCTCATGCACGTACTGCCGCCGGCCACCGCCGCCGCCGGTTCGGTCCTGGTTTTGCTCGACGTGAACATGCCCGTGATGAACGGCCTCGAGTTTCTCGAAGCCTACCAGCAGCTGCCGCCGGACCGGCGGCAGGCCGTGGTCATCGTCATGCTCACCACCTCCCTGCACCCGCGCGACCTGGCCCGCCTCCAGGCGCTGCCCGTCGCCGGCCTGGTCAGCAAACCCCTGAGCGAGGAGAAAATCAACGCCATCCTGCGGGAGCATTTTCAGCGCGAGCGGTCTATCCGCTAAGCAGGGGGTTGTTAAACAAACAGGGTAAAACCTCCGACGCGGCGCATTGGGTAGGCTAAATTCATCCTTGACGGGCGTTTTCCGTACCAAGAGTGCCCGGGCGTACCACACGCGTGGCCGTTTAGCTCACGTAAGACTGTCCTGCTCATGAACCGACTGCCCCTGTTGCTGCTCTCCTTGCTCACGGCCGCCTGCCAAAGTCAGCCCGACCGCCCCACGGAGCCGGCCGTCCCGGCGGCCAGCTCCGTTCCGACCGCCCCCAAGCGTGATACCGCGAGTCTCGTCGCCCCGTCCGGGAGCCCGCCAACCCTGGCCCTGGCCGACAATGCGGTCCAGCTGGTGAATGCCAAAACGGGCTCCACCACCACAATTCCGTTGGGCCGGCCGTTTGAACCGCTGGTCCGGACCATAACCAACGTGCTGGGAGAACCGCCCGCCCGCGTGGGCGTGAACGGGGAGTGCGGGGCCGGCCCGCTCAAAATGGCCACCTGGGCCAACGGCCTGACGCTGGCCTTTCGGGAGCAAGACCGCGGCGACGCGTCCCCCGGTCGGGAGTGGCAGTTTGCGGGCTGGTCGCTCAACCCCGGCCGGGGCGCGGGCCGGGCCCCCGCGACCATGGCCGGGGTGGGCCTCGGCACCACCCGGGCCGAAGTGGAAAGCGCGTACGTGATTAAGGTGGTGAAATCGAGCCTGGGCTACGAATTTTCTACCGCGTCGGGCCTGTACGGGCTCTTGGACGGGGCGGGGCCGCAGGCCCGGGTATCGGCGCTGTGGAGCGGCACCAGCTGCGTGTTCCGCTAGGTCGGGGCGGCGGTACGGGGCCCGGTCATTCGGCCGGTTTTGCGAAATGCGGAAGGCCCGCGGCCGGAACTCCTTTATGAAGCGGCGCCGCGTTCCGCCCCGCGCTCAGGCCAGCTCCACGAAGAAGCAGGTGCCCGCGCCCTCCTGGCTTTTCACCCACACCTTGCCGCGGTGCAGCTGCACAATCTGCCGGGTGATGAACAGGCCCAGCCCCGTGGCGGCCTCGCCGCCCACGCCGGGCCGGGCCGTGAGGCTGAACTTCTCGAACAGGTCGGCCTGCAGCGCCGCCGGAATGCCAATGCCCGTGTCGCGCACGCTCAGCAGCGCCCGGCCCTCTCGTTCCCGCAGCGCCACCGTCACGTGGCCTCCGGCGGGCGTAAACTTCAGCGCGTTGCTCACCAGGTTGTCCACCACCCGCCCGAAGGCGTCGGCGTTCAGGTTGGCGCGCACGGGAAGCGGGGGCAGGTCCAGCGCCAGCGCCAGGCCTTTCTCGTGTGCCACCAGGTGGTGCGCCGCCAGCCGACGCTCCAGCAGGGTGCCCAGGTCGGTGGGCTCCTTTTTTAGCCGGTTGGCGTCGAGCGAGCCCAGCAGCAGCACGTCCTGGAGCAGCTTGAAGGTCGTGGCGCAGGCTTGGCGGATAAGGCCCAGGTACTTCACCGCCGCCGGCGCGCTGCCGGCCGCGAGGGGGACCGCCGCCGCGTTCAGCTGGCGCTCCAGTAAGTCCGTCAGCAGCTGAATGTGGCCGATGGGACCCTTCAAATCGTGCATCACCAGGTGCAGAATGGTTTCCTGCGCGTCGTAGAGCCGCTTCAGCGACAGCTCCATCGTCTTGCGCTCGCTGATGTCCTCCAGCTGCGTGTGGCCCAGCTCCTCGTCGCCGTCCAGAAAGCAGATGGACGTGACCTGGCACCAGAGCGGGGAGCCGTCGGCGCGCACCAGGCAGGTTTCCAGCGTGAAGCTCGGCAGCTCGTGCGCCCACAGCCGCTCCTGCCAAAAGCGCCAGTCGTCGCGGTGGTCGGGGTGAGCGAATTCTAACATCCGGTGGCCCACCACGTCCTCCGGGCGGTCGTATTCGAGCATCGCCAGCACGGCCCGGTTGACCTGCCGGATAACCAGGTCGGAGGCAATGATTTGCTGCCCGAACGGCGAGTTGTCGAACACCGTCCGAAACCGCGCCTGCTGCCCCCGGTCGTCCGACTGGCCCGGCTGCGCCTGCGCCCGCACCTGGCCGGCGCGCAGCCGGCGATTTTCCTCGCGCAGGGCCTCCATTTGTCTTTCCGGGGATAAGCTTTCGGCAGCGGTGGGCATAGGAAGGAGACTGTGTTGGGAGCTGAGCAGTGAGCACAAACATACGCCCTGCTGCCCGTTGCAGTTAGGCCCCCCCCAATGCTGTCGCGGTGTCGTTAGCCACCCGGTCGTTCGCGCAACGGTCGGGTAGCGTTTTGCCGGCACGGCCTGTTCTCGCGCGGAGTTGGCGCGGTCGTTTTCGGCGCTTCCCCAGCCCTCCCGCGCGGCGGACGCCAAACGCCGCTAAAAACGCGTTTCACCCAGTATCGATTCAGGCCCCACTTTTTGGCAAACCAAAACGAGCGGACCATCTGGCCCGCCCGTTTCACCTACACCCTACACCTCAAAATGCGGCCGGTCCCTAAACCCCGGCCAGTCCCCACCCCAATGCACCCGCGCATCGGCCGCCTTCATCAGCCGCGCAAACTTGCTCAGCAGCAGCCCCGACCACGACACCGACCCATTGGCCAGCAAAACCGGCTGGGGAAATACACCTTCCCCAGCCAGGTAGAAGTGCAACCCAACGGGCTACGCTGCCGGCGAAAGACTGCAGAAACTGTCCCGGTGGGAGCTTGGAGTAATTTTATCTCCCCGCTGCTGTAAGAAGGCCAAAGCCTGAACCCCTCAAACACGACTTTGCTGGCTTCTGGTCGCGCCGCATTAGCGGGGAGCACCGGCTGATTTACCGCTTTGAGGCCAATCTGATGTATATGCTGCAATGTTGCTTCCACTACACAGCGAAGTAGGAACAAACCCGTTAATGAACGCCAATAGCGTCCGCTAGTGGGCCCTTATCAGACCCTATCCGCAGGACAGTGGCTGTTTAAATCACCCTTTAGGTGAACGAAAAACATCGTCTCGGATTGTTTTTAATATGCCTGTGTCCTTTCAACCTGACGTGTAGCAGCAGAATTGTCTTTTCGTTGAATGGTGGCCTAATTTGTGGCAGCATCCGCTGTCCTTAGGTTCTAACGCTTTCTTTTGAAATATCGAAAAGGAACGGTCGTTTAGGGCTCAAAAGCGCCCTGAGCGGGGCGCAAGAATTCTGCCTCCGGTACCGGCAGCACCCGGCTTTCTTGGGTAAGACAGGCTTGGAAGCATGAAATTATTCCTGCCTGAAGTAGCATATTTACATTTTCCAGTTGGTGTAATTTAATGAAAAAACTTTTCCCATTCTACCGCCCGTCGTTGAAAACGACTGCCCGGGTGTTTCGACCATTGGCCATGTTGGCCGCGCTGCCGGTTGGTGCAGCCTGGGCCCAAGGTCCGGTCATTACCTCCGTGGTGCCCTCGGCCAATGCCTGTGCGGCTGCCCGCAGCGGGGCCGTTACGGTCACGTTCCAAGACCCGCTGGCCGCGATAGCGCCAGTGAGCTTGCAGGTGTTCAGCAGCCAGCGCGGCGGGCGCCGCACGGGCGCCACGCCGGCCGTGCGGTCCGCCAACGCCGTCTCCTTTGCGCCGACGCCCCACCCGTTTGTGGCCGGCGAGCGTGTGCAGGCGACGGTCAGCGCGACCGGCGCAGGGGGCGCCGCCACCAGAAAAGTCCTGCAGTTCACCGCGGCGGCGGGCGGCACGGGTTCCGGCACCTTTCTGCCGGGCCCCGACGTGCCCGTGGGGCGCGGCCCCGCGAACGTGGTGGCGGGCGACGTCGACGGCGATGGCGACCTCGACCTGCTGGCCGCCAACTTCAACACCGAGGTGAGCGTGCTGCTGAACGGCGGCCGCGGCACGTTCAGCAGCGCGCCGAGCGTCACGATGAGCGGGGACATCCGCCACCTGGCCTTGGCCGATGTCGACGGCGACGGCGACCTCGACTTGCTGGCGCCCACGTATGCGAATGGCAGCGGGAACCTGGTGGGCGTGCGCCTGAACGACGGGAGTGGCCGGTTCAGCGGCAGCCAGAACGTGCCCGTGGACCAAGGCCCTTACGGCGTGGCCACCGGCGACGTGGACGGCGACGGTGACCTCGACTTGCTCACGGCCAACAACGCCCGGAGCACCGGCACGGTGAGCGTGCGCCTGAACGACGGAACAGGCACATTTAGCGGCAGCCACAACGTGCCCGTGGGCCGCAACCCCATCAGCGTGGCCGTGGGCGACGTGGACAACGACGGCGACCTCGACCTGCTCACGGCCAACGCCAACAGCCAAACGGCCAGCGTGCGCGTGAACAACGGGGCCGGCGTCTTCGGCGGGGGCCAGGAAGTGCCCGTGGTCGACCCCTTCACCATCGCCGTGGGCGACGTCGATGCCGACGGCGACCTGGACCTGGTCACCGTGGGGCGGGGGGAGCAGGCCAGCGTGCGGCTGAACAACGGAACCGGCACGTTCAGCGGCAGCCAAAATGTGTCCGTGGGCCCCTGGTCTTTTGGCTTGGCGATGGGGGACGTGGACGGCGACGGCGACCTCGACATTGTTTCGGCCAACGCCAACGGCGGCGGGCCCGGCACGGCCAGCGTGCGCTTAAATAACGGCGCCGGCATCTTCAGCGGTAACCAGGAAGTAAGCACTGGCGCCATCACACAAGGAGTAGCCCTGGGCGATATCGACGGCGATGGGGACTTGGATTTGCTTGCTGCTAATTCCACTACTGCGGGCACCATCAGTGTGCGGCTAAACGGCGGCACGGCGGCAGCGGCGGCAGACAGCCGAAATGCCACATTGTTTTCGCTGTTCCCCAACCCGGCCAGCAACGTTGTAACCATTGCCGGGACCGAACCCAACGCCGCGGTGGAGGTATTCGACGCGTTGGGTCGACGCGTAGCAGCTACTCGCGCCGATGCCAGCGGTGCGGTGGTCCTGCAGCTGCCCGCTCGCCTCCCAACGGGCATCTACCTGGTGCGCAGCGGCACGCAATCCGTGCGCCTGGCGGTGGAGTAAACCGCGCGGCTGCGGCCTAAAAAAGGCACCGGCACCGCACGCCTAGTCCTTGCCCAAATCTTGTTTCGTCTTGCTTGAGGTAACGCAAAGCCCCATTTCTGCTGGCTGACCCCGCTTGAAGAGCGGCAAATCAGATACGCAACCGCGCGAAAACGCCCTTCCCGCTACCTGGCCGGGGGCGTTTGAATTCTGGGTAAGGACAAGCGTCGCACGCCGAGGCTTTTTTCAAGTCTCAAGGAGAAAACTCCGCTCTCACATTTAAGGGGCTGAGCTGCTTTTCAGGGCTCAACTTTACGCCGCCCCGGCATGTTCGCGCACGTAGCCGCCCGCAGTGAAGGGGGGCGCACAAAAGTGGAAACGACAAACAACGGTAAGGGGTGCTGGTCCGTCGGGTTTGGGTCTTCCTTGGTTTTTGGCGGGCGGGGCGTGTCGCAAACCGACCGTTCTCTTGGACGAAAAGCCTTTACTGAACGCAGAGGTAAGCCGCTCGTTACTTTTGCGCCATGCGGCACTTGGCTCGGTCTTACGCGTTGCTCGTGCGGTTGATGCTCTTCCACCGGAACCCGAACTACACCCCCCAGGAATGGCGCTGGTACGTCGTGCTAGCCTCGTCCGGCTTGGGCTTGCTCCTGTTCCTGAGCCCGCTCGCTGAGCCCGCTCGCGCTGTGGGTCGGCCGCTACGGGGCACTGATACTACCTGGGCGGCTCTCGACGGCTCCACAAGTCGATCAACTCGGCAGCTTGGGGGCCATCCTGTTGTTCCCCGTGGCGCCGCTGCTGGCCCTGAAATACTGGCTGGTGTTCCGCAGCCGCGGCGTCCAACACCTGCCGGTGCCCGTGGTGTCGTCCGGCCGGTACCGCTTGGCCCTGGGGGCCTTTGTGGTCGCGTGTTTTGCGCTCTTTGTATTCATCACCTCCAGTAACCGGCTCTATCCCTAGTAGGCGCTTAATCATAGCACGCTTTGGCTCCTTATTTTGAACGGAGCGCGTTTACCTTGGGACCCTTTTCTTGAACTGCTCCGTCCCCCTTTGCAAGGTATATTGAGCTGGTCTGGTTAATCTGGACAGAACAGGGTGGTATCTTTCCTTCGTCATGAAAGAGACGCCAAAATCCGACAACCGCCGCACGTACGATGCGGCCTTCCGCGCCGAAGCCTTGCGCCTGGCCGAGCAAAGCCGCTCGACCCAAGCCGCCGCCCGGCTCAATATCGACCCCAAACGCATCTACCAGTGGCAAAAGGCCGCCCAAACGTCAGTTGCGGCTGCATTGGGGGCGGCGCTGGACCCGGCCACGGCCGCCGAACTGCGCCAGCTGCGGGCCCTGGCCCGGCGGCAGGCGCAGGAGCTGGACATTTTAAAAAAAGCCGTCGCCAGCAAACGCTTGAGGCGCGTTATCTCACAGACGCCGGACCAATGAGCCGCTACCGCTTCATCAACGCCGAGCGCGGCCAGTACTGCGGCAACGCCTACCGCGCCCTCTTGCACCGGCACGGGGCCGTACGTTCGCAGAGCCGTCGCGGCGAGTGCTACGACAACGCCCTACCGGGTACGACCCAAGCCGAAAGCCTCTGGTCCCGCCTCAAAACCGAGCTGCTCGAACTCCGCGAGTGGCCCGTGTTTGCCGACCTGGCCGACGCGCCAGCCAGCATCGCCGACTATTTTGACTATTACAATCACGACCGCCTGCACTCCAGTATTGGCTACCAGACGCCGTATCGCGCTCATCAACAATCACTTCAAACCACTGCCCTAAAATGTCCAGCCTAAATGGACCACCTCACCTTTGCCTTTCCGACCCTCCTGCCTCACGGCGTTCAACAGGAGGGACTTTAAATCGGCTTTTTCACTTGTTCTTTTGCTCTCTTACTATGCCCCACCCCTACGCTTCCCTGAAAACAAGTCTCCTCGTGCTGCTCCTGCTGCTGGCGGGCGCGCCGGCGGGCTTCGGCCAATCCAAAACCAAGAGCAAAGGCAAGCCGGGCACGGTGGCCGTGTTCGACTCGGCGCTGTACAATGGACTGAAGTGGCGCTCCATCGGGCCGTACCGGGGCGGGCGCTCGTGCACGGTGACGGGCGTGCCGGGTCAGTCCAACCTCTACTACATGGGCACCACGGGCGGCGGCGTATGGCGCACCAAGGACGGCGGGGGTACCTGGGAAAACATCTCGGACAAGTACTTCGGCGGCTCCATCGGGGCGGTGGCCGTGAGCGAGGCCGACCCCAATGTGCTCTACGTGGGCCAGGGCGAGAAAACGGTGCGTGGCAACGTGTCGTCGGGCTTCGGGGTGTGGAAATCGACGGACGCGGGCAAGACTTGGCAGGCGTCGGGCCTGACGGACTCGCGCCACATCGGCCGCATCCGCATTCACCCCCGCAACCCCGACCTGGTGTACGTGGCCGCCATGGGCGACCTCTACCAGCCCAGCGAGATGCGCGGCGTGTACCGCAGCAAGGACGGCGGCAAAAACTGGGAGCGGGTGCTGTTTGCCAATAAGGACGCGGGCGCCGTGGACCTGACCTTCGACCCCACCAACCCGCGCATCCTGTACGCCACCACCTGGAACGTGCGGCGCACGCCCTACGGCTTCTCGTCGGGCGGGCCGGGCTCGGGGCTGTGGAAAAGCACCGACGGCGGCGACACCTGGCAGGACCTCTCGCGCAACGAGGGCCTGCCCAGGGGCACGCTGGGCATCGGCGCCGTCACGGTGTCGCCGCTGAACGCGAACCGGGTGTGGGCCCTGCTGGAAGCGGCCGAGGGCGGCGTGTTCCGCTCCGACGACGCGGGCCTGACCTGGAAAAAAACCAACGACGACCGCGCCCTGCGCCAGCGCGCCTGGTACTACACCCGCATCTACGCCGACCCCAAGGACGAGGACGTGGTGTATGTCATGAACGTGTCGTACCACAAGAGCAAGGACGGCGGGCGCACCTTCGAGGCCCGCAACGCCCCGCACGGCGACCACCACGACCTGTGGATAGCGCCCGAAAACGCCAGCCGCATGATTATCGCCGACGACGGCGGCGCCCAAATCAGCACCGACGGCGGCCTGAACTGGACGACCAACAACAACCAGCCCACCGGCCAGTTCTACCGCGTGGTCACCGACAACCACTTTCCCTACCGCATCTACGGCGCGCAGCAGGACAACTCCACGGTGCGCATCCTGCACCGCAGCAGCGGCGGCACCATCGCCGAGCGCGACTGGGAAGTGACGGCCGGCTCGGAAAGCGCCCACCTGGCCGTGGACCCCGCCAATCCCGACGTCGTGTACGGCGGCAGCTACGGCGGCCTGCTTACGCGCGTGGACCACGCCACCGACCAGACCCGGGCCATCAACGTGTGGCCCGACAACCCCATGGGCCACGGCGCCGGGGACTCGAAGTACCGCTTCCAGTGGAACTACCCCATCGTGTTTTCGGCCCACGCCCCCCAGAAGCTCTTCACCGGCTCGAACCACCTGCACGTGAGCACCAACGAGGGCCAGTCGTGGACGACCATCAGCCCTGACCTCACGCGCAACGACCCCAAAACCCTGGGCTCGTCGGGCGGGCCGCTCACGCAGGACAACACCAGCGTGGAATACTACGGCACCGTGTTCGCCATTGCCGAGTCGCCGGCCGAAGCAGGCGTCATCTGGACGGGTTCGGACGACGGGCTGGTGCACATGACGCGCGACGAAGGCAAAACCTGGACGAAGGTGACGCCCGCCGGCTTGCCCGAGTGGAGCCAAATCAACAGCCTCGAAGCCCACCCCACCCTCAAAGGCACGGCCTACGTGGCCGCCACCCGCTACAAGGCCGGCGACTTCCGCCCCTACCTCTACCGCACCGCCGACTACGGCAAGACCTGGGTCGCCATTTCGGCCGGCATCCCGGCCACGCATTTCACCCGCGTGGTGCGCGCCGACCCGCGGCGCGCCGGCCTGCTTTACGCCGGCACCGAGTACGGCCTGTACGTGTCGTTCAACGACGGCAGCAGCTGGCAGCCGTTCCAGCTGAACCTGCCCCAGGTGCCCATCACCGACCTCACCCTGAAAAACGACAACCTGATTGCCGCCACCCAGGGCCGCGGCTTCTGGCTGATTGACGACCTCACGCCCCTGCACCAGCTCACGCCCGCCGTAGCCGACAGCAAGGTGCATTTATTTAAACCGCTGGGCAGCTACCGGCTGGAAGGCAGCGGCGGCCCCACCGTACCCAAAACGGCGGGCCAGAACCACCCCGGCGGCGTGCTGCTGCACTACTACCTGGCCCAGAAGCTCGACACCGCCAGCACCCTGAAGCTGGAGCTGGTCGGCCCCGACGGCAAGCTGATTCGGGCCTTCACCAACAAAGCCAAGCCGGTTGAGAAGGATAAAAAACCAGCCACCGGCCCCGACAGAGACCGGTTGGTAACGAAAAAAGGCCTCAACCGCTTCGTGTGGGACATGCGCTACGCCGAAGCCAGCAAGTTCGACGGCATGATACTCTGGGGTGGCGGCACCCAGGGCCCCCGCGCCGTGCCCGGCACCTACCGCGCCCGCCTCACCCTGAACCAAGAGCCCCCGCAGGAAGCCGAAGTGGTGATTCTGCCCGACCCGCGCGCCAAAGCTACCCCGCAGGACCTGCAGGCGCAGTTTGCCTACCTGCAGGACGTGCGCGACAAGCTGAGCGAAACCAACGAGGCCGTGCGCGACATCCGCACCCTGCGCGGCCAGCTCAAGGCCATCACCACGCCGCTGAAGCCCGAGCCCGCCTACCGTGACATTGTGCAGGCCGCCGACGCCCTCGACAAGAAGATGACGGCCATCGAGGAAAGCCTCTACCAAACTAAAAACCGCAGCGACCAGGACCCGCTCAACTACCCTATCCGGCTGAACAACAAGCTGGCCAACCTCGTGGGCCACGCCAGCGAGGGCGACTACGCCCCCACCGAACAGGCCCGCGCCGTGCAAAAGGAGCTGACCGAGCAGATAAACGAGCAGCTCGGCCGCTTCCGCCAGCTGCGCGAGCAGGACGTGCCCGCCCTCAACAAGCTTATTCGCGATAAAGCCGTGGATGTGCTCTCGGTGCCCAAGCCCCGCCCGGCCGCGCCCGCCAGCTCGCTGTGAGGTCGGCCAAGTCTGCCTGAAACCAGCCGGCAGGGGGTGGCTCGGTAAGGCCGGCGGAGGGGCTCCTTCAACTGAACAGAGCGCGACCAAGCCATGACCGTTTGGCTGAACCACACTTGTTGCTACCTTGGCAATAATGAGCATTGAACAAACAGATAAGATTGACTTTATCTCCATCTCCCCTGACGCGGAGGTGGTGCTGACCATCTCAAACCATCTTTCCTAAGACGAGGGCGAACACCTCTCCTTGCTGCAAGACAAAATCAATGCGTATCTGGAGTTTATCCAAAGTGAGCAATTGCTGGAAGATTACCCTGCGGCAGAAGAACACCCAAGGGTAATCAGTGTCATTATGAAATTCGACCCTCCAGCGGAGGCCGGCACGGCGGCCGAGCGGCAGGCCCTGGTGCAGCAGTGGTACCGCACCCGCCTGACCCAAACCCAGCCGCTGCTCTCCCAGTGGCCGGTGCCGCAGGCGCGCACGTACGCCGGCCTGCCGGCGGGGGGGTACCAAGACTTGCAACTGGTAGGTGAGGTGTGCCGCCTCACCTACCGGGTGGCCTTGTCCCCCACTCCGGCAGGGGTGGCGTACCGCCTCTGGGCGTTTAATTACACCCGCGCGGGCTTCGATGCCAGCGGAACGAGCGAGCTTGAAGACTACCTCCGGGTGGCTCCGGGGCCTCATCCCGAACTAGACCGGATGCAGCACCGCCTGCGCGTGGCTTTGGCACACTGGTAGCAGCAGCGCAACGGGTCCACAGTTAGTGTGAACCCTCCTGTTTTTGAACGGAGCGCGTTTACCTTGGGACCGTTTTTGTGAACTCACTTGCGCTTACTCAAGGGGGCGCACGGCGGTAATCATCCACCTTCCTTGCTCCACCGCTAGGCTAAAGGCGAGGTTGGGCCCTTCGCTCATCTGCTGCTCGGTGAAGCGGTACACTACTTGGGCCGTGTCGGCGCCAACTGTCACGCGGGTTGGCTGGCTGTGGAGTACGAGTTGGGTTTGGATGTCTCCGGCTTGGGTATAGAGGATGTGGTCGTAATCCAGCCCGGTAACGAAGCCATCAGTCTGCGGGTGGGCGCGCAACGAATCTGCGCATTGCTGAAAATAACGTCGGTGCGCTTGCAGGTAAACGGGCGATACCGTGCCACTGCTCTGCAACAGGCGCACATAGTCCTCGACCGCGTGAAAGTCAACCGCATACACTTGGGTCGTGTCCTCGTCCAGGCGGGCCGGAACAACCGGCAGGGAGTTAAGCGGGGATTGATGATGCAGGTACCACGTTAAGAAGGCCCGCACGGTCGCCGCGGGCGACTGTGCGGGGCGAACAGCGGGCGGGATGGACGGGGCCGGCGTCTGGGTTTCGGTTTTTGACTCTTGTGGGCCTGAGCAGGCGGTAAGCAGCAAAGCAGTTCCTATGAAGGGCCCTTTTAATTGTTTCATGCGCCTAAAGTACTGGTGAGGTGGTCTAGTAAATCTGGACAGAACAGGGTGGTATCTTTCCTTCGTCATGAAAGACACCTCA
>NZ_BMGY01000024.1 GCF_014640435.1 Hymenobacter frigidus | reverse complement strand
GAGGGGAAAGGAGGGGGGTACGCTACCCAAACTAATAATACTGTAATTAAGTTGTCAGAACACTAGATACCGATGAGCCCATCCTCGACGCTGCCATACTGCATCAGCTAATCGAGCTGGGTGGCCCCGAATTCACGTCCGACCTCTACCAGGAATTTGAACAGGAAGCGGGCGATTTGCTGCGCGATGCCGCGCCCGCAGCCGCTGCCAACAATTTTCGCGAGCTGCTGCCCATGCTTCATCAGCTCAAGGGTACGGCCGCTACGCTGGGTGGCGTAGCCCTTGCCGCCCAGGCGCGCCGCCTTGAGCATCAGTTCAAAGAAGGAAGAATAGAAACTGGCGCAGCTGATTTTAAACTTCTGGAACATTACTTTGTACAGTTCGTTGCCGAATACCCCGGTGCCGTTGAGCGAGCCATTACTTTTCCGCCCGTGTAAAAACGGCGGCTTTCTCCTCCAATCTACCCTATGAATCCAATCTTAAACCCTACGCTCATGTCCACCGAACCCCAAACCAAAACCATTCTCATTGCTGAGGACAGCTCGGTAATTCTTAACCTCACCCGCAAAATCCTGGAGTTGCAGAAGTACAAAATTGTGCTGGCCAAAAACGGGGGCGAAGTGTTGAAACAGTTGGAAAGCAACCCTGTTGATTGCGTGCTCATGGACATCAACATTCCGGTGAAGGATGGCATGCAGTGCACCCGCGAAATCCGCGCCCACGCCGACCCCAAAATCAACAAGCTCCCCATCATTGCCATCACCGGCAACGCCAACAATTACTCGATGGACCAGTTCCGCGAAGCCGGCGTGAGCGACTACCTGCCCAAGCCGCTCGATTTCGACGCCTTGGTGCGCGTAGTGAAACAGTACGTGGGGTAAATCGAATTGAGAATTAAAAATTAAGAATTAAAAATGTCGCGTTGCTGCGCCCGGTTGCACGTTCGCCTTTGCGGTAATTCTTAATTTTTAATTCTTAATTTTTAATTCAAATGCAGTGACCGTAACGTTCTTAGGCACGGGTACTTCCTCCGGGGTGCCGATGATAGGCTGCACCTGCGCGGTGTGCCGCTCGCTCGACCACCGCGACCACCGGCTGCGCGTGTCGGTGCACGTGGCCGTGGGCGGCCGCAGCCTCGTTATTGATTCCGGGCCCGATTTTCGGCAACAGATGCTGCGGGCCCGCGTCACACACCTCGACGGCCTGCTTTTCACGCACGAGCACAAGGACCACACCGCCGGCCTCGACGATATCCGCGCTTTCAACTTCCGGCAGCAGCAGGACATGCCGGTGTATGCCGAGCCGCGCGTGCTGCAGCAGCTGCAGCAGGAGTTTGCCTACATTTTTGCCGAGCACAAGTACCCCGGCGTACCCCGCGTGGTGCTGCACCCCATCGAGCGCGACGATGCGCCGTTTGATGTGATAGGGCTGCCCGTGCAGCCCTTGCGGGCCATGCACCACCGCCTGCCCGTGCTGGGCTTCCGCATCGGTGGCTTCTGCTACCTCACCGATGCCAACCACATCGGCCCCGAAACCCGAGCCCAGCTGCGCGATGCCGACGTCATCGTGCTCAACGCCCTGCGCCGCGAGGAGCACATTTCGCACTTCACGCTGGCCCAGGCCATTGCCGTGCTCGAAGAAGCCGCCCCCAAACGCGCCTACCTCACGCACATCAGCCACCAACTGGGCCGCCACGCCGAAGTAGAAGCCGAGCTGCCGCCCTGGATTCGGCTGGCGTATGATGGGCTGAAGGTAGAGGTATAGGCGATGAGGTATTTTCCTTCGATTACGGAAGCTTTCGCCTCGCCGTTTACGCAAGCGGTTGTGATGAATAGTCTTGGTAGCCATACCGCGCCGCCACTCATGTTGGGTGCCCTTTTTCGGGGTAAACCCGACAAGTTCTTTCGAGGTCAGGTAGGCGGCGAGCATTTCGAAATCTTCCGCACCATTCGAGGTCGGAACTCAATTTTGCCGATTATCACGGGTTGGGTGGTTCCTAATGAAAACGAGTTCGGTAGTATCCTGCGGATTCGGCACCGCCTGCACCTATTCGCGTTTATTCTAGCGGGTGCCGGGCTAAGCTTTTCAGGAATGATGGCCGCCCAAATAGTGTCGGGCTGGTTTACTCCCGTAGGTTTTCATCCGTTTGAACTACTGGGTTTTTTGCCATTCTTCGCGGTACTGTTCTTGTTTCCATATTTCTTCTGGGTCGAAGTCAGGAAGTCACGCTCGTTTCTGGTGACATTATTGATGCTCACGCCGCTTGAAAGCGCATAATTTTATTCTGCCTCAAGCGGCTCATTATTCTCATGCACACCAACTACTATTTCCTGCGCCAACTAGCCCCCGCGCTCACTGAGCGGCTGCGGGGCTACCGCGTGGCCGTGTGCTTCTCCCAGGAGAAAGACGAGTTGGTAATCGGCCTTACTGATGGTAGTAAAGGGTTTTGGCTGAAAGCGCAGTTGGGGGCTAATTTCCCCGCGTTGGCCCTGCCCGAAACCTTTCAGCGGGCCCGCGCCAACTCCGTCGATTTATTCCCCGATTTGCTGGGTGAGCAGGTCGAAACCGTGGCGGCTTGGCCCCAGGACCGGGTGCTGCAACTCAATTTCCGCAGCGGGGCTCGGGTGGTGTTCAAGCTCTACGGCCCGCGGCCCAACGCCATTTTTCGCACGTCGCCGGAGGGCCCGACCCAGCTTTTCCAGCAAAAGCTACTGGCCGATGCCGAGTTACGGCCTCAGGCCGCCGCTACGCCCACCGCCGCGGGCAAACTGCCGCCGCCGCTGGCCGATTTGCCCTTGCGCTACCTGCGCCTGCAGGGCTATGACCCGGCCCCGCCCGAAGCCAAAACCCGGTTGGTGAACCAGGTGCTGGCCCAGTTGGAAAAGCCGGCGCACTACTACCTCATCCAGCTTGACGGCCGCACGCGCCTTAGCCTGCTGCCCATCGGCGATGTGCTCGAGACCCTGCCCGGCGACGACCCCGTGGCCGCCCTGCGCCGCTTCGTGCCCATGGCCCTGGGCCGCCGCGCCCTGGAAATGGAAACCAAGCAGCTACGGCAGCTATTGGAGCGCCGCGCCGATGAAGCCAGCACTGCCGCCGTTCACGCCAGCAAACGCCTCCACGCCCTGGCCCACGAGGCCGGCTACCGCCACACCGCCGACCTCATCATGGCCAACCTGCACGATATTCCGGCCGGAGCGACGCAGGTTGAAGTCCTGGATTTCTACACGGGTGCCGCGCGGGTCATCAAGCTCAAACGCACCGAAAAGCCCCAATTCACCGCCGAAAACCTCTACCGCAAAGGCAAAAACCAGCAAATCGAAGAGCGCCAGCTCACTGAGCGCATTGCCCGGCGCGAAGCCGAAGCCCTGACAGCCCTGGAGCGCCTCGAAGAAATGGACACCCAACCAGCGCTGGCCGAGTTGCGCGGCCTGCGCACTTGGCGCAAGCAGCACGGTCTCGACCCCGCGCCCGCCGCTGGCAAAGCTCCCACCGAGTTGCCTTTTAAGGTATTCGAGGACCGGGGCTTCACCATTCTGGTGGGCCGCAACGCGGCGAACAACGACTTGCTAACCCAGAAATACGCGCACAAAGACGACCTTTGGCTGCACGCCAAGGACGTGACCGGCTCGCACGTCGTCATCCGGCACCGTGCCGGGCAGCCCGTGCCCGAGCCCGTGGTGGAGCATGCCGCGCAGCTAGCCGGTTGGTACTCGCGCCGCCAGCACGACACGCTCTGCCCGGTGACGGTGACGCCTAAAAAGTTTGTACGCAAGCCCAAGGGCGCGCTGCCCGGCCAGGTAGTGGTAGAACGCGAGCGGGTGGTGCTGGTGAAACCCGGCAACCCATTTGAGCGGGAGTAGCACTGCTTTTTGCACGTCATGCTTCGACCAGCTCAGCATGACGTTCTTTTACTGAAGCTGTTTAGGAATGCAAAAAAAACTAAGTGACCGTCATGCCGAGCGCAGCCGAGGCATCTCGCTCGCCTCGTTGAACGGCCCGGACGGCCCGAACGAGATGCCTCGGTCCCTGGCTTGATGCGCCACATGCTCGGCATGACCGACTGACAAATTGCTAAACAGCTTCATTAGAGCCGTTTATAGGTTAGCGCATATGATATAGAGACGCATATTTGCGTCTCGTCGTTGTTTAGCCTATTCATTATCAACATGTTCAACGACGAGACGCAAATATGCGTCTCTACTTCGCACTTACACTGACTTTGAAACTGCGCTAGTATGGCGGCTACAACAAAAAAGCCCGTTCCAAATAATTGGAACGGGCTTTCCGATTCACGTGCGCGCGGGGAGATTCGAACTCCCACACCCGAAGGCACCACCCCCTCAAGATGGCGTGTCTACCAGTTTCACCACGTGCGCGAATTGGGTAATTGCACCAGGTATTTCGGCCGAAACCGGCTTCGTTGAGGTACCGAAGCGGGTGCAAAGATAGCCGCCGCATTTCGGCCATCCAACCTTCTGGCTGCCTTTTTCATCAATTGCCCACCATTCAAGGTGTTACATTGTGGTACTCTGGATGCCAATGGGGCTTCTGCTTACCAAAGACCCGCTTTCCTGCCATGCATGCTATCCATAAAGTCGAAACAAGCTCCTTTTTTGGCCGCTTGGCCGAGCAGATTACGCGTTTTTCGGGCTCCACAGTGGCATTTACGTCGGCAGCGATGATTATTCTAGCCTGGGGCATCACCGGCCCCTACTTTCATTATTCAGAAACCTGGCAGCTGGTCATCAACACGGGTACCACCATCGTCACGTTTCTGATGGTCTTTCTTATTCAGCGGGCGCAAAACAAGGATTCACTCGTGCTGCACCTTAAGCTCAGTGAACTAATCGCCGCCACGTAGGGAGCCAGCAACCGGCTGATTAACGCCCAGGATTTCTCGGAGGAAGAAATAAACCTGCTCCATAATTTCTATTGTGCTTTGGCCGAATTAGCCAAAAAAGACAGCAACCTAGGCCAGACGCACTCGGTGGAAGAAGCGGAGGAAAATGAAAGCGATAAAGTGGAAGCCCGGGTCGAAGATGAGCCCCAATAATGCCGGGACGCAGTAGTTACGCGAACATAAAAGAGCGCTGCTGCACCTAGTGCGGCAGCGCTCTTTTGCAAATCGTAGCAGTGGGTAGCCTATTCAGCTTTGATGAGCGGCGAGTCCACTACGTGCTCGGCCACGAACCACACCTGCATTTCGTTGGTGCGCACCAGCTGGCTCACAATAAGGTCGTTCGTGCCATCGTCGCCGCTTTGGTCGGCTCTGCTGGCATAGTCGTGGCAGTTCTTGAGGATGCGCTGGTGGCCGTCGAGCAGGCGTGATACCTGCACGGGCGCTTCCTCACGGTCGCGCGGCACGCGCGGAATGCTGGTTAATTCGGCCACATCGTGGGCCATGGCGATGGCCACGCCGCCCAGAATCTGAATGCGTTCGGCAATGGCGTCGACCAACATCGATTGCTCTTCGTAGTGCTTGTCGAAAAGCAGGTGCAACTGGTAGAAAGTAGGGCCTACTACCTGCCAATGGTGCTTTTTGTACATGTCGCGCTGCGTAATGGCATCGGCCAGCAGCTGGTTGAGCATGGTTACGCTTTCCTGGCGGGTGCTTTCGCCCAAGCCAATGGGCAGGCGCTGGCTCACGGTGCCGTAGCGCTGGGTGGGGGCGGGGGCGTTCTGCTGCTGGTTCAGGCGGGGCTGAATATCGACGGCGGCGTTGCTGCCGGCCCCGTTGCCGGTGTTGCTTTTGCCGTTGGCGCTGGCTTTAGGAGCCGCAGCAGCTTTGGCGACTGGAGCAGCTTTTTTGGGAGAAGCGGAGCTTTTGGGGGCAGCTTTGGCGGGTGATGCCATGGGAATAGGGCGAATAAAGTGAGTGAAAACTACCGAATAAAACCGGTGTCGAAATAATTAGTTGTACCTACGTAAAACGGTGCCCTGGGTTAATCCCAGTACCTAGATTTCTCAGTATGATTGAGCCCACCGCCCAGATTCTGCGCGACCTGCACCCCGAAAACCACTCGACCAGCTCGGCTATGCTGCAGGATGTGGTGATTGGCCTATCCGATGGCCTGACCGTGCCCTTCGCCCTGGCGGCGGGCCTGAGCGGCGCGGTAGCTTCGTCGGGGCTGGTGATTACGGCGGGCCTGGCCGAAATAGTGGCCGGCAGCATTGCCATGGGCCTGGGTGGCTACCTGGCGGGCCGCACCGAAGTAGAGCACTACGATACCGAACTGGCCCGCGAGCGCCGCGAAGTGCAGGAAGTGCCCGACGTAGAGCGGACCGAAGTAGATGAGCTGCTGGCCGAAATGGGTCTTTCGGTCGCCACTCGCCAACTGGCCATCACAGAGCTCACCGCCGACCCCGAGCAATGGGTGCGGTTCATGATGAAGTACGAATTGGGCCTGGAGGAACCCGACCCCAGGCAAGCCCCCAAAAGCGCCGCCACTATCAGCTCGGCCTACGCGGTGGGCGGGCTGATTCCACTCAGCGCCTATTTTTTTACGGATACGCCCACGGAAGGACTGGCGTGGTCGGCAGCCATCACGCTGGTGTGCCTGCTGGTGTTCGGCTATTTCAAAAGTCGTATTACCGGGCAGCCACCCGTGGCCGGAGCTCTTAAAATGGCCGTGGTAGGGGCGCTGGCCGCCGCGGCGGCCTTTGGAATAGCGCGGTTGGTGAGCGGGTAGCCCATCACGGGTGGCCCACCAAGGACAGTCAGGGCCGGTTACGGCCAGTATGATTAGCTTCGCAGCCTATGAAATTCAAGATACCTAAGACCCCGGCCGTGCGCGTCAAGGGCAAGTCGTTTCGGCTGGCCGCCGTGGACCCGGACGCGGCCACGCCTTTTGCGCACAAGCGCCTAAGCGCGGAAGCGGCCCAGCCCCGGCTGCTGGTTTTGCGACAGCGGCTGTGCGTGCTGCAGGAAATGCTGTACGCTGAGCATAAGCGCAGCCTGCTCATCGTGTTTCAGGCCCTGGACACGGGCGGCAAGGACGGTGCTGTCAAGAACCTGCTCACGGGCGTGAACCCGGCCGGGGTGCAGGTGACCTCGTTCAAGGCCCCGTCGGAGGAAGAGATGAGCCATGATTTCCTGTGGCGCATTCACGCCCGCACGCCCACAAAGGGGCACATCGGTGTGTTCAACCGCTCCCACTACGAAGATGTGCTGGTGACCCGCGTGCACGGCTTGATTGACGACAAAACGGCCAGGCAGCGGTTCGAAGCCATCAACAACTTTGAGTCCTTGCTGACTCGCAACGGCACGCTCATCCTCAAGTTCTTCCTGCACATCTCCAAGCAGGAGCAGGCCGAACGCCTGCAGGAACGCCTCGACGACCCCAGCAAGAACTGGAAATTCGACCCCAACGACATCAAGGAGCGCGCCCACTGGGACGAGTACCAGCACGTCTTTGAGGATGCGCTACGGCATTGTTCGCCCGATTCCGCCCCGTGGTTTGTGGTGCCCGCCGACCGCAAATGGGTGCGCGACCTGGCCATCATCGAAATAGTGGTGGCCGCGTTGGAGGATATGAACCCCAAGCCCCGTCCTGTCAACTTCGACCCGAAGCAGCAGGTCATAATATGATGGCACGCTAACCCAGGAACGGCCGTTTTTGTGTGCTGCTTAACCAGAAAACAATCGTGGAGAGATTGATTTACTGAAGCTATTTGGGAATTCAAAAAAACTACGTGACCGTCATGCCGAGCATGTGGCGCATCAAGCCAGGGACCGAGGCATCTCGCTCGCCTCGTTGAACGGCCCGGACGGCCCGAGCGAGATGCCTCGGTCCCTGGCTTGATGCGCCACATGCTCGGCATGACCGACTGACAAATTGCCAAACAGCTTTAATATAAAATAATAGTAATATTACCGTATGAAAGCAGGTTTAATTTCATTGAGGGTTCGGGTAATATTGGTGCTGATGCTGTTAGGGCTGGCTGGCCCTAGCTGGGCTCAGGACGCGTGCATGTTGATTCCCGCGCCGCTGGCCGAGCGCGTTGCAACGGCAACCCTCATCGTTGAGGCCGGGGTAAGGGCCCAGCAAGCGGTGAGCGAAAACGGCCATATTTACACCATCAGCGAGCTGACGGTGTATAAAGTATTTCAGGGTACGGAGCCCGCGGTGCTGCGCCTGGCCGAAGCCGGCGGTACGGTGGGCCTGCGCCGTGAGGTGGTGAGCACCAGCATTACGCTGGCACCCGAGCAGCAGGGTTTGTTTTTGCTGGAACCCCACCCGCTGCTGCCCGGTACCTACCGGCTGGTGGCGGGGCCGCAGGGTTTCGTGCGCTACGACCTGGCCGACCGCACGGCCTCCGAGCCGTTTGGGCGCTACGCCTCCATTGCGGGGACGTTGTACCCGGCCGTGGAGGCGCTGGCCGGACAATCCTGGCGCACGGTGCGACCCAATGCCGCTCTGGCGGAAGCTTTGCCGGTGGCCCGGCCCACGGCGCAGCCAGTCATCAGCAGCTTTTCGCCGGCCAGCCTCACGGCCGGTACTGATGCGGTGCTCACCATCAACGGCTCGAATTTTGGCGCGACGCAGGGCAGCGGCAGCGTAGAATTTCCCAACGCCAACAGCGGCGGGAGCAGCTTCGTGGCCGCCAACCCCGCAGATTATATACCGTTACAGTGGTCCGATACCCAGATTCAGGTGCGGGTACCGTCGACCAATGTATTAACGGGCGGCGTGGCCGGCACTGGTACCTTTCGGGTGATAAATTCCGGTGGCGAAACTGGCACAAGTCTCACGGCCCTGACGGTGGTGTACGCCCTGAGCAACTTGGGCCAGGGAGCCAATAACCCACCCAACCGCCCCCGGCTGGTGAATGATGATGGGCAGGGCGGCTACACCCTGCTCTACAGCGCTGGTTTTGCGGGAGTGACCGGTGCAGCCACTTCCTTCGAGCGGGCGCTGGCTTCGTGGGCCTGCGCCACGCGGCTGCGCCGGGTGGTGGGCTCCGGGGCCGGAGTCAATACCACCGATTCAAATTTGGAAAATATCGTACGTTTTGAATCTTTAGGCAGTAGCACGCTGGCCACTGCCACCTCCTATTATTCGGGGTGCAGCGTGAATGGCGGCCCAACCCAGTTTTCATTGGTTGAAACGGATTATACATTTAACGATTTAAGTGCAATTGCTGGTTTTTCCTGGAACTATGGAACAGGTACGCCCAGCAACACTCAGTATGATTTTGAAAGTGTGGCCCTACATGAATTGGGGCACGGCACCCAGCTAAATCACATCATTGCTCCAACGGCAGTAATGCATTTTTCTATTTCCAATGGAGAGAGCAAGCGCGTGTTGAACGCTGCTAGTGACGTTACTGCCGGCCAGGATGTTTTTACTTTCAGTGCCACTAGCAGTTGTGGGTTCGCCCCACCCGTGGCCACCCCTGTGCCCTCTGGCTGCCAGCCCCTGCCCGTAGAGCTTACCGCTTTCTCGGCTCGGTACGCAACCGGCGCAGGCACTACCCTGGCGTGGAGCACCGCCTCGGAGCATAACAGTGCCTACTTCGCCGTGGAAGCCCAGGAGGAGGGCGGCAAAAACTGGATTGAAGTGCTGCGCCAACCGGCGGCCGGCAGCAGCAGCAGCAGCCTCCGCACCTATCAAGCCCGCGACCCGCGCCTGCTGTCCGGCACCCGCTACTACCGGCTGCGGCAGGTCGACCACGACACCCGCACCAGCTACTCGAGCTTGGTAACGGTTTCCGGGCTTGAGTCGGGGCTGGCGCTATACCCTAATCCGGTGGCCGACCGCCTGCAGGTGAGTGGCCCGGACCAAGCTGGTCGTCTCACTTTTTACGATGTGATGGGAAATAAGGTGACAGGTTTTGAGCTAGTTGCCGGGCCAAACGATGTAGACGTAAGCGCCCTGCGCCCCGGCCTCTACCTGGTGGAATGGGCCGATGGCCGTACTGTGCGGCGCGGGCGGCTGCAGAAACTGTAATCGTCTGTCATTGCGAGCGCAGCGAGGCAACGACACAGTTCCCTCGCAATGACGGGCTGCTACAGCACTGCCGCGACTGCTTCCTCGGTCGTTTCCTTGCGCTCGCCAATCTGCTGGCGCCACATGGCGTAGTAGAGGCCTTTTTGGGCCAATAGCTCGTCGTGGCGGCCTTGCTCGGCCACGTGGCCGCGCTCCAGTACGAAGATGCGGTCGGCGTGCAGGATAGTGCTGAGGCGGTGGGCAATGAGAATGGTCATGTGCTGGCGCGAGCCGGACAGCTTCCGCACCGTCTTGCCAATTTCCTCCTCGGTGAGCGAATCCAGGGCCGACGTCGCCTCGTCGAACACCATGAGCGTGGGCTTGCGGAGCAGGGCGCGGGCAATGCTGAGGCGCTGCTTTTCGCCGCCCGAAACCTTCACGCCGCCTTCGCCAATCACGGTATCCAGGCCCAGCGGGGCACGGGCCAGCAGGGTGTCGGCCGCGGCCTGGCGCAGGGCCAGCAGGCACTCCTCGTCGGTGGCGTTGGGGGCTACGAAGCGCAGGTTTTCGCGGATGGTGCCGGAGAATAATTGCGTGTCCTGGGTCACGAAGCCGATTTGCTCGCGCAGCTCGTCGAGGTCGATTTCATTGCCGGGGATGCCGTTGTAGAGAATCTGGCCCGACAGGGGCGGGTAGAGGCCCACCAGCAGCTTCACCAAAGTCGTTTTGCCCGAGCCCGAGGGGCCCACGAAGGCAATGGTTTCGCCGAGCTTGGTGGTGAAGGAAATGTCCGACAATGCCTGGTTGTTGGCCGTGAGGTGCTTGAAGCTGACGTGGTTGAAGGCCAGGTTGTCGATGTGCGCCACGGACTTGGGCTCGGCCGGCTTCACGTCCTTCGGGGTGTCGAGAATCTGTTGGAAATTGCCCAGTGAAATCTCGGTTTCGCGGTAGATGCCGATGATGGCCCCCAGTTCCTGCAGCGGCCCGAAGATGGAAAACGAGTAGATGAAGAACGAGAAAAACTCGCCCAGGCTGATGTGGTTTTGCACCCGCAGGTAGAGCAGCAGCAGGATGATGGTGTTGCGCAGCAAGTTTACAAACGTGCCCTGCACGAAGCTCAGCGAGCGCAGGTAGCGCACTTTGCGCAGCTCCAGTTTAAGGATTTTGTTGGTAATGCCATTCAGCCGCTCGGTTTCCTGTTGGGCCAGGCCCAGGCTTTTAATCAGCTCAATGTTGCGCAGGCTCTCGGTGGTAGAGCCGGCCAGCGAAGTGGTTTCGGCCACAATGGTGCGCTGAATAACTTTGATGCGCTTGCTCAGCACAAAGCTCAGAATGCCCAGCAGCGGGATGGTGATAAAGTAGCCCGCCGCGATAGGCCAGTACACCGTGATGGCGTACCACATCACGAAAATGATGCCCACCAGCGCCGTAAACAGCACGTTCACAAATGCCTGAATCAGTTTCTCCACGTCGGTTCGCACCTTCTGGAGCTTGCCCAGCGTCTCGCCCGAGCGCTGGTCCTCAAACACCTGGTAGGGCAGCTCCAGCGAGTGGCGCAGGCCGTCGGAATACATCTTGGCGCCCAGCCGCTGGGTGATGACGTTGACGTAGTAGTCCTGGAAGTTCTTGGCGATGCGCGACACCATGGCCACGCCCAGCATCATGCCGATGTAGGGGATGGCTTCCCGGAAAAACGGCCAGAACGGCACTTCCAGCAGTCCGCCAACGCCGCCATTTTTGGGCACGAAATGGTCGACCAGCTTGCGGAAAATGTAGGGGTCAAGCAGCGAGAATATCTGGTTGACGGCGGCCAGCACGAGGGCCAGAGTCAGCAGCGGCCAGTAGTTGCGCAGGTAGGTGTATAGAATTTTCATGGAGCAGAAAGAAAGTCAGTGCCGCCCGGCAGGTCGCTAGCAACCCCGGCGGATGGCAATGGTTCGGGACTAAGCCGCCGCCGCCGTATTGGGCCGGCGCAGCCAGAGGGCGGGCCGCCATGGCCAGACGCAAAACTTACCCACATGTTTTAATCGGCAGTGTCAAGGCTGCTTGTGCCGGCCGGCCGTTGCCCTTGGCCGCAGCCGTAAATTGATGCAAACGGGATTTACAGCAGGTTAATTATCAGTACTTACTCCCGTCATAATCCGTATTTATTCTGGGTATATATAGCTATGTTATGGATAAATTTGTAATGCTACCAACTATTCTGAATCCACAAGTTAGCGCTAGCCTCGTTGCCGATTAGTAATGCTGTAGGCGGCATGTGCTTATTTCATTTGTCTCACACCTACTCATCTTTGCTATGACGACTATTTGCTGCGAATTATTGCCGGATAGCTACCTCATTGTCTTGGCTCCGGCCCAGGAGGGAGAGATGGAGACTGCGCTGGCGCACCAGCTAACGTGCGCGCAGCAGAGTGGCAAAGCGGCCGTGTGGGTCGATTGTGGCATGCTCAACTCGCTATCGGACGAAGCGGCGCAGCTGCTGTGGATGCTGCATCACTACCTGAAGGAGCAGCGCGCCGAGCTGGTGCTGGTGCACGTGCCCGAACTCGTGCGGAAAGTGGTGCTGAAGCAAGAAGCAGGACCGGCACCCTGCATCGTGCCCACTTTGCTGGATGCGGCCCGCCAGTCGCATTGGCACCAGTGGCACAACCGGCAGCACTGGGCCTAGCCGGGCCCTCGTATTCGAAAGGGCATCGTGCGGGTCCTGAACCACGGCCACTCCGCCGCACCGCTTGATAAACTCAAGGCCGGCCGTGCCGTCGTGCAGCATGCCGGTGAGTACCACGCCCACCATGCGCGGCCCGTAGGCCACGGCCGCTGACCGAAATAGGGCATCGGCAGCGGGGCGGTAGTGGTTTTCGCGGGGGCCTTTGGTCATGAGCAGGTGCCCAACGCTGCCATCCTTGGCCAGCAGGTGGCGGTCGGGCGAGGCCAAGTACAGAGTGCCGGCCCCAATGGTTTCGCCGTCGATGGGTAGGCGGTAGCGCCGCTCGGTGTGGCGGCCCCCGGCTCCGATGCCCAGGTGCAGGCCCTGGGGAGAGAGCTGCAGCACACCAAGCACCGCCTCCAAACCACCATTGAGGAGATGGAAAGCAGCCTGGAGGAACTCAAAAGCACCAACGAGGAGCTGCAAAGCACCAACGAGGAAGCCATGACCAACAAGGAGGAAATGCAGAGCCTAAACGAGGAGCTGATGACCCTGAACACCCAGTACCTCAGCAAAACCGAGGAGTTGAGACAGGCCGCCAACGACATGAAAAACCTGCTCGATGCCAACCAGCGCGTGCTGGCTTTCAGCGGGGCGTTTGCCAAGTTTTTCGGTTTTGACCCGGCCCGCATCAAGGGCTCGCCCCTGCACGAGCTCGACGGTGGGGCCTGGCAGCAGCCCGCCCTGGCGCAGCGCCTGGAAGAAGCCCTGCGCCACCCCGACGAGCTGTTCGAAGACTTCCAGTTCACGGCTACTTTCCCAAGTGCCGGAGCCCGCTCGCTGCTGCTTTATGGCCGGGCCATCACCAGCCACGGCACCCAAACCGGCTGGCTATTGCTGGGCATGCAGGAAATTGGGCAGGAGCAGCTGACGAGCGCCGTTGGCTAAGGCCATACTCCTGTAGGCGGCACTTGCCTGCCCGTTGGAGCCTGCTTATCTTCACCGGGTTGTATCCTTCTATCCACGTTCCGCAATGTCTCAGTCCGCTGCCCTGGTCCCAGGCCCCAACAACCCGCACGCGACCCTGCTCGCCCTGCGTGCCCGGGCCGAACAGTATCGGCACCTCGTAACCCAGCACCCGTCTCCCGAGATACCGGTCGATACGCAGCGCCTGGTGCAGGAGCTGCAGGTGCACCAGATAGAGTTGGAAATGCAAAACGAGGAGCTGCTACTGGCCCAGGCCGAAGCGGAGACTGCCCGTGCCCGCTACCTCGACCTCTACGATTTTGCCCCGGTAGGCTACTTCACCCTCTCGCCGGCTGGCCAGATTGAACAGCTTAACCTGCACGCCAGCCAGATGCTGGGCACCGAGCGATTGCGGCTGGTGCAGCGGCGTTTCGCTCTATTTGTAGCCCCAGCCCAGCGCTTAGAATTTGAGCAGTTTCTTGCCCGGGTGCTTCGCACCGATGCCACGCAAAGCTGCGAGCTGCCATTGCTGCGCGACGACGGCACGCCCTTTCACGGGCAGTTGGAAGGCCTGCGCGTAGCCACCCCAGCCGGCCTGCAGTGCCGGCTGGCAGTGCTCGATATCAGCGCCCGGCAGCAGGAGGTGCTGGCCGCCATTCTCACCACCCAGGAAACCGAGCGCAAGCGCATTGCCGAAGCCCTGCACAATGGCCTGGGCCAGCTGCTCTACGCCACCAAGCTCAGCCTGGAAGGCCGCAGTGGCACGCCGGTCTCGGTTCGCGAATCGCTCAAGCTGCTGGAAGAGGCTATCAGGGCCACCCGTACTATTTCCTTCGAGCTCACGCCGGGTATTCTCGAAGATTTTGGCTTGCGCACCGCGCTGGAGGAACTAGCCAAGCGCATTGCTCCGGCCTGTCTGCCCGTGCGCCTGCACCTCACCGGGCTGGAGCAGCGCCTGGCTCCGTCGGTCGAAATTGCGGTGTACCGTGTTGTGCAAGAGTTGCTCAATAACGTGATGAAGCACGCCCGGGCCACTGAAGTGGTGGTGCACCTGGTGCGCGAAAGCCACCGCCTCGAAGTGAGCGTGGAAGACGATGGCTGCGGCTTTGAGCCCGCCGCGCAGGCCCAGCAGCCGCTGGCGGGCATCGGGCTGGCGGGCGTGCGTAACCGCGTGGCCCTGCTCGGGGGCGAGCTGTCGGTGGTGTCGCGCCTGGGCCGGGGCACCATCATTAGTTTCGGGCTTGCCGTGTAGTGGGGTTCAGCGGGTTGCCGGCGTGGGTTTTGCGCCCGGTGGGTCGGTGTTTCTTATCTTTAAAACGCGCTAACTAAGCCAGTGCCTTTCAACCAGGGAGCTATGAAGATGAGAGCTGCTTTTGCCGGTCTGGGCTTCGTGGTGTTGAGCGTGGCTGGTTGCACCCCCGGTGCTGACCCCATTGCCCCCGCTACGGACCCCGAGGGCCCGGTGGTGCCCCCCAAAGCGTATGCATTAGCGCTGCCCACCCTGTTTCCCACCGCGCCGGCCCAGCCCGCCGATAATCCCCTCACCGAGCCGGGCGTGGCCCTGGGCCGGCAGCTGTTCTACGAAACGGCGCTGTCGGGGAACAGCACCATTTCCTGCGCCTCCTGCCACCAGCAGGCACGGGCCTTTACCGATGGCCTGGCCCGGTCTCAGGGCGTGAGCCAGGCCCGCACGCCCCGCAGTTCCATGTCGCTGGCCAATCTGCTCTGGGAGCCGCGCCTGACTTGGGACGGAGCCGCGACCACGCTGGAGAACCAGGCCCGTATTCCCATCGAAAACCCGGTTGAAATGCACCAGTCGCTCGCGGCTGGCGTGGCCCGCCTGCAGCGGGTGGCGGCCTACCCGCCGCTGTTTCGGGCCGCGTTTGGCAGCAGCACCGTCACCGAGGCCAACGTGCTGAAAGCGCTGGCTCAATTTGAGCGCACCCTGATTTCGAGCAACTCGCCCTTCGACCGCTATCGGCGCGGCGACCGCACGGCCCTTTCCAGCTTCGAGCTGCAGGGCTTCATCCTGTTCACCACCCATCCCAATGGCACGCTGCGGGGCGGTAACTGCGGCGACTGCCACTCTGGCGAGCTGCAAACCAACCACACCTTCAGCAACAACGGCCTCGACGCCAACCCCGCCGACCTGGGCCTGGGCCTGCAAACCGGCCGCCCCACCGACAACGGCAAGTTCCGGGTGCCTTCGCTGCGCAACACCGCCCTCACAGCCCCTTACATGCACGATGGCCGCTTTGCCACTCTGGAGCAGGTGGTGGACCACTACAACGAGCACGTTGCCCTGAACAGCCCCAATATCGACCCGCTGCTGCTCAACACCACCAACGACCCGCGCCAGCAAAGCTTCACCCTCGACCTGACGGCCACTGAAAAGGCTCAGATTGTGGCCTTCATGCGCACGCTCACCGACCTCCCGTTTATCAACGACCCGCGCTTCGCGCGGCCTTAACCGGCGGCGAAAGCCCTGCCCGCTGCGCCCGCCACTGCCCGCTACGAGTGCCCCAGGAAGTGCGCCAACAGCCAGAGCGACAAGCCCGGCAACTGCTCAGCCTGTGGCATGAGCCTGGAGAAAAAGTCCTGGCCCCATCCCGAGTACCGGTGTGGACGGGGGCCGCCTGCCTGCCTGCGAAAGTCGTTTGACTACCAAATTCTGCAGCTTTGAGCGGTAATTCTGTGCGCGTGGCCGTGGGCATTGCTGCTAATTTTGTCCGGCCGCGCACTACTACGCGGCGGCTTGGTGGCGAGCGACCCGCTCGGACAATTGCTGCCCCTCAATTCATTTGCCTTATGTCAACGCTCAAATTCAAAACCACCATCAACTGCGCCAATTGCGTGCGGGCCGTAACTCCAACCCTGAATGAGGAAGTAGGGGCCAACAATTGGCAGGTCGATACTGCTTCAGTCGACAAAATATTGACGGTCAGTGCCGAATCGGCCAATGCCGGGCAAATAGTAAAAGTAGTGGAAGCGGCCGGATTCGAGATTCAGCTTCTGGCCGCGTAGTCGGCATCGGTAAAGACAGAAAAGGCCGTTTGGATGCAGCATTGCTGCGCCCAAACGGCCTTTTCTGTCTTTATCGATGCTACTCAATAATGAGCTTGCCGCTGGTGTACTGGTCGCCGATTTGCAGCTTGACCAAGTAAGCGCCGGCGGGCAGGCCGCCTAGTTTCACCTGCTGTGGGCCCGCTTGTGGAGTGGGCGGCAGGGCGTGCACCCGCTGCCCGAGGGCATTGTAGACGGCCAGCGAAACGGCCTGCTTGCCGCCGGGTACCGTGTAGGCCACAGTGGCCGTGGCCTGGGCCGGATTGGGGTAGAGGCCAAAGGCGAAGGCGCTGGGTGTGGCACTGCGCGCCGCCAGCACGCCGGCTCCCATTTCGTAAGCCAGGGCCTGGGTGCCGGTAATAGCGGCAAAGTCGGGGTCGGTGCCGAGGGTGGTGGTGCGGCCCGAGATAGCCGGAATGGTTTCAGAATAGAAGACGCCCGCGCCGTCGGTGTAGGCCGCGAACAAGTCGATTCGGCTGCCCGCCGCAACGCCGGGGCCGAAGGCGGCCAACGGAATCTCAATTTCGAGGCCGGCATTGGTTGTATTGGCGGTGAGATTTGCCGTGTTTAGGTAAGCGTATTTTGTGCCGGGTAGGGGAGTTGTGGCCGCAGCCACCACCGGTGCGCCAGCCTTGCTGCCCTGCCCAATGTAGGCATCGGTACCAGCAGTGATGGCGGTACCAGTCACGTACGATACGTTACTGAAGAATACGTCGGTGGTGGTCCCGGTAGTGGCACCCACCGACACGCGGAAGCCGTAGTCAACTACCATGTCCATCGTGGGCCGGTGCTTAAGGGGCGAGAGGCCGTCGCTGCCCCCGGGCAGGGCAGTGCCGGCGGGTGCGCCGGGGCGGGCCGGCGTGTTCAGGTAGAGAACCAGCGCTCGAAAACCACCCGTCGACGATTCGGCCGAGCCGACCAGCATCAGGTTCAGGGTAGTAGCCGTGCTGCCCACGTACAAGGCCTTGAGGCCACGATCGGCGTCGAGGTGGTTGCCAGTGTAAGCCGCGGCCAACTGATACTTGCCCGGGCCGGTACCAATTTCGGTTGTTCTGGCGACGCCATCCACCACGAATTGCGCGCTGACGGATAGCGACGGGGCCAGTAGGGTAGCCATCGCAGCAAGAGTAAGGAGCGGTTTCATACGTACCTGGGTTAAGTAGTGAAAATTTGTTAAAAAATATGATTGAATAAATATAATAATAATTTCGAAATGTTCTGTGTAGTTCTTGATTAAGATGCCTACTTGCTGTCCGGTTGCAGTCGTGTCCGGAAGTTGTTGCCAGAATAGGTGATACTTTCAAGTAGTAATGGCTGCTGGCTGTCTTTTGCCGGGGTTCTCCTTCTCCTACTTCGCTCATGCCACTTCCCCCTGTCGCCGCCATACTTGCTGATTTCCACCACCGGTTCGGCTACGAGCCGCTGCTGGTGCGGGCCCCGGGCCGCGTCAACCTCATCGGCGAGCACACCGACTACAACGGCGGCTTTGTGTTGCCGGCAGCTATTGATAAGGAAATTGTGTTTGCCGTGGGCCTGAACGGTGCCCGCCACCTGCGGTTGGTAGCCCACGACCTAAGCGAAACCCTGACGCTGCCCGATGCCGCCGACATCAGCCCCAGCGGCACGCACTGGGCCAATTACCTGCTGGGCGTGGCGGCGCAGTTTCAGCAGCGCGGGGTGGCAGTGCCGGGGTTCGACTGCGTGTTTGGGGGCACCGTGCCGGTGGGGGCGGGCATGTCGTCGTCGGCCGCCGTGGAGTGCGGCCTGGCCTTCGCCCTCAACCAGCTGCTCGGCACCGGCCTGGACAAGCTCACGCTGGCCCGTATGGCCCAGCAGGCCGAGCATACCTACGCCGGCGTAAAGTGCGGCATCATGGACCAGTTTGCCAGCCTGTTTGGGCGCGCCGGCCAGGTGGTGCGCCTCGACTGCCGCTCGCTCGACTACGCGTATTTTCCCTTCGATACCCAGGCCTGCCGCATCGTGCTCTGCAACTCGGGCGTGAAGCACAGCCTGGCCAGCACGGCCTACAACACCCGCCGCCAGGAGTGCGAGCAGGGCGTGGCCATGCTCCAGCGGCACAATCCCGCCATCCAAAGCCTGCGCGATGCCACGCTGGCCGACCTGGAGGCCCATCGCGCCGAGCTTAGCCCCACCGTGTACCGCCGGTGCGCCTACGTGGTGCAGGAAAATGCCCGGGTCGAAACCGCCTGCCGCTACCTCGAAACCGGCGACCTAACGGCCTTCGGGCAGGAGATGTACGCCTCGCACGCCGGCCTGCGCGACGATTACGAAGTGAGCTGCGCCGAGCTGGACGCGCTGGTAGCGGCCGCCCGCGGGCTGCCCGGCGTGTTTGGGGCCCGCATGATGGGGGGAGGCTTTGGGGGCTGCACCATCAATCTGGTGGCCCCGGCGCAGGTCGATGCGTTCATTGCCAGCGTGAGCGCGGCATATGAGCAGCAGTTTGGCCGGCGGCCCGAAACGTACCAGACGACCATTGTGGATGGGGTAGGGGTGGCGGCTGTCTGACCGGCGTAGTTTGCCAGGCTACTGCTGGCGGGGTTTGGTACGCCGCATTTCCTCGCGCCGCATGGGCATTTGGTCAACGGTGCCGAATAAGTCGGCTGGCGGGATTGGCTGGCTGCTTTTCTGCTTCACGCCACCATCCTTGCCAATGAGGACGACCGCGAATTGGGGTGGCTGAATGCCGAATTTCCGTGTTAAGAACTGCTTGTCGGCTTCGGTCAGCTGGTTGTAGAGTACGTCCAGTACCAGAAAATCGCGGGCGGCCAGTGCTGGCCCCGCCGCGGCCAGCAGGGTTTTTTGGTGCTTGAAATCAGCTTGTGCGGCAGTGGGGGCGGCCAGGAGCAACACGCGCTTTTGCCAGCGGCTGGCGCGCAGGGTTTGTTCCACGGACCGGACTTTGGGGGTTTGGGCGGTGAGGAACAGCAGGCCGCCGAACAGGGCAAAGGCGAAGAGAAACGGGCGTTTCATGAGATAATCAAGTAGCGTGGAGACCAAAGCGAAACTAGCCGCGAGCCGGCGCGTTGCGCCCTTAAACGTCATTATCGAACAATTGGAGCCAGCTGGTGCAATTTGGTCAGCAACAGAAGGCCACAGCTGCCGCTGATGCAACACGGGTACGCCCGTTTCGGCCGCCCATCCGCTCGCCCGTAAACCCCGTAATTTGCGTGCCCGCGCCACTTCCGCCGGCCATTGCTTCCGATGAACTCCCGCTTGCTTTCCGCTGCTTTCCTGCTTTCTCTTGGCCTGCTGCCTGCCTGCCAGACCACCAAGCCCGCCGCCACGGCCACGGCCGTGGTCCCCGATGTGACGAAGCCCATCTGGCAATCGGAGGCCTACACGCTCTACCCCGACCGCGTGGTGCAGGGCCCGCACGAGGCCCGCGCCCTCTCGGCTACCGAGCTGGTATCCAACTACGTGAGCCCGGTGAACGACCGCCAGAGTCCGCAGGTCGAGTTCAAATTCAGCCTCAACGGCAAGGATAATGAGATGGCAGCGGGCCTTAACCACCTGCTCTTGGTCGTGCCCCGGCCGGGCGGCGGGGCCGTGGAAACGCCGCCCATCGTGTTCGGGCAGCGCTATGTGGATAATACGCCTGCGGCGGCCGATACGTACCTGGCTCCGAACACGCCGGTCCGCATCCGGCTCGATATGCGCCCGGTGCTGGCAGCCTTCAAGAAACAGGGATTCTATACCACCTTCAAGGGTGATAAGCTGTACCAGCAGGATTTCAAGCACGTGTACATTGCCGGGGGCACGGCCCCGTTGAGCTGGGATTTCGATAACCTGACTAACAAGCCCGAGCTGGAAATGACCGATGCCAACGGCGACGGAATCTACGAAGTGCTGCTGACGCTGAACCAGCCGGCCGCCGCCAAAACCACCGCCGCGAGCTGGAAAAAGACTATCAACACCGATGATTTTCCGCAATACCGCTCCGACTACCCGCTGGCCGATGCGCTCTACAATCTGGCCCTGGAGGAAGCCCGCCGCGCCGTGGAGCCCGATAGTACCTTCCGCACCGGTAAGGAGTGGGCCGGCGTCTGGACCCGCGACGTGAGCTACAGCATTATCCTGGCGCAGGCCAGCTTGCAACCCAAAGTGGCCATGAATAGCCTCATGCGCAAGGTGAGTGCCGACGGCCGCATCATTCAGGACACCGGCACGGGCGGGGCCTACCCGTGCTCGACCGACCGCGTTATCTGGGCCGTGGCGGCCTGGGAAATCTACCAGGCCACCGGCGACGAAGCCTGGCTGCGCCGGGTGTACCCCATCATCCGGCAAAGCCTGGCCGACGACCAGCAGAACGCCCACGACCCAGCCACCGGCCTCATGCGCGGCGAGTCGTCGTTTCTGGACTGGCGCGAGCAGACCTACCCGCGCTGGATGCAGCCGGCCGACATCTATCAGAGCGAAAACCTGGGCACCAACGCCGTGCACTACCAAGCCAACATTGTGCTGGCCCAGATGGCCGCCAAACTCGGCGACCCCGGCACGGCGGCCCAGCACCAGCGCCAGGCCGCCACCATCAAGGACGGCCTCAATCAGCACCTGTGGCAGGAGGAGCAGGGCTACTATGGCCAGTACCTCTACGGCCGCACCGCCCTGTCGCTCTCGCCCAAGGCCGAGGCGCTGGGCGAGGCCCTGTGCGTGCTGTTTGGCGTGGCCGAGGGCGCGCGGGCGCAGCAAGTAGTGAGCCGCACGCCCACCACGCCCTACGGCATTTCGTGCATCTACCCGCAGATTCCGGGCATTCCGGCATACCACAACGATGCCGTTTGGCCATTCGTGCAGAGCTTTTGGGCACTGGCGGCCGCGCAGGCCGGTAACGAAGCCTCGCTCACCGAGAGCATGGCCGCCATCTACCGGCCGGCTGCGTTATTTCTCACCAACAAGGAAAACCTTGTAGCCCGCAACGGCGACTTCGCCGGCACCCAAATCAACTCCAGCAGCATGCTCTGGAGCCTGTCGGGCAGCTTGAGCCTGGTTTATAAAGTGCTGTTTGGGATGCAGTACCAAGGCGACCGGCTGGTGTTCCGGCCCTTCGTGCCGCAGGCTTTTCAGGGCCAGCGTAGCCTCAGCGGCTTCATGTACCGTAAGGCGGTGCTCGATGTGGAGATGAGCGGCTTCGGCAACCAAATTGCCAGCATCACGCTGGATGGCCAGCCGCTGGCCGAGGCCGCCATCCCGGCCAGCCTCAGCGGACGGCATAAGGTGAGCATCACGCTCACTAGCACCGTGCCCACTCCGGCTCCCATCAACCGCGTGCCCAATGACTTCGCGCCCGAAACGCCTACTGTCACTTTCGCCGCCCAGCGCCTCATCTGGAGCCCCATTGAAGGCGCTAAAACGTATAAGGTGCTGAAAAACGGCACCTCGCTCATCACCACGGCCACACCGGGCTTCGACGTGCCGGCCGGGCCTTTCGCCGCCTACCAGGTAGTGGCCGTGGACGAGGCCGGCCGGGAGTCTTTCGCTAGCGAGCCCTTCGAAACCAGTGCCGTTACCATGCAGCAGGTGCAGCTTGAAACCCTGGTTCCCAAAGCTACTCAGGCCTACAAAGGCTACTCCGGCAAGGGCTTCATCGAAATCACGCCCACGCTCAACAAGGCGCTCACTATCCCCGTCTGCGTGCCCGAAACCGGCCTCTACGCCGTCGATTTCCGCTACGCCAACGGCAACGGCCCCATCAACACCAACAACAAATGCGCCGTCCGTACCCTGCGGCGCGGCCCCGCGCTGCTGGGCACCGTGGTGCTGCCCCAGCGCGGCGTTGACGAATGGAGCAACTGGGGCTTCTCGAACCCGGTGCTGGTGCGCCTGGAGAAAGGTGCCAACGCCCTCACCCTCGCCTATGAGCCCGCCAACCAGAACATGAACGGCGAGGTGAACCACGCCATGCTGGATTACCTGCGGGTGAAGCGGGTGCAGTAGGGGCGGCGGGAGCTGCTATTTTGGAGCTGTATTCCGAAGTACTAGCGGTTGCGGAGTGAGATTCCGCCCGCTTGGCGGCCATCGTGCAACGATTAGGGACTATTAATCCTCTGCGGAAGCCTCGGAAACCAGAACTTAAGTTGGCTCACCTCAGGCTGTGACGTAGTTTTGAAAGTTCTCGCGGGCAATTACCTGCCACGCGAAACGGCGACTCACTGTCTATGGTCTTTCAACATCTACGCCTCCTTTCTCGGGTCTTGTTCGCAGTGTTTCCCCTGCTGTTGGCCGCTTCGTTTTCTGCTTTGGCACAGCCCGAAGCCTACAATTGGAAATTCGGTAACCGGGCCGGTATTCGTTTTTCAGCCGGTGCAGGGGCAGCAATTACGGTTTCGCCAAGCAGTATGTCGGCCTACGAAGGTTGTGCTACCATTTCCGATGCTAACGGGGTGTTGCAATGCTACACCAATGGCCTGCAGGTGTGGGACCGTACTGGCCTGCCCATGCCCAACGGCCAGCTACAAGGCAGCGACTTGTCGGCGACCCAGGCGGCCTTGCTGCTGCGGGAGCCGGGCCAGAACCGGTACTACCATCTGCTAAACGTAGGGGCCGATGCCACTCCCTCCTTCGGGGGAGTACAGCACTCCATCGTGGATATGAGTCTGCGCGGGGGCTTGGGCGATGTAGGCAGCACCAACTCGGTGGCCGTGACCATCCCCGGTGGAGGGCAGGTTACCGAAAAGCTCACGGCCGTGTTGCACGCCAATGGCCGCGACTATTGGGTGGTGGTGCATGGCTGGAACAACAACGCTTTTTACTGCTACTTGCTCAGCCCCGGCGGCTTGGCGGCCACTCCGGTTGTGTCGACGGTAGGGGCTGTGCATAGTGGCAGTGGGAATGGCGGCAGCAATGCCATTGGCTACCTGCGGGCTTCGCCCAACGGCCGGGTGCTGGCCGTCGCACGGGTGTCTTCGGGGGTTGAGCTGTTCAATTTCGACGCGGCGACTGGGCGGGTAAGTACGCCCCGCTCCGTTCCGCCCGTCACCAACTTTTATTACGGCCTGGAATTCTCCCCTGACAACAGCAAGCTCTACCTCACCAACGGTAACTTTGTCTATCAAGTCGATTTGGCCAATAATTTTGCCCATACTGAGCTACGGGTGCAGAATGGGGGAGCAATGGGCCTACAGCGCGGCCCCGACGACCAGATTTATCTGTCTATTCTGGGGGCCGGGTCGTTGGCTATCATCCAACGACCCAACGTGGCGGGCCTGGCCTGCAACCTGCAAGCCAATGCCTTCGCCTTGAATGGCGGCAGCGGGGAATTAGGTCTGCCCAATTTTCCGAATGCTTTTTCGGTCAATGCTGTACCGATTGTACCCGTCATCGGGCCAGTGGCTGCGAGTTGTGAGGGCGAGCTGCTGAGCGTGAGTTCGTCCACGGTCGCGCCCAACGGGAGCCTGTTCACCTGGAATTTTGGCGACCCCGCGTCGGGGGCGGCCAATACCGCCACCGGGCCAGCGGCCACCCATCGTTATCAAAGTGGCGGTACCTACACCATCACCCTAACCCTGACCACCCCAGCTGGCAGCACTGTCCTCGCCTCGCAGGTCGTGGTCGTTGGTTCGGGGCCCCGCTTCAGCCTGGGCACTCGTCAGCAGTTTCTGTGTCCTGGCACGGCGCTGGTGCTGAGTACTGCAACCCAGCCCGCAGGCACCACCTACCGCTGGCAAGACGGCTCGGGAGCAGCCACCTATACGGTGCGGGCACCCGGCCGGTACGTACTGCGCCTGACCTCGCCCCAGGGCTGCGCGCGCCGCGACTCAGTAGACGTGCTGGCTGCCATCCCGCCCGTGGTGCGCCTGGGCCGCGATACGGCGCTATGCGCCGGGGCCGCGCCCCTGCTGCTACAGCCCAACTTGCAGCCCGCTGGCAGCACCTATCGTTGGGCCGATGGCACCACCGCGCCCACTTACGCGGCGAGCCGCCCCGGCCTTTACTGGTTGGAAGTGCGCAACGCGGCTGGCTGCGTGGCCCGCGACACGTTGCTGGTGCGCGTAGGTAGTAGTGCCACTGGTTGTCAGGTCGTTGTCGTTCCCGATGTTGTCATCCCCAACATTATTACTCCCGATGGCAACTCCCAAAACGAGTTTTTTGTGCTGAAGGGCCTGAACGCTCCCGACTGGAACCTTACCATATACAACCGCTGGGGCCGCTTGGTGCTCCAGCAGGCGCGATACGACAACCACTGGAATGCCGCCGGTTTGGTTGCGGGTGTCTACTACTACTTACTGCGTAACCCCGCCACGGGCCAACAATACCGTGGGTGGGTTGAAGTAATACGCTAATATGTATATTGTTACATCAACTGGCGTGGGTTTGCAATGCGCTGCCTACTGGCTCCGCGTCTATCACGCGTGGGGCGAATGAGTCGCTCCCGGCACTGTTCAACGACCGAGCTGCAGGCTCGCAGCCAGGGGGCAGCGCATCGCAGATTCGCGCCAGCAGCGGTACCATAATTGCCAGCGTTTTGAACTTAGAAGCTCGAAAATATACCACTACGCCTTGGGGTTATACACTTGGTATTCAAAAGGTGGCGCTGGCTACGCCATCGTGTGCTGGCGTAGCCAGCGCCACGCCGTCTTGGGGGAATAAAACAGACGAAAATCGAATTGCGCGTCTATCTGCGATAGCACCTGCGCGTTGCCGTATGACACCGGCCTATCGGCATCGATTACGAAAGCGATGCCGCGCAAGCTTAAGCTCTTGGCCTTAAGTTCTGGAATCCATTCGTAGCCGAGCCAGGCCGCGGCCGCGGCGTCGCCCCAGTCGCCGCCGGTACCGCGGGTATCGTGCACGAGGCCGAGTGGCTGAAACTGCTCATGTAAGCATAAGCCGACTTTGGCTATCCGTATTAACTCTTCTCCAATGATATGGCCGTGCCAGCGTACATACAGAACTCGCTCGATGGAACAATGATAATATTCTGCCGCCACGACCCCGAAGGAGTCGTGAGCAGTATGAACAAGTTCAGTCAGATGGCGCAGCTTGGGGGCAGTTAAGGGCATTGATATCATCAATTTATTTGTCTCGTAAGGATAGGACTTACGCAAATGGCTCGAATCGTAGCCCCAGCGGGGTCGTACCCGGTATGGTCGTGCCGAGGCTCACAATAGTTGCCCATGCGTAAGTCCTGAATAATACAGGTTGAACGCATTAAAATTGAGTCAAGGGCCTCTATTCGCTCATAGGGCATTGTGACTTGCAAAAAAGTATCAGACACGAAATGAAAAGCGCCCTGATAAGCTGGAATTGACCTATAAAATTTATACGCGTTCAATATTCAAATAATATATACCAATGCAAATTACAATATTTTATCTTTATTTGCGAAGTTAATTTCATCGATAATCGATTGCGCTGGCATGAAACCTTGTCTTTTGCGTTTCCTAGCCAATTGCATGATTGAGAGACACCTGATGCTTAGCCCGCTATCAGCGCGCCAACAGGAATGAGGTTCGTTGCGCGTTGGAGAGTTGCAGCAACGTTGAAGTCGGTTTGTCGGCTTAGCAGCAGCATGCGACGAAGCATTGCTATTGGTTTGAGTTGGAAAAAGCACTGATGGTGTCGGAATGCTGCCATTCATTCCAGCGTGATACCGAACAACGAGTAGGGCCAAACGCGCCGATAATGCAACGCAATGGCGTCCGCTTTCACGGTCCATTCCCTCGGCGGAGAAGGAGTGGTTCGATGTTACGCCCGCCAAGCTTTTTGCTGCGCCCGGTTTCAATTTCATGGCCAATGTGTACTGCACAGCGTTGCAGCGTATGCCCTGGAACCTGTCTGCTGCTGAGCGCAGCAAGCTTTTGATGACTTTTGCCAAATCCTTTGGGGAAGTAGTCGCCAAATATCGGAATCTGATACCTTCGGCCGCGCAGTGCATCGCATGTCACTCTTGGCCACTGCAGCGGATATGCGCCACACTTAAAGCCCAACCGGGCTGACAACACAAATCTGCTGCTTATTTGGCTGCCAGCTTGAAGGAAACCATCGGCAACTCGCGCGGGTTGCCGTTCACTACCACCTGAAAATCGCCGGGCTCGGCCACAAAGTTGAGGTCGTTGTTATAAAACTTCAGGTCGTTGGGGCTCAGGCGAGAGGTGAGGGTTTTGCGCTCGCCTTTTTCAGCAGCACCTTTTGAAAGCCTGTGAATTTCCGGCAACCGCGTATCTTGGATGGCTCCGAATACCTGCTTTAGACCAACGCATGGCTTCAAGCTCTCCGCAATTCATTCCCGAGGAAGCCCCTTTCATTGATGAAACCAGCCATTGCGGTAAGTCACTATGTAACGCTTGAAGTTGACGCTGGTTCAGTAAACACCCGGCGCCACCGCCTGAGTGGGGCCGTCATTGCCACGGCCACTAAGCTGCTGCCGCTGGTTGAACTACTCGAATCCATTCAGCCACACGTGGTCAACGAATCAGTGTTTCGGACCCGCCATCGGAAAATCAACGCTCAAATCAGCCTCGCATATGCCCAGTTGAGGGCCGAACAGCCCAAACGGAAGGCGCTGCTACGCGTTTTCAGGACCATAAGCGAGTTGGTCGTCGAAGAAACCCACGATATCAGCAAAGACGAGCTAAAACAGGCGGCGAAGGAAATCGTGCTCGCCACTCTGAAAAACGCTCCGGCTCTGATAAGTGCTGCCCATCAGGCTCGGTTACTGTCCTGATTCGGTGAGCAGGCAATACGATGGTACCCATGAAGAACCGTGTGGTAGTTTCCTTATAATCTGACCGTCTTGGCCTTCTGATGTGCCACAACTGTTATTGCCACTCTGGAAGTAGCAGGCATCGTGGTCGCATGTTCAACTGCGCACAGGACCGACTATTGTTCGTAATCTTCTGTCTTACGAAATAAGACTTTACCATTAATGGCGAACAGACTTGCCAGTATTTATTCGTACTGTTTGCCGCGCAACACCAAAATAAGTCTCGTATAACTACTTGATAGACAAAGAAAAAGCCACCCTTTGGAGGTGGCTTTCTTGTAGTCCGTAGGGGAATCGAACCCCTGTTGGTAGAATGAAAATCTACTGTCCTAACCCCTAGACGAACGGACCGTTTTTTGTTTTGGTGATGCAAAGGTACGGCGTGAGGCTTTCTGTGCAAGGGTAAGGCCAAAAAAAAGTGCTGAACGATTCAAAGTGTGCTGTTTTTCAGTTGGAAAAATATTTTCGGCGACCTGTGAATGGGGTAGGGCAGGGCGTTGAATTGCCATAACCGAACCCGGAACGGCTGAAAAAAAGCGCAAAGCCTGCTTAAAAATATCCTCTTGGCTCCGAGCGATGGCTAACCCGCGCCCACCTGCTATCTTCGCCCCGCGTTTCAACCGGTTGCCAGTGTGGTAGCCAGTCACCTATTTTTCCTGTTTTGCAATGGCAAAAATCAAAGTCGCCATCAATGGCTTCGGCCGCATTGGCCGTCTCACTTTCAAGTCGCTGCTGGGCCGCGACAACGTGGAAATCGTCGCCATCAACGACTTGACCGACAACAAGACGTTGGCCCACTTGCTGAAGTATGACTCCGTACACGGCCGTTTCGATGGTACCGTGAGCTACGATGAGGAAAGCCTGACCGTGAACGGCCAGCGCATTGCCGCCCTCGCCGAGCGCGACCCTAAGCTGCTCCCTTGGGGCAAAATGGGCGTTGATATCGTACTTGAAAGCACCGGCCGCTTCGTGGACGAAGCCGGCGCTGGCCAGCACATCACCGCCGGGTGCAAGAAAGTGGTGATTTCGGCCCCCGCTACCGGTAACATCCCTACCGTGGTGCTGGGGGTGAACGAGGACATCCTCACCGGTTCCGAAACCATCATCAGCAACGCTAGCTGCACCACCAACTGCCTGGCCCCCATGGCTAAAGCCCTGGATGATGCTTTCGGTATTGAGAAAGGCTACATCACCACGGTGCACGCTTACACCTCGGACCAGAACCTGCAGGACGCGCCTCACAAGGACCTGCGTCGGGCTCGCGCCGCCGCCTACAGCATTATCCCCACCAGCACCGGTGCCGCCAAAGCTGTAGGCCTTGTGCTGCCTACGCTGAAAGGCAAGCTCGATGGCCTGGCCATGCGCGTGCCTATTCCAGATGGTTCGATGACCGACCTGACCGTGGTGCTGAAGAAGGAAGTCACCAAGGAGGAAATAAACGCCGTGATGAAGGCGGCTGCCGAAGGCCCCATGAAGGGTATTTTGGAATATTCCATCGACCCGCTGGTGAGCATCGACATCGTGGGCAACCCCCACAGCTGCATCTTCGACTCGGAACTGACTTCGGCCAACGGCACGCTGGCCAAAGTAATTGGCTGGTACGACAACGAAACCGGCTACTCAACCCGCACCGCTGATTTGATTCAGAAGCTGGGCGAGAAGATGAACGGCTAGTTTTCTAATGTGAAAATATGCGGATGTGGAAATATGCTGAATGAGCCTATTTTCGGCAACGCAACGAAAAGGCCTGCCTTATGGCAGGCCTTTTTTGGTGTCAATCAGCTGGTATCTAAAGAAATTATTCCCAGACCTTTCACATTATCCACATTAAAAGCGCGTTTTGCCAAAAACCTGTTTCATACTGAACCCCACCGCCGGCCCCAGCCGCCGCCACGATTTGCCGGCCCTGATTGGCCAGCACTTCGGAACGCACGAAGCTGACTATGAAATTCGGCTGACCGAGTGCGCCGGACACGCCGTGGAGCTGGCCCAGGTGGCGGCCGCTGAGGGCTTTGCCGTAGTGGTGGCCGTGGGCGGCGACGGCACCGTGAACGAAGTGGGCCGGGGCCTGCTGGGCACCGCTGCCGCCCTGGGCATTGTGCCGCAGGGCTCGGGCAACGGCCTGGCCCGCCACCTGAAAGTGCCGTTGGCGCTACCCGCCGCGCTGCAACGGCTGGCCGCGCCCACTTTTAGCCGCATGGATGTGGGGGTGATGAACGGGCACCCGTTTTTCTGCACGGCCGGGCTAGGGTTTGATGCGCACGTGAGCCAGCACTTCGCCCAGGCCGGCTCGCGGGGCCTGAGCACTTACCTGCGCGTGACCCTGCGCGAGTACCGCCGCTACCTGCCAGTGCCAGTGGAGGTAGACCTCAACGGCCAGCGGCGGCAAACCGACTGTTACGTGCTGGCCTTCGCCAATGCCTCGCAGTACGGCAACAACGCCTACATCGCGCCCTTGGCCGACCTGCGCGACGGCCTGCTCGATGTGTGCCTGATTGACAGCCTGCCCGTGGTTCGGGCAATTAAGGTGAGCCTGGGCATGGCCCTTGGCAACCTGCCGCAATCCAAGGCGGCGGAGTATTTTCGGGTATCCCAAAGCCGGGTGGTGGCCCAGGCTCCCCTTGGGTTTCACGTCGATGGCGACTATTTGGGACACGCCACCGAATTTGTGGTCGAACTGATGCCCCTGGCGTTGGCTGTAGCGGTTTAGATTTTTAGTTGTCAGTCAGTCAGTCATTGTCAGTTGCTGAGAATTTAGCGGCTGATGCAACACGGACCAACGACTGACAACGAGCAACTGATAACGAAGCAATATGAAACAGAATCGCACCGGGGTGGTCTATTCCACCAACCCCGATTTCACCTACCAGGACAACGAGCCCGGCGAGGCTGCCACGCTGCCGCCGCAACAGCAGCAGCTGCGTGTGCAACTCGTTAAAAAGCAGCGCGGTGGCAAGCAGGTAACGCTCGTGACCGGTTTTGTGGGTACCGATGCGGATTTGCAGGCTTTGGGCAAGCTGCTCAAAACCAAGTGCGGCGTGGGCGGCAGCGCCAAAGATGGCGAAGTAGTGGTACAGGGCGACTTTCGGGATAAAGTATTGGAAGTGCTGCTGAAGGCGGGCTACAAGGCCAAAAAAGCCGGCGGCTAATCAGCCTTCGGTTTTCCGTATTTCGCCCGCCCAACTGGCTCTTTCCGCGCTTATTTTTTTGCTCGTTATTCCATTTGTATCGGTCCTGCCCGAAGCCGCCTGCGACGTGACTTCCGCGCACGGCCAGGCCGAAAGCAGCGTCATTGAGGGCGTACTGTGGCTGAAGCTGGGCATCGAAACGGTGGGCGCGGTCATCATAGCGCTGGGTATTATCAGCGCGGGCTGGCTGCTGCTGAAGGCGTTGGCCAAGCGCCAAACGGCCGATTTTACGGCCATTCGGCTGACGCTGGCGCGGTACCTGGCCTTGGCGCTGGAGTTCCAGCTCGGGGCCGATATTCTTTCCACGGCCATTGCGCCGAGCTGGGAGCAGATTGGCAAGCTCGGGGCCATTGCCGTGATTCGGACGGCGCTTAACTATTTTCTCTCGCGCGAAATGCGCGAGGAGCGTCACGAAGTCAGCCCCGACCAGGGAATAACGGCCCGGGCCGACCGCTAGCGGGCTAGGCGGGCGCGGGCCCGCTCCACGTCTTCGGGTGTATCGATGCCAAAGGCGTCCAGTTCAGTTTCAGCGCAACGGATTTTGAAGCCGGCCTCCAGCCAGCGCAGCTGCTCCAGGCTTTCGGCTGCTTCGAGCGGCGACACGGGCAGCTGGGTGAGCTGCGCCAGAACTTGCGGCTGGTAGGCGTACAGACCCAGGTGGCGCAGGTAGCGGTGGTGGGCCAGCCACTCGGCCTCGGGGTACTGGCGCTGGTAGGGCAGGGGATGGCGGCTGAAGTAGAGGGCCTCGCCTTGTTGATTCAGTACCACTTTGGGCAGGTGTGGGCTGAATAATTCTTCAGTAGAAACCACCGGCTTCACCAGCGTGGCAATGTCGGGTGCGGTGGCTGGGTCGGCAAATAAATCTACCAGCGCGTTGATTTGCGCGGGGTGAATAAACGGCTCGTCGCCCTGAATATTCATGATGCAATGCACATCGGTCGGGCTGCCCAGCTGCTGGAAGGCTTCCCAGAGGCGGTCGGTACCACTGGGGTGGTCGGGGCGGGTGAGCACGGCCTCGCCCCCAAAATCCTGCACGTGGCGCATAATCCGCTCATCGTCAGTGGCCACTACCACGCGGGCCAGGTTGGCCTGGCGGGCCTGCATCACCACGCGCTGAATCATGCTCTGGCCGCCGAGGTCGACGAGGGGTTTGCCGGGCAGGCGGGTAGAAGCAAATCGGGCGGGAATCAAGCCAAGAACCATGAGCGAAGCGGAAAGTGAGGCGGCGGAAAGCGAAGTCGCCGCCAATAATGTGGCCCAAAGAACGGGCTTGGAGGAGAATGCGCGACACGAAAAACAGGTTGCCGGTGTTGGAATGCAACGCGGCTTTTCGGCCAATGAGCTTGCCGGAATAACAATAATCTGGCTTCGGCAATCACCATCAAACCAAATGCCCGCCGCTTTTTGTGTTATTTTGCCTGTGCTGGCTATTGAGCTGGCTCATTCGGGCGGAATGGTGTAGATTTTGCAAGGTTAAATTTATGACTGTAATTATTTCGCTGCTCACGCTATTGGCTTTGGGCGGACCTGGGCCGGGCAAAGCTGGCCATTCCAAAAGTGCCCCTACCGACTCAATTGGCATGGAAATGCGTGGCGGCCAACGCTTCGTGAAACACCGGGTTACTCCCGGCGAAACCCTGTCGGCCCTCTCGCGCCGCTACCGCGTCAGCCTTGACCAGCTGAACGCGTCCAATCCGCAGATTAAAAACGGCTTGGGTATTGGTCAGATTGTATTTGTGCCCCGACCCGCTGCCGGCAAGGCTACTGCCGCAGTACCCACCAAGGCTCCGGCTGGTGCCGCGGCCGCCGGGGCGGTGCCAGCCCGCTACACCGTGGCCCGCGGCGAAACGCTGTTTGGCATTGCCCGCCGTTTCCAGCTCACGCCCGACGATATTATTAAGCTCAATAAGCTGCCCGCCAGCGGCACCGTGCGCGTGGGCCAGCAGTTGCTGCTCGCGGCCCCCGAGGCCAGTGCTCCGGCTGCCAGCGTAACGCTAACTCCCAAACCTGCTCCTGTGCGCCCGATGGAGGTGGAAAATGTGCCTGCCCCGGCAGTGGCTAAAACGCCACCCGTTCCGGCCGATAAGCCCGCCCAAATTGCTACCGTAACGACGGCCGCGCCGGTTGAAAAAGAGCGGGAAGAACGCGAGGACCGGACCCCCAGCCGCGCCAGCGAAGTGCTGGCCCGCGTGGTGGAAACCGGCCTGGGCGCTTCCATCGATAAAAGCATTACCGACAAGTACCTGGCGCTGCACAAAACGGCTCCGGTGGGTACCATCATGCAGGTGCGCAATGCCATGAACGGCCAGTCGGTGTACGTGCGCGTCATCGGTAAATTGCCCGATACGGGCGAGAACAACAATATTCTGGTGCGCCTCTCGCCACGGGCCGTGCAAAAGTTGGGCACCGCCGATTCCCGCTTCCGCGTCGAGACGAACTACATTCCGTAGCAGGCCGGCTACCTACAAAAAGAAACGTCATGCCGAGCGCAGCCGAGGCATCTCGCGTGCTGCAGTAATTCTTTTTCACGATTGAATACTGCTCCTTGCGAGATGCCTCGGTTGCGCTCGGCATGGCGTTCTTCGTTTGCTGACCTCCTGCCAAAACACTACAACCCGCGTGAACATATCCCAGCTCCGCCGCCAGCTTGATGCCCAGTACGAGCGCTACAACCGCCCGGAATTCATTAAAAACGACCCCATTCAGATTCCGCACCGCTTCACCCGGAAGCAGGACGTGGAAATAGCGGCGCTATTTGCCGCGCTGCTGGCCTGGGGGCAGCGGCCCACTATTATTAACAAGTGCAATGAGCTGCTGCGCCGCATGGACGATGCGCCCCATCAGTTCATCACCCAGCATCAGGACGAGGATTTGAAGCGCCTGCTCGGTTTCTGCCACCGCACTTTCTGCGACACCGATTTGCTGTATTTCGTGCATTTCCTGCGCCATTGGTACGGGCAGCACGACTCGCTGGAAACCGCGTTTCTGGTGGGCCACACGCAGCGCGAGCGGCTGATAAACTTTCACAACCACTTCTTCAGCCTGCCCGATGCGCCGCCGCGCACCCGTAAGCACGTGGCCACGCCGGCCCGCAAATCGGCCTGCAAGCGCGTGAACATGTACCTGCGCTGGTTGGTGCGGCGGGACGATAACGGCGTCGATTTCGGCCTCTGGACTCGGCTTTCCCCCGCCGACCTCATCATGCCCATCGACCTGCACGTGGAGCGCCAGGCCCGCCCGCTGGGCCTACTCACCCGCAAGCTGGTCGACTGGCAGGCCGCCGAGGAGCTCACCGCCAACCTGCGCCTGCTGGACCCCGCCGACCCGGTGAAGTACGATTTCGCGTTGTTTGGAGCGGGCGTAAATAAGTAATTCGTGCGAGATGTCACTTCAGGTAAGACAATTCGCTTTGCAACTCAGCAACCGCTACAAGGTATTGCTGCTTCTGCTGCTCATCGGAGTGCCGGTGGTGGTAGGGTGCATTCAGGCCGGAGAATGGTTAGTTGTGCTGTTGGGAATCAGTAAACTGGGACGAATGGGACTGGGAATGGCTTTGTTTCTTGCAGGGTTAATCACTGTGTTTCTGATAGTGAAACACCTGAGCCGGGTGCCTACGGTGGTAACAGTTGGAACGGACCGGCTTATCATTCTGAACCAGAAAACTAATCAGCAACGGGAACTGCTTTTTACGAACATAATGGCTTATCGCGCTGTCGATTTCAATGGCATGGCTGACTTGCGCCTCAAGTTGACCGATAGCAGTAAGCTCACGCTACATGCCAACAGCTACTTGCACAGCGAGCAGGATTTCGATGGCATGGTGCGAACCTTCGAGCAGGCAGTAAGTAGACATCAGACTCGCAAAACGGCTTGTATACCTGTGGTAATACGCGAAAAAACGATGTTTGAGAAGCCATTGGCCACTTTTTTGCTCGTGCCCTTCATTGCCGTATTAGTCTGGCTGACATGGGACCAGCATGCGCATCACCGGCATACTTCAAGCAGCCTGTTTTCACTTTGGGGCATCTTTAGTGCCTATTTGGTAGCGTGGGTGGCTGGACGCGAGCGGCGTAATGGAAAAGAAGAATAAGGGCCTCCCGCCTGCGGCTGCTGAACGATTCACGGCATACTGTGCTGCTGCTATTGGCCGGATGTCCGTCAAAAAGTCGGTCCGGGGCGGAGGCCCACGCCATCGGTTCCATTACCGATTATACAGCCGTTTACCGCACTACGTACACCGCCACTTCGTCACCAGGGCCTTCTGGCGCTTCCAACACCAGGGCGGCGGCGGGCCCAATGGGCGCGACGGTGTACTCGCCGACGGTTTTGCTTTTGCGCAGGTTGGTGGCCACAAGCTGGCGGTCGACGAGCCGGCCGATGCTGCGGTGCAGGCTGATGGGCGACACCAGCAGGGCATCGAGCATGAGCTGGGGCTGGGCCGCGCCGGTGGTGTTGGCGTAGCCCACGAGGTAGCTGGGGCCGCTCCAAGAGATAATCTGACTGGTGAGGTAAGACTGGGGCTGGCGCGGAAGCTGGGGCAAGAGCTGCAGCGGCCGGGCCGCCAGGCGGGCATCGTAGCCGGACACCACAAACTGGTCGGTAGTCCAGTATTGCAGGGTCAAGTCCTGGGTTTCGGGCGAGTAGCGCACGTTGCTGATGATGCTGTTGCGGGGCCGGGCCGTGAGCTGGCCGGGTCGGAAGCCGGCCAAGGCTGCGTAGGGAGTGGCCACGGCTTGGCGGAAGGTACCATCGGGGGCGTAGCGCTGCACGAAGGTGCCCAGGCTGGGGCCGCCGGGGGCGCGCCCGTCGAATACCGTGGCGCTGTACTGGCCCACAAACTGGCAGTTGCCGGTGGCATCGTCCAGGTAGAAATCGGCATTGCCGCCCGTGGAGGTATCGTACAGGTCGGCGTTGCCGGCTGCTTCTATTGTGTGCGGCGCGTGGGCCTGGCCGTAGTGCGGGTAACTGACGCCGCCCTGCACCACCGTGCCGGCCGGCAGGTGGCGCTGAAGCGCGGTGCGGAAGCTGGCCCGCTCGCGGCCATCGAGGCCCAAACGCTTCACGTCGAACTCCACCGGCGTAGTGCGGGCCTCGGCTTTGGCGCTGCTGCCCTTCACGGCGCGGTAGAAATAGCACTGGCTGCCCTGCACGCCCCCAAATATCCAGTCACGGAAAAACTCGGAGCCGTGCCGCACCACGGGCGGCGCGGGCAGGGGCAGGACCGTGTGCACGAGCTTGCCGGTGCCCAAGTCGCAGCGGTCGAGGAAAAATCGCCCGGCTTGCGTACGCGGGTTTTCCTCTTTCGCCACGGCATACACCACGCCATCGGTAGCGAAGGCCGTGAGCACCGTGCGCGTGGCCGGGGACTTGGGCGCGGGCACGGCAAAGGTTTTGCTCCACAAGTGGCCCGTGGCATCGAGGGCCTGCACCAGCAGTGCGTGGTGGGGCAGGCCGTCGGCGGGTTCGAGAATGGTTTCCAGACTGTAGGCCGTGTTACCGGCGCTGGTGAGCAGCAGCGGCTCGATGGTGATGAGCTTGTGGCTGCCCAGGTCCAGGAAGCTCGTTTTGACCACTTTGGCGACTTGGGCCTTTTGAATGGTGGCTTGCCAGGCCGTTTGGCCGCTGGGCAGCAGTGCCACATTCGTCGCACTTCCTACAAGGCCCGTGCCGGGACTGGCGGCGCAACGATAACGGGCCTTATTGCCCAGCCCAAAAGTTGGGCGCGCCCCCGCGAATCATTCCCGCCCCGGCCGCTGTTTACCTTCGTATCCAATTACGACTACCGTTAAGCTCAATTACTTGCTGTTACCCCAACACTTCGAACAAAAAATTGGCTTCAGCACCCTGCGCGAGCAGCTCGAAGCCAACTGCCTTTCCGCCCTGGGCCGGCAGTACGTGGCCCGTATGGAGTTCCAGACCCGGCACGAGCCGCTGCTGAAACTGCTGCAACAGACCGACGAGTTTGCCTACTTGCTGCGCGCCGGGGCCGATTTCCCTGCCTCCCACTACCACGATACCCAGGCCCACCTTAAGCGCGCCGCCCTACCGGGGGCCTACCTCGATGTGATGGCTTTCTTCGAGTTGAAGATGAGCTTGCGGACCATCCGCCAGGCCTTGGCTTTCTTCTCCGATGCCGACCCTAGTTTGTATCCTTCGCTGCGGCTGCTGGGCATTGGTATCCAGGTCGACCGCAATCTGCTGGCTGCCATGGACAAAGTGGTGGACGACGAAGGCGCCGTGCGCGACGACGCCTCGCCGCTGCTGCGCCAGATTCGGCAGGAGCTGATTGCCCGCCAGGGCCAATTGCGCAAGCAGATTGCCGGCATCCTGCGCCAGGCCAAAGCCGAGGGCTGGATTCCTAGCGATGCCGAGCCCACTATCCGGGGCGGGCGGCTGGTGCTGCCGGTTATCGCCGAGCACAAGCGCAAGGTGAAGGGCCTGATTCACGACGAGTCGGCCTCGGGCCAGACCGTGTACATCGAACCGGAAGCCGTTTTTGAGCTCAATAACGACATCAAAGACCTTGATAATGCTTATCACCGCGAGCTGATTCGCATCCTCACGACCCTCACCGACCACCTGCGGCCCCACATTCCGGACCTGCGTAAGGCCTATGGCTATCTGGGCCTGATTGATTTTATCCGGGCCAAGGCGCGGCTGGCCGTCACGCTCGACTGCCGCCTGCCGCTGCTGCACAACAAGCCCGTGCTGAAGTGGGAAAAAGTGCGCCACCCGCTGCTACAGCTGGCGTTTGCCCAGCACAAGCGCGACAGTGGCGACCCCCGCGAAGTGGTGCCGCTGGACCTGGAATTGAACGCCGAGCAGCGCATCCTCGTCATTTCCGGCCCCAACGCGGGTGGCAAATCGGTGAGCCTGAAAACCGTGGGCCTCGTGCAGTTCATGCTGCAAATGGGCCTGCTGATACCGTGCGCCGACAATTCCGAAGCCGGCCTGTTCGAGGATATTTTTCTGGATATCGGCGACGAGCAGAGCCTGGAAAACGACCTGAGTACCTACTCCTCGCACTTGCTGGCCATGAAGCAGTTCATGCTGCTGGCCGGCAAGAAAAGCCTGGTCCTGATTGACGAATTCGGCACCGGCACCGAGCCCAGCCTGGGCGGGGCCATTGCCGAAGCCGTGCTCGACGAGTTGAACAAGACGCGGGTGTACGGCGTGATTACTACCCACTACACCAACCTGAAGAACTTCGCCGAGCGCACTCCGCACCTTGTGAACGGGGCCATGCGCTACGACCCCGAGAAGCTGCAGCCACTCTATCGGCTGGAAGTAGGCAAGCCGGGCTCGTCGTTCGCCATCGAAATTGCGCGCAAAATCGGCCTGCCCAGAGAGGTAGTGGAGCGCGCCACGCAGCTCGTGGGCAAGGACAAAATTCGCTACGACCAGCTTCTGGAGGGCCTCGAACGCGAGAAAACCGAGCTCGAAACCCGCACCGCCGAAGCGGCCAAGCAGGAGAAGCGCCTCAAGCGCGCCGCCCAGGAATACCAGGACCTCAAGCAACACCTCGAAGATACCCGCCTCGAAACCCTGCGCACCGCCAAGCAGCAAGCCAAGGCCCTGCTGGTGAATACCAACCAGCAAATCGAAGCCACCATCGGCGAAATTCGCCGGGGCAACGCCGAGAAGGAAACCAACAAAGCCGCCCGCGAAAAGCTCGAAACCTTCGTGCGCCAGGAACTCCAGATTGAGCCGCCCAAGCCCAAAGCAAGCCGTGAGCGCGCTGTGGCCGGGGCCCTACTGCCCGGCGATAAAGTGGCCCTCTTCGGTCAGGAAGGCCACGGCGAGCTGGTGAGCGTGAAGGGTAAAACCGCCGAAGTCATGTTTGGCGGCCTGAAAACCTTGGTGAAAATCGACCAGCTCGAAAAGCTGGGCCGGGCCGAAATCCGCGAGCGGGAGCAAGCCGCCAAGTCCAAGAAATCCAGGCTTAGCGGCGGTAGCTCCGGTGGCGGCAACGGCGTGAACATCACCGACCGCATGGCCGGCTTCAGCCCCACGCTCGACCTGCGCGGCGAACGCGCCGAAGACGCCCTCACCAAAACCATGAGCTTCGTGGACGACGCCGTGATGCTGGGCATGCCCGAAGTGAAATTCCTGCACGGCCGCGGCAACGGCGTACTCCGCCAAGTGGTGCGCGATTACCTGCGCCGCCAGCGCACCGTAGCCAGCGTGGCCGATGAGCACGCCGATAGGGGCGGGGACGGCGTGACCATTGCCGTGCTGAAGTAAGAAATGCGTACTGATTCCATTGAGGAAATAGGAATTGATGGGAATGGCCGGTTATTCGTCAAACCGTTGAATCTTCGTTTTCCTATGATTTGGCGTTCGGGTGCAGAAGTCCATTGGGATGCTAAATATTTATTCCTCTATTCGCCCAAGCCGAGAGAATGGTCTTATCTGGATTGGTACAAGCACATAATCGCAGTTGCTATGGAAGGAGATGGTGGATATTGTGAGCTTAGCATAACAGGGACCACATTATGGACTAACGTTCCTGCAGAATTACAACAACAAATTATGGAACTGTCGTGAGTACCGAGCAGAAATAACAGCGATTTGCCAAGTATTGGAAACAAAAGAAGGCGGCTCCCGATTCGGGAGCCGCCTTCTTTTGTAGTAATCCGGGGTGGGTAATTACTGCACCACCACGCGGCTAATCTGGGTCGACTCAGGCGTCGTCACCTGCACCAGGTACAGGCCCGATTTCAGCGCCGTCGCGTCGATGGCGAGGTCGTTGCCGGTTAGGGCCTGGGTTTGGGTCAGCACCACGCGGCCGGTGGCATCGCGCAGCACGATGGTAGCCGTGCGGGCGGTGGTGCTGGCCAGACGTACCTGGAAGCTGCCATGCGTCGGGTTGGGATACACCTGAAGCGTGCTGGCCTGAACGGTGCCGTTGCGGGTAGTCAGCACGAGGCGGCATGGCGTTACCCCCTGGTTCTGGCTGGCAATGCGGGCCGCATATTCCTGGTAATACTGGTTCGTGATGCGGGTATCGTGAATAACGAGGGTGTTTTCGTCGTTCTCGGTATCGGCCGAAGCCGTCCAGTTGTGCGAGCCCACGAACACCGTGGGGTCCGACTGCGCAGCGCCGGCGTCCACAATCAGGGTTTTGTGGTGCATGATGCCCGTCTTGTTGTCGAGCAGGTAGCGGGTGCCCATGCCCGCCCGGATGGTGCGGAACACGAAGCCGGCCACGCCGCTGGTGTCGTTGGTGAGGCCATCGGAGCAGGTGCCAATGCCGCGCTGCGTCACTTGGTCGGCAACGGCGCGGCCGATGTCGGCGCGGGTCACGAGCATCGAGAGCACGTGCAGGTCGAAGTCGGCGGTACGAATGGTTTCGATGAGGCGGCTATTCACGTTGTCGGTCGGCGAGAACCACGACTCCACCCGCTTACCACCAATGACGAGGTAATGCGGCGTGTTGTCGGTTTTGCGCGAGCCAAACAGGGAAGTGCCGGGCGTGATGGTGCTGCTGCCCCACATTTCCTCAAATTCCATGGTGTAAACGCGGGCCAGGCTTTGGTCCTGTACGGTCACCACGTTGTTGCGGTCGGTGCTGAGCTGCGCGCCCGTCCAGTTGGTCGAGCCCGTCCACACCATCGGCAGGTCGGGGTTCGTGCTGTTGGCATCAATCACCACAAATTTGTTGTGCATGATGCTGGTGGTATTGGTGGTGCCGCCGGCCGGGCGGAACACGCGTGGAATGGAAGCCGACAGGCTCGCGATGCTCACGTTGTTGTTGTCGTCCTCGTAAATCACGCGCACCTGCACGCCCCGGGCCTTCGCGGCGTTCACGGCGTTGAGGATGGTGGGGCTGTTCCAGTTGTAAATGGTGATGTCCAGCGTTTGCTGGGCCCGGCCAATGTAACGCGCCAGGGTATCGGCGATGCTGCCGGTTATGGCCTGCACGGCGTTGTTGCCGGGCAGGGCCAGGGTATTGTCCACCGTTTGGGTGAAGTAACTTCTCATCCGGCCCGACGAGAGCGACGCCGTAATCATCGGCACCACGCGCGACTCGGAGCGACCGGTAGCGTTGGTCGATACTGCCTGCACGTAGTACACCGTGGTGGGCTGCAGGCCCGTAATGGCCAAGCTGTGTTGGGTGCTCAGTGCCGCGCTGGTAAGGGTGGTGGTGCTGGCAGCGGGCAGGGTGGGCGAGGTCGAGTACAGAACCTGGGTATTGCCCGCGTTCTGGGTATTGAAGCTCACCGTGAAGCCCGTGGTGCTGATGTTGGCGGGCACGGGACTGTTGGTCAGGTTGGGCGTGCTGCCCTGAATAAAGTCGGCGTACTTGCGGTTGAGCAGCTGGAAGCCGCCCGTGGTGCCGGCCGTCGAGGAAGTGTACTGGCTCATGATGCCCACGGCGTCGAACGTGCCGGTGGGGCTGGGCTTGCCAATCAGGCCGTCGACTCCGTTGGAGTTGGTGGGCACGTAGGTAGCCAGCGTGGCGTTGTTGTTCAGCTTGTAGGTGGTGTTTGCTGAAAACGAAGCGACCGTGCCGCCGCCAACCGTGTTCACCGACGTGAGGCCGTTCATGCGCACCAGCTGGCTTTCGTACTGCTCGGCATAGGCCGCCGCCGCGTTTGCCGACGCGAAAACCACAGGGGCCGGCAGGGGCCGGTTGCCGGCCAGCACCGTGAGCGAGGTGATGGGGTCGATTTCCAGCAGGCCCCGGAATATTTTCAGCCCGCCCGTTACCAGGATGCTGTCGCCGGGAGCTAGTGCGCTCACTAGTGGCCCGTTAGTGCCGCCCGTGGTGTACACCGCGATGCCGGCCGTGCCGTCCTGAATGTAGCGTACGATGCTCACCGACGAACCCAGCTCGTTACCGTTCGTGACGATGCCACGCACCGTGACGGTGGGGCCGGCTGTGGAGTTGGTGGCAGGGGCCTGGGCCCGTGCCGCGGCAATGGTAATAGAAGTTTGGGCCTGCACAGCTTGCCACGAGGTAGCACACGCCAGCAAGCCCAGAAGAGTAAACTTCTTCATAAAATCAAAGGAGATAAAAAGAATACAAGAGTAAGTTAGGGGACCTGTTTCAACTCCGAAGATGCTGAATTTTAGCCGAACGCATCGAGGCGCTGCCAGCTGGCGACCTAATTACCGATGCTAGTTTTTAGTGCCCTTCCGTTGGCGTTTGCTGCTGCTGGTGATGAACGGCACGGCCGGAGCGGTTTCGGTGCCGGCCGCGTTGCGCGAGCTCACTTCCACGTAGTAAGTGGTGCCGGGAATCAGGTTGCTCAGCGTGATACTGTGCTTGGTAGTGAGGGCGGCATCGGTGCGGGTTTCTTTCAGCTCTTTGGAATTGAGGCCGTAGCGGACGCGGGTATCACCGGGGTTGAGGGTGGAGTAGAGCACGGTGAAGCCGGTACTGCTCACGTTCACGGGCACGGCTTCTTCGGTGAGGCGGGGCAGGCCGCTGCCCAGCACCAGGTCGGACGCCAGGCGGGGCAGCAGCTGGTAGCCACCCGTGCCGCTGGGTGCATACTGGCTCATGATGCCGCGCACATCAAAAGGTTCGGCAGTAGGAGGCGCCACATCGACCAGGCCCTCAGGGCCGGTGCTGGCCGCCACGATGCGCACCAGGGTGCCCGGCATGCCGTCGAGCAGGTAGTTGGCGTTGCCGGCCAGCGTAGCAGCGCGCGCGCCCGCCGGCGTCTGCAGGCGTTTCACGCCCGTTATTTCCAGCAAACGGCTTTCATTGGCCTCGACGAAAGCGGACGTGGCCTGTGCCACGGGCACCTGGACGGCCCGCATCCGCACGCCACTGGCCAGCTTGTGGAACGATGCCACGGGGTCCATTTCCAGCAGGCCGTTGTAGGTCTTGAGCTGGCCCGTTACCTGAATGCTGTCGCCGGCCCGCAGCTCGCTAAACCCGGCCAGCCTGGCGGCCTGAGCATAGAGGGCCAGGCCCGCGTCGGCATCCTGCACGTAGCGGATGTTGCCCATCTCGGCCCCGTTGAGTACCACGGCCCGAATTGTAACCGTGCTGCCGGGACCCAGGGCCCGGGCCGCTTTCACGGTGAGTACCGGCGGCACGGCTGGCCCGGTGGGGGGAGTAGCTTGGGCAGCTAGGGCAAAACCAGCAAACAGGCAGGCAATAAGAAGTGACTTAGTTATCATCGCGAATTGTAGAATAAGCAGACCGACAGTAAAATACTTTTGCAAAGTTCAGGACAAAAATGGGATTATCTGATACGCACGGTTCCTGGGAATGAATTATTGCCGAATCCTAACAATTCACAAAATGTTAACTTCCGGGTGAAGCTCGACGGCAAACTGTTGGCGAACGGCGGCAATTATTTCTTCGGCCAGGGCGCGCAACTCACTGCCGGTGGCCCCGCCGTGGTTGACGAGCACGAGGGCCTGGCGGTCGTGCACGCCGTGGGTGCCCGCGCCGGGGCCGCGGCGCAGGCCTTTCCAGCCGGCCTGCTCGATGAGCCAGCCGGCGGGCACCTTCACGCCGCCGGGCACGGGGTAGCCGGGCAGGTCGGGGTACTGGCTTTTGAGGTGGTCGAATCGGGCCTGGGAGATTTCGGGGTTTTTGAAAAAGGAGCCGGCGTTGCCAATCTGGGCCGGGTCGGGCAGCTTGGAGCGGCGGATGTGCACCACGGCGCGGCTCACGTCCTGCGCCGTGGGCTCGCCCATAATGCCCAGCTCGGCCAGCGTGTCGGTGATGGCTCCGTAGCGCACGTTGGGTCGGGCCTGGCGGTGCAGGCGCAGCACCACGGCCGTGACCACGAACTGGTTTTTGAGCGCGTTTTTGAACACGCTTTCGCGGTAGCCGAAGCCGCACGCATCGGCGGCGAACACGCGCAATGCGCCGGTGCTGATTTCGATGGCTTCCAAATGGTCGAAGGTGTCGCGCAGCTCGGCCCCGTAAGCGCCAATGTTCTGGAGCGGGGCCGCGCCCACCGTGCCGGGAATGAGCGAGAGGTTTTCGATACCGCTCAGGTCCTGGTCGAGGGCGTACTCCACCATGCCGTGCCAGCTTTCGCCGGCCCCGGCCCGCACCAGGGCGGTATTGGTGTCGCCGTCTTCCGACAGGATTTCCAGCCCGCAAATCTCATTCTTGAGCACCACGCCGCCGAAATTCTGGGTGAAGAGCAAGTTGGAGCCGCCGCCGAGAATGAGCTTGTCGGCGGCCTGCACCTGCGGCAGCTTCAGCAACTCCCGTAGCGCATCGGCCGAGGCGAAGCGGGCGAAGTAGCGGGCCTGCACATCGAGGCCAAAGGTGTTGTAGGGGCGGAGGGAGACGTTTTCTTCGAGTACCATGCCGCAAAGGTACTGGCGGCAGCACGGGCTGGGAAGGTGGTGCGGAGCCGGCGGCAAGTGGTAATCTACCGCACGCGGTAGCCGCTCAGCGCATAAAACAGCAAGTACACGTAGCACAGCGCCGGCACTACAAACGCCACCCGCAGCCCGCCGCCATTGGTAGCCAGCCAGCCCATGAGCGGCGGAATGAGCGCCCCGCCCACGATGGCCATAATCAGGTACGACGAGCCCTGCTTGGTGAACGGTCCCAGTCCGGTGATGGCCAGCGGGAAAATCACGGGCCACATGATGGAGTTCATCAAGCCGCAGAGCACGATGAGCCACAGCGCCGTTTCGCCGGTGCTCAGGATGCTGGCCCCCACCAGCGCCGCGCCGGCCGCGCACACCGCCACCAGCAGGGCGCGGTTGTGGAATTTGAGCAGCAGCGGAATGCCCACCACCCGGCCAATGAGCGAGCCGAACCAGTACGACGACACCAGCACCGCGCCCACCGCCTTGGTGAAGCCGGCCGTGGTATCAATGGCCGATGGCTCCTTGCCGAACAGCACCAGGGCGTAGTTGGTGGCCACGTTCAGCCCCTGCACCAGGCTTTGGGTGAAGGCCGAAAGCTGCCGAACCCCTTGCGACTCGCCGTAGCGAATGAGGAACGAGCCGAGCCCGACTTCCACGCCCACATACACGAAGATGGCCCCAATGCCCAGCACCAGATGCGGAAACGCCAGCGCCGACGTGCGCCCCGCTGCCATGGGACGGGCTTCCTCGGCGGCTTCTTCGGCAATACCTTCGATGTCGGGCAGCTTTACCAGGAAGAAAAACAGCGCCGCCAGCAGCATTAGAAACACCGCTAAGCCCACGTAGGGGCCTTTTACCAGCTGCGATTCTTCGGCCAGGCGTTCGGCCAGGGGCAGCGCGGCCAAGCGCGCCTTCAGCGCCACCGAGCCGCCGAACAGCACCAGCCCGCCCACCAGTGGCGAGAGCGCTCCGCCGAAATTGTTGGCCACGCCCACCACGCTCACCCGCGCCGCCGCGCCCCGCGCCGGCCCCAGAATGCTCACGTAAGGGTTGGCCGCCACTTGCAGCAGCGTAATGCCCGCGCCCAGTACGCTCAGCGCCAGCAGAAATAGCCCGAAGGCCCGCGAATCGGCCGCCGGGATGAAGAGCAGCGCCCCGCCCGCCATAATCAGCAGGCCCACTACGATACCGTGCTGGTAGCCCAGCTTTTTCAGCACCCAGCCGGCGGGCAGCGACATCAGAAAATACGCCCCAAAGAAGGCCGACTGTACCGCCGACGACTGCAAATCCGTGAGCTGACACACGTCTTTCAAATACGGCATGAGCACGTCGTTGAAGTTTGTGACCGCGCCGAAGAGGAAAAATAGGGTCGTCATCAGCACCATGGGGCCGGCGTAGGAGCGGGCCGGGGCAGTGCTGGTGGTCAGAGTTGCTAAGGGAGCAGTAGCCATACGGGGAGTTTTTGTGGCTTTAAAGGTACACAACTGTCATCCTGAGTACCGCCAGGGACCTTGCTATGCCGGAACGTTTGCAGGAATTCAATCAGCGAAAACGTGGTAAGGTCCTGCGCGGTGCTCAGGATGACAGCTTTTTTAGCCCGACCTTTGCCCTAATATGCACCTCACCGCCACCACCCAGTTCGGCCTGGAAGAACTGCTCGCCGACGAGTTATACCACCTTGGAGCCGACATCACGCACATCGGTTCGCGGGCCGTCGAATTCATCGGCGACCAGCGCCTGCTCTACGAAGTAGCCCTGTGGAGCCGCTTGTCCATGCGCCTGCTGCGGCCCTTCGCCGTGTTCCACGCCGCCGATGAAAAGGCTCTGTACCGCGAGGTGGGCCGCATCGATTGGCAGGATTTCATCGGGGCCGACCAAACTTTCGCCATCACTTCGGTGGTGAACCGCTCCACGTTCGAGCACTCGCTGTTCGTGTCGCAGCTCACCAAGGATGCCATTGTGGACCAGTTCCGGGCCCGCACCGGCGAGCGGCCCAGCGTGGATACCCGCACGCCGGATATCCGCCTGCACCTGCGCATGTCGGAGAACGAAGTCATCCTCAGCCTCGACGCGGCCGGCGACTCGCTGCACCGCCGCGGCTACCGCCAGCACACCAACGAAGCGCCCCTGAACGAGGTGCTGGCTGCGGGCCTAGTGCTGCTCTCCGGTTGGGATGCCAAAAAGCCGCTCATCGACCCGATGTGCGGTTCGGCCACCATCCTCACCGAGGCCGGCCTGATTAGCCAGCGCATCGCGCCCGGTTTGTTCCACCAAGGCAAGTTCGGCTTTGAAAACTGGTACGACTTCGACCCCGCGCTCTGGAACCAGGTGCGCGAAGAAGCCAAGGCCCAGCGCCTCGAAGAGCCGCAAGCCTACCTCGCCGGCTCCGACCTCGACCCCAAAACCATCGACATGGCCGCCGCCAACATCACCGCCGCCGGCCTGGAAGATTTTATTCGTCTGTCGGTGCGCGATGTGAAGGACGCCACGGCTCCGGCCAAAGAGGAGCCGGGCATTGTCATTACCAACCCGCCCTACGGCGAGCGAATAGGGGAGGAGACCGAAATGGCCGCCTTGTATAAGACGATTGGGGATGCGCTGAAGGCGAATTTCCAGGGGTATGACGCCTTTGTGTTGACTGGGAATCTGGAAGCAGCCAAGAGCATTGGGCTGAAGGCGGCTAGAAGGATGCCGCTTTTTAACGGGCCAATCGACTGCCGGCTGCTGAAGTATGAGCTGTACCGGGGGAGCCGGCGGGCACCGGGACCTCACCCCCCGGCCCCCTCTCCCGCGGAGAGGGGGAGCCACGGCGGCACGGAAGACAAAAGCGAAGATGGACAATAAAAGTAACCGTTAAGCTCCCCCTCTCCGCGGGAGAGGGGGCCGGGGGGTGAGGTGAATCAGCCGCGCCACCTACCTTGCCTGCATGGAAGCCCCGCACTCAGTTCCATCTGGCCCCGAGGACGTTGCCAACTTCGTGTTTACGACCGAAGTTCGTCCTTGGCGCAAGCACCTCAAAGAATACGCCCGCCAAAACCGCCGTCAGCCCACTGAAGCTGAACACCTACTCTGGCAAGCTTTGCGCAATACCAAGCAAGGTGCTAAGTTCCGCCGTCAGCACGCCATTGGCTCTTTTATCGTCGACTTCATCTGCGTTGCCGCTAAGCTAATTATCGAAGTCGACGGCGAAATTCACTGCTCTCCCGAGCAGGCCGAATACGACACTGGCCGTACCTTCACGCTAACGGAATTAGGCTACCGCGAACTGCGTTTCAGCAACCAGCAAGTGCTAACCAGCTTGGACAACGTCCTCGCTGAAATAGCCCAAAACCTGACAGAAAACCACCCAGAATCATCGTCTGGCACCCCCTCTCCACGGGAGAGGGGGCCGGGGGGTGAGGTTCCCCCGAACGATATGCCCGAACTAGCCACTGCCCCGCCTATCATGCAAGCCGCCCGCCAGGCCCTGAAACGGTATTACGGCTACGACAACTTTCGCCCCATGCAGGGCGACATCATTCAGCACATCCTCGCCGGCAACGACACCGTGGTGCTCATGCCCACGGGTGGCGGCAAGTCGGTCTGCTTCCAGATTCCGGCCGTGGTTTCGGAAGGCACCTGTATCGTGGTGTCGCCCCTCATCGCCCTGATGAAGGACCAGGTGGAAGCCCTCAAAGCCAACGGCATCGCCGCCGCTTACATCAACAGCAGCGTGGGCCAGAGCGAGGCCAACGACATTGCCCGCGCCGCCGTGGGCGGCTACCTTAAGCTGCTCTACGTGTCGCCGGAGAAGCTGCTGTCGGAGGGGTTTCTGCAGTTTCTGACGCGGGTCAACATCAGCCTGTTCGCCATTGATGAGGCGCACTGCATTTCGAGTTGGGGCCATGATTTCCGGCCCGAATACACCCAACTCGGCCAGCTGCGGACGCATTTTCCCAATACGCCCATTATCGCCCTCACGGCCACGGCCGACCGCCTCACGCAGCGCGACATCAAAACCCAGCTCAACCTGCACGAGCCCCGGGTGTTTTTGTCCAGCTTCGACCGGCCCAATATCAACCTGATTGTGCGGCCGGGCCAGGACCGGGTCGGGTCGGTCATCGAGTACATCATCCGCAATCCCGAAGACCCCGGCATCATCTACTGCCTCTCGCGCAAAACCTGCGAAACCATTTCCGGCAAGCTCATCGCCAAGGGCATCAAGGCGGCGCACTACCACGCCGGCCTCACGCCCTTGCAGCGCAGCAAGGCCCAGGAAGCCTTTTTGCAGGATGATATTCAGGTGATTGTGGCCACCATTGCCTTCGGTATGGGCATCGACAAGAGCAACGTGCGCTGGGTGATGCACTACAACCTGCCCAAAAATATCGAGGGCTACTACCAGGAAATTGGCCGCGCCGGGCGCGATGGCTCGCCGGCTACCGCCATTCTGTTCTACAGCTTCGCCGATGTGATGCAGATGCGCGAAATGGTGACCAAGGACGTGCCCGCCCGCCAGGCCCAGCTCAACACCGCCAAGTTGGAGCGCATGCAGCAGTTTGCGGAAGCCGCCAGCTGCCGCCGCAAAATTCTGCTCAACTACTTCTCCGAAAACCTGCCGCAGGACTGCGGCAACTGCGACATCTGCCGCAACCCGCCCACCACGTTCGACGGGACGCTAATTGCCCAGAAAGCCCTCTCGGCTGTGTTCCGCAGCCGCGAGCGGGTGGCCATCAACCTGCTGATTGATATCCTGCGCGGTATGCGCAACCAGGCCGTGCTGCAAGGCGGCTACGACCAGATAAAAACCTACGGCGCGGGCAACGACCTGCCTTACCTGGACTGGTACAGCTACATTCACCAGATGCTGAACGACGGCCTGTTCTACATCGCCTACGAGGAGGGCTACGCCCTGAAAATCACCGAGCGCGGCCACCAGGTCTTGAAAGGCCTGCTCAACCTGCCGCTCAAAAAATTCCAGCCCAGCGAGAAAGCCGAAAAGCCCACCCGCGCCGGCAAAAAAGCGACCATCGCCGCCACGATTGGCACGCCCGAAGCCCAGCTGTTCGACAAGCTCCGCAAGCTCCGCAAGCAGATTGCCGACGAGCAGGGCGTGCCGCCCTATGTAGTGTTTTCCGATGCCACGCTGCAGGAAATGGCGGCCGAGCGGCCCGTGAGCCGCGTGGGCATGCTGGGCATTTCGGGCGTGGGCATGAAGAAGTTTGAGACCTACGGCGAGGCCTTCATCCGCCTGATTCTGGAGCACGGCGGTGGCCAGTACGTGCCTTCCGACTCGGATAGCATGTTCAACGAGCCGCGCCCGCGCCTGACGGCGGCCGAGAAAGCCGACAAGCCCGTGAGTGACTCCGAAGATGCCACCATCCAGTTTCATCAGATGGGCCTCACCCCCGAGGATATTTCCGAGCGCCGCGGCCTGGCCCTGAGCACCGTGAAAACGCACCTCTACAACGCCTACGCCAAGGGCCGCGAGCTGCGCATCCACGACTTCGCGAGCGACGTGGAGTTGGCCGAAATCTTCACCGCCCGCGCCCAGCTCGGCGGCGAACCTACGCTGCGCGACCTGTTCGACCACCTACGGGAGAAGTACGACTACTTCCAGCTGCGCATGGCCGCGCTCTACCACAAGCGCTTGCGCGGGCAGTAAAAAATAATGCCTCTGAAACCACCGTATTCCGTGGGGTGAATTTCCGGCGGCGGTCCAGGTTCGGCTTGGTGTTGTTTCATTGACGTTGGTGGTCCGGCGGCGGCGACTTTTGTCTTTGTACACCGGTTCGGCCCAGTGTTGCACCGCCAATGTTGCGCCGGGCAACAACTTGCTCGTCGCTAAAGTGATGGGCAGAAAAATATTAGCTAAGTGAATTAGTAACTTCGCGCCTGCGTTGCTAACTTCACCAGCCGAATCTGTGTTGAAGCTAACGCTATTCCTGGCTGCTGTCTCCCCCGATGATTAATACGAACCTGAAATTTTGCCGGCGCGAGCTAGCCCTCACGCAGGCCCAGATGGCCGACAAGCTCGGTATCAAACGCTCCTTGGTGGGGGCCTACGAAGAAGGCCGCGCCGAACCCCGCCTCGCTACGCTCGTCAACATGGCCCGTCTGTTCGGCATCACGCTCGACCAGTTGGTAACCACTGACTTTAGCAAAAAGAAGAACACCAAAATCATTGGTTCGCTGCCCGCGCCCGACCCTAACGCGCCCGATACCGACGACAACCCCGAGCCGCCCACGCCCGCTGGCGGCAAGCTCCGCGTCCTGGCCTTCACTGTAGATAAAGACCAGAACGAGAACATTGAGCTGGTGCCCCAGAAAGCGGCAGCTGGCTACCTCAACGGCTACGCCGACCGCGAGTATCTGGAAGTATTGCCCAAGTTCCGGCTGCCCATGCTCTCGCAAACGGGCACCTACCGCGCCTTCGAAATTGCCGGCGATTCCATGCTGCCCATTGCCAGCGGCACGGTCATCGTGGGCCGCTACGTAGAGGAATGGACCAGTATCAAGGATGGCACGCCCTGCGTGGTGGTGAGCAGCCGCGACGGCATTGTGTTTAAGCGCGTATTCAACAAGCTGCGTTCGAACGCCATGTTGGTGTTGCACTCTGACAACCCCAACTTCTCGCCCTACGACGTGAAGGCCGACGACGTGCTGGAAATTTGGGAAGCCAAGAGCTACATCAGCAGCACGTTCCCCATTGCCGAACTCTCGTTGGAGCGCGTGGCCAGCCTCGTGCTCGATTTGCAGCAGCAGGTGGCCCTCCTGCGCAAAGCCTAGAGCAGTTCTCCGGTTGGTGTACGCGGTGGCGACGTAACATTTTGCGTCGCCACATCGCCCAACAACTCTACACCAAATTGAGCATTGCGCTAAGTGCCGTAAGGTGCTGGCTTTGCTCTGAATGGCGCGGTGCCGCTCGCGCAGTTGGTTTCTGCCTTCGGATTGTTGCGTGCAGCAGTTGACCAAAAAAGACCAGCCCGATTTACGGGCTGGTCTTTTTTGTCAGTGGTTGAACTGGTGTGTCAGGGGTGAGGGCCTGCTAAGGCAGCATTATTTTAATTGCCCGGCTGGGCGCCTGCTGCAGCCACTCCAACCGGACTACGTAGAGGCCCGGGGCCAGCGGCGGCAGCGGCAGTCGCTCGTCGCCCCTCAGGTCAGCTTGAAAGCGCAAGGCACCCCGTAGGTCGTAAAGCAGCAGTCGTTTGGCCCCGCAGCCGGGCCCCAACACCAATGCACGCCCGGCGGCATCGACCTGCACGGCGCAGGCCGATGCCGGTTCCGGCTGCGCCACGCCAGTGGGCAGGGCGCGGCAAGGTTGCCAGCCGTAGTACATGCGCAGGTACGTGCCCAGGGCCACCGCCAACGTGTCGGCAAAACGGCGGCGGTTGGTGGCGGAGTTGCGCAAGCCGGGCGCATGGGTTTCGGCCTGAATGGCATCGACGGGGCCAGCGTTGCGGTACGAGCCGTGCCGGAATGTGCTGTAGCCGCCGTTGAAATAAGGGTCGGCACTTTGCGGGGCCGGGTCTTGCTGGCTGGGCACGGCCGGGTACCCACGCGCAGCCAGTAGGGTGCCCAGCGCGCTGGGACCCCGCACCAAGCCGGGCAGAGCAGCTCGGCCGCTGGGCTGCGCGGTCACCAGTCCCCAAATGCTGGTGCTATCGGCCAAGGCCAATACCTGGGCATCGGGCCGGCGCAGTTCCGAAGCCGTAAGCAAATAGCCCAACTCAATACGGGCAATGGCGTGGCCGTGCCCGTGCAGTTCCAAAAAAAGTCCACGCCGGCCAACCACAGCGCCCACCTGTGCGGCAGCATCGTCCAGAAAACCGTGGTATTCGCGCCAGGCTTGGGTGGCCAAGGCGTTGCCGCAGCTGGCTTCGGGCAAAGGCCGGTTGGGGTCGAGCTTGACACGCGCCAAGTGACTGACAACCAAATGGGCCTGGCAAGCATAGCGTCGCGTAAAGGCGCTGTCCAGGGCGCGCACCAGGGCCTGGGTATTGGCGTCGGTTACGGAGGTGGCGTCCGGGCAGGTTCGGTCGGGCAGGGCGGCCGGGCGGAGGGCGCCGTCGTGGGGCGCGGCCAGCAGCAGCGGCGCGTTGCCCGCGCGGTATTCCACGTAATTATTTTGGCCAAAATAAGTCCGGCCCGCTACGTACTGGGCACGAGCCGCGGTGCTGGCTACTCCCAGCAGCGCGGCCATTCCCAGCGCGCAGCGCTGCAAAAGCCGAAGGGAAGGCAGCTGTGGAAACATGGAGAAGAAGCTGAGCCGCTAATAACGCGGACATTCAGGTGTTCAAATATAAGCCCATAGGCCTCCATCCGTTGCGCCGCCCAACTTACCCAAACCCCGGTGCGTATGCGGGGCACCTATTTACACCTTTGCTCCATGCTCAAGTATCTCTCCGCCGCCGACCGCCACCACGCTGCCCCCGCTGCGTGGCTAAGCAGCTATTTCTTGTTTTCATTCGCGGACTATTTCGACCGCGACAACATGCATTTCGGCCCGTTGCGCGTATTCAACGACGACAACGTAGCGGCGCAATCGGGCTTCCCGCAACACCCGCACTCCGAAATGGAAATTGTGACGCTGGTGCTGGAGGGTGAAATCACGCACCAGGACACGATGGGCAACAACACCACCATCAAAGCCGGCGAGGTGCAGCGCATGACTGCCGGGACTGGCCTGGCTCATTCCGAATTCAACCGTCAGGACAAGCCACTGCACCTGTATCAGTTGTGGTTTATCCCCAGCCAGCGCGGCCTGGCCCCCAGCTACGAGCAGAAGGATTTGGATTTCACGACTACTAATAAGAATGAGTTGGTGCCGCTCGTCACCGGCCAGAAAGTGCTGGAAGACGTGGTGTATATGAATTCCAACAGCACTGTGTACTGGTCTAACCTTGAGGAGGGCGAGGATATCGAATTCAAGACCTTCCCCATTCGCCTCACCTTCATCTACGTGAAAGAAGGCGTCATCTTCGTAAACGGTACCGAGCTGGGCCCCAATGACCAAGCCCGCATGACCGACGAGGACGTGGTGCAAATTCGGGCCGCAAAGGATTCGCAATTCATCCTGATTGACTTGCCCGCTACCGAAGCCAACTACTGATAAAACGACAGGCAATTACCTAAAGAAAGCCGGGAGATACTCCCGGCTTTCTTTAGGTAATTGCCTGTCGTTCAAGAGTACTATAGTTGTCCTAAAAATTGTAGGTTACACCGGCCGAAAAGCCCGTCGCCTTACCAATATTACGGCCGGCGACGTAGGTGCTGGCTCCCAGCGTAAGCCCGAAGCCATTGGCAATGGGACGGTAGGCGCTGGCCCCGATACGAATGAAATTGACGCGGGTAGAAGGGAAAAAACCATTGAAGCCAGCCTCCGAAATGTCGGTGCCGCCGTTTGATTCTTGAAATGAAGCGGAGCCTTCGAGGTAGGTTTTGGGACCGGCATAGCCCAATTTGGCTTCACCAACCAGGGCGTTCGGCACCAAGCCGGTGCGCAGGCTATAGCCCACCTGAGCGGTGGCAAATATCCCCGTGCTGGTCTTGAGATGCGCTACGCCCGCGGCCGAATACTTGGTAGCGCGGTTGCCGATGGCAATAATGTAGCCGTAGCCGGTATTGGTTTGGTAGTCGCTCAGGGGCGTGCTAACGCTCACAACGCCCAGCAAATCGAGGACGCTACTGCCAAGCTCTACCGAATAGCTTTTGAACTTGAGCAGCGCCGTGATGTCTTGCAGTCCCTGCCGGATATTAGCGTAGCCCTGGGTCGAGTACAGCGCGTTCAGGTCGTTGATGACGGTGCCCGGGGCCTTGCCTTTCGACTGAATGTAGGGCAGGCTTACGATGGCATCAATCTTATCGGAGAGGCCGTACGTAGCGTACAGGTTGAGGGAATTAACGCGAACTTCCTGAAAAATTGGGACGCCGTCAATTTTATCGGGGGCCAGGTACACGCTCTCGTAGCGCTCGGTAGTACCCGAAACCACTACTGACCCGTGTCCTTTGCCCGCCATGAACCCGCTGACCAGGGATTGGGCCCGCAGGGAATTCACGCTTCCAGCAAACAAGAGGGCACCTAAAAATAATGCAGTAAATTTTGGCATTGCGCGTGAATAGCTAAGGGATTGAATAGGGTGAAAAAACTGCGAAATGCGCGTTGAAAAGGGCCACATACAGTTTAATATTGTTGCAATCTACGCGAGACTTCCGAGTATTGGATTTACCTTAGTGCAATCCAGCGGCATTCAAAGTCCGTTTATAGTCAGGGGTTTGGAGTGAAAGCATTATTTACCTCGACCAATACAACCTTTTACACGATGAAAAAATATTGTCTCTTTAAAACCGGTGCATTGGCACTTAGCTTGTTGACGCTGGGCAGTTGCGCTAAGAATAAAGATGTCGACCCATCGATTACAAATATTGCGGTAACCAACCCCGATTTTCAGACGCTGGAGGACGCTGCAATCCGCGGCGATGTGGCGGTTACGCTGGGTAATAAAAATCCTAACGACCCGCAGGGCAACTACACCGTATTTGCGCCCACCAATTCGGCCTTTGCCCGCCTGGGGCTGAACTCAGCCCAGGACCTGACCGCGCTGCAACTGCCATTTTTGCGCAACACCCTTTTTTACCACGTGTTCAGCGGTACGCTGCCGGGTAGCGCGCTCACCATTGGTAGCGCTTCTGCAGGTGCGTTCAGGACGCCGGCCATCGCAGCCACTCCCACAACGCCGGCAGTACCATCGGTGACCCCTACGCGCCGCATCATCCGCCGGGCCGATGGCAGCCTATATGTGAATGGCTCCAAAATTCTGAGCACGGATGTGAAAGCCGCTAATGGCCTGATACATCCCATTGATAAAGTGCTGCTTGCTACCGGGGCCGATGTGCTCAATTCGGCGTTGGCGCTGCAAAGCGGCAGCGTGTTTGTGAAGCCAGAACTGACCTTCCTGGTTGAGGCCGTGGTGTACTGCAACCTGCAGGGAGCACTCACGGGCACGCCCGGCAGCCCAAGTCTCACCGTTTTTGCGCCCACCGACCAGGCATTTAAAAATCTGGGCACCATCTTGGGGGTGTCGCTCAATCAGCCCGCTGATATCCGGAAATTGCCCGTGGCCACGGTTACGGCCGTATTGCTCAACCACGTGGTACTGGGTGGGGCACAGGGCGGAAAGTTCACCTCGGAGCTGCCCGAAAATACGACCATCGCAGCCGCTGGTGGCCCGGTCATTATCGGGGCTTTCAACAACGGCGTACTGACGGTGAAAGGTACTAGTAATGCTGCTCCCGCCAACATGGTAATTCCCGATGTGCAATGCACGAACGGAGTGGTACACGTTATCGACCGGGTACTGCTCCCGTAGCTTGTACCAGTAATTCGGCAAAGTGCAGCAAGCTGGCCGATGCCGAAACGATTTTATACAACAGGTTATTGGCTGGCAGCTGGTTTCCAACGATACATGATAGCAGGTAGTCAAAAGATGTTGACAAGAATAATCCGCGCAGCCGGACTGTGGGCATGCCTGCTTCCAGGGTGGGCCCTGGGCCAAACTACGATGCCCGCCGCGGAGGGTGCGAAACCCACTGTAGCCGCTAGTGCTTCGCCCTCGTTGGTGGGGCGCTGGCAGGGTCCATTGCCAATTCCAGGTGGTAGCGTACCGGTTGAAATCAGTATTATCCAGCCGGGGGCCAACAAGCTTGTTGCGACCTTGGACCTGCCCGCCAAGCGCCTGAGCCGCGTGCCGGCGTCGCTAACGTTCCGGGGCGACACCCTGATATTCTATGCCGTGACGGTGGAATGCCGGTTCGTGTGCGTGCAAAGCCCCGATGGGCGGGAACTGCGCGGAACCTGGACGCAACCGGGGCTGCGGGTGCCGCTCACGCTGGCCCGGTTCGTGCCCGGCGCGTTGTTGGCTACGAGCGGCAGCAAGGCCATGGCAGTGAAGACCACTACCTACCACACCGAAGAAGTGACCCTGACCAGCCAGCTCGGCAAAACCAAACTGGCCGGAACCTTGAGCATTCCGGATGGTCCCGGGCCATTTCCCGCCGCTGTGCTCTTATCGGATATGGGCAGCCACGACCGCGACGCCCGCCAGGGCGACTACCGCTTGTTTGCCACGATGGCAGCGGCCCTGGCCCGCCAGGGCATCGCCGTGCTGCGGCTCGACGACCGGGGCGTGGGGCAGTCAGAAGGCGTAGGCAGCCAGACTACTACGGCCGAACTGGTGCGCGATGCGCGGGCGGGGCTCGAATATTTGCGCCTGCGTCCCAGCATCGATGCGGCGCAGACGGGCCTGATTGGGCACGGCGAGGGAGGCAATGTAGCCCTGTTGGCCGCCGCCCAGCCCGAGCCCCCCGGCTTTGTAGTGACCTTGGCCGCCTCCGGATTAGTGGGGCTCGACCTATTGGCCAGCCAGCCCGAACCCGTGGCCAACCCCGCCGATACTGCCTCAGCTGGCGTGGCGCGGCGCCAGCTGTGGGCTGAGGTACTCAACAAAGCCCAAAAGCTTCGCACCAGCGGCTCCAATGCCGCCCAGGTAGAAACCTTCGTAGCTCAGCAGCGCCTCAAAGCCAAGAACGAGGAACGGAAACGGGTAGAAGTCATGCTTAAGTTTCGGCGCACCATGTTTGAGATTGTGCGTCAAACGGCCAGCGACGACCAGGCGCAGGCCATTGTGGTGAACATGCTACGCCAACGCTACCCCAACCAGGACCCCGCCCTGGCCCGCGCGCGCGCCGCCCAGCTCATCATGCCCTGGTACCGATATTACCTAAAGTTTGACCCGAAGCTTAGCTTGGGCGAAGTGCAGTGCCCAGTGCTGCTGCTCAATGGCACCAACGATGCCGAAGTGAATGCCTCTGACAACCTGACGGCACTCGAAAAAGGCCTGAAAAGTAATAAACGCGTGACCGTGCGTCGATTGCCTGGGGTCAACCACTTGTTTCAGACTCCCATAAGTGAGCAGCTGGTTGGGTCTGGTGGCACCCCCGATTTGCTGGTGTCGACTTCGATGCTGGATACCGTGCGAGACTGGATACTGCAGCAGGACAGTAAACCGGCTGGCCGTTAAGTACTCGTGTAGAAATGAATGCATTTAATTGACCGTCATGCTGATTGACCGATAAGCTCAGCTTGACCGCCTTTTATTGTGCGCTTACTTAATTTGTGACTACCTGATTCTGGCTGACGGGGCGCGCTGCACAATCCTAATTACCTGAGTACTTAAGATTCATTAGACTTGTTCCTCAATAAGAAATCGGTGGTTTTCCAAGTCGTATTTGGCGCCAGAAACGGGGGCTGCTCAAAGAATCCAAGGATACACGCTTGGCCAAACCAAAAAGACCATTCAGGCATCATAATCGGCTAAAATATTTGACCATTTCTTATTCAGGAACAAGTCTATTACCTAATCTGACAGCTGTAAATCAGATTGCGTCGTCTAAGTGACGCATAAGTAACCGGATAAAGAAGAACGTCATTCCGAGCTTGCCGAGGAATCTCGCTCGCGCCAGTGGGCGGCGCGGATGACTCCGGCAAGATTCCTCGGCAAGCTCGGAATGATGTTCTTTTTGGTTGACTACGGTTACTTGTGCGCGACTGCTTAAATAGGAGCGTACCGGTCAGGCAGCTTGGGTCAGGTCCAGGTGGCAGTCCTTGTATTTTTTGCCACTGCCGCAGGGGCAGACGTCATTGCGGCCAAATGTGCGGCGGCTGTGCAGGGTTTTTAACCACTCACGCGGGTCCACCGCAAAGCGCAGGAATTGCTTTTGCGGGTTTTGGTGGTAAGCGCGGGTGAGTAGGTCATAGAGTTCGGGGTGCTGTTCCTGCAGCTTCTCGGGCTTCTCGAAGAAATACTCCGTGACGACCGCGAAGAATTCGGCCTCGTTGGTGCCGGCGTAGGGGTTGATTTCCGACCGACCCTCCCGAATGGCAGCTATTTCGCGCTGCATCACGGCGGCCCAGGGCTGAAGCAATTCGGGCGGCAGGGCGGCTTTGGGCAGGCCGTCAATCGCACCGTCGGCCTCGTCGAGCAAGTGCGCAAATTCGTGGATGCCCACGTTCTGGCGGTCCATTGCATCCTGAAAGCCCTGTTCAAGCGAGGTTTTGGACAGGCGCATGTAGTGCTGGTTCTGGAAACCCTGCACCGAGCCGAGTAAGGTGCCTTGCAGGGGCTTCACTTCCCGGCTGGGGTCGTCGGGGAGCATCCAGGCATCGGGCACGATGAGTACCTCCGCCAGATTGCGGTACTCCCAGGCAGGAAATCCAAATACCGGAATCAGTGCCGAGGCGGCTACCAGTAGGCGCGTGGCATCGTCCACCTCCGTCTGTACCCCGGTGATGCGCGTGCTGGCCAGAAAAACCTTCACCTGTTGCTCAAAACGAACTTTCTCAGGTTCGGTCAAGGTCAGATAAAAGGCCACTCGCTCGTTTAGTAGTTGCTGCCAAGCCGCTGGAAATTTCTGGGCCAGCGCGACGGTGCGGCGGCGCGAATCGGCCGTAACGTAGCGGTAAAAAGCATAAAGTATGGCCGCTAGTACAGCCAGGGAAATCAGATAGACCATGAGCCGGTTAAACGGTCCTCAATAGTAGAAGTTGGCTCAGGGCTTGGCTGGGGCGCTCAACTTTGCAACGTCCGGGTTGCGGCCCAAGCGGTAGCTGGCGGTAAGGCGCATACTCCACGCCGAGCCCATCATGCTGTTCCTGGCAGGGTCGGGTAAATCGTGGATGTCGTAACACCGTTGTCCGTCCAAGGTTAGCGTCAGGTACCGGGCACGCCACCCAACGGTGAGGGCAGGTAGCAAAGTTTGTGGAGCAAACCACAAGTCATTCGCTGTAAAACCGGCTGGGGCCGGCAGAATAACGGTAGGGCTGCTGTTGCTGCCAGTGGTAACGGTAGAGAACTGCGGACGGAATACTTTGCCTAACTCGTAGCTCAGGCCCAAGACCAATTGCTGGTTGTGGCGTAGCGGGGCGTACTTGCGAACGCCAATGCGCGCCGCACCCAGCCAAGCCGCGTAGTCTGTGTAGGTAAAACTGTAGGAAATATATGCTGACCCCGGACCGCTGTACATGGCGATGCTGTATAGCATTTGACGACCCTGAAAGCGGCTGGCAGTCAGTTCACCGTATATCGAAGTAGTGCGACCGGGTAGGAATATTTCGGCGAACAAACCACCCATCGGGTGCAGTTGGCTATCGAGAAATTCGTACTCGTCCAAATTAAGTGTTGACGCTACGTGGTTGTAGCGCCCGCCCGCCACGAGGCCGCCTTGTACCGATAGCCGGCGGCGCGGTGCCGCCTGAACGAGCCACGAACGACCTGGCTGTTTGGCAGCGCTACAACCTTGGTTATACACTTGTACCACTCGCGTAAGGCCTGCCAGCGTAAACGGCAGGGTTTTGGCTGCCTCAGCAGCGGCCGGACAGTCGCCGAAATAAACGCTTAGTTGTCCTAAGTAGTTGTTGGCATCAAATACAATCATGGCCCCGTTAGCGGACTCGTGCAGATACTGACGGGCGCTCAGGTCGAGCCAGTCGCGCGAGCTACGTCGCAGCAGGTAATGCACGGTGCCCGGGGTAGCGACCCGCAATAGCGAGGCTTCCCCACTCACGATAACCTCGGCCAAGACCGAGTCAGGGCGTACGGCTGGGACATACCCGCGCGACAAGTAATCGAACCGAGTTTCCGCCGCGTAATCGATGAGTAGGGCCTCATAGCGGAAATACCGTCCCCCGATGAAGCTCACCGCCCGCAGCTGGCGGGGCTGGAACAGCTGACTGGGACTGTCGGGCGTACTCCGGTAGCGAATAAACGCGGGTGGCTCCGTCCAGAAGACCTTTTTCAATTTCGCCGCGCAGCGTGTCGCCATTGCTGCGCACCAGCAGGCCAGGCTCGAAAGTCTGGGCGCGGGTTTGTAAAGAACCAAACAGCGAAGCTGTGAGTAGAAGCAGTAACGGTTTTAGCATAAGGGTAGCATAATGCGACTACGAAAGTAGTGGCAAATGCTCCTTCAGCTTCAGTTGCAGCAGGGCAATCAATGTGCTGTCGCCAAACGGGTACTTATCCGGAATGCGCAAGATGACCATCGACTTATCGTGCAGCTCCTCCGCGAATTTTTCGCGAAGGCGGTCGGCGTGGCGGCGCTCCATCACAAATATGATTTCGGCCCAGCCCAAGTGCCCGGCCGTGACGCGCACCCGCGCGCCCGGCTCCGTACCAGCCGAGCGCGCTTCGTAATGCGGATGGTCGTCGAAAAGCCGCTCAGCGGTGAGACTGCGCCACTTATTCTGGCTGCAGACAAAAAGGATTCTCAAGTAGTCGGGAATGAATAAAAGAACGTCATGCTCATCTGGCGTCCGCGCAGTCGAAGCATGATGTTTACTCTTGCCCGTTTTTCTAACGAATCAGGGCCACCTTCACCTTTTTGCCTTTCACCTTGGCACCCTGCATGCGCGCTAGTATTTCTTCGGCCTGGGCCTCGGGCACGGCCACGAAGCTGTGGTGGTCGAATACCTCAATGCGGCCCACGGCCTCGCGCTCCATGCCGCCTACACTCACGAAAGCCCCGGCGAGGTCGCCACGGCTGATTTTCTCGCTCTTGCCAGCCGATACGTGCAGTGTGACAGTGCTGGGGCGCGGGGGCTTAGGCAGGGCATCGGGCAACGATGGTGGACGCAGGCCGGCCCATTGCACGGTGCTGGCGGCGGGCCAGTTCTTCAGTTTCTCCTGCTCGTAGGGCGTCACGATGAGGTGGGCGGTGCCCACGGCGCCGGCACGGGCCGTGCGGCCGGCGCGGTGCTGGAAGGTATCGGTTTCGTGGGGCGGGTCGAATTGTACCACGGTGTCGAGCTCATTCACGTCGAGGCCGCGCGCGGCTACGTCGGTAGCAACCAGCACGGTGGCTGAGCCGTTGCGCAGCTTCATCATGCTCTTATCGCGTTCAGGCTGCAGCATTTTGCCGTGCAGGGCCTCGGCGGCCAGGCCCCGGCCGCGCAGGAAGCGCGTGAGCTCTTCCACCCGGTCGCGGGTGTTGGCGAATACCAGCGAGCGGCCGGCGGTGGGCTGGGTGATGAGGTGAAACAGCGCGGCGGGTTTCTGGTCGGCGGCGCTCACTACGTGGCCGCGCAGCACCAGGCTCTCGGGCAGCGTGGTGGCGTTGGAACCGCCCACGTTCATCACGCGGGGCCGGGTGAGGTACTCACGCACCAGGTTCAGCACCTTGTCCGGCATGGTAGCCGAGAACAGCAGCGTCTGGCGGCGTAGCGGCAGGCGGCTGATGATGGTGGCCATTTCTTCCTGAAAACCCAGCTCCAGTAGTTTATCAGCTTCATCAAGAACCAGCACTTTCAGGCGGTTCGGCACAATGGTGCGGCGCTCCAGGTGGTCGAGCATACGGCCGGGAGTAGCCACTACTACGTGGGGCATCTGCTGCATGCCTTTCACTTCTTCGCGCATGGCGTGGCCGCCGTAGTAGCCGGCTATGCGCAGGTTGGGCATGTGCTTGCCGAGGCTGCGCAGGGCGTCGCGCACCTGCATCACCAGCTCGCGGGCAGGCACCAGCACCAAGGCCTGCATGGTGGCCGAAGTGGGGTCGACCTGCTGAAGTAAGGCCAGGCCGTAGGCAGCGGTTTTGCCCGAACCGGTGGGGGCCTGCCCGGCCACGTCCTGTCCTTCGAGGGCGGGGGCCAGCACCAACTGCTGCACGGGCGTGGGCTGGGTGAACTTCAGTTCGGCCACGCCCGCCAGCAGGGCAGGGGAAAGGGCGAAATCAGCGAATTGCAGGTCGGGCTTGGGAGCGGGGGCGGCTTGCGGCGTGGTGCCGGCAGCGGAAGTATCAGGAGTTTGCACGGTGCAAAGGTACGTTGAGTGGGGAACGTCTGTCATCCTGAGCGCAGCGAAGGACCTAATCAGGCTTGCTTTGTCTGGATTATTGCAAATTATTCGACCCCACTAAGGTCCTTCGCTGCGCTCAGGATGACGGATACTCACTATTGTTGTACCGATTCTTCTTCCTCCACGTTCACCAACCGATACCGCACCGCCATTTTCTTGGGTCGGATGTCCAGCCCGATTCGGTGGGCATACGCCTTGGTGAACGCCGCGCCGAAGTAGAATATCATGGCGCAATAGAATACGAACAACAGCACCAGCACCAAACTGGAGGCCGGGCCATACACCGGCCCCAGGTTGCGAGCTACCAGTAACTGGCCCAGCACCACTTCACCCAGGCTGATGAGCAGGGCCGTGAGCGCCGCGCCGCGCGTGACGGCCCGCCACGGTACTTTGGCCAGGCTCAGGGTGCGAAACGTGACGCCGAACCAAGCCGCCAGAATCAGCCAGGCCACGATGGCATTCAGGCCGCGCACCACGAAGTAGCCGAATGTGGAGTCGAAGTCCCGGATGCTTTCGGCAAATAGGTTCAGCGCCGCATCGGCACCAAAGGCCAGCAGCGACAGGCCAGCCGTTGCCAACAGGATGCCGACCGAGCGGGTGCGCTCGCGCACGGCCTGCGAGAACTGCCCCGTGCCGCGCTTCGGCCGAATCTGCCACAATTGATTCAGCGAGTGCTGAATGATGGTGAACAGCGTGGTGGCCACGAACACCAGAAAGGCGAAACCGGCCCACGTCACCAGCCGGCTGCGCATGGGGTCGGCCACGTTCATCACAATCTGCGATACCAGCCCCGCCGCGGAGGCCCCCACCAGGTTGCTGATTTTGCCCAGCAGCATCACCCGCACTATCGACGACGGGTAGAGCGAGCTGAGCAGCTGAATGAGAATGATGAGAATGGGCGGCAGCGCAAACGAAGTAAAGAACGCCGTGGCCGCGCCCAGGCGGAGCGGGTCGTTGGCTCCCAGCTCACGGGCGGCGCGGTGCAGCAAAATCGGCAGTTCGCGCCACCAAGGGCCGGGCAGCTCGACGGGCGGGGTTACTTTTGTCATCGAAAACGGAACGGGCAGCGGCTGAATCGGCCAATGTTCGGCCAACGTGGTACCCGGCGAAGATACGGGCCATGTTTGGGGTCCGGGTTTTTACCGCTCCAATCGCTCATGCCGCAACCATCTGATTTTTCTGCCGTGCCGCCGCCACCCGAGGGCTGGTTTCGCCGCCGGGTGATGGCACCCCTGACGGGGCTGCTGCGCCAGGGGCTGTCGCCCGAGCAGCTGGCCCTCACCGTGGCGGTGGGGGCCGGGGTGGGCCTGGTGCCGCTGCTGGGAGCCATTACCACGCTGGCCACGCTGGCGGCCCTGCGCCTGCGCCTGAACGTGGCCGCCATGCAGCTGGTGAGCCACATGATGACTCCTTTTCAGCTGCTGCTCATAGTACCGCTGCTGCGCCAGGGAGCGCGCCTGCTGGGCAATGCCCAGGAAAAAGAGCTGACCCTGACCCAGATGCGCCAGCTCTTTGCCCACGACTGGCGTGCCGCCCTGCACCTGCTCTGGCGGGCCGAGCTGGGGGCCCTGGCCCTGTGGCTTTTGGGTGGCACTCCACTGGTGGTAGTGCTTTATTTCGTGCTCAAGCCGTTGTTTCGGCACATGGCCGCCCGCAGGGCCCGGCGCAGTGGCGTGGTGTAGCGCGAACTCCGCGAGTCCGCGCATGAAGCGGGCAATCGCTAAAAAGCGAGCAGCGCAGTGGCCTGTTCGCGTAGCAGCTGCCGGGAAAGGTCGTGGTTCAACGAGTCTTCGGGGTTCAAATCCTGCCCGATGAAGGGCAGGCGCACGCGCTGGGGCAGCACGGCCGTACCCAGGTACATCAGGATATCGGAAAGGTGCGTCATGGCTAGTAAGCCGCCCTGCCCGCCGTTGCTGATGCCCACCAGCGCCGCTTTTTTGCCCCAGATACCACCGGGGTAAGGCAGGCCATCGATAAACGCTTTCAGCACGCCGGGGAACGAGCCATTGTACTCGGAGGCGATAATTACCAGTTTATTGCCCAGGTCCAGCATGGCGGCCAGGCGGTTGAACTCCGCGTTCGTACCCACTTGGGCATACAGGGCGGTGCTGGTAAAATCGGCGGGTAGTTCGGCCAAGTCCAGTATCTGGTGCGCGGCTCCTAATTCTGTTAGAACGGTGCTGTAATAGTTGGCAATGCGGCGGGCGCGGGAGTTGGGGCGGTTGGTACCGGCAAGTATGGTTATCAAAACAGAATGGTCTATCAACGTAAAACTGATGCTCTAACCTGCCAGCCGGGCCATTGGTTACGACACCGTAGTAAGGTTACCGTTTGTGCCGGTGCGCCAGCCAGTTTTGGGCAGGGAAATCAGGGGTATTATGGCTGCGCTACCTCAAGTGGATTGCAAGCCCTGCGCGGGCTCCCGGCGGGCCGCCAGCCCGGCCACCGCCGCCAGGCATAAGGCAAACCACGCCCACGGCAGCCGCAAATCGAGCACCGACAGCCCGCCGAATACCAGCGTGGTAGCCACGCTGGCCAGGGATTGAAACGCCTGATTCAAGCCGAAAATCTCGCCCCGGTCGGCCTCGGTGGTGTGGCGGGCCAGCCGCCCTTCCAGCAAGCCCTGGATGAGCGAGAATGTGCAGCAGTCGAGCGTAACCAGCACGTAGAGCGCGACTTTTGAGGTACCCATCAGGCCGTAGCTGGCCAGCACGGGCGCACCCAGCGCCGCCAGCCACACAATGGCCCGCCGTTGGTTGATGCGGTCGGCAAAGTAGGTGTAGAACACGTAGTTCAGGCCGATGCTCAGCGTGCCGAAGTACATGAAAAAGTAAGAAATGCCGCGTGCATCCAGGTGCAGCGGCCCCAAGCTGGCAAACGGCACAAAGTAGAAATAATAGCCCGTACTGAGCGTGAGGGCCACCTGCGTGAGCACAATACGCCGGATGCCGGGGTTGCTGGCGTTTTTGGTGCGCAGCCGGGCCCATAGCGTGAGTGGGTTAATGCTGCGGGCCAGCTCGGCACGCAGCTCGGCCCCGCGCACGCCATTGTGCTGGGCCAGGGTTTCGGGCAGCCAGGCACTCAGCAGCACATTCAGGGCAGCTAGCGCCACGGCGAGCCGCACCACATAAGTCGCCTGCTGGGCAGGTGGCACTTGCAGCACCGTGAGCAGCACTCCCGCCGCCATTGGTCCCAGCACGAAGCCCAGCGAGATAATAGCGCCCTCAATACCCTGGTTGCGAAAAAGCCGCTCGGGCGGCGAAATATCGGTAATGGCCGAGCGCACCGTGGCGTACATGCCATTGGTTAATCCATCGGACACCCGGTTCACAAAATAGAGCCCGGTCCGCACCGGTAGCAGCAGCAGGTTGGCCAGCAGCGTGCCCACCGCCGACAGGATGAAAATGGGCCGCCGCCCGTAGCCGTCACTCAGCCGCCCCAGCAGCGGGGCCGAAAACAGCTGTACCCCCAGAAACAGCCCCGTGCCCACCGAAAGCCACAATTGCGGCTGCCGCAGCCCTCGCACAAACTCCGGCAGCACCGGCCCCACGGCCGCGCCGGCCACCACATCAACCAGGATAATGGCGTAAAGCAGCGTCAGGCGACGGTCGGGGGGAAGGGGAAGCACACGGCAAAGTAACGGCGGTGCAGCAAGTAGCCCGGCCTTAATCAAACAATTCTCCTCACGAGCCGTCCTGTAGAACTCCCGCGCCACCAGCGAGCGAGCCACGCTTCATTTTAAGTAGTAGACTTGTTCCTCAATAAGGAACCAAGGGTTTTCCAAGCAGTATTTTGCGCCGGAAACGATGGCTGCCCAAAGAGCTCAAGAGTACTGGCTTGGCCAAATAACAAAAACCGTTCAGTTGTCGAAATCTGCTAAAACTTTCAACCATTTCGTATCCGGGAACAAGTCCCGCACTCTATCCACAAATAAACAGAGAGCCCCGGCAGTAGCTACTGCCGGGGCTCTCTTTGTCGTCAGTTTCGATTGACCTACGCCAGGTTGTTCGATGTAGCCTTAGCGGCCAGGAACTCGCGGTTCAGGATGGCAATGTTCTCCAGCGAAATGCCCACCGGGCACTCTGCCGCGCACGAACCGATGTTGGTGCAGGCACCAAAACCTTCCTTGTCCATCTGGGCCACCATATTTTCGACGCGGGTTTTACGCTCCACATTGCCTTGGGGCAATAGCGCGAGCTGCGAAACCTTAGCCGATACAAATAGCATAGCCGACGCATTCTTACAAGCCGCCACGCAGGCACCGCAGCCAATGCAAGTAGCCGCCTCAAAAGCGCGGTCCGAAATTTCCTTGGGAATCGGAATCTCGTTGCCATCGGGTGCGCCGCCGGTGTTCACGCTCACGTAGCCACCGGCCTGGATGATGCGGTCAAACGCCGAGCGGTCCACGCTCAGGTCCTTGTTCACGGGGAACGAAGACGCGCGCCAGGGCTCGATGGTGATGGTGTCGCCATCCGAGAACTTGCGCATGTGCAGCTGGCAAGTGGTAGTGCCCTTCTCGGGGCCGTGGCTGCGGCCGTTGATGAATAGAGCGCACGAGCCACAGATGCCTTCACGGCAGTCGTGGTCAAACGCCACCGGGTCCTGATTGGTGTGCAGCAGGTCTTCGTTCAGCACGTCGAGCATTTCCAGGAACGACATATCGGGCGAAATATCCTTCACATGGTACTCCACAATTTTCCCTTTTGCCTGGCGGTTGGGCTGCCGCCATACGTTCAGGGTCAGGTTCATTGGTTTAGCGTTGGGGTTGGAGCCGGCCATATTTTTTAAATTAATAATTAAAAATTGAGAATTAAAAATTGAGCGTATCAGCAAATGGTACTACCCATTCTTAATTTTTAATTCTCAATTTTTAATTCACTTCTATTTGTAGCTGCGTTGGGTCAGCTTCACGTTTTCAAACGTAAGTTCTTCTTTGTTGAGTTTCTCAGGTTGGTTTTCACCCTGGTACTCCCAGGCTGCCACGTAGGCGTAATTCTCGTCGTCGCGCAAGGCCTCGCCCTCGGGGGTCTGGTACTCTTCGCGGAAGTGACCGCCGCAGCTTTCGTTGCGGTTCAAGGCGTCGTCTACCATCAGTTCGCCCAATTCGATGAAGTCGGCCACGCGGCCGGCTTTTTCCAGCGCCTGGTTCATCTCCTCACCGGTACCCACCACCTTCACGTCGCTCCAGAAGGCCTTCTTGATTTTCTGAATCTCGGCTTTGGCGTAGAGCAAGCCTTTTTCGGTGCGGGCCATGCCGCAGTACTCCCACATGATGAGGCCCAGGGCCTTGTGGAATTCATCGGGCGTGCGGTTGCCCTTGATGGCCAGCAGGGTTTCGGTACGTGCCTGCACGCCGGCTTTGGCTTCGGCAAAAGCCGGGTGGTCAACGCTCACGGGCGTGGGCGGCGTCTGAGCCAGGTAATCGCCGATGGTGTAGGGGATTACGAAGTAGCCATCAGCCAAGCCCTGCATCAGGGCCGAAGCACCGAGGCGGTTGGCCCCGTGGTCCGAGAAGTTGCATTCGCCGGTGGCGTAGAGGCCGGGCACGCTGGTTTGCAGGTTGTAGTCAACCCACAGGCCGCCCATGGTGTAGTGCACCGCCGGGTAAATGCGCATCGGCAGCTTGTACGGGTTTTCGTCGGTGATTTTCTCGTACATGGCAAACAGGTTGCCGTATTTCTGGCTCACCGCCTCAGCACCCGTGCGCTTGATGATGTCGGCGAAATCGAGGTACACGGCCAGGCCGGTGCTGCCCACGCCGCGTCCTTCGTCGCACATCAGCTTGGCGTTGCGCGAGGCCACGTCACGTGGCACCAGGTTACCAAATGCCGGGTACTTGCGCTCCAGGAAATAGTCGCGGTCGTCTTCTTGGATATCAGTAGCCGTGATTTCGCCCTTGCGCAGGCGCTCGGCTATTTCCTTGGTGGCAGGCACCCATACGCGGCCGTCATTGCGGAGCGACTCCGACATCAGTGTCAGCTTCGACTGGTAGTCGCCGCTCACCGGGATGCAAGTGGGGTGAATCTGGGTGAAGCAAGGGTTGGCGAAATAAGCACCCTTTTTGTGAGCGCGCCAGGCGGCAGTCACGTTGCAGTACATGGCGTTGGTGCTCAGATAGAACACGTTGCCGTAGCCACCAGTGGCCAGCACTACCGCGTGGGCGGCGTGGTTCTCAATCTCACCGGTGATGATGTTGCGCGTCACAATGCCGCGGGCTTTGCCGTCAACCACCACCACGTCGAGCATTTCTGAGCGGGTGTACATCTTCACTTTGCCGTAGGCAATCTGACGACTCAGGGCCGAGTAGGCCCCCAGTAGCAGCTGCTGCCCGGTCTGACCGCGAGCGTAGAACGTGCGGCTTACCTGCGCACCCCCGAAGGAGCGGTTGGCCAGCAGCCCACCGTATTCACGGGCAAAAGGCACGCCCTGGGCCACGCACTGGTCAATGATGTTGACCGATACCTGGGCCAAGCGGTACACGTTGGCTTCGCGGGCCCGATAGTCACCACCCTTGATGGTGTCATAGAACAGGCGGAACACGGAGTCACCGTCATTCTGGTAGTTCTTGGCCGCGTTGATGCCACCTTGCGCGGCGATGGAATGCGCGCGGCGGGGTGAGTCGTGGTAAGTGAAAGCCTTTACGTTGTAGCCCAACTCGGCCAGCGAAGCAGCAGCCGAGGCCCCGGCCAGGCCCGTGCCGACCACAATCACGTCGTACTTCCGCTTGTTGGCGGGGTTCACGAGCTTAACGTTAAACTTGTGCTTGTCCCACTTTTCGGCGAGGGGGCCTTCGGGTAATTTGGAATCCAACAGCATAAAGTGACGGAGTGATGGAATGATTGAACGATGGGGTAACAACCAAACGCAACAGGTGTTAGCGCAATTCGGCGGTTTTATCGCTCCAAATTAATTTAAAATGCCGATGCCACGGCGTGCATGATGGGTGCGGCAATGGCAGCTTTGAGGTCGCCTTGCTCGTTGGTGAACAAGTAAAAATACAGCGGCATGGATGCGAATGCAGCCGAAACGACCACTGCGAATGCATAACCCACGTACTTGATGAGGGGCGTGTACTTGCGGTGGTTCAGGCCCAGGGTCTGGAAACCCGAGCGGAAACCGTGCCACAGGTGGTAGCCAAGGCTGATTTGGGCCGCTACGTAGAGCAGCACGTACCACCAAACGTGGAAGGAGTCGACCACTGCCAAGTACAAATTATCCAGGTCGCGGGATTCGAGGTCGTTGCCGCCCACTTTGGGCAAGCCGCCGAAGCGGGCACGCCAGAAGAAATTGTAGAGGTGTACAATCAGAAAAATCAGGATGATGCTGCCCAGAATGCCCATGTTGCGGGATGTCCACTCGCTATTTTGCTCCGAATGGTTCGAAACATAGCCCTGTGTGCCACGCGCCGCCCGATTGCGGCGGGAAAGGGCAAAGGCCTCGTAAATATGGAAGCCAAAACCCAATACCAAACCCCACTCAATGGTGCGGATGATGGGGTTGGTACCCATGAAATGCGAATAGGTATTGAAGGCTAACCCTTCGTCATGCTTGAACAGCTGCAGGTTGCCGACAAGATGTACCACCAGAAACGTGCACAGAAACAAGCCCGTAAGGGACATGATAATCTTCCGGCCGATGCTGCTGGTTAAAGTTTTTGTTATCCAACTCATAAAGTAGCCAAACTTAGGAAGTGAAGAGGTATGTTTAAGTGCTCAAAGATAGGCCTCACCCGCTAACCGAACAACGAATGGGTCCGATTCTTGCGCGTAGAGTGATGCGCTAAAAAACATTGCACAACGTGGTGAATCTATCCGCGGCCGACACCATTTACACGCACTGGCGTATCAGTTGTGTAAACCCGACTTCGCCATCAAATGTTAAGTTAGCACCGCTGGCTTTCATTTGCTTTTGGCAACCAAGTAGCTTCTTCTTTTCGTTGTTTACCACGTCTGAATATGATACAAATCTTTCCACTTCGGGTTAGGGCCCTGGCGCGGGTTGCGCTGCTGGCTACGGTGCTACTGGCGGCTATCGGCTTGCGGCCTGATGCGGCTTGGGCCACGCACATCCGCGCCGGCGACATCCAGGCCAAGGCAGATACTACGTTGCCAATTGCCAATCGTAACCCACGCCGGGTGTTCTTCAAAATGGTGCTCTACACCGACAATAGTTCGACGGTAGATGAGGCCAAAGTGGCCATTTTTTTCGGTGATGGCAGTTCCAGCTGCGCCCTTGGCATTGCCCGCACCACCAAGCGCAATATTCCGGGCAACACCGATACCAGTGTTAATATCTATTATTTTGAACACCTTTACCCTTCCACGGGTAGTTTCCTGGTTAGCTATATCGGCGAGAACCGCAATGCGGGCGTGCTGAATATGAGTAACTCGGCGGGCCAAACGTTTTACATGAACTGTGTTAAAAATTAAGGGGTGAGGGTGAGTTTTGAGCTAAAATCAGCTTGATAGGG